>NZ_JAPSHY010000011.1:7759-108839 GCF_031179285.1 Microbacterium sp. | reverse complement strand
CCGGTGGCGGCCTCGACGGCCTCGAGCACGGCCTCGACGCCGATGGCGCCCGCGGCGGTGACCGGCTCGTCCATCTCGAGGTACGCCTCGAAACGGTTGCAGGTCGCCAAGACGACCGCACCCTGGACGCAGGACGCCATGCTCACCAGGGTCGGAGCGACGTCGTCGGGGGTGCGGCTCAGGCGTTCGAGCAGATCGAAGGGGGCGGTCTTGTGACTCGCCGTCACGCAGAGCAGCACATCTCGATTGTACCGGAGCCGCCGGTGTGGTCGGTCGGAGCGCAGCGGGCGCATAGCACCGGGGTGGAAAGATGGACCCATGCCCCTCTCCGACGCTCCGCTGCTGCTCGCCCTCGCCGGCGACCGCCCCTCCCGCACCCCGGTCTGGTTCATGCGCCAGGCGGGTCGCTCGCTTCCCGAGTACCGCGAGCTGCGAGTGGGTACGCGGATGCTGGATGCCTGCCTGACGCCCGACCTCGCCGCCGAGATCACGCTGCAGCCGGTGCGTCGTCACGGCGTGGACGCGGCCGTGTTCTTCAGTGACATCGTCATCCCGCTGCGTCTGGCCGGTGTCGAGGTGGAGATCGAACCGGGCCGCGGTCCGGTCTTCGCGAATCCGGTGCGCACCGCGGCAGACGTCGACAGGATCACCGCCATCGACCCGGAAGGGCTTGACGCGACGGCGATCGCGGAGGCCGTGCGTCTGGTGACGGCCGAGCTCGGCGACACCCCGCTGATCGGCTTCGCCGGCGCTCCGTTCACCCTCGCCGCCTACCTGGTCGAGGGCGGCCCCTCGAAGGAGCACATGCGCGCCAGGGCGATGATGCATGCCGACCCCGATTCCTGGAACCGCCTGGCGGGGTGGCTCGCGCGGATCTCGCGCCGCTTCCTCGAGGCTCAGCGCGATGCCGGCGCCTCCGTCGTTCAGCTCTTCGACTCGTGGGCAGGGTCCCTCAGCCCCGCCGACTATCGCGCGTTCGTCGCCCCGCACTCCCGCGCCGCGCTCGAAGGCATCGGCATCCCGACGATCCACTTCGGCGTCGGCACCGGTCCGTTCCTGTCGGATATGCGCCTGGGCGGCATCGCCGACGGCGTCGGTGTCGACTGGCGCCAGACGCTCGACGAGGCAGCGGCGATCCTCGGCCCTGATGTGACGCTGCAGGGCAACATCGACCCGGCGCTGCTGGCGGCGCCGTGGCCGGTGCTGGAGGCACATGTGCAGGACGTGCTCGCTCGCGGCCGCGCCGCCCGCGCGCACATCGTCAACCTCGGCCACGGCGTGCCGCCGGAGACCGACCCCGACCAGCTCACCCGCATCGTCGAGCTGGTGCACGCAGGCTGAGGGTCAGGAGCGCGCCGACCTCCTGCCGCGCAACCACCGCACGAGCCGCAGATCGTCGAGTCCGAAGCCGCCCGCCGGAAGAGCTGCGCGGATGCGCTCGTCGCTGAACGACCGTGAAGGCCGGATGTCTGCGGGAGGCTCCGGGGCGTATGGTGCCGGCTCGCTCACGCCCTCGGCCAGCATCCTCGCCTGCGCCTTGGCCACGAGGGGCACCACCATCGTCCACTCGGTCAACTGGGCGAGAACTCGAATGGTCCACGTGGGCACCGGGATGAACGCGGGCCGTCGTCCGGCGACGCGCGCGATGCGCCGGATCGCTTCGCCGAGAGTCACCTCATCGGCGCCCATCACAGCGACCGTCGGATCCGGGATCCGGCCCTCGAGGGCGGCGATCAGCACGTCGACGGCATCATCGACGGGTACCGGTCGCGCTGTGCGCTCGCGGTACCCCACTGTTGCGAACACCGGGAGCGTGCGCACCGCCTTGGTGACGTGGTCGACCATGTGGTCGCCAGGTCCGTAGATCATGCCGGACTTCAGGATCGTATGCTCGATCCCGGAATGACGCACGAGCTCCTCGGCGGCCCATTTCGACTCGTGGTACCCGGATCCGCAGTCGGGGCGGGCGCGAAGAAAGCTCACCATGACGATCCGTGTCACACCGGCTCGGCGGGCGGCCTCGACGACCGCGCGCGTGCCTTCGACATGCACGCGCTGGAACGTCTGATCGCCGATCTCGCGGTTGATGCCAGCGCAGTGCGCGACGGCATCGCACCCCTCGAATGCGACCGTGAGCGCGTCGACGTCGGTGATGGACACTCCCGTACTGCGCGAGACAGGCACCGCTCGACCGGGGCCCAGGCGTTCGGCGAGGTGCCTCCCGACGAACCCGGTGCCGCCCGTGATGGCGATTCTCATGTTCCGCTCCTTCGCTTCTTAGCGCTGCAGCTAAACACTATCTAGCAAGAATGCTATATTGCAACCATGGCAGACAGTGCAACCGACGTCTTCACCGCGCTGGCTCACCCGACCAGACGGCAGATCCTGCAGGATCTGAAAGACGGCGAACTCGCGGCCGGAGAGATCGCCTCGCGATTCCAGGCGACGGGGCCCACAATCTCCCGGCACCTGAGCGTGCTGCGGCACGCCGGGCTCGTCACCGAGCGACGCGACGCCAACCGCATTCTGTATTCCCTGGTGGGGGACCGCCTCGCGCTGTCGGTGGGGGACTTCCTCTCCACGGTCTGCCCCGAGCAGATCATCCTCCGCGAAGTCCGCAAACGCGGTTCTGCTCGGGAGGACGCCCCGTCGGTCGAGGCCTGACCTCGCCGGTGGAAGAATCGACGGTATGACCGCAGAGCACGCCGAACTCGCCGCTCGTGCGGCCGCCACCCACGTCGTCGTCATCGGCGGAGGGATCGGCGGGCTCATCGCGGCACGGGAGTGCGCGAAGGTCGGCATGCAGGTCACCCTCCTCGAAGGATCGGACGCGCTGGGGGGATCCATCAGAGCAGCCGAGCTCGATGGCGTGAGAGTGGATGCCGGCGCGGAGAGTTTCGCGACGAGGGGAGGGCACGTGCGCGCACTCCTCGACGAGCTCGGACTCTCGGACCGCGTCGAGGCACCCGCCGCCGGTGGCGCCTGGCTTGCCGGCATCCCCGGGGTGGGGGCGGCCCCCCTTCCTGTCGGCGGCATCCTCGGAATCCCCGCCAACCCGTTTCAGGAAGACGTTCGCCGCGTCATCGGGTGGTCCGGTGCATGGCGCGCCTACCTCGACCGCGTCCGCCCGCCTCTCACCATCGGCCACCAGCACAGCCTCGGCCGCCTTGTCGCATCGCGGATGGGAAGGAAGGTGCGAGACCGCCTCGTCGCACCGGTGACCACAGGCGTCTACTCGGCATCGCCCGAAGACGTCGACGTCGACATCGCCGCTCCCGGTCTCAACGCCGCCCTCACGCGGGTCGGATCTCTGACCGGGGCGGTGCAGGCGCTGCGTGACGAAAGCGCGGCCCGTGCGTCGCAGAATCCCGGCACTGCCGCGAAGGCTCCGGGTGCGGCCGTCGAGGGCATCGTCGGCGGCATGACCGTGCTCGTCGACGCGCTCGAGGCCGACCTGGTCCGTCTCGGGGCGGTGGTGCGCACGCGCACGCGCGCGCTTTCCGTGTCGGACACCGGTGGATCATGGCGGCTTGAGACGGAGACGGCACGGGATGCCGTGCCCGGCGCGGACCCGGAGGCGAACGACCCGGCGCCCCCTGACGCCACGCCGCCGGTCGATGAGCTGGTCGCCGACGCTCTCATCGTCGCGACGGACGAGGCCGCGGCGCGGCGGCTGCTCGACGCGGCGGTTCCGAAGCTTCGGGAATCGGCGGCCGAAGCGGACGCTCCCGAGATCGAGATCGTCACGCTGTTGCTCGACGCCCGCGTACTCGACACCGCACCGCGTGGCACCGGAGTCCTCACCGTGCCCGGGTCCCACACCGCCAAGGCGCTCACGCATTCCACGGCGAAGTGGCGGTGGCTGCGTGAAGCCGCGGGAGACCGTCACCTGGTGCGGGTCTCCTTCGGCGCGCAGGGCGAAGCTCCCGCCACCGCCGCACTCGATGACGAAGCCGCAGCGCAACTGGCGCTGGCGGAGGCATCCGCTCTGCTCGGGGTGCCTCTTCCGGGTTCGGCTCTGCTCGCGTCGCACCGCTCCCGCTACGTGCAGTCGCAGCCCGCGTCGATCATCGGAGCGGGCGAGCGGAGGACCTCGGCGCGCGCCGCGGTGCAGGCGGTCGCCGGGCTCGCCGCCGTCGGGGCGTGGCTGTCCGGGACGGGCCTCGCGCAGGTCATTCCTGACGCCAGAGACGAGGCCGACCGGCTGCGGCGGACGCTGATCTGGGAGTAGTCTTCGCGCGCCTGTCAACCCCTCGGGGTAATCAATGCCGATTTCGGCATACAGGGCTACGCTGGGTACCTGGCCGACGGGTTCTTCGCCCGCGGCTCGACCGGAACAATACGTGAGGAGATCCCCATGAAGGGAAAGATCGGGCTCATCGTCGGACTCGGCGCAGGCTACGTCCTCGGCACCCGTGCCGGACGCGAGCGCTTCGAGCAGATCAGGTCGCAGTGGCTCAAGGTCTGGGAGCGCGACGAAGTGCAGGACCAGGTCGACAAGGTCAAGGACTTCGCGAAGTCGCAGGCCGGCGCCGTTCCCGGCGCGCTCTGGAACGGCGCGGTCAAGGTCGTGCAGTCGGTGAGTGGCTCCGGCACTCCCGGCCAGAAGGTCGACTCGGCCCTCGCCAGCGGCAAGAAGGCGGCAGCTGACGTCGGCGACGCCGTCGAGGACATCGCCGACGAGGGCAAGAAGAAGTCCGACGCGAAGAACTCCTCGTCGAACACGTCATCGGGTTCCTCGTCGACCTCCGCGACCCAGAACAACTCCTCGACAGGCTCAGGGTCCGCGAAGAGCGGCAGCTGAGATGCAGTGGGGAAAACGCGACAGGGCTGACGACAGTCTCCTGACGCTGCTCGGCGATCTGCCTGAGCTCGTCACCAACCTCGTCAAGGCGGAGGTCGATGCCGCGAAGAAGTGGGTATCGCGCACCGCGAAGGATGCCGGCATCGGCTCCGTCTGGTTCCTGATCGCCCTGTTCTTCCTGTTCTGGGCGGTCCCCGTGATCCTCGTCTTCGCGATCGCGGGCCTGTCGTCATGGTGGCCGGTGTGGCTCTCCGCACTCGCGGTGCTCGGCATCCTCCTCCTCGCGGTGCTCCTGTTCGCGGTGTTCGGCATCCTGAAATTCCGCAAGGTGCTCGCTCGGCGGAACCCGGCGCAGGCCGTGGCAGAAGACATCCGACTCGTGAAGGACGCTGGCGATGACCGACTCTGACAACCTCCCCCGCACTGTCGTCCCTGCCGGAATCGTCGACCCTGTCGCTTCGGCGCGTGCCGAGCTCAAGGCAGCTCTGGCAGCCATCGAGGTCAAGGGCAACCTGCCTCGGCGCATCGAGCAGGCGTCTCAGCGTGGCGCAGCGAAGGCACGTCGGTTCGCCGACCGGAACCCGGCGGGCGCCATCGCCGCAGCCACGGGCATCGCCGCCCTCATCGGCGCGGCCGTCTGGGCGATCGCCCGGGCCGTGGCGCGCTGACCGACGCGATTCCGGCCTCGCGGCAGCCCGCTGCGCGCCGGCCACGGCAGTCGTTCGCCGGCCTCTCGTAAAGAAGGCAGACTGGAAGCATGTCCGAAGAGCGTCAAGAGAACCCGTCCGGCTTCGCACTCTGGGCCGTGTGGCGACGCCACCCGGACACCCCGGTCACCGAGACTGACGCGACCGAGCTCGAGACGATCGTCTCCCACATCGAGGATTCGGGCGTCACCGTCCGCGGCTTCTACGACGTTTCCGGGCTGAAGGCCGACGCCGACCTGATGGTCTGGCTGCACGGCGATACCGCCGAGGAGCTCCAGCAGGCGCTTCGCCGTCTGCGCCGCACGGAACTGCTGCGGTCCCTGCTGCCGGTGTGGAACGTCATGGGCGTGCACCGCGATGCGGAGTTCAACAGGGCGCACGTTCCCGGGTTCCTCCGCGGAGTCGAGCCGAAGCAGTGGCTCTGCCTCTATCCGTTCGTGCGCACGCCCGAGTGGTACCTCGCTCCGGAGGAGGACCGCCGGAAGATGCTCGCCGACCACGGTCGCAAGGGCGCCGCCTTCACCGGCGTCATCGCCAACACCGTCGCGGCGTTCGCCCTCGGCGACTATGAATGGCTCCTCCCGCTGGAGGCCGATGACGTCACCGAGCTCGTCGATCTGATGCGCGACCTGCGCTACACCGATGCCCGGCTCTTCGTGAAGGAAGAGGTGCCGTTCTACACCGGCCGCCGCCTTCGCTTCGACGAGATCGCGGACGTGCTCCAGTAGACGTGATGGACACCTTCACAGGAGAGCGACCCATCCGCCTCGGTACGCGTCGCAGCGCGCTCGCGCAGGCGCAGTCCGGCCACGTCGCCGCGGCACTCGAGAAGGTCGCGGGCCACCCGGTCGAACTCGTCCCGATCGTCTCTGAGGGCGACACGAATCGTGCCTCGCTCTCCGAGATCGGCGGGCAGGGAATCTTCGCGACCCGATTGCGCGAAGCCCTCGTCGCCGGCGAATGCGACATCCTCGTGCACTCTCTCAAGGACCTGCCGACGGCGATACCGGACGGACTGATGATCGCGGCGACGCCTGTCAGGGAGGATGCCCGTGACGTGGTGCTCACCCGTGACGGCACGCCGCTGCACGATCTGCGGCGCGGCAGCACCGTGGGCACCGGATCACCACGGCGCATCGCCCAGGTGAACCGCAGAGCCCCGCACGCCGCTGTCGTCGACATCCGCGGGAATGTCGACTCACGCCTCGCCAGGGTCGCGGACGGCGAACTGGATGCCGTCATCCTCGCGGCCGCCGGGCTGTCGCGCCTCGGGTCGGACACGACTCTGCGGCGGGAAGAGCTCGGTCTCGCCGAATGGCCGACCGCGCCCGGCCAGGGCTCGCTCGCCGTGGAGACCACGACGAACGCTCCGTCCGAGCTGCTGGCCGCGCTCGCCGCGCTTGATGACGAGCAGACCCGGCTGGCGATCACCGTCGAGCGCGCGATCCTCGAAGGGCTGGATGCCGGATGCGAGGCTCCGATGGCCGCGCATGCCGTGGTCGACGGCGCTTCCGTCCGCGTCAGGACGGTGGTGTATTCACCGGATGGAGGGCGCAGGATCGGGCTCGACGTCACGGACGACCTGAACGGGGAGTATATTCGTCGGAACGGCAGTGGCAATGGAGCGGATGCTGCCGATGGTGCAGACCCGATGCAGGCAGCTCGCCTGTTCGGGTTGACTGTTGCCCGTCGGCTGCTCGAACAAGGGGCGGCCGGCCTCGTCTCCCGAGAGCCTTCTTCATGACCACACCCGATTCGAAGCAAGATCGACCGCTGGACGGCTGGCGCGTACTCGTGCCCCGCGGCGGGCCGTGGGGCGACGGCGTCGCCGCCAGTCTTCGAGCCCAGGGTGCGACTCCGGTCGTTGCACCGCTGATCAACTTCGCGCCGACGACGGATCAGGCCGCCCTCGATCACGCGCTCGAGCAGCTCGCCGCCGGAGCGTTCGACTGGCTCACGATCACCAGCGCGACCACGGTCGACGTGCTCTTCGCGCACCGCGCGGTGGTGCCGAAGACGACCCGTGTCGCCGCAGTGGGGGAGACGACGGCCGCGGCCCTCCAGGCCGTCGGCTACGAGGTCGACCTGATGCCCGAGAAGGACAACTCGGCCGAGGGGATGGCAGAGCAGCTCATCGCCCTCGAGGCAGAGCCCCGCCGGATCCTGACGCTTCGCAGCGAGATCGCGAAGCCGGTGCTGACGGAGTCGCTGATCGCCGCCGGCCACGACGTCCAGAGCGTCGTCGCCTACCGGACCGTCGGGGTCCCTGTCACCGAGCGCATCAAGCGCGATGTCGAGAACGGTCGCATCAACGCCATCCTCATCACCAGCGGATCGGTCGCCGAACAGGTGCGGGAGCAGTTCCCCGACATCCCGGACACGACACTGCTCGCGGCGATCGGCCCGCGCACCGCGAGCGACGCCCGCAAGGCGGGGCTGCCCATCTCGGTCGTCGCCGACCGGCAGACCGTGGATGCACTCATCGACGCGGTCTCACAGTTCACCCTTCCGCACGCAGCCGACGAGTTCGCGCCGTGAGCGGATTCCCCGACGTGCGGATGCGCCGCCTTCGCCAGTCGCCGGCGGTTCGCGGCATGGTCCGCGAGACGACGATTCTTCCCCAGCAGCTCGTGCTGCCGCTGTTCGTGCGCGAAGGGCTGACCGAACCGCTTCCGATCAGCTCGATGCCGGGCGTCGTCCAGCACTCACTGGACTCGCTGCCCAGTGCGGTGGCGGAGGCGGCGGAGGCCGGCGTCGGAGGCGTGATGCTCTTCGGCGTGCCGGCCGTTCGCGATGCCACCGGCTCGGGAGCGGATGACCCCGCCGGCATCCTGAACATCGCCACCTCGGTGGTCGCGGCCGAGGCCGGCGACGCACTGGTCGTGCAGACCGACCTGTGCCTGGACGAGTTCACCGACCACGGCCACTGCGGAGTCCTCGGTGCTGACGGCTCGGTCGACAACGACGCCACGCTGGAGCGATACGTGTCGATGGCGCTCGCGCAGGCGCGCGCCGGTTCGCACCTGCTCGGGCTCTCCGGGATGATGGACGGCCAGGTGGCGGCGGTCCGGGCAGCGCTCGACGCCGAGGGCTTCACGCAGACCCTGCTGCTGGCGTACGCCGCGAAGTACGCCAGCGCCTTCTACGGACCCTTCCGCGAGGCAGTCGATTCGCAGCTCACGGGTGACCGCCGAACGTACCAGCTCGACCCCGGCAACCGGCGTGAGGGCATCCGTGAGGCCGTCGTCGACGAGGCGGAAGGCGCCGACATCGTGATGGTGAAGCCGGCGATGGCGTTCCTGGACGTGCTGCGTGAGGTGCGCGACACCGTCAGCGTCCCGGTGTGGGCGTACCAGGTGTCCGGCGAGTACGCGATGGTGGAGGCGGCTGCGGCGAACGGCTGGATCGACCGCCGTGCGGCGGTGCAGGAGTCGCTGCTGTCGATCCGGCGCGCGGGTGCCGACGCGGTGCTGACGTACTGGGCGACCGAGGCCGCGCGCTGGCTTCGCGATTGACCACCGCGCGGTCAGCAGCCGCGCTGGAGATCATCGCGCCGAAGGCACTGATGGAGGAGCATCCATGAACGACCGCAACGACGACCTGTTCTCCGCCGCGCGCGCGGTGATCCCGGGCGGAGTCAACTCGCCGGTGCGCGCATACGGCTCGGTCGGCGGGACGCCACGGTTCCTCGCGTCGGCGAAGGGGGCGACGGTGACGGATGCCGCCGGCACCGAGTACGTCGATCTCGTCGCTTCGTGGGGTCCGGCGCTTCTCGGCCATGCGCACCCCGAGATCGTCGCTGCCGTGCAGGAAGCAGCGGCACGCGGGCTCTCCTTCGGAGCGCCGACCGAGGGCGAGGTGGAACTCGCGGAGGTGATCGCCGCACGGGTACGGGTCGGCGATGCTCGGCCTGTCGAGCGCGTTCGCTTAGTGTCGACAGGCACCGAGGCCACGATGACGGCGATCCGGTTGGCGCGCGGCGCCACGGGTCGGGACCTGCTGGTGAAGTTCGCCGGCCACTATCACGGCCACTCCGACGGGCTGCTGGCCCAGGCCGGCTCGGGGATCGCGACGCTCGCGCTGCCCGGCTCTGCCGGAGTGCCCGCTGCGATCGCGGCGCAGACGCTCGTCATCGGCTACAACGACCCGGCAGCGCTCGAGGCGGTGTTCGCCGAGCGCGGTGACCGCATCGCAGCCGTCATCGTCGAGGCCGCCGCCGCGAACATGGGTGTCGTCGCTCCGCTTCCCGGTTTCAACAAAGTCATCGCCGAGACCGCGCATGCGCACGGTGCCCTGATGATCCTCGACGAGGTGCTCACGGGGTTCCGCGTGCATCCGGCGGGGTACTGGGGTCTGCAGGCTGAGGGTGGCGAGCAGTACATGCCCGACATCATCACCTTCGGCAAGGTCGTCGGCGGGGGGATGCCGCTTGCCGCGCTCGGCGGACGCGCTGATGTCATGGATCTGCTCGCGCCCGTCGGACCGGTCTATCAGGCCGGCACGCTGTCGGGGAACCCACTGTCGGTCGCGGCAGGACTCGCGACGCTGCGCCTCGCGACGGGAGAGGTGTACGCCAGGGTCGACGCTGCGGCCGCGCGGGTGGCTTCCGCGGTGACGCGGGCGCTCGCCGACGAAGGGGTGACCCACGCCGTCGCCGCGGCCGGCAGCCTGTTCAACCCGTCGTTCCGCGCGAGCGCACCGCGAGACTACGCCGAGGCTCAGGCCCAGGATTCGTTCCGCTACGCTCCGTTCTTCCATTCGATGCGTGAGCAGGGCGTGGCTCTTCCGCCCAGTGTCTTCGAGGCCTGGTTCCTCACTGCCGCGCACGGCGAGGAGGAGCTGCAGCGCATCGAGGCGGCGCTCCCCGCTGCCGCTGCCGCTGCCTCGACTGCGACCTGATCCGGTAGCCCGAGCGGTCCCGCACCGCGGGAGTGACCGGGAGGACGACGTGGCCGATGAATCTCACACCCGAAGTGGGATCGTTGCCTTCCTGTGAACAAGTTCCGGACAACTGTCGGGGCCGCGCTGGCAGACTGGTGTCATGGTGACGCTGCTGCTGGACCGGTCGCAACTGGAGATCGTCCTCTCGCCGATCGAGCGTGCGGTCGCGTTCCACAGACAGAATCTCCGTATCGCGCGCGACACCATCGCCAAGGTTCAGCTCACCGACGACGCGTGGACCTGGCTGCGCGGAGTTCCGAACCCCGGCACGCACATCCCGGGCGTGCTCGCGGCCGGCAGCTGGAAGACGGCCGGCCCGGCCGATTTCGTGCTGATCCGCCGGCGCCGTCCGAGTGTCGTGATCGACCTCGAGGGCCATCCGGACTACGGCCGACTCATCCTCACCACACGCCATGGGCTGTCCCTCACGCAGGCGCTGCGCCTCGACGTGTCGGCAGAACCGGCTGACGTCGAAGAGATCGTCGCCACCTCACCGACTCCCGTCACCAAGGGAAGCCGTCGGCCGGTGATCCGCCCGCGGCCGGCCTGACGGCGACCTGAGACGAAGACGCCCTCCGGCACCGGAACAGTGCGGGAGGGCGTCGTCACGTCGAGGACGGCAGTCAGCCGTGGTGGTGCTCGCCGTCGTGGTGGTGGTGCTCCCCACCGTCGTGGTGCTCTCCACCGTCGTGGTGCTGATGCTCGCCGTCGTGGTGCTGGTGCTCTCCACCGTCGTGGTGGTGTTCCCCACCGTCGTGGTGCGGCTCGCCCTGGTGGTGCTGGTGCTCCCCGCCATCGTGGTGCTCGCCACCGTCGTGGTGGGCCTCGCCCTCGTGGTGGTGGTGCTCCCCACCGTCGTGGTTGAGCTCGTCGGTCGCTGCACCCGTCTCGGGCGCTGCAGACGCGACCGGAACCGTGTCGATGACTCCGGTGCTCGCCACCGCCCAGTGCGCACCAGACGAGGCGTGATCGGCATCCCGGCCGGCGGAGTCGTCGCCGACCGCACCTCCGTTGAGCGGGTATTCCTTGGGTTCTTCGTCGAAATACGCGCGAGCCGCGGCTGCGAGCATCGACGAGACGCCGGCCGAGCGCGGGTCTTCTTCGGACGCGACGACATCCGTGCTGCTCGGCGTTCCGCCCTCGGGGGAGTCGGCCTCACCCGCGGCCGCGCCGACCTCACTGGGATCGCCGGCCTGCTCCGGCCCCTCGCCCTCACCGAGCTCGGCGAAGATCTCGATGCCGGAGGACTCTGCGTCGGACTCGGCATCGGAAGGCTCGGCGTCGGAAGGCTCGGCGTCGGAAGGCTCGGCGTCGACGACGGGCGAGAATGCCGCCGTCGCCGCTGTCGCGGCCGCCGGAGACGCGCCGAACAGGATGTCATCGAACGACGGGGCCGCGGCGCCGGGCGCCTCTTCGTCGTCGTCAAGCGCCTCAGCCTCGGCCGGTGCGTCGCCCTCGGCGAGTCCGAACTCGGCTTCGGCATCGGCATCGGCATCGACATCGGCGGTATTCGCCGACACGTCGCCATCGCTCGGACCGACGACATCATCGTGAGCACCTTGGGCATCGGCGAAGCCTGCGTCCGCAGCTTCCGCCTCGGCACCGGCATGCGGCTCAGCGAAGGCATCCGCCTCGCCACCGGCATCCGCCTCAGCCGCGGCATCCGCCTCGGCGCCGGCGTCCGCCTCGCCCGCGGCATCCGCCTCAGCGACGGCGTCCGCATGCGCCGCGTCGGCTGCAGCGGCCTCCGCGAGCAACGCTGCCGCGCTCGCGGCAGCGACACCGGCCGCAGCCACCGGGTCGGCGATGCCGGTGGTCGCGACAGCAGGAGCAGCGGCGACCGCCGCCGCACCGGGAGTCGCGTCGGTCTCGGACTGAGAGTCCTGAGGCGCAGCAGACCGCGCGGGCGTGAGCTGGGAGGCTGCCACCTGCGCCCGGGCTTCGAGTTTTCCGCCCCGCACGAGTTCGATGAAGACGTCTTCCAGGGTCGGACCGCGCTGCACGAGCGTGCTCAGGGCGATTCCGGCGGCGGCGGCGACCGCGCCCACCGTGGGAGCCGCCCCGCCGCGCACCGTGAGGCCCGAACGCAGCACTTCCACCTCGAAGCCGGCGGCAGACAGAGCGGCCGTGAGAGCGGCGCGATCATCGGCGTCCACGACGACGGAACCGGCGGCCGGATCGGCGAGCTCCTCGATGCCGCTGGAAAGCACCAGCTGCCCCTTCGACAGCACCAAGACCCGATCGGCGACCTGCTCGACCTCGCTCAGGACGTGCGATGAGACCAGCACCGTGCGGCCCTCGTCGGCCAGGCGGCGCATGAGCAGGCGCATCCAGCGGATGCCCTCCGGGTCGAGCCCGTTCGCCGGCTCGTCGAACACGAGGGCACCGGGATCGCCCAGCAGCGCCGTCGCGACGCTGAGACGCTGCCTCATGCCCAGCGAGTACCCGCCGATGCGGGTGTCGCCTTCGCCGTCGAGACCGACCAGGGTGAGCACCTCATCGATGCGGGAGAGCGGGATGCCGTTCGCTTTCGCGGCGATCGTGAGTTGACGGTTCGCGGTGCGACGGGGGCGATACGGCGTCTCCTCGAGCACAGCACCGATGGTCCGCAGCGGCTGGCGGAGTTCGGCGTATGCGGTACCGCCGATCGTCGCGGTGCCGGATGTGGGCCGTACCTGGCCGAGCAGCATGCGCAGAGTCGTCGTCTTGCCCGCGCCGTTCGGCCCGAGGAAGGCGGTGACCACGCCGGGCTCGATGCGAGCGGAGAAGTCGGAAACTGCGGTCACTTCGCTGAAGCGCTTCGTCACGTGCGTGAACTCGAGCACCTGTCCTTCGGGCATCCGCGACCTCTCCTTGCAAGCGGGCAGTTCCTCCCTATCCTGCCGGAAAAGCCCCAGGATCGTGCATTTCGCGGTCCGCGCGCTCCCGATCGGAGCCCGGGATGATCGGGGTAGCCTGGCACCCGTGACCGATCCGACCGCCGCTGCCCGTGTCCTCGCTCGTACCGAAGGAGCCCTCGGACGCCTCACGCTCAACCGCCCGGAGGCGATCAACGCGCTCGATCTCGGAATGATCGAGATGCTCACCCGCGCACTCGACGCCTGGCGAGACGACTCCGACGTCCAGATCGTCGTCATCGATGGGGCGGGGGAGCGCGGCATGTGCGCCGGTGGCGATGTGCGCACGCTCCACGCGCAGATCGTGGCGGGGCACCCGGAGCGCACCGCGGAGTTCTTCCGCGCCGAATACGCCCTCAATGCGATGATCGCGGAGTACCCGAAACCGGTGGTCGCCCTCGCCGACGGCATCACGATGGGCGGCGGCATCGGGCTCGCCGGGCACGCCGCCATCCGCATCGTCACGGAGCGTTCGAAGCTCGCCATGCCCGAGACCCGCATCGGTTTCACGCCCGATGTCGGCGGCACCTGGCTGCTCGGGCGAGCCCCCGGCCGGTTGGGGGAGTATTTCGGCCTCACCGGCAGCACGATGAATGCAGCGGATGCCGTCTACCTGGGCTTCGCCGATCATGTCGTACCGTCGGATCGACTCGACGCGCTCCGTGAGGCGCTGGCGTTCCGCGCCGATCCGACCGGACCGAGCGAGATCGTGCTGCTGTTCGACGAGACTCCGGAGCCGTCGACGCTGCCGGCCGGGCGCGAATGGATCGATGACGCCTTCTCGGCCCCGAGCGTGGGCGAGATCGTCGAGCGGCTGAGGGCACGGGAGGAAACGGATGCCTCGAGCACTGCCGACCTGCTCGAGGAGCTCTCGCCGACAGGGCTCGCAGTCACCCTCGACGCGGTCCGCGAGGCGCGGGAGATGTCGGGATTGCGCGCAGCACTCGAAGGCGAGTACCGCCGGGTGCTCTGGTTCGCCGAGAAGCACCCCGATCTCGCGGAGGGGATCCGCGCGCAGCTGATCGACAAAGACCGGGCCCCCCGCTGGCAGCCGGCCACGATCACGGAGCTCGACGCCGATGCGGGGGCGGGGGCACGCTCCTACGTACCCGCGCAGCCGTTGTTCTGACGGCAGCGGAGATGCGGCACGGCCCGGCGCGTCACACCAGCGCGGGCACGACGTCCGCGACGGCATCCGCCCAGCGCTCGTAGCCGTGAGCGCCGGGGTGGAAGCCGTCCGTAGCGAAGAACGACGCATCAACGAGGCCGGCATCGGTCTCGGCGAAACGAGCACCCGGCGTCGCGTCGCAGATCTGCCGGGAGACCTCATCGAGTTCGGCACCGCGAGCGGCGAGGTATCGGCCCAGCGTCCGCGGCAGCGTCGGGAACGTGGCGAAGGGAGGCGTTCCGGCGACGACCACATGTCGACTCCGCTCGCGCAAGTCCTCGACGATCGCGGTCAGATCGTCGCGCCACTCTTCGTCGCTGCGGCGCGAGAGTACGTCGTTGGCACCCGCGAGGACGACCACCAGGTCGAACGCGCCGTCGAGCCGGGGGAGGAGGCGATGGCGGATGCGGCTGGCCGTCGCGCCGTGACGGCCCACCACCTGCCAACGCACCGGCGCGGCCGCTGTCGCCGACAGTGACCGGGCGAGTGCCCCCGCGAAACCCTCGCGGTGCGCGGCGACACCGCATCCGGCCGCCGTCGATTCGCCCAGAATGCCGATCTCAAGGGCGCGGGAGGCGAGACCGCTCCCTTCGATGCCGGTCATCGGCCCCGCCGCCGCCGGAAGCAGCTCGATGCGACGCCGGACCCACATTCCCTGCGCGAGGGCGACTGCGCGCAGCACCGGGCTCGTAGGACTCACGTCGATCTCCCTCATTGAAGATACGGAAGCGGATGCTTCGATGAATACGGTAGCGTATGCTTGATGGAAGCGGAAGTCCGGGCGAAGGAGGCACGATGCCGGCAGTGCTGAGAACTCCGAGATCGCAGTGGGTGTCCGCCGCTGCGGAGGCGCTCGCCGCGGGTGGCGTCGAAGCCGTCCGCGTCGAATCCCTCTCGGCGAGCATCGGTGTGACCAAGGGGAGCTTCTATGCGCATTTCCGCACTCGCGAGCAGCTGCTGACCGAAGTGCTCGACGACTGGGAGCGGCGGAGCACGGATGACGTCCTGGCGCAGGTCGGATCGCCCGACGCTGATGTCGTCGACAGGATCAACGACGCCGGCGCCCTCACCTTCTCGCAGGAGCTCGTGCCCCTCGACCTCGCCGTCCGCGGCTGGGCGCGACGCGACGCGGAGGTCAGAGCGCGTCTGCGTCGTGTCGACAACGCCAGGATGGAGTTCCTCCGCGAGCAGTTCGGCTCGTTCGTGAGCGACCCCGACGAGGTCGAGGCTCGTAGCATCCTCGCCTTCACGCTGGCGATCGGATCGCATTTCCTCGCCGCAGACCTCAACGGCCGAGGCAAGCAGGACGCCCTCGCGAACGCCGGTCGCCGCGTGCTGTTCCGCCGGGAGCACCCTTTGTCTGACTGACATCGGTCGTCGGCCCCTCAGGACGACCACGCGCCGAAAAGCGCCGGAGTTCTTCACCCGAGTGCAGAAACCGCAGGCCGAGGCGGGAAAAGTTCGCTGTCAGCGAAGGTTCATAAATCGTCGGTACGAATGTCGGCGCTTCGTGGCACCCTGTGATGTGGCTGATTGCCGCCTGGCAACCATTCACCGGGAAATCCGCCCTTCCACCCCCCCTCAAGGAAGTCCGCCTGTGCTGGGAAAAATCCTCGTCCGTTATCTCTCTCGCTACCGATGGCTGCTGGTCGGCGTGCTGGTCTTCCAGCTCGCCAGCGTTGCCGCCGCCCTCTACCTCCCCCGGCTGAACGCCGACATCATCGACAAGGGCGTCGCCCAGGGCGACACCGGCTACATCTGGAACACCGGTCTGTTCATGCTCGCCGTGTCGCTCGGGCAGATCGCAGCATCCGTCATCGCGACCTACTTCGCCGCCAGAGCCGCGATGGGTGCGGGCCGCGACATCCGCGGCGACGTGTTCAGCAAGGTGAGCGGCTTCTCCGAGCGCGAGGTGTCGCAGTTCGGTGCAGGCTCGCTGATCACCCGCAACACGAACGACGTGCAGCAGGTGCAGATGCTCGCCATGATGGGCGCCACCATGCTCGTCACCGCACCGCTGCTGGCCATCGGCGGCATCATTTTCGCCGTGCAGACGAACGTCGGGCTGAGCTGGCTCATCGCCGTCTCGGTGCCGGCGCTGCTCATCCTCGCCGCGCTCGTCATCGGTCGCATGGTGCCGCTGTTCCGCAGCTACCAGGGCAAGCTCGACGCGGTGAACCGCATCATGCGCGAGCAGCTCACCGGCGTGCGCGTGGTGCGGGCGTTCGTGCGTGAGCGCATCGAAGAAGAGCGGTTCCGTGGCGCCAACACCGACATCATGATCGTGGGCCGCAAGGTCGGCTCGCTGTTCGTGCTGCTGTTCCCGTTGTTCATGCTGATCCTCAACGTCACCGTCGTCTCGGTGATCTGGTTCGGCGGCATCGAGGTCAACAACGGCACGGTGCAGGTCGGCACCCTGTTCGCGTTCATGCAGTACATCGGCCAGATCATGGGCGGCGTCATCATGGCCAGCTTCATGGCGATGATGATCCCGCGCGCCGCGGTCTCGGCCGAGCGCATCGGCGAGGTGCTCGACTCGCAGTCCACGATGATCCGCCCCGAGAACGGCGTCACCTCGTTCCCGACGCCGGGAGCCGTGGCGCTCGATGACGTCGAGTTCACCTACCCGGGTGCTGACGCTCCGGTGCTCACGGGAATCAGCTTCGCCGCGCAGCCGGGCGAGACGGTCGCGATCGTCGGCTCCACAGGTTCCGGCAAGACGACGCTCGTCTCGCTCATCCCGCGCCTGTTCGACGTCTCCGGCGGTTCGGTCCGCGTCGGCGGCGTCGACGTCCGCGACGCCGACGTCGAGGCGCTCTGGGACAGCATCGGCCTCGTGCCGCAGCGTCCGTTCCTCTTCACCGGCACGGTGGCGTCGAACCTTCGCTACGGTCGCGAGGAGGCCACCGACGAAGAGCTCTGGCACGCCCTCGAGATCGCGCAGGGGCGCGACTTCGTCGAGGAGATGCCCAACGGCCTCGAGTCGCGCATCGCGCAGGGCGGCACGAACGTGTCGGGCGGGCAACGCCAGCGGCTGGCGATCGCCCGCGCGATCGTGCATCAGCCGCAGGTCCTTGTCTTCGACGACTCGTTCTCTGCCCTCGACCTCACGACGGACGCCAGATTGAGGCAGGCGCTGTGGCGCGAGCTACCGAACGTGACGAAGATCGTCGTGGCGCAGCGCGTCTCCTCGATCACGGATGCCGATCGCATCGTCGTCCTCGACGGCGGGACGATGGTCGGCGTCGGCACCCATGAGGAGCTGCTCGAGACGAATGAGACCTACCGAGAGATCGTCGAATCGCAGCTGGGGGTGGACGCATGAGCGCCAACGAGAAGAACCCTTCGGATGACACGAAGACCCGCTCGCGTCGAAGCCGGAAGCCGGTGGAGACCGTCGAGCCGGAGCTGACCGAGGAAGAGAAGTACGAGGCCGAGCTCGCCGAGCAGGCCCGCCAGAACTCCGGCGACTGGGACAGCGTCGCGCCGGGCAAGGCCGACAATTTCGGTGCGAGCTTCTCGCGCATGATCGGGCTGCTGAAGCCGTCGGCGGCGTGGTTCATCTTCGTGTCGGTGCTCGGTGCGCTCGGTGTCGTCCTCACGGTCGCGGCTCCCAAGGTGCTCGCCGAGGCGACGAACATCGTCTACCGCGGATTCATCTCCGTCCAGCTCGGACAGCCCAACGGTGACTTCCCCGGTTTCCCTGCCGGCACGCCGCAGGACGTCGTGGTCGAAGCGCTCGACGATGCCGGTCAGGCCGACTTCGCCAACCAGGTCGGGGCGCTCGGAGACTTCCGGGTCGGTGACGGCGTCGACTTCGACGCACTCCGGTGGATCATCGCCGCCGTGCTCGCGATCTACGTCGCGGCCGCCTTCCTGACGTGGATCCAGGGATACGTCATCAACGTCATCATGGTGCGCACGATGTGGCGCCTGCGTGAGTCGGTCGAGGCGAAGATCAACCGCCTGCCCCTGTCGTACTTCGACAAGGTGCAGCGCGGCGAGCTGATCTCACGCGTCACCAACGACATCGACAACATCACCCAGACGATGCAGCAGTCCCTCTCGGGAGCACTCACCGCAGTGCTCACCGTGATCGGCGTGCTGTTCATGATGTTCTCGATCTCGTGGCAGCTCGCGCTCGTGGCTCTGGTCACGCTGCCCCTCATGGGTGTGATCTTCGGCATCATCGGCCCGCGTTCGCAGAAGGCGTTCGGCACCCAGTGGCGCAAGGTGGGCCGACTGAACGCCCGCGTCGAAGAGGCGTTCTCCGGTCACGCGCTGGTGAAGGTGTTCGGGCGCGAGCAGGATGCGCTGGAGAGGTTCCAGGTCGAGAACGAGGAACTGTTCCAGGCGAGCTTCAAGGCGCAGTTCCTCTCCGGCATCATCATGCCGGCGATGATGTTCGTCGGAAGTCTCAGCTATGTCGGCATCGCGGTGCTCGGCGGCCTCATGGTCGCGAGCGGTCAGCTGCGTCTGGGCGACGTGCAGGCGTTCATCCAGTACTCGCAGCAGTTCACGCAACCGCTGTCGGAGCTCGGTGGAATGGCTGCTGTCGTCCAGTCCGGCACCGCATCGGCAGAGCGTGTCTTCCAGTTGCTGGACGAGGACGAGCAGGAGGCGGATGACGACGGCTCTCCAGGACTTCCCGACGGCAAGGGCGTCATCGAGTTCGAGAACGTCACGTTCTCGTACACGCCGGAGCGACCGCTCATCCAGGACCTGTCCTTCCGCGTCGAGCCGGGGCAGACCGTCGCCATCGTCGGTCCGACCGGGGCGGGCAAGACCACGCTGGTCAACCTGATCATGCGCTTCTACGAGCTCAGCGGCGGCCGGATCCTGCTCGACGGTCAGGACATCGCCGAGATCACCCGGGATGAGCTGCGCTCCCGCACCGGCATGGTGCTTCAGGACCCGTGGCTCTTCGCCGGCAGCATCCGCGAGAACATCCGGTACGGTCGCTCCACGGCGTCGGATGACGAAGTCCTCGAGGCCGCGAAGGCGACCTACGTCGACCGGTTCGTGCACGCCCTCCCCGAGGGCTACGACACGGTCCTCGACGAGGATGCGTCCAACGTTTCGGCCGGTGAACGTCAGCTCATCACGATCGCGCGCGCGTTCGTCGCACAGCCGTCGATCCTCATCCTCGATGAGGCGACGTCGGCCGTCGACACGCGTACCGAGCTGCTGCTGCAGCACGCGATGGCGGCGCTCCGCCAGGGGCGGACGTCCTTCGTCATCGCTCATCGTCTGTCGACCATCCGCGACGCTGACCTCATCCTGGTGATGGAGCACGGCGACATCGTGGAGAAGGGCACGCACGACGAGCTGATTGCGGCGCAGGGCGCTTACTGGCGCCTGTACCAGTCGCAGTTCGAGCAGGCGGCGACCGACATCGACGCCGAGGAGGCCCTCACCGCAGCCGTCCCCGTCGTCGTGACGGGCGACGCGGACGACGAGACCCAGGCCGATTCCGCGGAATCGGTCGATGCCTCGATCGCTGCTCACAAGGGTCCGGACGCGGCGCCCCGCGCCTGAGCGCCATCACGAAGACGCCCACCCCGCTCGCGCGGGGTGGGGCGTCTTCGTGTGTGTCAGTCTTCGTCTTCGCTGATTCCGAACAGCTCCAGCGGATGCGTGAGGCGCCACCAGGGGCTCGGCCCGTGCACGTCATCGGCGAGCGTGAGCTCCGTCTCGACGGTATTGAGCGGACCCACGGTCGTGAGCGTGCCGACGGTGTCGCCGGACTCTCGCCTGTCACCGAGGTCGAACACGGTCGTCGCCTCGGCGCTGCTGGAATTCCAGAGCACGACATCCGCATCGGCATCCGTCACGATCTCGACGCTGGTGCCCCAGACCGTCTCCACCTCGCCCACGACGGTCCCCGCAGGAACGACGGGCGGTTGCGCCTGAAGGGCGGCCTCGGTCTCGGCGAACAGCGAACGGGTGGCGGCGAGGCGCTCCTCATCGCCATCCTGGCCCAGCACGGCCGCATACAGATGGACGGTGGTGTCGCCGACGGTGACGTCTTTCGCTGTGAGCAGGTTCCAGAACTCCAGCGTGCCCGTCTTGATGCCGACCACCCCGGCATCCGCCATCATCCCGTTGGTGTTGTTCACGGTGCCGGCGCCGGGGAGGTCGACGGATGCCGTGCCGACGATCTCTGCGAAGACCGGATTCTGCATCGCGCGTTCGGCGAGCATCACCAAAGCCTCCGGGGTGGCCCGGTTGCGTTCGTCGAATCCCGAGGGAGTGGCGACCGTGATCCCCTCGAGGCCGCGATCACGCAACCAGATCTCCGCTGCGGCGGCGAATGCCCGCTCGGACCCCCAGATCTCCCTGACGAGGCGATCGATGTAGTTGTTCGCGGAACCCAGGAGCGTTCCCTGCAGCATCTGGTACTCGGTCAGCGTGCCACCGACCGGCACATCCAGAGATGACTGGTTCGCGCGGCGATATGCCCAATAGTCCTGGCTGTCCTGGCGCGTGAACGAGTACTCCGGTCCCTGCTCTCCGACGGCGAGCGGGAGCCGGTCGAGCACCATCAGCACCGAGACCACCTTGGTGATGCTGGCGATCCCGGCGGCCTCCGTCGTGGATGCGATGCTGCCGAATCCCTGGACGCCGATGGCCGCGCTACCGGAAGCCGGCCAGGTGACAACAGCGGCCGGTGCCGGGATCGTCTCGAAGGCGATCGCCTCGATGGTCGGCGCGACCTCGTGAAGGGGCCAGAGCAGTGTGGCACCGCTGTAGGCGCCGGCGAAGCCCACGAGGATGCCGAGCGGCACCAGCACTCCGGGGCGGGTGAAGCCACTGCGAAGCCGTGCCCCCTTCAGCAGGCTCGCCCCGTCTTCGTCGTCACGTCGTCCCTCGAACGTTGCGACTCCGGTGCGACTCGCGACGCCGGGCACGTCGATCCAGGTGAGCGCCGTGGCACCGATGGTCTCGTCGGCCCACCTGGCTTCCTCGCGCGTGTGAACCTCGCCCGGATCTCCCGATACGAGGCCTATCGTGCTCAGGTCATCGCGAACGCGCGGCCCGGTCGTGAGTGTCGGCGCCGTGGCTCCCGTGACAGCGGTCGCTGCGGAGGCGTCGTGCGATGCCGAAGCAGGCGCCGCATCCGCGCCCGCATCCGGGCTCGCGTCTCGAGGGGTCACCCCGCATACGCTACCGAATCCACCGAAGGATCGGCGTCGCCCGGCACTGTGCGATCCCGAGTGTCGCCCGCGTGCGTGGGCGATGCGGGCTCAGCCGCAGCGGTCCGCCCGCGCTCCGACCGGGATCGGTATGATCGTCAGTACAACCACGGGAGTCCGGCGAGCCGGGCTGAGAGGGAGCGAATCGCGCTTCGACCGTCGAACCTGATCTGGGTCATGCCAGCGCAGGGAGGAGTTCTGATGAATACAACCACGTCTGCATCCGCATCGATCGGCGACAGCACTGTCGCGCCGTCGCGCACCATGCGCTGGCGAGTCGTCGACATCGTCGTCGCCGCCGTGCTCGGCGTCGCGATCGGTCTCCTCTTCTGGGGCTGGAATGTCGTCGGCGGCGCCTGGTTCGCCGCGGCGGATGGCGTCACCCCCGGTTTCGGCGGGATCGCCGTCGGCATCTGGCTCATCGGCGGAGTCATCGGCGGGCTCGTAATCCGAAAGCCCGGCGCTGCCCTCGTCGTCGAGCTGGTCGCCGCGATCATCTCGATGCTGATCGGCAATGTCTGGGGCGTGTCGACCGTCCTCTCCGGTCTCGTGCAAGGGCTCGGCGCCGAGCTGATCTTCGCGATGTTCCTGTACCGTCGGTTCGGCGTCGTGGTCGCCGCGCTCGCCGGCATCGGCGCTGCCGTCGCGGCCTGGGTGTTCGAGCTCTTCTACGGGTCTTCGCCGAACATCCTGAAGTCGATGGAGTTCAACACGATCTACCTCATCGCGGTGGTCATCTCCGGCGCGATTCTCGCCGGCGTCGTCGGCTGGTTGCTCGTTCGTGCACTCGCCGCGACTGGGGCGCTGAGCCGGTTCGCCGCCGGCAGGGAAGCACGCCGGGAGGTCTGACCGTGCCCGCTCCTGTTCGCGTGACCGCGACCGGGTGGGGATGGCGCTATGCCGGGCGGCGGCTGCCCGCTGTCAGTGACCTGACGTTCACGATCGAGCCCGGCGAGCGTGTGCTTCTGCTCGGGGCGTCGGGCGCCGGGAAGTCGACGCTGTTGGCGGGCCTCGCCGGCGTCCTCGGTGACGCCGACGAGGGCGTGCGCACGGGGTCGCTGTTCGTCGACGGCGCCGCGCCCGAGTCCCAGCGTGGTCGGGTCGGGCTCGTCCTGCAGGATCCGGAGGCGGGCGTCGTGCTGTCGAAAGTCGGCGACGATGTCGCGTTCGGGTGCGAGAACCTCGGCGTGCCGGCCGCAGACATCCCCGCCCGGGTCTCCGACGCGCTCCGGGCGGTCGGGCTCGATGTTCCGCAGTCCCGGCCCACCAAAGCCCTCTCCGGGGGACAGAAGCAGCGGCTGGCACTGGCCGGCGTGCTGGCGATGCGTCCCGGTCTGCTGCTGCTCGACGAGCCGACCGCGAACCTCGACCCTGCCGGCGTGCAGGAGGTGCGAGACAGCGTCGAGCGTGTGCTGGATGCCACCGGGGCGACGCTCGTCGTCGTGGAGCATCGCACCGAGGTGTGGACGGACCTGCTCACCCGGGTGATCGTGCTCGCCGCGGGAGGCGGCGTGCTCGCCGACGGCACTCCGGACGAGGTGTTCGGCCGCCTCGGCGACGCCCTGGCGGAGGCCGGGGTGTGGGTGCCGCACCATCGGATCGACCTTCCCGCACTCGGGACCGTTGATGCGACCGCCGTGCCCGCGGCGCTGGCTGCCGACGGACTGTCGATCTCGCGCGATGGACGCACCCCCGTGCAGGACTCGCTCGAGGTGCGCATACCCCGCGGCGCGGCCACGCTCGTCACCGGACCGAATGGGGCGGGCAAGTCGACCCTCGCGCTGACGCTCGCAGGTCTCATTCCGGAGCTCCGCGGCGAGGTGGCCGCGGCCTCCGATCTCGTCGGCCGGTCGGGACGACGGCCCTACAGATGGAGTTCGAAGGAGCTGCTGACCCGCATCGGCACGGTGTTCCAGGAGCCGGAGCACCAGTTCCTCGCACGAACAGTGCGCGAAGAACTCGCGATCGGCCCGCGGGCGCTGCGGTGGTCGGAAGCGCGCATCGATGAGGTCGTCGACGCACTCCTGGAGCGTCTGCAGCTGACGTCGCTGGCGCTCGCGAATCCGTTCACGCTCAGCGGTGGCCAGAAGCGGCGACTGTCGGTGGCCACCGTGCTCGCGGCAGCCCCCGAGGTCATCGTGCTGGACGAGCCCACCTTCGGACAGGACCGTCGCGGCTGGATCGGGCTGGTGGGACTGCTGCAGGCCGAGATCGCAGCCGGCCGCACCGTGATCGCGGTCACGCACGATGAGGGAGTCGTCCGCCATCTCGGCGGTCAGCAGATCGTGCTCGAGGCGCCGCTCGCTGCGGGTGCGGCGTCGAACGGGAAGGCGGATCGACGGTGACCGGCGCGCTCGACACCACCGCAGGCGTGCGCGACTCCGCCGAACCGCCGCCCGCCTGGCTCGACGGGGTGAACCCGGTGACGAAGATCGTGCTCGCCGTGCTGCTCTCGGTCCCGCTCTTCGCGTCGATCGATCCGGTCAGCGCGGTCGTCGCCATCGCCCTGCAGCTGCTCTGCATCCCCCTCACTGGCCTGAGCCCGATCACGGTGGCCCGCCGCCTGTTGCCCCTGGTGTTCTTCGCGCCGATCGCGGGCCTGAGCATGCTGCTCTATGCCGAGCCTGAAGGCACCGTGCACTGGACGCTCGGTTTCGCCACCATCAGCGACGGCTCCATCGCGCTCGCGATCGCTGTCGGCATCCGCGTCATCGCGCTCGGGCTGCCCACAGTGATCCTGTTCGGCCGCACCGACCCAACCGAACTCGGCGATGCACTCGCTCAGGTCGCGCGCCTGCCGAGCCGCTTCGTCTTGGGCGTGCTTGCCGGCACGCGGATGCTGGGACTCTTCCTCGACGACTGGCGCACGATGGCGCTGGCTCGTCGTGCGCGTGGCGTCGGAGATCGTGGTGTCATCCGACGGTTCTTCTCCATGGCGTTCGTCCTGCTCGTGTTCGCGGTGCGGCGCGGCACGAAGCTGGCGATGGCGATGGAGGCACGCGGGTTCGGCTCCGGCATCCCACGCACCTGGGCGCGACCGTCACGGCTGCATGCGCGCGACGCGGTCGCGCTCGCCGCCGGCGTCGTGATCATGGCGGTCGCGATCGCCGCCGCCGTCGCAACGGGCGCATTCCGATTCGTCTGGACCTGATCGGGCCGCGGCTGCGATCCCTCGCAGGGACGGACGTTAACGCAACATTGCACCCCGCGAAAGCGGGCCCTGAGCATCTCCCTGCGCTCATAACGTTTCCTGAGTCGCCCACGTCCCAGAAGGAAACAACATGAGAAAACGTCTGAACGCCGGACTGGCTGCCGGCGCCGTCGCCGTGCTGATGGCCATCCCGCTGGCCGCCGCCTCGGCCGCCAGTGCGGATACCGCACCGCCGACGAACGAGGAGACCCTGGCACAGGCTCCCGTCGATGTGGCCACGCAGCCCGCGGAGCCGCCCGCACCCGTCGCAAGCGTCGAGCCGGCCCCAGCGCCGACGGAGCCGCCCGTTCCTGTCGCACCCGCGGAGCCCGCGGCAGCGACCGCGGCGCCGCCGGCACCCGCCGCTCCCATCGAGCCGGCGACACCACCTGTCGACCGGGCCCCCGCTGCCGCCGAGGCTCCGGCCGCAATCGATGCACCCGCCGAGACCTCCTCCGCTGACATCGCGGACACGACGGCTCCCGACATCACGAGCAACTGGAATCCGGCACCTCACGGGTGGTCGACCCAGGCGAGGGTGCAGTTCACGGCTGTTGACGACCTCTCGGGCGTCAAGTCCGTACGGATCCAGCGAGGCAACGTCACCACGACGTGGTACGGACCGCACGGCGCATTCGACCTCGATCTCGGTCGCCAGACTCTCGAGTTCTGGGCGGTCGACAACGCCGGCAATGAGAGTGAGCATCAGACGATCGTCGCCGGCTTCGACAACCTCAAGCCGGAGATCGCCACAGAACCATTCGGCGTGGTCGACGACGCCGGGCGCATCGAGGTGCTGCAGAACACCATCGTTCCATTCGTCTACTCCTGCACGGACGCCCACTCCGGCGTGGAGAAGTGCCTCTCGGCTCGGTCGAGCGGCTGGTCGGTCGACACCTCGACGCTGGGTGAGCACACCGTGAGCGTCGAGGCCAAGGACATCGCCGGGAACACGACCACGAAGACGATCACCTACACCGTCGTCGCCTCCGAGCCGACGGAGCCGAAGGACACCACCGCCCCCGAGGTCATCAGCGACTGGAGCGCGCCGACCGGCGGCTGGACCAACCGCGGGAGCGTCGCCTTCTCAGCGACCGACGATCTCTCGGGAGTGCAGTCCATCAGCATCAGGCGCGACGGCGTCGTCACTGAACTGCCGGGGGATGCCGGGAGCTACGATCTCGAACCGGGCACGCAGACTCTCGAGTTCTGGGCTGTCGATGAGGCGGGAAACCAGAGCGAGCCGCAGTCGATCGAGGTGAGCTTCGATGACGTCAAGCCCACCATCGCGGTCGACTCGATCGTCCAGCCCGATGCCCTGGCCGTGATCGAGGTGCCCCAGGATTCTCACCTGCCGTTCGCGTTCTCCTGTTCTGACACGTTGTCGGGTGTGGACACCTGCGTGTCGGGCTTCACGTCGGGACGCCCGCTCCCCACCGGTGCGCTCGGGGACTGGACGTTCACGATCGATGCGTTCGACAAGGCAGGAAACCACCGTATGGTCGTCCTCCGCTACCGGGTCGTCGACCCGACGGACCCGACGGACCCGACGGACCCGACGGACCCGACGGACCCGACGGACCCGACGGACCCGACGGGCCCGACGGACCCCACCGACCCCACGGACCCGACGGACCCGGCGAACCCCGACACCCCGTCCGCTCCTGCGGACCCGGAGAATCCGGCGAGTCCGGCTGCTCCGGCGAAGCCGTCGGCATCCGGAGGCGTGGCGGATGCGCTGGCGCTGACAGGCTACGACGCAGGATGGATGCCGCTGGTCGGCCTTGCCCTGCTGGTTCTGGGTGCCGGCGCCTACGCCGCGCATCGCGTGGTTCGACCCAGCTGACCGCGCCTCGATACCGCAACAGCCGGACGCCGGTGATCGCCTCGAGCGGTCACCGGCGTCGTCGGTTCGGTCGGGCCCACGAACGCATGAGAGAACGCAGTGTCGCCGCGCGAGCCTCGGGTTCGCGGATACCTGGATAAGGTGCTTGCATGAGTGCGACGAGGGTGTTGTTCATCGGCGGGACGGGGATCATCTCCTCGGCAGCGAGCGCGCTTGCAGCCGAGCGCGGCATGGAGGTGACTCTGCTGAACCGCGGGCGGTCTCGCCGTGCGCCCGCGGACGGCGTCGAGGTGCTGACGGCCGACATCGCAGATGCCGCTGCAGTGGATGCTGCTCTCGCCGGTCGTGAGTTCGACGTCGTCGCAGACATGGTGGCATTCACGCCCGACCAGGTGCAGCGCGACATCGATCGTTTCGAGGGGCGCACGGGACAGTACGTCTTCATCAGCTCGGCGTCTGCCTATCAGAAGCCGGTCGCCCGCCTGCCGATCACCGAATCCACGCCGTTGCGCAACCCGTTCTGGCAGTACTCGAGGGACAAGATCGCGTGTGAGGAGCTCCTCGCCGAGGTTTATCGCGACCGGGCGTTCCCGGTGACGGTGCTGCGCCCATCCCATACGTACGACAAATGGACGATCCCCGCATTCGGGGGTTGGACCGCTATCGACCGAATCCGCAGAAACGAGGAGATCATCGTGCACGGTGACGGGACGTCGCTGTGGACCCTTACGCATGCCAGTGACTTCGCTGTCGGGTTCGTCGGGCTTCTCGGCAATCCGCTCGCCTACGGCGACACGTTCCAGATCACGAGCGACTTCGTCTACACGTGGAACGAGATCTATTCGATCCTCGGCCGAGCGGCTGGCGCGGAACCCCGGCTCCGCTACGCCACCAGCGCCGCGATCGAATCGGCTGCACCGGAACGCTCGGGACAGCTCACCGGCGACATGGCACACTCGGTCGTCTTCGACAACACGAAGATCCGCCGCGTGGTCCCTGAGTTCAACCCGACCGTCGCGCTGCACCGCGCGGCGGACGAGATCATCGAGTGGCACGACACCCACCCGGAACTGCAGCGCGTCGATCCCGATCTGGACACGCTCTTCAGCAGGTTCGTCGACGAGCGGGCGTGACCTCACGCCGCAGACAGGAAGGAGCGCTGACCCTGTGTCGGCACGGCACCTGCCCTGACCTCAGGTCGCGTTCCAGAGGTCGCGGTAGTAGGCGAGCCGTTCCCGGTCGGGTTCGACTCCGTATGCCTCGATGAGAGCATCCTCCCACCCCGGGCCGTAGTTCCACTCGGTGCTCATCGAGGCGACGGCGATGTCGGCCCAGCGGTCGGCGGTGCCCAGCAGGGCGAGGTCGACGTGCGCGACCCAGCGACCGTCCGGACCGATCAGGGTGTTCGGCATGCAGGCGTCGGCGTGGCAGACGACCAGCCGGTCGACGCTCGGAGAGTCACGCAGGGCAGCTGGCACCTCGATGCCGCGCTGCGCGGCGTTGGCGATGCGCGACGGCACGCTCCAGTCCCACGGGCACTCCGCGACCGGAAGGGTGTCGTGCATCGCCCGCAGCGCTTCGCCGACCGCGCGGACGGCCGTCGCCGGCTCCGCCTCCCAGCGCGAGTCGACGGCGCTGAGACCGTCGATCGCGGCCGTGACGATCCACTCGTGCGTGTCGTTCTCCCCGCTGTCGAGCACGCGCGGGACGTTCAGCCAGCGCCCGGCCCACCGCATCCGCTCCGCCTCGTCGCGGAACGCGGATTCCGCATTCCGCGGTCCCCATTTGATGTAGAACGGCTCGCCCGACCCGGTGGCTCGGAACGTGAGACCGCCGTAGTCGTTGCGCCAGACGCAGACGAGATCGGCACCGCGGGCCAGATCGACGACCTTGTCGGGAACGGTGATCGGCTCGGCGGGGATCGTCATGCTCTCCATCCTGCCGTGTCTGGAGCGGGCGGGCGCCGACCGTCGGAGGGAGTGGGCCTGAGAGAGGTGTGTCGTAGGCTCGCTGTCGAATGCGGCGGACATCGTGGTGGAACGGAGAACCACGTAGGCTGAGACGCAGTCGCACGACAACGTTCGAAGGAGAACAGCATGCAGATCACGGGGCAGGGCGCGCTCATCACCGGCGGAGCATCCGGACTCGGCCTTGCGACGGCGCGACGGCTCGCCGCAGCCGGCGCGCACGTCACCATCGTCGATCTCGTCTCCTCCGACGGCGCCGCGCTCGCAGCGGAGATCGACGGCGTGTTCGCCCCCGCGGATGTCACCAGCGTCGAAGAGGTGCGCGAAGCGGTCGCCCAGGCGAACGCCGCCGCCCCGCTGCGGTTCGTCGTCAACTGCGCCGGCATCGCGCCGCCGGCGAAGGTGCTCGACCGTGACGGCAACCCCGCGGTGCTCGCCGATTTCGAGCGCATCATCCGGATCAATCTCGTCGGGACGTTCAACGTGACCTCGCAGGCGTCCGCCGTGATCGCGAAGAACGAGCCGGTCGACGGCGGCAGGGGCGTCATCGTCAACACCGCCTCCGTGGCCGCATTCGACGGGCAGATCGGTCAGCCCGCGTATTCCGCGTCGAAGGGCGGCGTGCATGCGATGACACTGCCGATCGCGCGTGAGCTCGCCCGGCACGGCATCCGTGTGTGCACCATCGCCCCGGGCATCATGGAGACCCCGATGCTCATGGGCCTGCCGCAGGCCGCTCAGGAATCGCTCGGCCAGCAGGTGCCGCACCCGTCGCGCCTCGGACGCCCCGACGAATATGCCGCGCTCGTCGAGCACATCGTCGAGAACGACTACCTCAACGCAGAGACGATCCGCCTCGACGGCGCGATCCGGATGGCCCCGAAATGACCCGCGAGATGATGAGCCACGACGAAGGAGACCGATGAGCACTCTGGCAGGCAAGACGATCCTGATGTCGGGCGGCAGCCGCGGGATCGGCCTCGCGATCGCCCTGCGGGCGGCGGCGGATGGCGCCAACATCGCCATGCTCGCCAAGACCGACACCCCGCATCCCAAGCTCGAAGGCACGGTGCACTCGGCGGCAGAGCGGGTCCGCTCGGCGGGAGGGAACGCCCTGCCGATCGTCGGCGACGTGCGCGATGACGACGACATCACCGAGGCGGTGCTGAAGACGCAGGGCGAGTTCGGCGGCATCGACATCGTGATCAACAACGCCAGCGTGATCGATCTGTCGCGCTCCCTCGACCTCGGAGCCAAGAAGTACGACCTCATGCAAGACGTCAACGTGCGCGGAACCTTCATGCTGTCGCGGGCGGCGGTGCCCATGTTGCGCGAGGCCGAGAACCCGCACATCCTCTCGCTCTCGCCGCCGTTGAACCCCACACCGAAGTGGCTGGGGGCGCACACCGGCTACACGCTGGCGAAGTTCGGCATGACGATGGCGACGCTCGGGCTCGCCGCCGAGTTCGCGAGCGACGGGATCGCGGCGAACACACTGTGGCCCCGAACGACCATAGCTACGGCTGCGGTGCAGAACCTGCTCGGCGGCGACAGGGTGATGGCCGCGAGTCGCACACCCGACATCTACGCCGATGCCGCGTACGCGGTGCTGCTCGAGAGGGCGACGGAGTACACCGGGCAGAGCCTCATCGTCGAGGACGTGCTGGAGGCATCCGGAGTCACCGACTTCTCGGGTTACGCCGCCGTGCCCGGCACGCCGGATGACCGGCTCTTCCCTGACATCTTCCTCGACTGAGCGCTGCTCGTCTCGGGCGCGGGCGTCACCGCGAACGACCGGCGGGCCAGGAGTCGATGATCTCCTTCGATTCCTTGAGGCCGAGCCCGGTGTGCTCGCGCACGAGCTTGATCGCCGCGATCGGGGAACCGCCGGCCATGAGCCTGTCGATCTCGCCGACGATCGGTGCGGGGAGGGTCGAGCGGATCGAGCTCGTCGAGCTCGTCGAACGCGTCGTGGGAGAGGGAGAGTACGCCGGCGACGTGTGCGAGGTGGCTGCCGCGTGCCGGGCGGTGGTGCTGATGGACCAGTGGTCGATCCTGTCCTTCGCCTCTTTCAGGCCGACCTTCGAGTGCGCCCGGAACAACTTGATGGCTGCCAGCCGCTGGCCGGAGGCGATCATTCGGTCGATCTCCGCGATGACCTGCGGTGACATCCCGGCGGGGGATGCGTTCGACGTCGCGGTGGGTGACGAGCTCATCACGGGGGTCGGCGTGAACGTCTGCGCCTCGGGGATCTTCGGTCGCATTCCTCGGAGCGCGGCGGCGAGGATCGCGACGACGGCGATCAGGCCGACGACGATCCCGATGAGCCAGATGATCTCCATCGGCTCAGTCTATGGACAGGGCGAGCCTCAGCCCAGGGGCTTCCCATCCGTTACCGCAGCGGTTCGATGTCGAGCCGAGTGAGAGATGTCATTTCGCGACGAGAGTCGTCTCGAATCGGTAGAGGTCGGGGCGGTAGCAGTGAAGACCGAACTCGATGGCCGCTCCGGACTGATCGAATGACACCCGCTCCATCGTCAGGACCGGACCACCGGCCTCGATCTCCAGCAGCTCGGGTTCATCGCCTTCCGCGCGGCGCGCACCGATCTTCTGCTTGGCCACCCGGATGGCGACACCACGGGCGCGGAGGATCTGATAGAGACCACGGGACTCGAGCTGCTCCGAGGAGATGTCCGCGAAGGCCCGAGGCAGATAGTTCCCGAGTACCGCGACCGGAACGCCGTCCGTGCTGCGCCGCCGCCGCAGGTGCAGCACTTCGGTGCCCGCGTCCAGGCCCAGGGCCGCCGCCACCTCATCCGACGCCTCGACGACTTCCAGCGAGAGAACCTGCGTGCCGGGCTCGTGGTGTGCGCTTTGAAGGTCCTCGTAAAGGCTGGTCAACTCGACCTGGCGCGTGACAGAACCCTGCACCACCTGGGTGCCGATACCCCGGCGCCGCACCAGAAGGCCTTTATCGACCAGCTCCTGGATCGCCCGGCGAATGGTCGGCCTCGAAAGTCCGAGTTGCTCGGCGATCGATATCTCATTCTCAAGACGTGCGCCCGCCGGGATCGCGCCGGACTGGATCGCGCTCTGAAGCCTCGTCGAGACCTGAAAATAGAGCGGCACGGGCCCGGTGCGGTCGATGTCTGCGAAGAGATCGTTCGGCCACGGGGTGACGACGTCGGCCATCTGCTGCTCCGCTTTCTCTGAGGGAGTCACATTGTAGCGACAATCATACGAGCCCTCGCGATGGAGGTCCGGCGCTGTGATTCCGCGCTGCCCGGCGAAGAGACATACCGTCTGCGGACCCCGGCGATGCGGCGGATCGCGGAACAAGTCCGTTTGTACGTACATAGGCGGCGACACCATTGATGCATATGTCGTTACCTGCTAACATTCCCAGCGGACCGTGGTCCACCCCGTTCGACGAGGAAGGGAAGCCGAGTGATCCGCATCGCGAATGCACCCGTGAGTTATGGCGTCTTCGAGTTGGCGCGGCCGGATCTGGTCGCTCTGCCCGAGGGGGAGGAACTCGCCCGCTGGATCAGCGAAGCAGGTTACCAGGGGATCGATCTCGGTCCGGTCGGTCTTCTCGGCCGTGGTGATGAGCTCGTCGACCGGATGCAGCGGCACCACCTGGAACTCGCAGGCGGATGGGTCGATCTCCCGTTCGCGGGCACGCAGGAAGACTTCGAGAGCGCCCTGGCTGGCCTCGATGACATCCTCGATGTGTTCGTCACCGCTGCGGAGACGGGTCCCGCCCTCGCGCCGTTGCCGACCCTGGCCGACTCGGGCAGTGCAGAGCGCAAAGCGCGCCCGGGCGGTGCTCCCGAACTGACGCTCGTCGGAGATGACTGGGCCCGCTTCGCCGACCGCATCAATGTCGCGACCGCCAGGGTGCGCGCGAGGGATCTCGAACCCACTTTCCATCACCACGCCTGCACGCATGTCGAGACTCCGGAGGAGATCGACGCGCTGATCGCGTCGACGGACGTGGGTCTCACCTTCGACTCCGGGCACCTCCTCATCGGTGGCGGCGATCCGCTGCCGGACTTTCGTCGCTGGCGTGACCGGATCAACCACCTCCACCTGAAGGACGCGCGCACGAACATCCTTCAAGAGGCGCTGCGTGCCGACGATCCGATGCGGTCGGTGTGGGAGAAGCGCGTCTTCGTGCCGCTCGGTCAGGGCGATCTCGTCGTCGACGAACTGGTCGACGAGATCGTCGGCAGCGGATACAGCGGGTGGCTCATCATCGAGCAGGACGTGGTGCCGCGGTCGACGGAGGATGTCGAACGAGCCAAGCGCGACCAGATCGCGAACCGCGAAGCCCTTCGGAAGTGGTTCGCGTGAGTGTCGTCCGCGTCGCTGTCATCGGTCTCGGGGCGATCAGCCAGAGCGTGCATCTCCCGCTGCTCCGCCGGAATGCCGAGGCATTCGAGATCACGGCCCTCGTCGACCTCTCGCGCGAGCGGGCGGCAGACATGGCGGCTCGATACGGCGTGGACCAGACCAGACTGTTCTCCTCGATCGAGTCGCTGATCGCCGCGATCGAGGAAGGCCTCGAGATCGACGCCGCCATCCTCGCCACCACCGGCTCACACGCCGGCGACACGCTGAGTCTGGTGCGGGCCGGCGTTCGCGTGCTTGCGGAGAAGCCCCTTGCCTACTCACTCGCCGAGTTGAATGCGCTCGCCGCCCATGAGGTGGAGTCCGGCATCGACCTTCGCGACTGGGTGCGGGTGGGCTATATGAAGGAGTACGACGCGGCCTCGCAGCGCGCGAAAGAGCTGCTCGCCGGTGTCACCCTGAGGGCGGTCAGCGTCGTGGTGATGCATCCGCTCGACGGTTCTCAACTGGAGTTCGCCCGCCTGGCGGCACGGACGCACGACATCTCCGCCGAGACGATCCGGTCGCTCCAGGCGTCGACGTCGAAGACGGTCGACGGTGCGGTCGGTGCCGGGCTTCATCCCGATCTGCGCACGCTCTACACCAACGTCGTGCTGGGGTCGGTCGTGCACGACATCGGTCTGCTCCGCTTCCTGGTGGGGGGTCTCGGAGAGGTGTCCTTCGCGCAGCACTGGGGGCCCACGATGCCCGGATCGGTGCATCTTCGCGGAACGCTTGCCCGTGAACAGACCCCGTGGACCGTGGACTGGCATTACATCGATGCCTACCCGGACTATCAGGAGAGCGTCACCTTCCACCACGAGGGCGGAACCATCGAACTGATCTTCGGCGTGCCGTACGTCACGAACCTTCCGACGGTTCTGAGGGTGACCGAGAACCATCCCGTACTGGGCATCCGTGTGAGCGAATCGCGGTGGATGCAGCAAGAGGCTTTCGAGAACGAACTGTATGCGTTGGCGGCCCTCGTCCGGGGCGAGAGCCCCGAGGGGGCGAGCGTCGCGGAGTCGATCGCCGACGTACAGGTCGGGCAGCGGATGATTCGTTCGCTCGCGCACTCGAAGGGCTTCACGCTCGAATCGAGCGCCGAAGCCGCCCAGTAGTCAGAAGCAGTCGCCAGCAGCAGTCCCCGACCGAGCGGCATCCGCTCGGCGGTCAGCCACACAGAAAGGTCAGAAATGCTCACGTACGCAAAGCGCCGCGCGATCGCGGCGTTCGCCCTCACCACTGCCGGTGCGGTCGTCCTGGCTGGATGCTCCGCAGGGTCGGAGCCCGAGCAGGAAGAGGAGTCGGGCCCCGTCACTCTCACCCTCACCACCAACTCCATCACAGGCGGCAAGAACAGTGCCGAGGCTGATTGGATCGCCGACTACGTCATCCCCGGGTTCGAGGAGGCCATGGCCGATGACGGCAAGGATGTCACCGTCGAGTTCGAGCCGCAGGGCGTGGACGACGAGGACTACAAGACGAAGATCGCGCTGGACCTGCAGTCCGGCAAGGGCGCCGACATCATCGGCATGGACGGCATCTGGGTCGGCGAGTTCGCTGAGGCCGGTTACATCGAGCCTCTCGCGACCGTCGGCGGCGACGCGGTCGACGACTGGGACGGCTGGGCCCAGATCCCGGATGCCGTGCAGAACGCCCTCTCATTCGACGGCGAGCGCTATGGCGTCCCTCAGGGCGCAGACGGCCGGGTGCTCTACTACAACAAGGAGCTGTTCGCTCAGGCCGGTCTGGATGAGGAATGGGCGCCGGAGAGCTGGGAGGACATCCTCGACGCGTCTCGGGCACTCAAGAAGCTCGACGGCGTGACGCCGATCCAGCTCAACGCCGGCACGGCGATGGGCGAGGCGACGACGATGCAGGGTCTGCTGCCGGTACTCGTGGGCACCGGCGAGCAGGTCTACGAGGACGAGAAGTGGATCGGTGCCAGCGACGGTCTCGAGAAGGCACTCGGGCTCTACGAGACCATCTACGTCGATGAGGGACTCGGTGACCCCGTGCTTCAGCAGGAAGCGTCGGGGCGCGACACCTCATTCCAGCTCTTCGCCGAGGGCAAGATCGGCATCCTGCTCGAGGGCGACTACTTCTGGCGTTCTGTGATCAACCCGGCAGAGGGAGTCGGTACTGCGCCGATGGCGGACCGCGACAACGTGGTCGGCTACGCGAAGATCCCCGCGATGGAACCGGGTGAGGGGATCGACGGTCAGGACTTCGTCTCGATGTCGGGCGGCACGGGACGCGTGCTCAACCCGAACTCGAAGCATCCGGAGCTCGCGTGGGAGCTGCTCGCGTTCATGAACTCCCCTGAGGCTTTCGAGGCACGTGCCGCGGGCACCCTGTCGATCTCGCCGCGCGATGACGTGAACGAGAAGCTGCTCTCCACCGACCCGATGCTGATGTTCGTCAGTGAGGAGGTGCTGCCGATCACGGCATACCGCCCCGGCCTCGCGGCCTACCCGCAGGTCTCGGTGCTCCTGCAGCAGGCCACGCTCGACGTCGCGACCGGTACGTCGGTGGAGGACGCCATGAAGACGTACGTCCGCGGTCTCGAAGGCGTCGTGGGTCCGGACGCGATCTCGAAGTGACCATGACGCAAGCGACGATGCCGGCGGGGAGCGTCCACGCCCCCCGCCGGCGCCGGGCGGACGATGTCGCCGGTCTCGGACGTGCGAGGGCGACCCTGTTCGCGGCGCCCGGTCTCCTCCTGATCGGCCTGTTCCTCCTCTTCCCGGCGATCTGGACCGTCTACCTCGGGATGACCAACTATCGGCTCACCGGCTTCGCGGCCGCGAATCCCGAGTTCGTCGGTCTGGCCAACTTCTCGGCGGCTCTGAACGACCCCCGGTTCTGGAACTCGCTGTGGCTCACGCTCGTGTTCGTGCTGGTCTCGGGCATCATCGGCCAGACCGTGCTCGGGTTCGCGCTCGCGTGGATGGTGCGCAACGTGCGCCCGGGCGTCAAGACGTTCATCGAGACCCTCGTGCTCGCGGCATGGGTGATCCCGGCATCCGTCGCCTCGTTCCTGTGGCTGGCGTTGTTGGACCGGCGCACCGGCACACTGAACGCCCTGCTCGGAACCGAAGGCGCCGCCTGGCTGATCGAGCACCCCATGGAGTGCATCATCATCTTCAACATCTGGGTCGGGACGGCATTCTCGATGCAGCTGTTCTCCTCGGCGATCAGCGCCGTGCCGCCCTCACAGCTCGAGAGCGCCCGGATGGTCGGTGCCAACACCTGGCAGCAGCTGCGCGACGTCATCCTGCCCAATATCAGGGGGCACCTGCTCACCAACACGCTGCTCATCACGCTGTGGACCTTCAACACGTTCACCCCGTACCTGCTCACCGCCGGTGGACCGAACGGGGCGACGGACATCCTGTCGGTGTACATCTACCAGACCGCCATCCCCGGCGGGCAATTGGGCCTTGGAGCTGCGATCTCGCTGATCATGCTCCTGATCAACCTGGTGATCGCGCTGATGTACACGCGCGTCTCGAGAGGCAAGAGCGGAAAGAAGGTGCGCTCATGATGGCGACGGTCAAGACAGTGGCTCGTGACCGGGCGGTGATCCATTTCGTCTCCCGGGTGCTCTTCACCCTCGCGCTCGTCATCGTGTCGCTCTTCTTCGCCCTTCCCATGGTGTGGCTCATCCTCGCCCCGTTCGACGCGACGCCGTCGCTCACGCTGTCGTGGCCGGAGTGGACGCTGGAGAATTTCGCGCGGCTGATCGAGAACCCCTACGCGATGGGTTCGATCGTCAACTCGCTGATCCTGGGCCTCGGCACGATGGCACTCGTCATCGTGCTCGGAGCCCTCGCCTCGTATGCGATGAGCAGGATCAACATCCCCGGTCGCGACGGCATCCTGTACGCCCTGTTGCTGCTGTCGTCGATCGTGACCGGGACGGCGGCGATGGTGCCGACATTCCAGTTGATCAATCAACTGCAGCTGATCAACACGCACGTCGGGGTCATCCTGGTGCTCGCCGGCGGCATTCTGCCGACGGTGATCTTCATCCTCAAGGACTTCATGGATTCGATCCCCAAGTCGTATGAGGAATCGGCCCGGCTGTACGGTGCCGGGCCCTTCCGGATCCTGAAGGACATCGTGGCCCCGATCGCGCGACCCGGTCTCGCCTTCATCGCGATCTGGACGATCGTTCAGGTGTGGGGCAACTTCCTCGTGCCCTTCCTGCTCCTGCGCACCCCGGACATGCAGCCGGCCGCTGTGCTCATGTACACCTTCTACACCGAGAGCGGTCAAGCCGATCTCCGCCTGATCTCCGCGTTCTCGCTGGTCTTCTCGGTCCCGGTCCTGCTCATCTACTTCTTCGTCAACCGCCGCTACGGCTTCCGCTTCCACGGAGGGATCAAGTCCTGATGGCCACCATCATCGCAACAGAGCTCGTCAAGGAGTACCCCGGGGGAGTGAGAGGCGTCGACAGCATCGACGTCGAGATCGCGGACGGTGAGTTCTTCGCGCTGCTCGGTCCCTCCGGGTGCGGAAAGACCACCCTGCTGCGCTCCATCGCGGGGCTTGAGAGCATCACCTCGGGCAGGCTCATCATCGGCGAGAAGGATGTCACCAACGCCGAACCAGGAGAGCGCGGAGTGGCGATGGTCTTCCAGGACTATGCGCTGTTCCCGCACATGGACGTGGGTGACAACATCGCCTACCCGCTGCGCATCCGGCGAGTCGGAAAGTCCGAGCGACGCACGACAGCCGAATCCGTGGCGAACGGCCTGTCGCTCGACGGCCTCATCGAGCGGCGCCCAGGACAGCTCTCCGGTGGCCAGCAGCAGCGAGTCGCTCTGGCCAGGGCTGTCGCGACGCGCCCCGATGTGCTCCTGCTCGATGAGCCGTTGTCGAACCTCGACGCCCGGCTGCGGCTGGAGGCGCGGACCTTCCTCAAAGAGTTGCAGCGCGACCTCGGTGTGACGACGGTGTTCGTCACCCACGACCAGGCGGAGGCGCTCGCGCTCGCCGATCGCATCGCCGTGATGAAGGCGGGGAAGCTGCAGCAGCTCGGCACTCCGCGAGAGATCTTCCATCGCCCGAACAACATGTTCGTCGCGGGCTTCATCGGATCAGTTCCCATGAATCTGGTCGAGACCGTGGTCACCGCCGGGCGCATCCGGATCGGCGAAACCGAGGTCCCGGTCCCGGTCGAGGCCGAAGCATCGGTGCGCGAGGGGCAGGCCGTCAGCTGGGGCATCCGTCCCGAGTATCTCCGTTGGTCGACCGAGCCGGTCGACGAAGGCATCCCCGCCGAGGTGGTGGTCACCGAGACCCTCGGTGCCACGACCCTTCTGCTGGTGAGCGCCGGCGAGCACAAACTTCAGGTCGTCGTCCCCGAGGAGCACGAACCCACTCCCGGCGATCGTGGATGGATCGTGCCGCAGCTCAATCGCAGTCTGCTGTTCGACGCAGAGACGACCGAGCGCATCGGCTGATGAGCATCATCCGCACCACCGTCCGCCTGACTCACGAGCTCCAGAACGAGGACCGCTACGTCCGGGTGCCGTTCGATGTGCCGTCCGGCACGGACACGCTGGAGGTGCGCATCTCGTACGACACCGAGAAGGCGGTGATCGATCTCGGTTGCGAAGGCGCTGCCGGATGGCGGGGATGGTCGGGTGGTGCGCGGCGCGCCTTCGTGATCCGGACCGACGATGCGACGCCCGGATATCTGCCGGGACGTCCGGAGGAAGGCGAATGGAACGTGATCCTCGGGATCCACCGCCTGAGCGACGCCGGCGCCGACGTCATCGTCGAGATCCTCCGTCCCGCAGAGTCGATGATCGACCACGGCCCGACGGCGTCGCCGACGACCGGGAGCGCGCGCGGCAGTACGAGGAACCTGCCGGCTCCTGAGGGCCTGCGCTGGTTTGCCGGGGACTTCCATGCCCACACCCTCCACTCCGACGGCCGCGAGAGCATCTCAGGACTGGCTGCGCTCGCCGCGCGCGCAGGGCTCGACTTCCTCGCAGTGACCGACCACAACACCATCAGCCATCACCCGCACCTGCCCGTGATCGGAGCACAGCAGGACATCACGCTGCTCCCGGGGCAGGAGGTCACCACCCACCGCGGTCACGCGAACGCGTTCGGGGACATCGGATGGATCGATTTCCGGCTCCCTGCGCAGGACTGGGTCGATGAAGTCGACAGTCGCGGTGGCGTGCTCAGCGTGAATCATCCGATCTCGGGGGACTGCTCGTGGCTGCACCCTCTGTCACGGGCACCCCGGGCGATCGAACTCTGGCACTCGACGTGGTATCACGAGCTCATCGCCACCTCACCGCTCGCGTTCCACGCCCGATGGGACCGAGACGCTGTTCTGCTGGGCGGGGCCGACTTCCACATACGCGACCAGGGCGTCGGCCCGGGAACGCCGACGACCTGGGTCGCGGCGGAGGACGCGTCCCCCGATGCGATCCTCGCCGGCGTCGCCGCGGGGCGTACCGCGATCATGGGCGGAGTGAGGGTGGAAGACGGTCTCACGGTGCCGGATGTCTTCACCGCCCCCGTGCTCGTCCGCATCGAGGGCGATGTGATCGCGACCGACGCCGACGGGACGATCCTCGTCGACGGCGAAGGGCGCCGGCGTTCCGTCCGCGACGACCTGTCGGTCTTCGAAGCCGATCCCGCTGCCGGCCCGTACTACCTGCTGCACCCCGACAGGCGGATCGCCGCGTTGTGCGCATGACCACCGATGCCCCCGAGATACAGGAGTCCCCGCACGTGAGCACCGAGATCGTCGTCGTTCCCCACACCCATTGGGACCGCGAGTGGTACGAGCCGCATGATGTCTTCCGGCTGCGGCTGGTGCACATGCTGGATCGGCTGATCGAGACTCTCGAGTCCCATCCCGCGTATCGGTTCACGCTCGACGGACAGGCGGCGGCGATCGAGGACTATCTCGAGATGCGCCAGGAGAATCGCGATCGCGTCGTCGCGCTCGTCGAGCGGGGACAGCTCAGCATCGGGCCCTTCCTCATCCTGCTCGACGAGTTCGGATGCGACGGGGAAACCATCATCCGCAACCTCGAACTCGGGCGAGCGGCGAGCGCGCAGCTCGGGCGGATCATGCCGGTCGGGTACCTCCCGGACATGTTCGGGCATGCGGCGCAGATGCCACAGATCCTGGCCGGTTTCGGCATCCGCCACAGCGCCCTCTGGCGCGGCGTCCCGGCCGACGTGTCCACGCACGCCTTCGCCTGGGTCGCGCCCAACGGCGATGCCGTCCGGTGCGAGTATCTGTTCGACGGGTACGGCAACGGACTCGACATGTTCGCGCTGCCGGGCCAGCTGCCGCACCTCGCGCCGGACTACGCATCCCGTAGCGAGTCCTGGTATCAGGGAGATCCTGTGCTCGCGATGCTCGGCACCGATCACTCCGCTCCGCCGGAGGACCTCGTCGACGTCGTGACCGCCTACGGCTCGGCGGCACAAGGTCCCCTTCTGTCGATCGCGACACTGGATGAGCACCTCTCGCGGTATGCGACCGACGACAGGACCCTCGCCGCCCTTCCGCAGGTGCACGGAGAGATGCGCTCGCACGCACGCGGGAACCTGCTTCCTGGCGTGTTCTCCATCCGCACCAACCTCAAGCGTGAGATGGCGCGATCGGAGCAGGCGCTGACGGTGGCGGAGCGGCTCGACCTGGTCTACGGCACGCGGGATCACCGGGCCTTTTTCGACACGGCGTGGTACCGGCTCGTCGAGAGCACGGCCCACGATTCGGTGACCGGCTGCGGCGTCGATGCGACGGCTGAACAGGTCGGTACTCGCATCCACACCGCCGGGCACATCGCGCGCGGCGTCATCGACAGTGTGCTCCGTGATCTCTCGGTGGCAGTGTCGCCTGAACAACACGTGGTGTTCAACCCCTCCGGCTTCGCGCGTCGGGCGCAGGTGGAAGTGACCCTGCATGACGTCGACGCCGAGGCGCTCTCGCCGGGCGTGCAACTGCTCGACCCGATGCCGACCGTCCTCGGCGACGAGCAGATGTCCACAGCGGATCTGCCAAGACTCCTGCGTCGTATCCACGGGCGCGAGCTGTTCGGTCAGCAGATCAACGGGTACGAATGGGGCGAGCGGTCGCTGCGCTTCCGGGTGGCGGAGAGCCCCGTGGGGGTCTGGGATCTCACTGCGTTCGTCGCAGAGCTGGAGGAGCGGGTTGCGGCGGATGCCACCGGAGACATGATCTGGCGTGTGGAGACCATCGCTGACCCCCGCCGAGGTGCGCTCCTCGCAGTCGACGTCGCGGGGCTCGCCGCGACCGCGGTCGGCAAGGCCGATGCGCCGGCACCCGTCGACCCGATTCAGGTCCACGACCGTACGCTGTTCAACGCCGCTCTCACGGCGACGGTGAACGAAGATGGGACGGTACGGATCAGTGGTGCGGACGGCTCGTCCATCGACGGTGCCCTCGCCCTGATCGATGAGGGCGACTGCGGCGACTCCTACAACTACGGACCCGTCGATGCGGCGTCCGCGATCACGGCTCCGTCTGCGGTCGAGATCTCCGTCCTGGAGCGCGGACCGCTCCGCGGTCGTATCCGCATCCGCCGGGTCTATGACCTGCCCGAGCGACTCGACGGCGATCGTCGCCGTAGCCCGGCGACGGTGCCACTGGTGACCGAGACGACGATCGAGCTTCGCGAGGGCGAACGCTTCCTTCGGGTTGCGATCGACTACGTCAACACCGCTGCCGATCACCGGTTGCGAGTGCTGGTGCCCACCGGCGGTACCGACCTCGAGTTCTCTCAGAGCGCGGGGCAATACGGCACGACGGTGCGTGGCCGCGAAGCCGAGGGAGGATGGGGCGAGTTCCCCCTTCCGACCTATCCCGCCTACCGCTTCGCCTGCGCAGGCTCGACCGCCGTCCTGGTCCAGAAACTGTCAGAGTACGAGGTCGTCTCGACCGCAGGCGCGCCCGACGCTCTCGCGGTGACGCTCTCGCGCTCGGTGGGCATGATGAGCGTGAACGTCCATCCGCTGCGCGACGAACCCGCAGGGTCTGAGGTCCCGGTACCGGGCGCCCAATACCTGGGCGTCGCGGTGCACACGGACCTCGCGATCATGGTCGGCGCGGACGATGCGGCCGTCGTCCGAAGTGCTGATCTGTTCCGGCACGATCCGCTCGTGATGCGGGGGACGGGTGGCGCCTTCGGGACGCTGCCGCAGCCGACGCTGTCTTTTGACCTCACCGGCGACACCGTTCTGGAGTCGGCGCGGCGCGTCGCCTCTGAGGCGGAGTTGCGATTCGTCAACTACCTGGAGGATGAGCGCGACCTCCGGCTCGTGTCTGCCGGAGAGTGGAACCGTGTCGACCTCACCGGGCAGGTCCTGGAGCGCGGGGTGCGCACGGGGGACGCCTCGCTGGCGGGCGGGGACATCCTCACCCTCCGACGCACGATGGATGTGTAGACGAGGTTGTATCACAAAGTGCTAATGTCAATACATATAGGAAAGCGAGAGGAGGGTCCATGAGCGGTGATCGAACCCTGCCCGAGATCCTGACCATCGGTCGCCTGGGCGTCGACCTCTACCCGCTGCAGGACGGGGTGGGCCTCGGAGAAGTCAGCAGCTTCGGGAAATTCCTCGGCGGAAGTGCCGCCAACGTCGCGGTCGCCGCAGCACGGTATGGGCACCCGACAGCGTTGCTCTCGCGCGTGGGAGACGACCCGCTCGGTGAATATCTGCAGGCCGAGCTCGAGAGGCTCGGGGTGCAGAACCGCTTCGTGGCGACGGATCCAACCTTCAAGACCCCCATCACGTTCTGCGAGATCTTCCCGCCGGACCACTTCCCGCTGTACTTCTATCGCGAGCCCTCCGCGCCCGACCTGCAGATCCGCCCGGGAGACGTCGACGAGGACGTCGTCCGCGATGCGTCGCTGGTGTGGTTCACGGCGACGGGTCTGAGTGAGGCCCCCAGCAGGCAGACGCATCTCGAGCTTCTCGCGTCCCGCGAGCGACGTGCGCACACGGTGTTCGATTTGGACTACCGGCCCATGTTCTGGAAGTCGCCGGAGGATGCACGCGCCCAGGTCCAGCGAGCCCTCGCGTTCGCCACTGTCGCCGTGGGCAATCTCGAGGAGTGCGAAGTGGCGGTCGGAGAGACCGATCCGCACCGCGCCGCGGCCGCACTGATCGAACGCGGGATCGAGCTGGCGATCGTCAAGCAGGGACCCCGCGGAGTGCTCGCCAAGACGCGGTCCGGTGAGGTGGAGATCGCCGCGACGCCCGTCGAGGTCGTCAACGGGCTCGGTGCGGGCGACGCGTTCGGTGGTGCTCTGTGCCACGGACTGCTGGAGGGATGGGAACTCCAGAAGACTCTCGCATATGCGAACGCGGCCGGCGGCATCGTCGCGGGTCGCCGGGAATGCTCCACGGCGATGCCCACGGAACGCGAGGTCGCGGAGGTCGTGAACGGAGATGCATGACATGAACGCTCTGACCGAGGACGACTTCCGCCGACTGCGGACGGTTCGCGCGGAGTCGCCGCGCACGATCCGTGATGCCCTCGCCGGCAGGCGCCGCCGCGAGATCATCCGCGGAGATGGCCGGCTGTTCATCATCGCGGCCGACCACCCCGCCAGAGGGGCCTTGGCCGTGGGCGGGTCGCCGTATGCGATGGCAGACCGCTATGTGCTGCTGGATCGATTGGCGACCGCGCTGCGCCATCCGGGTGTGGATGGAGTGCTCGGCACGCCCGACATCATCGATGACCTCGCCGTCCTCGGCCTGCTCGACGACAAGATCGTCGTCGGCTCGATGAACCGTGGCGGCCTCCGCGGAGCGTCGTTCGAGATGGACGACCGATACACCGGGTATGACGTGCCGGGGCTGGGAGACTCCGGCATCGACTTCGCCAAGGCCCTCGTACGGATCAACCTCGAAGATGAGGCGACGGCGCCGACACTCGCCTCGACGGCGCAAGCGGTGACGGCAGCAGCCCGTGCAGAGCTGCCGATCATGTTGGAGCCCTTCCTCAGCAGGCGCGTCGACGGCCGCATCGTCAACGACCTGTCCCCGGAAGCGGTGATGCTGTCGATCGCGATCGCCAGTGGTCTCGGTACGAGCAGCGCTCGCACGTGGCTGAAGCTGCCGGTCGTCGACGAGATGGAACGCGTGCTCGCCGCCACGACGCTGCCGGTGCTGTTGCTGGGCGGCGATGCGGGCGCGGATCCCGATGACACCTTCTCCTCCTGGGAGGATGCGCTGTCGCTCCCCGGCGTCCGAGGCCTCACGGTCGGCCGGACGCTACTGTACTCCTCCGACATCGACGTGGCGTCCGCCATCGATGTCGCTGCGTCCCTGGTGCATCCGGGATCGCTCGACGGACCATCCTCGCATCCGGAAGGACAGTCATGATCAACGCCACCGACGTCCCCACGGTCGGCCACTGGATCGACGGCATCGCCCGAGCATCCGCCGGTGGTCGCACCGCACCCGTCTTCAACCCGGCGACGGGCCGGATCACCGCGCGCGTCGCGCTGGCCGAGGGCACCGACATCGAGGCCGCGATCGCCTCGGCTCAGCGCGGGTTCCTGCAGTGGAGTGGCTACTCCATGGCCAAGCGCCAGAACGTGCTCTTCGCGTTCCGCGAGCTGTTGAATGCCCGCAAGGCGGAGCTTGCGGCGATCATCACGGCAGAGCACGGCAAGGTGCTCTCGGACGCGATGGGTGAGATCCTGCGCGGGCAGGAGGTCGTGGAACTGGCCACGGGATTTCCGCACCTCGTCAAGGGCGCGTACTCCGAGAACGTCTCCACCGGAGTGGACGTCTATTCACTCAAGCAGCCGCTCGGTGTCGTCGGCATCATCTCCCCGTTCAACTTCCCGGCGATGGTCCCGATGTGGTTCTTCCCCATCGCGATCGCTGCAGGAAACGCCGTCATCCTCAAGCCCAGCGAGAAGGACCCCTCAGCCGCGCTCTGGCTCGCCCGCCTCTGGGCAGAGGCCGGTCTTCCGGATGGGGTGTTCACGGTGCTGCAGGGGGACAAGCAGGCGGTGGACGGACTGCTGGAGAGTCCTGCGGTGAAGTCGATCTCGTTCGTGGGGTCGACTCCCATCGCCCAGTACATCTACGAGACGGCGGCCCGCAACGGCAAGCGCGTGCAGGCGCTGGGCGGCGCGAAGAACCACATGCTGGTGCTGCCGGATGCCGATCTCGACCTCGCCGCCGATCAGGCGGTCAACGCGGGCTACGGTGCGGCCGGTGAGCGCTGCATGGCCGTGTCGGTGATTCTCGCGGTCGAGCCGGTGGCCGACGAACTGATCGCGCGGATCGCCACGCGTATCGGAGATCTGCGCCTCGGGGACGGAGCGGGCGGAGCCGAGGGCGAACCCGACATGGGGCCGCTCATCACCGCCGAGCACCGCGACAGAGTGTCGTCGTACGTCGACATCGCCGAACAGGACGGCGCACGGATCGTCGTCGACGGCCGCAACAGAGCGGTCGAAGGGCAGGAGGGCGGATTCTGGTTCGGCCCGACCCTGATCGACGATCTCCCCACGACGTCGCGGGCGTACCAGGAGGAGATCTTCGGACCGGTGCTCCAGGTGGTGCGTATCAGCTCCTTCCAGGAGGGAGTGGACCTGATCAACTCGGGTCGTTTCGGCAACGGCACTGCGATCTTCACCAACGACGGCGGGGCAGCCCGCCGGTTCCAGCACGAGGTGGAGGTGGGGATGATCGGGATCAACGTGCCGATCCCGGTTCCGGTGGCTTACCATTCCTTCGGTGGCTGGAAGGCGTCTCTGTTCGGCGACGCCAAGGCCTACGGCGTGCACGGCTTCGATTTCTTCACCCGCGAGAAGGCCGTCACGAGCCGATGGCTCGACCCCGCGACGCACGGCGGGATCGACCTCGGCTTCCCGCAGAACAGCTGACGACCGAGTCTGACGAGGAGCCCACAATGAGCGCAGACCCATCGCGCTGGTTCCATCGCCGCGGCACCCTTGCCCACGACGGCTGGGAGACGGTCGTCGACGGATCCACCCCCGGCTGGCAGCACACCGGCCTGCGGATCGGCGTGCTGGAGAAGGGGGCGACGCTCGCTCTGCCCGAGGCGGGCATGGAGCGGATCATCATTCCTCTCAGTGGTTCCTTCTCGGCGAGCTACACCGAGAACGGCAGGAGTTCGCAGGTTCTCCTTGCCGGACGGGCATCCGTCTTCGACGGACCCACCGACGTGCTCTACCTCTCTGCGGTCGCGACAGCCGTGATCAGCGGTGACGGCCGAGTGGCGGTGGCGACATCGCCGACGTCCGCCGTGCACCCCACGCGACACATCTCGGCAGCCGAGACACCGATCGAGCTGCGCGGAACCGGTGCCTCCAGCCGGCAGGTGCACAACTTCGGCACTCCCGAGTCGCTGGATGCGGCGCGGCTCATCGTGTGCGAGGTGATCACGCCGGCAGAGAACTGGTCGTCGTACCCGCCTCACAAGCATGACCAGCACGTGCCCGGCCAGGAGTCGCGACTGGAGGAGATCTACTACTTCGAGGCGGCGCCGGCCCGTGACGGGGGGCGAGCGGATGCCGACGATGCCGCGTTCGGGCTTTTCTCGACCTACGGATCCCCCGCCGGCGAGATCGAGATCAATGCGATGGTCCGAACCGGCGACGTCGCGCTCGTCCCCTTCGGATTCCACGGTCCCGCCGTCGCGGCGCCAGGATACGACCTCTACTACCTGAACGTCATGGCCGGCCCGGATCCCCACCGGCGCTGGCTGATCACCGACGACCCGGCGCACGCATGGGTGCGCGACAGCTGGGCCGGGCAGGAGCTGGACTCACGGCTTCCCTATCGCCCGATCCCTCAGAGCACGGAGAGAGCGCAATGAACCAGACGAAGAGGATGACGGTCGCGCAGGCGCTGGTCGAGTTCCTGGCCAGACAGTGGACGGTCGACGGTGACATCCGCGAGCGCACGATCCCCGGGATGTTCGGAATCTTCGGCCATGGCAATGTGGCAGGTCTCGGACAGGCATTGCATCAGTCCAACCTCGAGCAACCCGACCTCATGCCGTACCACCAGGCCCGCAACGAGCAGGCGATGGTCCACCAGTCGGTGGGTTTTGCTCGCATGCGGCGCCGCAGGGCCACGTTCGCCAGTGCGGCGTCCGTGGGTCCGGGCGCCACGAACATGCTCACCGGTGCGGCGCTGGCGACCACCAACCGCCTGCCGGCCCTGCTGCTTCCCAGCGACACCTTCGCCACCCGTGTCGCCGACCCCGTTCTCCAGCAGCTGGAGCGACCGCACGACGTCGGGCTCACGGTGAACGATGCATTCCGGCCGCTGTCGGTGTTCTTCGACCGGGTGCAGCGCCCCGAGCAGCTCTTCTCGATCGCGCTGGCCGCCATGCGCGTGCTCACCGACCCTTCCGAGACGGGAGCCGTGACGATCGCCCTGCCCGAGGATGTTCAGGCGGAGGCGCTGGATGTGCCGCTCGAGTTCCTGCAGGAGCGCGAATGGCACATCCGCCGACCGCTGCCCGAACGTGGGCCGTTGGAGCGCGCCGTCGCCGCGATCCGCGAGGCTCGCCGGCCGATCATCGTCGCCGGCGGCGGCGTGATCTATTCCGGAGCCGAGCACGCGCTGCGAGCCTTCGCGGAAGCGACCGGCATCCCTGTGGCGACGACACAGGCCGGCGGTGGCGCCCTGGCGTGGGACCATCCGCAGAACCTCGGCGGGATCGGTGCCACCGGGTCCACGGCGGCGAATCGCCTCGCGGCCGAGTCCGACGTGGTGATCGGCATCGGAACCAGATACAGCGACTTCACCACAGCATCCCGTACCGCCTTCCGGGACCCGGACGCACGCTTCGTCAACGTCAACGTCGCCGCGTTCGACGCCTACAAACACGGCACGCAACTGCCGCTGGTCGCCGACGCGAGGGAAGCGCTGACCGCACTGGCCGGTGAGCTTCACGGCGTCCGCGTATCGACGGAGTGGGCCGGGCGGATCGCGGGGGAGAAGTCCGAGTGGGACGCGGCGGTGGATGCCGCGCTGGCGTCGACGGGCCGAGAGCTGCCAGGCCAGCCGGAGATCATCGGCGCGGTTCGCGCGGCCGTCGCCGACGAGGACGTCATCGTGCAAGCCGCCGGTTCCCTCCCCGGCGATCTCCACAAGCTCTGGCGCGTACGCGACCCGCTCGGCTACCACGTCGAGTACGCGTACTCCTGCATGGGATATGAGATCGCGGGCGGACTCGGCGTGAAACGCGGCCTGGAGGCGTCAGGGGACGACCGCGACGTGGTCGTCATGGTGGGCGACGGCTCCTATCTGATGCTCAGTTCGGAGCTCGCGTCCGCTGTCGCCGAGCGCCTCAAGGTCATCGTCATCCTGATCCAGAATCATGGCTTCGCCTCGATCGGTCACCTCTCCGAGACGGTGGGGACGGCACGCTTCGGCACGAAGTACCGCAGCTACGATCACGAGGCGCGCAACTTCCAGAGCGGCGACATCCTCCCCGTGGATCTCGCCATGAACGCACGCAGCTACGGCATCGACGTCATCGAGATCGCTCGCGGAGCCTCCGCGATCGACGATCTCCGCGACGCTGTGGCCACGGCCAAGGCCTCGGACCGAGCCACCGTGATCCACATCGACAGCGACCCGACGATCTACGCTCCGGACGGCGAGGGCTGGTGGGACGTCCCGGTCGCAGAGCTCAGTGCAACCGAGACCGCGCAGAGCGCGAGGGCGCGGTACGTGCAGGACCGCGGGGCGCAGCGTCCGCTGCTGGGCTGAGTACCCGCGCGGAGTCAGCTCAGCAGCTCACCCAGCGACGCGAACCGCGAGCGATATCCGTCGACGAGCTTCCGGCCGACCGTCACCGAGTCGACGAGCGGATGAGCGGCGAACGCTCGCCATGCCAGCTCGCGGGAACCCAGGGTGGCCGCTTCGATGACCAGCTGCTCGGCCGACTTCACCGCGGTCATCAGACCGAGCATGTCGCCCGAGACCGGAGCCACTCGCCACGGTCGCACACCGTCGGAGTCCACCACGCAGCCCACCTCGACGACCGAGTCTTCCGGCAGTTGCGGGACGAGGCCGCCGTTTCGGACGTTCAGGATCATGGTGGCGGGGCGGCCGGTCGCGATGGCCGCCATCAGGTCCAGCGCCACCTGCTGGTATCCGCCGGAATCGACGTCCTCGTCATGTCGAGACTCGCCCTCCCCGCGGGATTCGGCCATGTATGTCGATTCCCGCGCGTGGCGGACGCTCTGCCACTCGTGCAGCGGGTCAGCTGGGCGAGAGGCGAAGAACGCCGACTGCTGAGCGTCCAGGTACTCGCCGCGCGTGGCATCGGCCGCACGGATCGCCGCGGTCGCCTCCCGCGTGAAGTAGTAGTAGTACAGGTATTCGTTCGGCAGTGCTCCGAGCGCGCGCACCCAATCGAACCCCATCAGGCGCGCCTCCTCGATGGACTCCAGCGCCCGATCCGAAGACAGCAGGCCGGGCAGCCGGTCCTGCCCGTCCACGGTGACGGCGCGCAGCCAGCCCAGGTGGTTCAATCCGACATAGTCGAACGAGACCTCACTCTGCGTCGTCGCGGCGCCCGTCGCCGCAACGGCGCGGCGCATCAGTCCGATGGGGGTGTCGCAGATCCCGACCACACGGTCGCCGAGAATCGCGCGCATCGCCTCGGTGACGATGCCTGCCGGGTTCGTGAAATTGATGACCCATGCGTCAGGAGCCACGTCGCGAATCGTCCTGGCGAGCTCGACCATGAACGGAACCGTGCGCAGCGCATAGGCGAGTCCGCCCGGGCCGACCGTCTCCTGCCCGAGCACACCGAGATCCAGGGCCGTTCGTTCGTCGACGATCCGCCCCTTCGTGCCGCCCACCCGCACGGCCGAGAAGACGAAGTCCGCACCGCGCATCGCTTCGGTGACGTCGGTGGTGGTCGTGACCAGAGGAGCGTGCGGATACGAGACGGAAAGCCGGTCGATCACCGCGCCGATGACGGCCAGGCGTTCGGGGGAGACGTCGTACAGGCAGAGCTCGTCGATTCTCGTCGGTGCGCCCTCGGCCGCGACGGCTTCGAACACCTGAGGCACCCGGAAACCGCCACCGCCGACGATCGTGAGCTTCATGCGAAGATCACCTCGACGTCGTTGTCCTGCATGGATCGCACCGTCTCGGATGCCCGGTCGGCGTCGGTGATGAGCGTGTCGACGGACTCGGCGCCGCAGACGCTGAGCAACCCGACGCCCGGCAGCTTCGTCGCATCCGCGAGGACGACGACGCGCTGAGAGGATTCGATCATCGCGCGTTTCACAGGCACCTCCATGCCGGTGGTGTCCATGATCGTTCCATCGGAGCGGATGCCGCTGGTGCCGAGAAAGCAGATGGTCGCACGGATCTGCGCCAGCGCCTGCTCGGTGAGAACGCCGACCATGGAGTTGTAGTTCTTGCGGACGGCGCCGCCGAGGATGATGAGCTCGACGGCGTCGTCGTCTCGCAGCTGGTCGACCGCTGCGAGACTCGAGGTCACCACAGTGATGCGTCGGCCACGAAGCGCGCGCGCCAGCAGAGACGTCGTCGTGCCGATGTCGAGCAGGACGATGTCGCCATCGCGCACCAGGCCGGCCGCGGTCGCCGCGATGCGCGACTTCTCCTCCGCCTGCTGATGCTGCACATCGGCGAAGGGAACCCGATCCGATTCGATACTGCCCCCACCACGGACTCTGCGCAGGAGTCCCTCCGAGCTGAGCGCGTTCAGGTCGCGCCGGATGGTCGAGGCGGACACGCCGAACTGATCGGCGAGCTCCTCCACAGTCACCTGCCCGTCGGTGCGCAGCGAATTCAGGATGCGAGCCTGACGTGTGGTCGTGAGCATGCGGCCGAGCATATCAGTCACTATCGAGCATCAGTATGCATCAGTGCGCATTTGCGAGTATGGTCTAACAAACCTGGAATCGATGTGGATGAGAAGGAGCGGGCAGGTGACCGAATACGAGTGGGACGTGGCTCTCGCGGGGCCGGTCTTCCTTGACTACGGCTTCGCCGAACTGGATTCGAGTCCCCACAACGGCACCGAGGTCTTCGCGGATGTCGTCGGCATCAGTCCGGGCGGGATCGCGAACCTCGCCGTGGCTTCGGCACGTCTGGGTCTGCGCACCTCGATGGCCGCCCCCTTCGGGTCGGACGCCTTCGGTGACTGGTGCTGGACGGTGCTGTGTGACCAGGAGGGCATCGATCTGTCATCGTCGCGGCGCATCGTCGGGATGCCGACGCCGATGACCGTCGCGTTGTCTTCTGCCGGGGATCGAAGCATGATCACCTACGCCCCTGGCGTCTCGGCTGCAGCGCGCAGCATCCATGCCGCGACGTCTGCGCGCGTCATCATCGCGGACCTGAAGAGCCTCGACGCTGCTCATGATTCCTGGTGGCGACGAGCCGCCGACGACGGAACCCGCATCTTCGCGGACATCGGGTGGGACTCCTCCGAGCGCTGGCTCGGCGCCGACCTCGCTCCGCTGGACGCCTGCTACGCGTTCACTCCCAACGAGCGAGAGGCGATGGCGTACACGCGCGCCGCGGATCCCGTCGGCGCAGCGCGAGCCCTCGCCGAACGCGTGCCGCTCGTGGTCGTGACACGCGGAGCCGACGGCGTGGTCGCGATCGACTCGGCCTCGGGCATCGAGGTCATCGTGCCGGCGCTCTCTGTCCCCGTGCTGGATCCGACCGGAGCGGGTGACGTGTTCACCGCAGCGCTCGTCCGCGCGAGCCTTCTGGGGCTGGCGTTGCATGAGCAGGCGGCGTTCGCCGTGCTGGCCAGCGGAATCGCGGTGACGCGCCGCGGCAGCGCACTCTCGGCTCCCGGCTGGGGCGATATCAGCCGCTGGTGGCGAGAGAACCGCGACAGCGGAGACGCCGAGCTCCGCACCCGATACGACTTCCTGGACGGTGTCATCCCTCCCGGGACGCATGCCGAGGTGGCGGGAGCGCCCGACGCCCTGCCCTCCTCCGTACTCCGTGATGTTGAGCGACCAGTTGGATCTCACCCATGAAAGGAACCCGATGAATCGACACATGCGATCCCTGGCGGCCGTCTCCGGTGCCGCCTTGGCTTTGGGGCTTGTGGCATGCGCACCCGGTACCGGTGGCCCGGCGTCTCCTGACGAGCAGAGCACCGACATCAGCACCGACGTCGCGGCCGCAGGCGAGGTCACGCTCACCGTCTGGGACCAGGAGGTCCGTGGGGGACAGAACGAGCAGATGGAGCAGCTCAACGCCGCCTTCGAGGACAAGTATCCCAACGTCACGATCGATCGCGAGTCGCAGGCGTTCGAAGATCTCAACACGACGCTCCGGCTCGCCCTCACCGGCGAGGATGCCCCAGACGTGGTACAGGCCAACAACGGCCGCAACACCATGGGCGCCTTCGTGAAGGCAGGACAACTGCGAGGGCTCGACGACTACGCGGAACTGTACGGATGGAGCGATCGCTTCCCCGACTCGGTCCTGCAGTACTCCACCTACGGCGAAGGTGCGGTCGAGTTCGGGGCCGGGACGATCTACGGCCTGCCGCAGGTGGGGGAGATCGTCGGCGTGTTCTATTCGAAGTCAGCTCTTGCAGACCTCGGAGTCGAGGTCCCCATGAACTGGACGGAGTTCGAGAGCGCGCTGGAGAAGGCGCACAGCGCCGGCCAGAAACCGCTGGTGCTCGGCAACATCGACAAATGGCCCGCCATCCATGTGTTCGGCCCGATCCAGGGTGAGCACGTCGACGCTGACACGATCCGCGATCTCGGCCTCGGCAACGAAGGGGCCGAGTGGACATCGGACGAGAACGCCGCGGCCGCGCAGCAGCTCGCCGACTGGTCAGCGAAGGGGTACTTCAACGACGGGCCCAATGGCTCCGACTACGACGCCGCATGGCAGTCCTTCGGCGACGGGGAGGGTACGTTCCTCATCGGTGGCTCGTGGCTGGCCGCGGACCTGGAGGACGCCATGGGTGACGATGTGGGCTTCTTCGTGCCCGACACCTCCGGGGGGACTCCGGCGACGACGGGGGGAACCGGGCTCCCGTTCGCGATCACCTCGGCGGCGGAGAACACCGATGTCGCGGCGGCCTACATCGACTTCATCACCAGCGATGAGGCGATGTCGATCCTGGCCGAGACCGGCAACATGCCGGTGAACGGCACCGCTGACCTTGCGCCGTCGGAAGGTGTGCAGGCCGACGTGTTCACCGAGTTCGGACGGGTCACCGAGGAAGGCGCCCTGCTCCCCTATCTGGACTATGCGACACCCACGTTCAGCGACACACTCGGCGACGCCCTGCAAGGACTCATCGACGGCAGGCTGACGCCCGACGCCTTCACCGAGGCGCTTCAGGCCGACTATGCGGAGTTCGTCGCATCGAATGGCTGACGCGGTTCTGAACGGCCGGGGGGCTGCCCGGCGCCCCGGCCGTTCACAGCGTCGGTGGGTTCCGTTCGCATACCTGGCACCCGCGCTGGTGCTGTACGCGGCTTTCCTCCTCTTCCCACTCGGACGTGCCGTCCAGTTCTCGTTCTTCGAATGGGACGGCCTGGGGGCATCCACATTCGTCGGTCTCGACAACTACGTCGAGATCGCTCGCAACGGGCAGCTTCGGGAAGCCTTCTGGCATGCGTTGGTGCTCATCATCTTCTTCGCGGTCATCCCGCTCCTGATCGGACTCGTCCTTGCCGCGATCCTGACGCGCTCGAACGTTCGTGGGCTGGGCTTCTTCCGGACGATCATCTTCCTCCCTCAGGTGATCGCCATGGTCGTGGTCGCCGTGACATGGCGCCAGATCTACGCTCCGGACGGGCCGCTCAACCAGTTCCTGCGCGCGATCGGACTCGACGCCCTGACACGGGCGTGGCTCGGTGACTACGTGTGGACGCTGCCCGCGGTCGGACTGATCGGGACATGGGTGTCGACAGGACTCGTCACCGTGCTGCTGATGGCCGGCATGAGCCGGACACCTCGTGAGCTCTACGAGGCCGCGCGCCTGGACGGCGCAGGGGCCGTCCGTGAATTCTTCGCCCTCACGCTGCCTTCGGTCAGGGGCGAGATCACGGTCGCCCTCACGCTGACGATCGTCGCCGCTCTGAAGACCTTCGACCTCGTCTATGTCACGACGCGAGGCGGGCCCGGCAACTCGACCACCGTGCCGAGCTACGAGGTCTACCGGCGCGCGTTCGAACTCGGCGAGGTCGGAGCGGCAGCGGCGGTCGGGATCGTCCTCACCGTGATCGTGTTCGCGATCAATGCGCTCGTCAACGTGATCGGAGAGAAGAAGTGAAGGTCTCTGCGTTCGAGAACGCCGCCAACTACGTCATCCTGCTCGTGTTCGCGGCGATCGTGCTCGGCCCCGTCGGCGTCATGCTCGCAACGGCCTTCGGGCCGCAGAGCGCGACGGCGGAGCGGGAGGGTGGCTGGTTCCATCCCGCGAACTTCGCCGAGGCCTGGGAAGTGGGACGATTCGGCCAGTACATGCTGACCAGCGTCGCGGTGGCGGTGATCGTCGTCGTGGTCGCGGTGACCGTGTCGATCCTCGCCGGCTATGCCCTGGGGACGATGACATTCCGCGGAGCCACGTTCTTCTTCTACCTTTTCCTCCTGGGCATCATGGTGCCGACCGAAGCGTTCATCGTGCCGTTGTTCTTCGACATGAGGATGCTCGGGCTGACCAACACGGTGTGGGGCGTCGCGCTCCCGCAGATCGCGATGTCCATCGCTTTCGGCACCTATTGGATGCGCACCTACTTCCGTACCTCGAGCCGCGCCATGATCGAGGCGGCGCGTCTTGACGGCGCGGGCAGCCTGCGCATCCTGTGGCAGATCCTGGTTCCGATCGGGAGGCCGGCGATCCTCACGCTGGTGCTGCTGACCTTCATGTGGACCTGGAACGAGTTCCTCATCCCGCTGGTGATGTCGCCCAACGGGGCGGTGCGCACGGCGCCCCTCGGTCTGGCCTTCTTCCAGGGGCAGTACACGCAGGGCACGTCGCTCCTCGCGGCCGGTGCGGTGCTGGTGGCACTGCCGGTCGTCGCTCTCTACGTCTTCCTGCAGCGGCACTTCATCAAGGGGATGCTTGAGGGCGCTGTCCGCGAATGACGTCCAGCGCTCACGGCAGAACCACGGTCATCACCGTCGCCCGCGTCGCCCCAGCAGCCTCCCATCCGTCACCGCGTACCCTGGTAGTCATGACTGACACTCCCCGCGCGCGCGAGCCGCGTTCTGCGACGGCATCCGCGTCGCCCGCCGCCTCGCCGGGGAAGATCCGCACCACCGGCGGGCAGCAGGTCAGGCCCAAGACGGAGGGCTGGACCCAGCAGAAGGATGCCGAGGGGCGTCCGCTGCTGCAGTTCGCCAGCCCCAAGCGCGGAAAGCCGCCCGTACATCTCGCCGACCTCACGCCGGCCGAGCGCATCGAGAAGGTTAAGGAGCTCGGACTCCCTGGATTCCGTGCGAAGCAGCTCGCCACCCACTACTTCCGTCACTACACCTCCGACCCGGCTGAGATGACGGACCTTCCCGCCGGTACGCGCGACGAACTCGTCGCCGGCCTCCTGCCGCCACTGCTGACCGAGGTCAGGCGGCTCGAGACCGACCGCGGCGACACCATCAAGTTCCTCTGGCGCCTGCACGACGGCGCCCTCGTTGAGTCCGTGCTGATGCGCTACCCGGGCCGGATCACGCTCTGCGTGTCGAGTCAAGCCGGCTGCGGCATGAACTGCCCGTTCTGCGCGACGGGTCAGGCCGGTCTCACCCGCAACATGTCGACCGCCGAGATCATCGAGCAGATCGTGAGGGCGAACCGCCTGATCGCCGAGGGCGGCCTCGGCGGCAAGAAGGCCGACGACCACAGCATGGAGCGCGTCTCGAACATCGTCTTCATGGGCATGGGCGAGCCGCTCGCGAACTACAAGAGAGTCATGGATGCCGTGCGCAGCATGGTGGCACCGCAGCCGGACGGCCTCGGCATGAGCGCCCGGGGTATCACCGTGTCGACGGTCGGTCTCGTGCCCGCGATCAAGAAGCTCGCCGACGAGAACATCCCCGTGACCTTCGCCCTTTCGCTGCACGCGCCGGACGACCAGCTGCGCGATGAGCTGATCCCGGTGAACTCTCGCTGGAAGGTCGACGAGGCCCTCGACGCCGCACGCGAGTACTACGAGAAGACGGGGCGCCGCGTCTCGATCGAGTACGCGCTCATCAAGGACATGAATGACCACGCCTGGCGGGCGGACCTTCTCGCAGAGAAGCTGAACGCGCGCGGTCGGGGTTGGGTGCACGTCAACCCGATCCCGCTGAACCCGACGCCCGGCTCCATCTGGACCTCGTCCGAGATCCCGGTGCAGAACGAGTTCGTGCGCCGGCTCAACGACGCCGGCATCCCGACGACCCTCCGCGACACCCGCGGCAAGGAGATCGACGGCGCCTGCGGGCAGTTGGTCGCCACGACCGAAGACGAGGCCGCCTCCGCCGCCCTGGCGTGACCGCACGCGACTGTCTGTGACGTCGACGGCCGGCGCGTTCGCGCGCTCTTACGCGGCGTCGGCACGCCGGACCAGGCTGCCGATCGAGAGCGAGCCGAGCGATGGCGTAGCGCGGACGGCGGCGGCGATGGAGCGGGTCAAGGCGACGGTCGACGGCTGACGGGCCCACGAACTGCCGGTCAATGCCGACTCGATGAGGACGAGCGGGTCTCGGAGACTCGCATCGTGCTGGTGCCGGTCGTCACTGACCCACTGCAGCAGGTCGGCAATGGTCCAATCGGGATTCATTGGTGTATGAAACGAGCTTCTTCGTGCGAATGTGATGTTCATTGGACCAGAATCGAGCCTTATGGACGAGCGCTACAGGGCCAATCTTCAGCCAGTGGGCCAGCGATCGGTCGATGATGCCCCGACTCTCGTGCGAGCAGGCGAGGTGTCCTCCGACACGCTGGCCGCTCGCCTCGGCCGATGGACGCAGGGGGAGGGCACGCTCGCGACGCGATTGGCGCGGGGCATCGCCGGGCTGATCGAAAGCGGAGAGCTGCGTCCGGGTGATCGATTGCCGGCGGAGCGCACCCTGGCAGCGGTCAGTTCTGTCTCTCGCGGCACGGTCGTCGTGGCCTACGCGCGACTCGCCGAAGATGGTCTCGTCGAGCGGAGGCAGGGCAGTGGCACGAGGATCGCCGGAGTGGCGGCATCCGCGGTTCCCTTCCAACGGCCCGGGAGGGGCGAGGTGCTGTTCTCGGCCCTCCCCAACGCGATCGACCTGTTGCGCACCGTCCCTCATCTGTCGAACCTCACGACGCGGCTCATCCGTGAACACGAACCGCGGCTCGACCTGGCGCTGCTGCCCGAGACCGATCCCGCCGGGCTCCCCGCACTGCGCGCCCAGATCGCCAAACTGTTCCAGGCCGAAGGCACACCGACCACCGCGGAACAGATCCTCGTGACGCATGGCGCGCAGCAGGCGATCAGCCTCGTCGTGAACGCGCTCGTCGGCCCGGGCGACGTGGTGTTGGCCGAGGAGGTCACGTGGCCGGGCGTGACCGATTCGGTCGGCCTCCGCGGCGGCACAGTCCACGGTGTGCCGATGACCGGCGACGGCCTCGACGTCGACGCGCTGGAGGTGGCGATGGCGCGGCTCCGGCCGGCACTCGTCGCGCTCAACCCGCACCACCAGAACCCGACCGGCACGCGACTGCCCGCGTCGGCCCGACATCGAGTGGCCGAGCTCGCCGCGCAGTACGGCGTGACGGTGATCGAGGACCGCGTCGTCGCCGGCATCTCCTTCGACGGCGTGGTTCCGGCGTCGCTGGCGGCTGAGCGCCCGGACGCACCGGTGATCGTGGTCGAGTCCGTGTCGAAGTGGGCGTGGGCGGGGCTTCGGATCGGATGGCTGCGTGCCGACCCCGTGCTCGTGCGACGACTGCGCGGTGCCAGGCAACTCGCGGATCAGTCGACGAGCGTTCCCGGGCAGCTGCTCGCCCTCGACCTGATCGCTCACGCCGACGAGCAGCGGCGCGACAGCAGCAGACGGCACGCGCAGAAGCTGCGGCTGCTGCAGGAGCAACTCGCCGAACACCTACCCGACTGGACGTACGACCCGCCCCGCGGCGGTCTCTCGCTCTGGGCCCGATTGCCCATCGGATCGGCCGCCGCCGTGGCGCGCCTCGCCGCCGGCCACGGTGTGTCGGTCGCCGGAAGTGCCGCATTCGCTGCGTCCGTCTCGCCCGACGATCACATCCGTCTTCCGTTCACGGCGCCGGACGACGTCCTCGTCGAAGGGGTCCGCCGATTGGGTGCCGCATGGCGGGAGTATCGGGAGTCTCTCGATGGCGCGTTCTAGAGTGAGCGCATGACGCGCCAGACGCAGACGCTGTGGATCTCGATCGCCGGCGTGCTCGGGGTCACCGCGTATGCGACGCTCGCCGCGGTGCAGATCCTCGTCCTGAATCCGCTCGCCGCCGCGCCCGGACTCACGCTAGATGCGATCCGCGCAGAGATGTCAGGCGCAGGGGAGAGCCTGGGGCACGAGCGAGTTCTCTTCATCCTCGGGATCGGGGTGGCGCTGGCTGTCGGGGTCGCCGTGGTCTCCGTCATCACGAAGGCGCCGCCGATCGTCCCCGGGATGACTCTTCTCGCGCTACTGACTTTCGGGGCCTTCGCATACTTCGCCGCGTCGTTCGGAGCCGGTATGGGTCTCGCCGACACGTTCGGGATCAGCGGCGCCGACTACTCCCCGTGGGCGGTGGCGCTGTACGTGGTGAGCGCCCTCGCCGCGATCGCCGTGATCGTCGTCGGGATTTCGACAGTCGTACGTGATCGCCGCGCTCCGGCACCTGCGTGAGACCGGTCGATCCGTCCCCGCCACCCGCGCGAGCAAGTAGCGTTGATACATGGTCAACTATCGCTTCCTCGGTAACAGCGGTCTCAAGGTCTCGGAGATCACCTACGGCAACTGGGTCACGCACGCCTCGCAGGTCGAAGACGACGCGGCGCTGAAGACGGTGCACGCGGCACTGGATGCCGGGATCACGACATTCGACACCGCAGACACCTACGCGAACACGGCCGCCGAGGTCGTGCTCGGCAAGGCGCTGTCGGGTCAGCGCCGAGAGGGTCTCGAGATCTTCACGAAGGTGTACTTCCCGACCGGCCCGAAGGGGCCGAACGACACCGGCCTGTCTCGCAAGCACATCCTCGAGTCGATCAACGGCTCCCTGAAGCGCCTCGGCACCGACTACGTCGACCTGTATCAGGCGCACAGGTTCGACTACGAGACCCCGCTCGAGGAGACGTTCCAGGCCTTCGCCGATGTCGTCCGCCAGGGCAAGGCCCTCTACATCGGCGTTTCCGAGTGGACGGCCGAGCAGCTGCGCGAAGGCCACGCGCTGGCGAAGCAATTGGGCGTGCAGCTCATCTCGAACCAGCCGCAGTACTCGATGCTGCACCGCGTCATCGAGGGCAAGGTCGTGCCGGCATCTGAAGAGCTCGGCATCTCGCAGATCGTCTGGTCGCCGATGGCGCAGGGCGTCCTGTCGGGCAAGTACCTGCCAGGACAGCCCGTGCCGGAGGGCTCGCGCGCCACCGACGAGAAGAGCGGCGCGCACTTCATCAAGAGCTTCCTGACCGACGACGTGCTCACCGCCGTGCAACGGCTGAAGCCGATCGCGGCCGACGCCGGGCTCACCATGCCGCAGCTGGCCATCGCCTGGGTGCTGCAGAACCCGAACATCGCGGCCGCGCTCGTGGGAGCCTCGCGCCCCGAGCAGCTCGCCGACACGGTGAAGGCATCGGGTGTCACGCTCGACGCCGACACGATGGCCGCCATCGACACCGCCCTCGGTGACGCGGTGTTCTCCGACCCCGAGAACACGTACACGGTCTCGCCGAAGTCGCGCCTGGTCTGACCGACCCGGCCCATGACAGCACGAAGGCCGCCGTTCCCCGGAACGGCGGCCTTCGTCGTGTCGCTGCTACTCCTTGACCGCCCCGGCGGTCAGGCCCTGCACGATCCATCGGCTCGCGAGCGCGAACATCACCATGGTGGGCAGGATGGTCAGCACAGCGGCAGCCGACATCGAACCCCAATCGATGTTGAAGGTCGAGATGAAGCCGTTCAATGCGGACGGCACGGTGCGGTTCTCGTCGGTGTTCATCAGGACGACTGACAGGAACAACTCGTTCCAGCAGTTCACGAAGTTGAAGATGAACGCGGCGATGATCCCGGGGGTCATCACAGGCACGAGCACCCGAAACAGGGCGCCGAGGCGGGAGCACCCGTCGATCATGGCCGCCTCCTCGAGTGCGTCGGGCACGTTCGCGAAGAAACCTCGCAGCATCACCGTCGAGAACGGGATGCAGATCGCGATGTACACGAGGATGAGCCCCGACTTGGTGTCGACGAGGCCGAGCTCGGTCATCATCGAATACAGCGGACCCAGCGCGATGAACGCCGGGATCATCTGCGTCAGGAGGAACGCGATGAGGATCGCGCCCTTGCCGCGGAACTCGAACCGCGCAAGCACGTACGCACTGAGCAAGGCGATCAGCGTCGCCACCGCGCCGCCGATCACCGCAACCAGAGCCGAGTTGCCGAGGAAGACGCCGAACGAGCTGTGCTGGAACAGGCCGACGTAGTTCTCCAGCGACGGCTCGCTCGGCCAGTACTCGATCGGGAACCGGTTGATCGTGCCAGGCGACTTGATCGACGTCAGCGCGATCCAGTACAGCGGGAACAGCGTGATGACGAGCCACAGCGCGAGCCCGACGACACGGGCCACGCCGCCGACCGTGACCCGCGGCTTCGGGCGCGGGGCGGCTGCGGGATCGGGAACGGTGATCCTCCGCGTCTGCGACGCGCCTGTCGGGTGAGTGCCTGTCATGGTCATCGCTGAGCCCTCCGCATCGCCATCAGATAGAACGCGCAGAACACGAACAGGAACGCGACGACGATGAGCCCGATGGAGCTTGCGATGCCGTAGTTGCCCTGCTGGGTGTAATTGACCATCCAGGTCGTGATGATGTGCGTCTGGTTGGCGGGGCCACCGTTGGTCATCGCGTAGATGATGTCGGGGAAGTTGAAGATCCAGATGATGCGCAGCAGGATCGTGAGGAACAGCGTCATCGAGATGTACGGGATGATGATCGAGAACAGCTGCCGGAACCGTCCGGCTCCGTCGAGGCTCGCCGCCTCCAGCATCTCGTCCGGAACGGACTGGAGAGCGGCGAGGATCATGATCGCGAAGAACGTCACCCCGTACCAGATGTTCGCCACGATCACCGCGAACATCGCCAGCTTCGGGTCCGCGAGCCAGGGAAGGGGAGCGTCGATGAGGCCCGCCTTCATGAGCAGGTCGTTGACCACGCCGAACTCGGCATTGAACATCCAGCGGAACAGCATCCCGATCAGGAAGCCGGAGACGGCCCACGGGAAGAAGACCAGGGCCTGATACAGGCCGCGGAAGCGGAAACGCTTGCGCAGCGCGAGCGCGATCAGGAATCCGATCACGAGCTGCGGCACCAGCGAGCCGACGACCCAGAGCACGGAGTTCCACGCCACGATCGGAAAGGCCGGATCCTGGAACACCGCGACGAAGTTGGCGAAGCCGACGAACGGGGTCGAGGTGAGGTCCCAGAGATTCCAGTCGTGGAAGGCCATGCGGGCACCCTGCAGCATCGGCCAGTAGGTGAACCAGCACACGAAGACGATCGCCGGCGCGAGGAAGGCCAGCAGCGTCAGCGCGTGACGACTTCGGAAGGGGCGCCTGCGGGATGCCGGGGAGGCCCCGCCGGCGATGCCGACGGAGCCTCCTTGACGATCGGAGCGGGCCACGGGTCAGCCCTTCTCCGCGGCGTACTTCTCAGTCCAGAATGCGTCCCACGAGGCGAGCAGGTCGCTGGTGGACATGTTGCCGAGCAGCACGTTCTGCACATCCTGATCCGCCTTCTGGATCCACTCCGTCCACCAGCTGACACCTCGCGGCTGGCGCACGTTGACGTACGTCTCGGGGTCTTCCGTCATGGTGACGTAGCTGGTCCACGGGCCCGAGGAGTAGAACTCGTCGTCGGCAGCCTCGGTGATGATCGGCACGAGACTGTTGGCCTGCGCGAACTCGGTCGCCGGTTCGGCCGATGACAGGAACTCGACGAGCTTCACCGCCGCGTCCTTGTTCTCGCTCTTCTGCGCCACGCCCCAGCCGGCGACCGCCAGCGGTTGTGCGGCCTTGCCGGAGGGCCCGACGAGGAGCGGAGCGGTGTCCCACTGGTCCTCGGTCAGCGACGAGTCCTGCACGGTGGCGATGACCTCGGGATCCTGCAGCAGGAAGGCGGTCGTGCCGTTGGTGAAGCCGGCCACCATCTCGGGGTAGCCCCACGATACGGCCGAGGGCGGCGAGGCCTGCTCGAACAACGCGAAGTAGTCGTCGACGGCTTCCTGCGCCTCGGGGGCGGCGAAGATCGTGGAACCGTCTTCCATGAGGAAGGCGTCATCGACGTTCAGGTCGTCGATCGTGTACGCCTCGATGGCGGCCACGACGTTGCTGCTCGCGTTCGGGCCGCCGCGGAACGCGTAGCCGTAGACGTTGTTCGCCGGGTCCTGAATGGCGGATGCCTGCTCCAGCAGTTCCTTCCAGCTGTGCGGAGGTCCGTCGAAACCGGCGTCGGCGACGAGGTCGGTGCGATAGAACAGCGACAGACCGTAGAAGCCGTAGGGCACGAAGTAGCTCTTGCCGTCCTCGGCGACCGATGCGGACTTGGCGTTGTCCGTCAGCGCGTCCCAGCCGTCCCAGTCCTCGAGGTCGTCCGTGAGGTCGTGGAGCCAGCCGTTGTTCGCGAACGGTCCGACGGTGATGTCGCGCACCTCCAGGACGTCGACTCCCTTACCGGACTGCAGCATCTGCTGGATCTTCTGGTCGGCCTGCTCGGTCGGCGGCGAGATGAGGTTGACCTTGATCTTCGGGTTCTTCTCCTCGAAGTCGTCGAGAAGCCCCCTGATCAGGTCGGTACGGGCGGGGTTGGTCAGACTCTCGACCATCTGCAGGGTGACGGCTCCGTCGGAGGACGCGCCGCCTCCGGCGGAGCAGCCGGTGAGTGCGAGAACGGCAACGGTGCCGACTCCCGCCGCTGTCGTCAAGATCTTGTTCTTCACGATGTGCCTCTCAGTTGGTGATTCGGGTGGGGATGCAGGGTCAGGGGACGACGATCGATTCGGCAGACCGGATGCCGGCGCGGCGGAGGATCTGCGGGATGCAGCGCCCGACGAACGCGTCGAAATCGGATGCTTCGGTGTACAGATGCGCCGACAGGCGGAAGTATCCGATGCCGCGGAAGCTGGTGAACGCCGTCTCGACGCCGGTCTCGTCGAGCAGTTCCATGCGCAGCGCATCGGCCTCTTCGCGAGTGGCGCCGAGACCCAGCGGAAGGCGGACGAGGCGCATCGACGGCACCGGCGACGGCAGGGTCGTGAGCGGCTCTTCGTCGGCGAAGGGGCGCAAGCCCTCGGCGATGATCTCGGCACCGGCATCCACGAGCTGTGCCATCGCTTCCCGCGCCTGCTGCCAGCCGAACTCGTTCTCGATGAAGTCGATCGCTGCCGGTGTGGCGAGATAGGTCGTCGCATCGATCGTGCCCTGGGTGTCGAAACGGGCGGGGAACGTCTCGCGCGCAGCCCACGAGTCGATGAGGGGCCAGAGATCATCCCGATCATGGGCCGCGGTCACGAGCAGAGCCGAGCCACGCGGGGCGCATGGCCACTTGTGCAGGTTGCCGAACCACCAGTCGCCGCCGGCGGCTGCCGCTGCGTCGGGGATGAGGCCGGGTGCGTGAGCGCCGTCCACGAGGGTGCGCACGCCGTGCCGGGCCGCGCTGTCGGCGATGCGCCGCGTCGGCATTTCGCGCGCGGTGGGGGAGGTGATCTGGTCGATGATGACGAGCCTGGTGCGCGGGGTGAGTGCGTCGCTGAAGCGCTCGACGATCTCGTCGTCGTCGGCGAGCAGCGGAAGCTCGACGACCCGCACGGTCGCGCCAAAGCGCCGGGCGAGACGCTGCGCCCCCATCGTGATCGCGCCATAGCCCTGATCGGTGACGAGGATCTCGTCGCCGGTCTCGAGACGCAGAGCGTTGTAGACGACAGTCGCCGCGGCCGAGGCGTTCGGCACGAAGGCGCTGTCCTCGGGGCGAGCGCCCACGAACGGTGCGGTTCGCTCACGAGCGGCTCGCACTCGCTCGGCGATGCGCGGGAACCACTCGACCGGGCTGAGGTCGGCCTGTCGCCGCAGCGCATCCTGATGCGCGACGACCGCCGAGGGGACGGCACCGAACGATCCGTGGTTGAGGTGCACGATCGCCGGATCCAGCGGCCACGCGTCTCGAGCGCGGTCGAACGACGTCAGTCGAAGCGGTGCGGGAAAGGGGGCGGCTGGCATGAATCCTCATCAGCGAGTAAGAGAGTTGTTGCACAACTTTGCCATAAGCGGCATCTCAAGGCGAGGGATCGGGCACAATTTTACAAAGTCGTCATACAAGTTTGTCGAGCGACGGCTGTCCGACAGACTCGCAGGAGATCCGGGTGCCAGGGAGGAACACGATGAGCGCGTTGGACAAGGCGCTGCACGGGCTGCGGGCTCTCATCGCCGACGGCGCGCTGCGCCCGGGCGATCGACTGCCGAGTGAGGGCGAGCTGTGCGAGCGGCTCGGCGTCTCCCGGGGGTCGCTGCGCGAGGCCATCCGCACCCTCGCGGCCCTCGGCGTCCTCGACACGCGCCACGGCTCTGGCAGCTATGTCAGCGAGTTGCGGGCGGCCGACCTGATCGGGAGCCTCTCCCTCACCGTCGGACTCCTGCCGATGGCGGGGGTGCTCGAGCTCACCGAGCTGCGGCGGGTGCTGGAGCCGCACGCAGCCGCGCTCGCCGCTGCACGGATCGGCCCCGACACGGTCGAGGCGCTCAGTGGGCTTCTCGACCAGATCGAGGCGAGCGACGACTTCGAAGATCACTCCCGGCTCGACCATGAGTTCCACATGACCATCTCGGAGGCCGCCGGCAACAGCGCCCTCACGAGCCTGATCGACGTGCTGCGGTCGCGGTCACGCGCCTACCGCATCCCGGATGCGGGAGACGCCGCCGAGCTCAAGCTGCACTCCGACGCAGGACACCGCGCGATCCTGCGCGGACTGGCCGCCGCTGACCCCGTGGCAGCATCCGCCGCCGCATCGTCGCACGTGGCCTACACGGAGTACTGGGTGCGCCGGTACACGGACGTCGAGGGAGAACAGCGCGAGGGAGATGCCGCCGGCTGACCGGCTCAGCCGAGCGTGATGTCTACCTGGATCTCGGCCGCGAGGCGCTCCAGGTCGGTGCGCAGCCTGTCGAGGTCGACGGATGCCGGCACCCGCGCCACGACGGTGGCCTCGAACAGCCGGCCGCCCGACATCGCGGCATCCCTGGTGGTCGTGGTCAGACCATCGATGCTGAGCTCGTGCGCGTTGAGCGCGACGGACACCTCGCGGACGATGCCGGGATGGTCGTTGCCGAGCACCTGGATCGTCAGCCGCTCGCCATCGGTCGCAGCGGTCGCCTCGCTGCCGGTGAGTACGGCGACCGTGAGCATGCCCTGTCCTTGCAAACCCCGCAGTGCCGCCTCGAGTTCGGTGGCTCGCTCCGTGGCCACCGATACCTCGATGACACCGGCGAAGGTGCCTGCGAGCTCGGCGAGCTGGCTGTTCTCCCAGTTGCCACCGTGGGCGTCGACGACATCGGCGACGGCGGCGACGAGACCCGGGCGATCGGCGCCGGCGACGGTGAGGATCAGAGTTGTCATGGGGTCAGCGTAGCGAGGAGTGCTCAGCGCCCCCAGCCTCAGGCCGGCGGTCCCCGGCCGGCGCCGTTCACAACTCAGGAACAATGACCGCTCCTCGGCCCGAGAGAGGCGGATCAGGGGCGTGTCTGCTCGACTCTCCTGAATTGCGACCGCAACGTGCGGGACGGTCAGTCCCAGGTGCCGGTGTCGAGGAAATGCTCCAGGCGAGCGCGGTGCGGCGCGAGGTCCCAGCCCTGGGCCGCGACCCAATCATCGGAGTAGTACGTGCCGGCGTAGCGGATGCCGCTGTCGCAAATGAGGGTGACCACGCTGCCGGACTCGCCGGCTGCGCGCATCCGCGAGATCAGCTCGAACGCTCCGTAGAGGTTCGCCCCGGTCGAGCCTCCTGCCCAATGGAGCGTGCGCTCCTTCAGCACGCGGATCGCGGCGATCGACCCGGCATCGGGCACGCGGATCATCTCGTCGATGACCGTCGGCACGAACGACGGCTCGACGCGCGGCCGGCCGATCCCCTCGATGCGGCTGGGCCTGCCGGCCGGCGGGTCGACGGTGCCAGCCCAGCCGTCGTAGAAGGCCGATCCCTCAGGGTCGACCACTGCGACCTGCGTCGCGTACCGGCGGTACTTCACGTATCGGCCGAAGGTGGCGCTGGTGCCGCCGGTCCCGGCGCCCGTGACGATCCAGCGCGGGATCGGATGCCGCTCCTGGGCGAGCTGGTTGAACACGCTCTCGGCGATGTTGTTGTTGCCGCGCCAATCGGTGGCGCGCTCGGCGTAGGTGAACTGGTCGAGATAGTGCCCGTTGCAGTCCGCGGCCAGCCGCTGTGCCGTCGGCGACATGTCCTCCGCCCGATCGACGAAGTGGCACTGTCCGCCGTAGAACTCGATGAGGTCGATCTTCTCCTGGCTGGTCGAACGCGGCATCACGGTGATGAACGGCAGCCCGAGCATCCGGGCGAAGTACGCCTCGGACACCGCTGTCGACCCGCTCGAGGACTCCACGAGGGTGGTGTCTTCGTCGATGCGTCCGTTCACCAGTCCGTAGAGGATGAGGGAACGTGCGAGGCGGTGCTTGAGCGAGCCGGTGGGATGCACCGACTCGTCTTTCAGATAGAGGTCGATGTCCCATTCCACGGGCAGCGGGAAGAGGTGGAGATGCGTGTCGGCGCTGCGATTGGCGTCAGCCTCCAGCAGGGCGATCGCGGTGCTGGTCCAGGTGGTCACGCCCTCGAGCGTACCGGGGTCACTCCGTCGAATACCCGCCCTCGCCGGTGTCACCGTCATAGCGGAACACCCGGTCCTCACTGAAGGTGATCTCGATGTCGGACCCCAGTGGCTCCTGCGCAAGCAGCAGCCTCTCGAGCTCCGCGGACTCGGCGAGGTACTCTCCGGCGGTCGCATCATCGACCCCGAAGGATGCCGCCAGCTTCATGTCGGTGAGGAAGAAGAGGAAGGCGGTGACTGCGGTGAGATTGAAGTCGCTGCGGGGAATCTGCGTCCACAGTGATCCGTCGTCGCGGGCGCGCTTGTACTGCTCGATCTTCGCCTCGAGATGGCCCTCGATCGAACTGGCGTCGACCGCGCCGTTCCCGGGGTCCGCGCCCTCATCGGGCGATGCCGTGGCCGCTGGCGTCGGGAGTGCCGGTGCGTCCGGCTGGGAGGTCAGCAGTGCGGTGGCGGCGATGATCGCTGTGACGACGACGACCACGATCGTCGCGATCACGGCGGCGGGCACCCACCCGGGGGCCGGCGGCGACGCCTGCGAAGGGGGCGCGGTGAGATGTGGGGGACCGGGATGCGGGATCACCCGGGTCACCGCAGGAGCGGGCGATGCGGGGACGGGCGGGGCGAGAGGCACGGTCGTCGGCGGGATGTACGGCGAGACGGGCGCAGGCGGGACGACCTCCGCGCCGCCGCGGGCCTGGTCGGATTCGCCGGAGGTGTTCGCCATCGTGCTCCCACGCTACCGGCCTCGGAGCGTCAGGCGTCCTGACGCCTCGCGCGGTACGCGGCGACGGCGTTGCGGTTGGAGCAGATCGTCGAGCAGTACCGGCGGGAGCGGTTGCGCGAGAGGTCCAGCGCGAGCGCTTCGCACTCGTCGTCGGCGCAGATCGAGATCCGGGATCCTTCGTCGGCGCGGATCACGTCGATCAGCGCCATCGCGGTCTCGATGAGCACGCGCTCCGTGAGGGGCCGATCGTCGCCGACGGCATGGAGATGCCAATCGGCACCGTCGTGACGCACGAGCCGGGGCGTCAGGGTGGATGCCGCGAGGGCACTGTTGACCTCTTTGACCATGTCATCGCGGGGAGCGAGGAGCATGCGGCGAAGCCGTGGACGCAGCTCCCGCAGTGACGAGAGTTCTCGCTGGTCGCGGTCGATGCGGCCGGTGTAGGTGAACTCGCGCAGGAAGACATCTTCGTCCTCGAGGTCGCGGAGCGTCTCAGGTGGGGCGGCGGAGTTGACGAGCCACACCGCCGCGCGAAGCGTCTCTTCCGTGTCATCGGTGAAGATCATGTTGACACCTTACATCCCCGCGGAGTAGCGTCATCGACCATGAGCAAAGTGGCAGATGACACGACAGTGCGCAACATCCGGCTCGGTCTGCCGCTGGCGGTCGCTGCGGCGTTCACCTTCGGGATGTCGGGCTCCTGGGCCCGCGGACTCATCGATGCCGGATGGACTCCGGGTGCTGCGGTCACCGCGCGTGTCTCGGTGGCAGCGGTCGTCCTGCTCGTCCCGACGCTTGTCGCACTGCGCGGTCGGTGGGGGGCGGTACGCCGGAGTGCCGGATTCATCGCGGCGTACGGCCTTCTCGCGGTCGGCGCGACCCAGCTGTTCTACTTCCAGGCCGTGGCCGTGATGGATGTCGGCCTCGCCCTGCTCATCGAATACACCGCGCCGGTGGCCGTGGTGCTGTGGCTCTGGCTGCGTCGCGGAGAGCGGCCGAGCCGCCGCAGCATCATCGGTGCGATCATCGCCTTCGTCGGGCTCGTGCTGATGCTCGACGTCATCACGGGTGCAGAGGTCGATCCCATCGGCATCCTCTGGGCTCTCGGGGCGATGGTCGGCGCGGCGATGTACTTCGTCCTCTCCGGCCGCACCGACACCGGGCTCCCGCCGATCGCGCTCGCCGGGAGCGGCATGCTGCTCGGCGCGATCGGGCTGGGCCTCGCCGGGGTCATCGGCGTCCTGCCGATCGCGTGGACCACGGCGCCCATCGAGTACCGGTCCGGAAGCGTGCCCTGGTATGTGCCGGTGCTGGCGATGGGCGTCATCGCCACGGCTCTGGCGTTCCTGCTCGGTATCGCGTCGACGCGGATGCTGGGCTCACGCCTGGCGTCGTTCGTCGCACTCACCGAGGTCGTCGCCGCGCTGCTGTTCGCCTGGTTGATGCTCGGTCAGCTGCCCGACCCGCTGCAGGCGCTGGGCGGTGCACTGGTTCTCGCCGGCGTGGTGATCGTCAAACTGGGCGAGCCCGTGCCGACCGTGCAGCTCGAACCTCTCCCGTCCGAAGCGGAGCGCACTGCGACGAAGAGGTGACCCCGCCGCCTCACCCGACGGCGCTCGTCAGGTTTGTATACCCTGAACGTGAATATCCTGCGTACCGACGTGGAGAGTGCTGATTGTGTATACAATGAGGGCATGACTCTCGCCTCGGAGCGCATCTCAGCGAGCGATCGCGCATACGCCGTCCTGCTCGAGGAGATCCAGTCCGGCGCCCTCGCTCCCGGAATGGTGCTCGGCGAGGTCGAGCAGGCCGCGCGACTCGGCGTGAGTCGTACGCCCCTGCGCGAGGCGCTGGGGCGGCTCAGCGCCGACGGGCTCGTCGTGCAGCAGTCGCCGCGCGTCACCGTCGTCGCCGACCTCGATGCCGACGACATTCGTGCGCTCTTCGAGATCCGCCGGGCGCTCGAGGAGTCCGCCGCCCGTCTCGCCGCCACCCGCGGCGACGCCGCTAACTTCGCAGCTCTCGCGCGAGAGTTCGCAGCCGTCGACCTCTCAGCCGGCGCCGGCCGAGCGGAGTACTACGAACTCATCGGCCGGTTCGATGCGGCGTTGGATGCCGCCGTCGCCAACGATTACCTGGCCGCAGCCCTGCGCACCGTGCGGACCCATCTGGTGCGCGTGCGCAGGATGGCCAGCGACCGGCCGGCCCGGCTGGCGGCATCCGCGGCCGAGCACCGCGCCATCGCCGAGGCGCTCGCCGCCCGCGACGGCGAACTCGCCGCCCACGCCACGCACGTGCACCTGCACAACGCGCTCGCCGGCATCCTCGACTCCCTCTCCGACGACACTCCCCACGACACCGAAGGCATGCAATGACGATCACCCATCACGTCCGCGTCCACCGCAGCGAAGAGAAGCTCGATCGCACGGCTCAGCTCGCCTGGAAGATCGCCGAGGTCGCCGCCGACCCGGTGGAGGTCGAGAGCGACGTCACCGAGATGATCATTAACCGCGTCATCGACAACGCCGCGGTCGCGGCGGCATCCCTGACTCGAGCCCCCATCAACGCCGCCAGGGCCCAGGCGTTCAGCCACCCGGTGTCGACCGGTGGAGGGGGCGCGACCGTGTTCGGTGCCCCGCTCGAGAAGCGCACCAGCCCCGAGTGGGCGGCGTGGGCGAACGGCGTCGCGGTGCGCGAACTCGACTACCACGACACGTTCCTGGCAGCGGAGTACTCGCACCCCGGCGACAACATCCCGCCGATCCTCGCCGTCGCCCAGCACACCGGCGCCGACGGCCGTGCGCTGGTGCGGGCCATCGCCACCGGCTACGAGATCCAGATGGATCTGGTGCGCGCGATCTGCCTGCACAAGCACAAGATCGATCATGTCGCCCACCTCGGCCCGTCCGCCGCCGCCGGCATCGGGACCCTGCTCGGGCTCACCCCCGAGACGATCTACCAGGCGGTCGGCCAGGCGCTTCACACGACGACCGCCACCCGGCAGAGCCGCAAGGGCGAGATCTCGACGTGGAAGGCGCACGCCCCCGCCTTCGCCGGCAAGATGGCGGTCGAGGCCGTCGACCGGGCGATGCGCGGGCAGACGAGCCCCTCGCCGATCTACGAGGGCGAGGACGGCGTGATCGCCTGGATGCTCGACGGCAAGGACGCCTCGTACCAGGTGCCGCTTCCGGCGGCGGGGGAGCCGAAGCGCGCCATCCTCGACTCGTACACGAAGGAGCACTCCGCGGAGTACCAGGCGCAGGCGCTCATCGACCTCGCACGCCGGCTGCACCGCGCCCACCCGCAGCTCGCGGATCCGGCGAACGTCGAGTCGATCGTCATCCACACCAGCCACCACACGCACAATGTGATCGGCTCCGGCGCGAACGACCCCCAGAAGTACGACCCGACCGCCTCGCGCGAGACGCTCGACCATTCGATCCCGTACATCTTCGCGGTCGCCCTGCAGGACGGCGGCTGGCACCACGTCGACTCGTACACGCCGTCGCGCGCGTCGCGCCAGGACACGATCGCGCTGTGGCAGAAGGTCACGACTGCCGAGGATGCCGAGTGGACGCGCCGCTACCACTCCGAGGACCCAGACGAGAAGGCGTTCGGAGGTCGCGTCGAGATCCGCCTCACCGACGGCAGCACCGTCGTCGACGAGATCGCCGTCGCCGACGCCCATCCGCTCGGAGCCCGTCCGTTCGCCCGAGAGGACTACATCGCGAAGTTCCGCATCCTCGCAGAGCCCGTGCTCGAACCCGCCGAGATCGAGCGCTTCCTCTCGCTCGTCCAGCGCCTGCCGGAACTCCCCGCAGCCGAGGTCGGTGAACTCTCGATCATCGCGAGGCCGGGACTGCTGGAGATCACGCCGGCGCCCGGTGGGCTGTTCTGATGCTGTACTCGAACGTCGCACCCGGTGAGAAGCGGCGGCTGCTGCGGGAGCGGCTCGGCTCGGGTGAGCTGCTGCAGTTTCCCGGCGCGTTCAACCCTCTCTCGGCCCGCCTCATCGAGCAGAAGGGCTTCGACGGCGTCTACATCTCAGGAGCGGTGCTCTCGGCCGACCTAGGCCTCCCCGACATCGGACTCACCACGCTGAGCGAGGTCGCGGGGCGGGCGAAGCAGATCGCCCGCATGACCGACCTACCGGCGATCGTCGACGCTGACACCGGTTTCGGCGAGCCGATGAACGTCGCGCGGACGATCCAGGAGCTCGAGGATGCAGGGCTCGCCGGCACCCACATCGAGGACCAGGTCAATCCCAAGCGCTGCGGGCACCTCGACGGCAAGAGCGTCGTCGACGAGAGCACTGCGATCAAACGCATCCGCGCGGCGGCCGACGCCCGGCGCGACGCGAACTTCCTCATCATGGCCCGCACCGACATCCGCGCGGTGGAGGGGTTGGATGCGGCCATCGATCGGGCGAAGGCGCTGGTGGATGCCGGGGCCGACGCGATCTTCCCCGAGGCGATGCGCGACCTCGCCGAGTTCGAGGCCATGGCGACGGCACTCGACGTGCCGATCCTGGCGAACATGACCGAGTTCGGCAAGAGCGAGCTGTTCTCGACCGCCCAGCTGCAGAACGCCGGCGTCAGCATCGTGATCTGGCCGGTCTCGCTGCTGCGCATCGCGATGGGAGCAGCCGGACGCGCACTCGATACGCTGAACGAGGAGGGGCACCTCACCTCACGGCTCGGCGAGATGCAGCACCGCGCCGATCTCTACGACCTCATCGACTACGAGTCCTACAACCACTTCGACTCCGGCGTCTTCAACTTCACCATCACGAAGGAGTGACCATGACCGACCCCGACATCAAGAAGGGCCTCGCCGGCGTTGTCGTCGACACGACGGCGATCTCGAAGGTCAACCCGGAGACCAACAGCCTGCTCTACCGCGGCTATCCGGTGCAGGAGCTCGCAGCGACCCAGCCGTTCGAGGCTGTGGCGTACCTGCTGTGGCACGGCGAGCTGCCGACTCCGGAGGAGCTGGCGACATTCCGCCTCGAGGAGCGCCGACATCGCGCCCTCGCCGACAACGTGAAGGCGGCCATCGATCTGGTGCCGCGGGAGTCGCATCCGATGGATGAGGTTCGCACCGCGGTGAGCCTGCTGGGCGCGACCGACCCCGCGGCGGGCGGATCGGTGCTGGACGCGGGCGGTACTGCCGAGGAGAACCTCGAGCGCAGCATCCGCCTGTTCGCGGCACTGCCGGCGATCGTCGCCTACGGTCAGCGTCGCCGTCGCGGCGAGGACGTCATCGCGCCCCGCGACGACCTCGACTACTCCGCCAACTTCCTGTGGATGACCTTCGGAGAGCTGCCCGATCCGGTGGTCGTCGACGCGTTCAACCGCTCGATGATCCTGTACGCCGAGCACTCCTTCAATGCGTCGACCTTCACGGCGCGCGTGATCACCTCGACGCTCAGCGATCTGTACTCGGCCGTCGTCGGGGCCATCGGCGCCCTCAAGGGACCGCTTCACGGCGGTGCGAACGAGGCCGTGCTGCACATCTTCGACGAGATCGGCGACGCTGCGAACGTGTCGTCGTGGCTGGACACCGCGCTCGCCGAGAAGCGCAAGATCATGGGCTTCGGGCACCGGGTGTACAAGAAGGGCGACTCGCGCGTGCCGACCATGAAGGGGGCGCTCGACACGCTCGTCGAGCACTACGGTCGCACCGAGGTCGCGGATCTCTATGACGCGCTCGAGAGCGAGTTCGTCGCGCGCAAGGGGATCTACCCGAACCTCGACTACCCGTCAGGGCCCGCGTACAACCTCATCGGCTTCGACACGCTCACGTTCACGCCGCTGTTCGTCGCGGCGCGGGTGACGGGCTGGACCGCCCACATCATCGAGCAGGCCGGATCCAACGCCCTCATCCGTCCGCTGTCGCACTACGACGGCGTCGAGGAGCGGCACGTCACCGACTGACGACGAGGCGCGTGGCCGCTGTCGCTACAGGCGTGCGGCGAGCCACTCGGTCTGACGCAGCCACTGCACGATCTGCCCTCCCTCGTGACCGTTGAACTCGTAGACGGCGATTTCAGCGTCGGGCGAGCCGCAGTGATTGAATGCCGCGAACACGCTGGAGGGCAGCACGACGGCGTCCATCAGCGCGACCGAGAAGAGGGCGCTCGCCGAGATGCGACGTGAGAAGTTCACGCCGTCGAAGTACGAGAGCGTCTCGAAGACCTCATCGACCCGGCCGCGGTGCACGGCGAGATAGCGCTCGACCTCTTTGAAGGGATTTTCGGGCGTCAACTGCACCGATCGGCGGAAATGGCACAGGAACGGCACGTCGGGCATCGCGGCGCGCACCGCGGGGTTCAGCGCGGCCGCCGCCAGGCTGATGCCGCCGCCCTGGCTGCCACCGGTCACGCTGATGCGGTCCGCGTCGACGGTGGGAAGGTCGGCCACGGCGTCGATCAGCAGCGCCGCGTCCGTGAACACCCGGCGGTAGTAGTACGTCTCGGGGTTCTGGATGCCGCGGGTCATGAAGCCGGGCACGGAACCGTCGGAGCCGTGCGGATCCGGCGTGTCCCCGCCGGATCCCCAGCCGCTGCCCTGTCCGCGGGTGTCCATCAGTACATGGACGTAGCCGGCTGCCGCCCACTGCAGGCGTTCGCCCGGCGCTCCGCGCCCGCCGTTGTAGCCGATGTACTCGACCACGGCCGGCAGAGGCCGGTCGGAGCGAGGGCGAGTGATCCAGGCGCGGATCGGCTCGCCGCCGAATCCGCTGAAGGTGAGGTCCTCGACGATCAGCTCCGTGATCGGGGTCGCGACCGGTGCGATCCTCGGCGCCGAGGCGAGTGCGCGTGATTCTTCGAGCGTGCGCGTCCAGAACTCGTCGAAGTCTGCCGGTTCCGCGACGTCCGGACGGAAGGTGCGCAGCTGATCGAGCGGGAGGTCGGTGAGTGCCATTCGCGTCACATTAGCGGAGTTGCCCGTGACGGCGGTTCCGCGTGACGCACGAACAGCTTCTGTCTGACACACCAGTCGCGGCGTGAAACGCCAGTCGCGGCGCGAAACACCAGGTGGGGTGAGGTGTCTCGCGCGGAAAGTGGTGTCTCACGCGGAGAACGCCGTGCGGGCGAACGACGCCAGCATCGCTGACTGCGCCGGGGCGGTCTGCTGCACACCGGCGGACGAGAGTGCGCGCACGAGCGGGGCCACCCGCCAGGCATCCGCGAGGTCCCATCTGGCGAAGGCGTGGCCGTTACGCCGGAGTCTGTCTTCGCGACGCTTCTCGTCGGCGAGTCGCCGCGCGGCTGACGCACCGTCGTCGAGCTGATACTTCTGCCAGCCGTCTGACTCGCCGATCGCGTCGCATGATGGGAAATGAAAGTCGACGCGGTCGAGGTGGCCGTCGTAGCGGAACTCCCGCTGGAGCTCGGGCGTTTCGAACCCGCTCCATTCGATGACGGCACGGCTGATGCTCTCCGCCGGCGACTCCGCGCGTCCGTCGGCGCGCTCCCAGACCCATCGTGCGCGTGCGCGCCCGCGCCGGTCCGGGACGCTGTCCGTGAAGGCCTGGAGATCTTCGACCCGAAGGCCGCCACCCTGTGCCGGCGAGACCGCACTGTCCGCGGTCGCCAGCGCCTGCGCCGGTGGCAGAGCACGCGCGAGATCGGACACCGTCTCGAGCGGCCGCGTCACCAGCACGCCGCGCACGCGCTCGACGCTGCGAGGCAGGATGCTGGTGTGCACGACAACGTCGCCGAACCGGCGCGACGTGCGGCGATCGGGATCGAACACATGGATGTCGCGCGGCTCGCCGAACAGCGGAAGACCCTGCACGACTGCGGCGGATTCGAGGCATAGCGCGGCATCCGGGTGAGCGCGTGCGAAGGCATGGACCCGGACCGCGTAACGCTGCCAGGGCGGGAGCTTTTCGAATGCGTTGCGTTCGACATACATCCCGACGCGGACGCGTCGCCACGCGTGCCCCGAGAGGCGGAGGCCGAGGGAACGCGCTTCGGCGGCGGTGATGATCGGCACCGGCGATTCGGTCACAGCGCGATCGGAGAGGAGCAACGGCATCCCGGCATCCTCGCCGCCCGCCCAGCGTCCTCGCGTCGTCATTCACCGCACGTGTGAACAGACGACTTCACTCCTCATCGGTGGAGGAGAAGTGCGGGTGGTGAGGCGAGGCGGCGTGGTGAGCGAGACGCAGGTATTCGCGTGAGACCCCATGCATGGCGTGGTGTCTCACAACGCAGGCGGGGTTTGATGACGGCAGTGGCGTCTCGTGCTCGAGATGGTGTCTCGTGGCAGATGTGGTGTCTGGTGGCAGATGTGGTGTCTCGAGACGGCGTCGTGAGCGAGACTTCGGTTTTCGCGTGAGACACCATGCCCGGCGTGGAGTCTCACGACAGAAGTGGGGTTTCACGACAGAAGTGGAGTCTCACGACAGAGTGGGGTTTCACGACAGAAGTGGGGTCACGGCGCAGGCCGCACTCGGGCGAGGCGGGAGTTGTAGGGTGAACTCGCGGGCGCGGAGCGATTCTGCAACGTTGTAGAGTGGTCGCAGGATGAGGGGGTGCGCATGGCGGCAACGCTGCACGACGTGGCGAGGATCGCCGGCGTCTCGATCAAGACGGTCTCGAACGTCATCAACGACTACCCGCACATCCGTCCGTCCACCCGCGAGAAGGTCGAGGCCGCGATCTCCGAGCTCGGCTACACGCCGAACCTCACCGCACGCAACCTCCGCTCCGGGCGCACCGGCGCGATCGCGCTCGCCCTGCCCGACCTCAGCCTCGCGTATTTCGCCGAACTCGCGGCCCAAGTGATCCACGAGGCCGAGGCCGCCGGGGTGGTCGTCCTCGTCGAGCAGACCGGCGGCGACCGCGCTCGCGAGCTGGATCTGCTGCGCAGTCCGCGGCTGCAGCTCACGGACGGGCTCATCTTCAGCGCTCTCGGCATGAGCCAGGACGACGTGAGAGCGCTCGACGTGAGCTATCCAATGGTGCTGCTCGGTGAGCGCATCTTTGACGGGCCCACCGACCACGTCACGATGCGCAACGTCGAGGCGGCACGGGCCGCGACCGAGTTCCTCATCGCGAGCGGATGCCGCCGGATCGCCGTGATCGGCGCCCATGAGGGCGAGGTGATCGGCTCGGCGGGGCTTCGATTGCGCGGTTATCGTCAGGCACTGGATGCTGCCGGCATCGACTTCGACGAGAGCATCGTGGGGTACACCACGCTCTGGCATCGGGCGAACGGCGCCGACTCGATGCGCGAGCTGCTCGCGCGAGGGGTGGAGTTCGACGCCGTGTTCGGCCTGAACGACACTCTGGCGCTCGGAGCGATGCGCGTGCTGCAGGAGTCCGGCGTGCGTGTTCCTCACGACGTGCAGGTGGTCGGCTTCGACGACCTCGACGAGGCCGAGTACTCGATTCCGTCGCTGACGACGGTGGATCCCGGACGGGACTGGATCGCGAAGACGGCTGTGGCGACGCTGCTTGATCGCATCGCGCGCGCCGACGCGATCGAGGCACCACGGCAGTTGCTCGCCGAGTTCCGGATCGTCGAGCGCGAGTCCGCGCACCGCGCGGATTGAGCTCTCGCGCCCGCCGCGATCACGATCCGACGACGCTGCTTGACAGACGCGTCAACCTCGTTCATCATGGCTCTACAACGTTTACTTTCCAACGTTGTAGAGACTTGGGTCCGACGGTGTGCCTCTCCGGCTTCCGCGCGACTCGAGCCCCTCTTCCCGAGACAAGGGTGTCCCACGCACCGTGAGAGGAAACAGCGCATGAAGAGGAAGATCCTCGCAGCGACCGGCGTCATCGCCGTCGCGGCAGCCGCTTTGACGGGCTGCGCCGCAGGCGCCGACGCATCAGGCGGCGGCGACTCGTGTACGAACAAGATCGTCAACGCCGATGCCACCCAGGTGAGCGTCTGGGCCTGGTACCCGGCCTTCGAGCAGGTCGTCGACCTGTTCAACGAGAGCCACGACGACGTACAGATCTGCTGGACCAACGCCGGTCAGGGCAACGACGAGTACACGAAGTTCTCCACCGCGATCGAGGCCGGCTCCGGCGCGCCCGACGTCATCATGCTCGAGGCCGAGGTGCTCTCGAGCTTCTCCATCCGCGATGCGCTCGTCGACCTGTCCGAGTACGGCGCCGGCGACGTGAAGGACGACTACACCGAGGGCGCCTGGAAGGACGTCTCCTCGGGTGACGCGGTCTACGCGATCCCGGTGGACGGTGGCCCGATGGGCATGCTCTACCGTCAGGACATCCTCGACCAGTACGGCATCGCGGCCCCCACCACCTGGGATGAGTTCGCCGCGGCCGCGCAGGCGCTGAAGGATGCCGGAGCCCCCGGCGTCCTGGCGGATTTCCCGACCAACGGTCGAGCGTACAACCAGGCGCTGTTCGCCCAGGCGGGCTCCGTGCCGTTCGAGTACGACAATTCCAAGCCCACCGAGATCGGCATCGAGGTCAATGACGAGGGCTCGAAGAAGGTCCTCAACTACTGGAACGACCTCGTCAGCAAGGGACTCGTCGCCACCGACGACGCGTTCACCGCCGACTACAACACGAAGCTCGTCGACGGCTCGTACGCCATCTATGTGGCCGCAGCCTGGGGCCCCGGCTACCTGCAGGGACTCGCGGATGCCGACGAGACGGCCGTGTGGCGCGTCGCTCCCGTGCCGCAGTGGGACCTCGCGAACCCCGTGCAGATCAACTGGGGCGGATCGACCTTCGCCGTGACCAGCCAGGCCAAGGACCCCGAGGCGGCGGCTCTGGTCGCGAAGGAGATCTTCGGCACGGAGGAGGCCTGGAAGATCGGCATCGAAGAGGCGGCCCTGTTCCCGCTGTGGAAGCCGATCCTCGAGTCGGACTACTTCCGCGACCTGGAGTACCCGTTCTTCGGAGGTCAGCAGATCAACAAGGACGTGTTCCTCCCGGCGGCTTCCGGTTACACCGGCTTCACCTTCAGCCCCTTCCAGAACTACGCCTACGACCAGCTCACCGAGCAGCTGTTCGCGATGGTGCAGGGCGAGAAGGAGCCGGATGCTGCTCTCGATGACCTGCAGGCGTCACTCGAGAAATACGCCACAGAGCAGGGCTTCACGCTGAAATGAGACCCGGGGGACTCCGGCCCCGCCGGAGTCCCCCGCACCACCCGCCGACAGACGCCCCGCACCGACTCCGACGAGCAGAGAGCAGACATGACCACCCAGACGATCACCACGGCCGGATCCCGCGGCCGCGGGCACCGCGCGCAGTCCGGTGGATCCACCCTGGTGCGCCGCAGGCAGCGCTGGGGATGGCTCTTCGTGACCCCGTTCCTCGTCGTGTTCGCGGCGTTCCTCATCTTCCCGCTCGGGTATGCGTTCGGGATGAGCCTGTTCACCTCGACGCTGGCGACCGGCACCGACTTCACCGGCATCGCCAACTACGTGCGAGCCTTCTCCGACCCGCTGTTCCTCGGGGGCATGGGGCGCGTGCTGCTGTACGCGATCGTGATGATCCCGGCCCAGCTGCTCGTCGCGCTCGCCGCCGCTCTCGTGCTCGACAGCCTGAGCTCGTGGCTCTCGAAGCTGTCGAGGCTGCTCATCTTCGTGCCCTATGCGATCCCGGTCGTGATCGGTGCACTCATGTGGAGCTTCCTCTACAGTCCCCGCTTCGGCCCAGCCGCGACCCTGTTCAGCGTGGTCGGCCTCGAGGCGCCGCAGTTCCTCGCTCCGGACAGCATCTTCGGCAGCCTCGTGAACATCGTCACCTGGCAGTGGTCCGGCTACTACATGATCGTGATCTACGCCGCGCTCCGCTCGATCGATCCGTCGATCTACGAGGCCGCCCGCATCGACGGCGCCAACGGCTGGCAGACGGCCACTCGGATCAAGATCCCGATGATCTCGTCGTCCATGGTGATGATCATCATGTTCGCCCTCATCGGCACGCTGCAGTTCTTCACCGAGCCCGTGGTGCTGCGAAACGTCGCCCAGGGAGCGATCGACGCGTCCTACACGCCGAACATGTACGCGTACTCCCTCGCCTTCTCCTACAGCCAGTTCAACTACGCCTCGGCGATCGCGTTCTCGCTCGGCATCCTGGTGTTCATCGGCTCGTTCTTCTTCCTCTTCCTCACGCGCAAGCAGAGCGGACTGAAATGATGTCTCTTCTCTCCCGCACCGCCCGCCCCGCCGACGGCGCGGCACCGGAGACCACCACGACCGGGCTCCCGACCCACGCCGACCGTGGTGTGCGCCGCGGCCTGGGCCGCCGCCGGATCGGGTCTCACGTCTTCCTCGTGATCCTGGCGATCTACTTCGTCATCCCGATCTGGTGGCTCACGGTCGCCGCGACGAAGTCGACCCCCGGCCTGTTCGCGAGCCCCGCGTTCTGGTTCGCGGACTCGTTCGCCCTGTTCGAGAACATCGCGGGGCTGTTCAGCCACCAGGGCGGCATCTACTGGCGCTGGATCGGCAACTCGTTCCTCTATGCCTTCGCCGGCGGGATCGGCGCGACCGTCCTGTGCGTGCTCGCGGGCTACGGCTTCGCGAAGTACAGCTTCCGCGGGCGTACCGCCGTCTTCACCGTGATCCTCGGCTCGGTGATGGTGCCGCTCACGGCCCTCGTCATCCCGACATTCATGCTGCTCAGCCAGTACGGCATCATCAACACCCCGTGGGCGGTCATCCTGCCGTCTCTGCTCAGCCCCTTCGGCGTCTACCTCATGCGCGTCTACGCGCAGGATGCCGTGCCGGACGAGATGCTCGAGGCTGCCCGCATCGACGGTGCCGGTGAGATCCGCACCTTCTTCCAGGTCGCCCTTCCCCTCCTGCGCCCGGCCATCGTGACCGTCCTGCTCCTGAGCGTTGTCGGCACCTGGAACAACTTCTTCCTGCCGCTCGCCGTTCTCAACGATCCGCAGCTGCTTCCGGTCACCGTCGGGCTCAACCGCTGGACGGCGCTGTCCAACGCGGGGGCGGGTGGCGAGCAGGTGTGGAATCTCATCACCACCGGATCGTTCATCTCGGTGCTGCCGCTCATCCTGTCGTTCCTCTTCCTGCAGCGCTACTGGCAGGGCGGGCTCTCCGTCGGAAGCATCAAGTAGCAGCTCGCGCGCCCCAGACCTCCCACGACCCTGAGAAGGAAAGCACCACCATGCCCACCGCACGTCTGACCATCGATCCCCACTTCGTCACCGGTCGCATCCAGCGCCGCCTCTTCGGCGGCTTCGTCGAGCACCTCGGCCGTCACGTCTACGACGGCATCTACGAGCCCGGCCACGAGACCGCGGATGCGGAGGGCTTCCGGCAGGACGTGATCGAGCTGGTGCGGGAACTCGGCGTCTCGACGATCCGCTACCCCGGCGGCAACTTCGTCTCGGGCTTCCGCTGGGAGGACTCTGTCGGACCCCGGGAGCAGCGGCCCCGGCGCCTGGACCTCGCCTGGCACTCCACCGAGACGAACGAGGTGGGCCTTCACGAGTTCTCGTCGTGGCTCGACAAGGTCGGCAGCGACCTGATGCTCGCGGTCAACCTCGGCACCCGCGGCACGCTCGAGGCGCTGGACCTGCTGGAGTACTCCAACATCGCCGGCGGCACCGAGCTCAGCGAGCGGCGCCGCGCCAACGGCCGCGACGAGCCGTTCGCCGTGGAGATGTGGTGCCTCGGCAACGAGATGGACGGCCCATGGCAGCTCGGCCACCGCTCCGCCGACGACTACGGCAAGATCGCCTCGCAGACCGCCAAGGGGATGCGCCAGCTCGATCCCGACATCAAGCTCGTCGTCTGTGGATCCTCCAGTGCGCACATGCCGACGTTCGGCGAGTGGGAGCGCGTCGTGCTCGGTCACACCTACGACGACGTCGACTACATCTCGTGCCACGCGTACTACGAGGAGAAGGGTGGCGACATCGGCTCGTTCCTGGCGTCCGCCGTCGACATGGACCACTTCATCGACACTGTGGTCGCCACCGCCGACCACGTCGGCGCGGTCCGCGGCAGCACGAAGAAGATCGACATCTCCTTCGACGAGTGGAACGTCTGGTACATCGACCGCTTCCACGGTGTCGACAAGATCGAGGGCATCGACAATTGGCCGGTCGCCCCCCGCCTGCTCGAGGACGTCTACTCCGTGGTGGATGCCGTCGTCTTCGGCAACCTGATGATCTCGCTGCTCAAGCACGCGGACCGCGTCACCAGCGCGTCGCTCGCGCAGCTGGTGAACGTCATCGCGCCGATCATGACGGAGCCGGGCGGACCGGCCTGGCGTCAGACCACCTTCTACCCGTTCTCGATCACCTCGCGCCTCGCGCAGGGCGAGGCGCTCGAGCTGAAGCTCGACGCGCCGACCTACACGACCGAGGCATACGGCGAGGTCTCGCTGGTGGATGCCGTCGCCACCCACGACGCCGAGAACGGCCGCTCGGCGGTGTTCCTGGTGAACCGCAGTCAGACCGAGGCGGTCACGGTGACCGTCGACGTCACCGGCCTCGGCGACGTGTCGGTGCTCGAGAGCCACACGCTCAGCGATGACGACGTGTATGCCAAGAACACGCTCGAACAGCCGGAGCGCGTCACGGTGCGCACCAACGACACGGTCCGGGTCGACGCGGGCGAACTCACGGTCACGCTGCCGCCGGTGTCATGGTCGGCGATCGCCCTCGGCTGATGAGGCGTCTCGCGAGCGCCGCCGTGATCATCGCGGCGGCGCTCGCCTGCGCCGCGTGTGCGCCGGCGGGAGCCGCCTCCCTCACCGGCGACCTCTCCGTGCACGACCCGGCTCTCGCGCAGCACGACGGCGTCTGGTACGTGTACTCCACCGGCAACGGAACCGTCGCGGACGGCAACGTGCAGATCCGGTCGTCGGAGGACGGCACCGACTGGCGGTACGAAGGCGAGGTGTGGGAGCAGAAGCCCGCGTGGCTGGACGACCGCATCCGCGGGGTGGACAACCTCTGGGCCCCCGAGCTCATCGAGCATGACGGCACGTGGTACCTGTACTACTCGGCCTCTCGGTTCGGAAAGAACACCTCGCTGATCGCGCTGGCGACCAATACGACACTCGACCCCGACGATCCCGACTACGAGTGGGTGGACCGCGGCGCGGTACTGGAGTCGGACACGGGGGATGACTTCAACGCCATCGATCCCGGCGTCGTCGTCGACGAGGACGGGACCCCGTGGATGTCGTTCGGATCGTTCTGGAGCGGCATCCGCATGGTCGAACTCGAATGGCCGAGCGGCATGCGCACCGACGATGCGGAGCCCCTCGCGCTCGCCGACCGCGGTGCGCCTCCGAACGCGATCGAGGCGCCCTACATCCTCGAGCGCGGCGGCGACTACTTCCTCTTCGTCTCACGCGACGCGTGCTGCCAGGGCGTGAAGAGCACCTACAACATCGCCGTCGGCCGCGCCGACGCACCGCAGGGGCCGTATGTCGACCGCGAGGGGAGGCCGTTGCTCGAGGACGGCGGGACCCCGCTGCTCGCGACCGAAGGCTCCCGCATCGGCCCGGGCGGCCAGTCCGTCTGGGGCGACACCCTCGCGATCCACTACTACGACGAGGACCTCGGCGGTGCATTCCAGCTCGCGCTGCTGCCCCTCACCTGGGACGATGGCGGTTGGCCCTCGGTCACATGGTGACATGGTGACAACCAGGCGGGTCACGGAGAGGACGCAGCAGCTGTGGAGCAGAACTGGGCAGGAAATCTGACCTACCGGGCGACCGGGATCGAGCACCCCGAATCCGTCGATGAGCTGCGGGGCCTCATCGCCCGCGGCGAGGCGGTGCGGATCCTCGGTTCCCGTCACTGCTTCAACGACATCGCCGACACCACCGGCGTGCTTCTCGCACTGGACCGTCTGCCCCGGGTGATCGAGGTGAACGATCGACGAGACGCCGTCCGCGTCGCCGGCGCCCTGCGCTACGGGGACCTTGCTCCCGTACTCGAGGCCGAGGGACTCGCCCTGTCGAACCTGGCATCCCTGCCGCACATCTCCGTGGCCGGCGCGATCGCGACGGGCACGCACGGCTCCGGAGACGCCATCGGCTCGCTCGCCGCGGCCGTCCGCGGACTCACCATCCTGACCCCCTCGGGCGAGGTGCGAACTCTGAACCGCGGTGACGACGGCTTCGACGGCGCGGTCGTCAGCCTGGGGGCGCTCGGCGCCGTCCTCGAGGTCACGCTCGACGTTGAACCCACGTATGCCGTCGCCCAGCACGTGTACGAGCACCCGAGCTGGGACGAGATCCTCGCGGACCTCGATGCCGTCACGTCGGCAGGTTCGAGCGTGAGCATCTTCTCCACCTGGCAGCACACCGACGTCGCCGACCAGATCTGGGTCAAGCAGCGCCAACCCGATGTGCACACGAGCGAACGCACCGAGCAGCTGGCAAGGCTCGGCGCGGAACCTGCCCCGGGCAAGCGGCATCCGATTCTCGGTGTCGATCCCGTCGCCTGCACCGAACAGGGCGGTGTACCCGGCGCCTGGTTCGAGCGCCTGCCGCACTTCAAGCTCGAGTTCACACCGTCGGCGGGAGCGGAGATCCAGAGCGAGTACCTGGTGCCGCGCGCCGATGCGGTCGCCGCGATCCAGGCGATCCGGCTCCTCGCCGGACGCATCGCCCCGCTGCTGCTGGTGAACGAGATCCGCACGGTCAAGGCCGACGACCTGTGGCTGAGCTCGTCCTACGGTGTCGACGCGGTGGGACTGCACTTCACATGGCGGCCCGATGAGGCAGCGATCCGCGCGTTCCTTCCCACTCTCGAGGCAGCGCTGCCGCCGACGGCGCGTCCGCACTGGGGCAAGGTGTTCACGCTCGACGGAGCCGAGGTGCAGAGCCGCTACCCCCGCTTCGACGACTTCGCGGCCCTCCGGGCCGAGTTCGACCCGGAACGCCGGCTGATGAACGACTACCTCGAGCGCCTCGGGCTCTGACCCGCCCGGCCCGCGCCCGACGATTCAGCGCGGCTCGAACCGCCGGGGCGGGTGCGTCTCGCTCACGAGCGCCCGGATGCCCTCGAGGGTCGGGGGTGCGGCAGCATTGGATCGCGCCTGCACCAGCACGTTCCCGAGCGCCGTCGCCTCGACGGGGCCCGCCAGCACCGGAAGCCCCGTACGATCTGCGGTCGCCTGACACAGCAGCGCGTTGAGTGAGCCGCCGCCGACGAGGTGGATGCTGTCGAGTTCGCGACCCGTGAGCTCGGCGACCGTTCGCAGAGCGTCAGCGAACGCGGCCGCGATCGATTCGACGATGGTGCGCACGAATCCGGCGCGCTCGGCGGGCACGGCAGCTCCTGCGGCGCGCAGAAGCGCGCCGATCCGCGCCGGCATGTCGCCCGGAGTGGTGAGGGACGGATCATCCGCGTCGAACACCGAGCCCTCACCGGTGACCGCGGATGCCGCCGCCAGCAGTTTCGGCAGGTCGATCGGTGCGCCGTCCTCCGCCTCCCACGCGCGCACGCTCTCGCTGAGCAGCCAGAGCCCAGTGACGTTGTGCAGGAAACGGAACCGGCCGTCCACACCGCGCTCGTTCGTGAAGTTCGCCTCGCGCGCAGCATCCGTCACCACCGGCTGCGCGAGTTCCACCCCGACCAGACCCCAGGTGCCGCACGAGATGTACGCCGCTCCCGGCGAGAGCATCGGTACGGCGACGACGGCGGAGGCGGTGTCGTGCGATCCGACCGCGATCACCGGGAGTTCCTTGCCGACGCGGGTCGCGATCTCGGGACGCAGAGTGCCGAGAACCGTTCCGGGGTCGACGAGGTCGGGCAGCAGATGGCGCGGGATCGCCAGGCGATCGGCGAGTTCGAGGTCCCACTCGCCGGAGTGCACACCGAGCAGCCCGGTCGTCGATGCGTTCGTCCGCTCCGCGACGCGTGCTCCGGTGAGAAGGAATGCGAGCAGGTCGGGGATGAGCAGGGCACTGTCGGCATCCGCTGTCCCAGGGTCGACGCGGTACTGGTACAGCGAGTTGAAGGGCAGGAATTGCAGCCCGTTGCGGGCGTACAGCTCGGTGAACGGGATGAGCTCGTGCACCTCGGCGACGCCCCGTGCCGTCCGCTCGTCGCGGTAGTGGAACGGCTGCCCGAGCAGACGGCCGCCGCGCACCAGGGCGTAGTCGACCGCCCAGGAGTCGATGCCGATGCTCTCGATCGACGGCTCTCGGCGCACCGCCTCCGCGAGACCGTCGAGAACATGCTCGTAGAGTGCGTCGAAGTCCCAGTGCAGCCCGGCCGGCCCGTGGACCCGGCCGTTCGGGAAACGCGAGACGAGTTCGAGCTCGAGAACGCCCGGGCCGACGCGGCCGATCACGACCCGTCCGCTGGTCGCGCCGAGGTCGACGGCGGCGACCGCGTGCACCGTCATCGGAAGCCCGCCGAATGCACGGCATTCGTGCGAGTGCACGGCTTGTCGGCGTCAACAACCCGTGCACTCGGCGACGAGCCGTGCACTCGAGGAGTCGCGAGGACAAATCTCATCGCAGGAATGCCGCGGCGACGCCGGAGTCGACGGGGATATGCAGGCCCGTGGTGCGGGTGAGCTCGGGTCCGGTGAGCACGTAGACGGCATCCGCGACGTTCTCGGGCACGACCTCGCGCTTGAGGATCGTGCGGTTCGCATAGAACTGACCGAGGTCCTCCTCCGCGACTCCGTAGGTCGCGGCGCGGTTGGCGCCCCACCCGGAGGCGAAGATGCCCGAGCCGCGCACGACGCCGTCCGGGTTGATGCCGTTGACCCGCACGCCGTGCTCGCCGAGTTCGACAGCCAGCAGCCGCACCTGATGCGCCTGATCGGCCTTCGTCGCCGAGTAGGCGATGTTGTTCGGGCCGGCGAAGACCGAGTTCTTCGACGAGATGTAGATGATGTCGCCGCCGAGTCTCTGGTCGATCAGCACCTTCGCGGCCGCCTTCGACACGAGGAAAGAGCCCTTCGCCATGACGTCGTGCTGCAGGTCCCAGTCCTTCTCGGTGGTCTCCAAAAGCGGCTTCGACAGCGACAGGCCGGCGTTGTTCACGACGAGGTCGACGCCGCCGAACGCGAGCACCGCCTCGTTCAGCGCGGCCTGCACGGCATCCGCATCCGCCACGTTCGCTGCCACTCCGATCGCGACGTCGGTGCTGCCGAGCTCTGCGGCGGCGGCCTGCGCCTTCTCGAGATCGAGGTCGGCGACGACGACGCAGGCGCCCTCGGCGGCGAGGCGAGTGGCGATCGCCTTGCCGATGCCGCTGGCGGCGCCCGTGACGAAGGCGATGCGCCCCTGGTGGCTCTTCGGCTTCGGCATCCGCTGCAGCTTCGCCTCCTCCAGCGCCCAGTACTCGATATTGAACTTCTCGGCGTCAGAGATGGGGGAGTAGGTCGAGAGCGCCTCGGCGCCCCGCATGACGTTGATGGCGTTCACATAGAACTCTCCCGCCACACGCGCGGTCTGCTTGTTCGCGCCGTACGAGAACATGCCGACGCCCGGCACGAGCACGATCAGCGGGTCGGCACCGCGGATCGCCGGGGAATCGGCGGTCGCGTGCGCGTCGTAGTAGGCCTGGTAATCGGCGCGGTACTCCGCATGCAGTTCGCGGAGCCGGACGAGCTGCTCCTCCAGGCTCGCCGTGGCGGGCAGGTCGAGGATGAGCGGCTTCACCTTCGTGCGCAGGAAGTGATCAGGGCAGCTGGTGCCGAGGGCCGCGAGAGCCGGTGCCTTTTCGGCGGCGAGGAAGTCGAGCACGACGTCGGCGTCGGTGAAGTGCCCGATCATCGGCTTGTCCTGCGAGGCGATGCTGCGGATGGTGGGAGCGAGGGCCGCCGCGCGCTCGCGGCGCTCGGTCTCGGGGAGTGCTTCGAAACCCGGCCGCCTGCCGCCGAAGGGCTCTGCAGCGCCGTGCTGTGCGATGTAGGAAGCGGCCGTCTCGATGATCCACAGCGAATTCGACTCCGCCTCTTCCGAGGTGTCGCCCCACGCGGTGATGCCGTGTCCGCCGAGGATGCAGCCGACGGCCTGGGGGTTCGCCTTCTTGATCTCGGCGATGTCGAGACCCAGCTGGAACCCCGGGCGACGCCACGGCACCCATGCCACCCGTTCGCCGAAGATCGTCGCCGTCAGCTGCTCTCCGTCGGCGGCCGTCGCGATCGCGATGCCCGAGTCGGGATGGAGGTGATCGACGTGCGCTGCGTCGACGAGGCCGTGCATGGCGGTGTCGATCGAGGGTGCTGCACCACCCTTGCCGTGCAGGCAGTAGTCGAACGCCGCGACCATCTCGTCCTCGCGGTCGATGCCCGGGTACACGTCGACGAGCGCGCGCATGCGGTCGAGGCGCAGCACCGCCAGGCCCTGCTCCGTGAGGGTGCCCAGGTCGCCGCCGGAACCCTTCACCCAGAGCAGCTCGACCGGTCGGCCGGTCACGGGGTCGATGTCGGTGCCCTTGGCGGAGGTGTTCCCGCCGGCGTAGTTGGTGTTCTTGGGTTCGGCGCCCAAACGGTTGCTTCGCGCGATGAGCGCGGCGGCGGTGGGGTTCGTCATCAGTTCCGTCCTCGGTTCGAAGTCTCGTGGCGACGCCCTCAGGCGCCCCAGCCGGCCTGCACGCCACCGACGCGGTCGGCGGCGATCTGCTGCTGATAGCCGGATGCCGCATATGCGGCCATCGGGTCGGCGGCAAGCCCGCGCGACTCGCGCCACTCGGCCAGCGCCGGGCGCACGTCGGTGTAGAAAGCGTCCATGAACACGGCGTTGGCGGCGAGGACGTCTCCCGACTTCTGCGCGGCGGTCAGCGCGTCGCGGTCGACGAGCAGGGCGCGCGCCGTCATCTCCTGCACATTCAGCACCGAGCGGATCTGGCCCGGGATCTTGTCTTCGACGTTGTGGCACTGGTCGAGCATGAAGGCGACATCGGGGTTGTTCAGACCGCCCCCGCGCACCACCTCGAACAGGATGCGGAAGAGCTGGAACGGGTCGGCGGCGCCCACGATGAGGTCGTCGTCAGCGTAGAAGCGCGAGTTGAAGTCGAAGGAGCCGAGCTTGCCCAGGCGCAGCAGCTGCATCACGATGAACTCGATGTTGGTGCCGGGGGCGTGGTGACCGGTGTCGAGGCACACCTTCGCCCTCTCGCCGAGTGCGCTCACCTGGGCGTACGAGGTGCCCCAGTCGGGAACATCGGTGTGGTAGAACGCCGGCTCGAAGAACTTGTACTCCAGCACGAGCCGCTGGTCGTCGCCGAGGCGCGCGTAGATCGTCTGCAGAGATTCCTGCAGACGATCCTGCCGCCCCCGGAGGTCGGCCTGACCCGGGTAGTTCGAGCCTTCGGCCAGCCAGATCTTCAGGTCGCGGCTGCCGGTGGCGTTCATCACGTCGATGCACTCGAAGTGATGGTCGATCGCCTTCTGACGGATGGCGGGGTCTTCGTGGGTGAGTGCGCCGAACTTGTAGTCGTCGTCCTGGAAGGTGTTCGAGTTGATGGTGCCGAGCTTCACCCCGAGACCTTCCGCGTGCCGGCGCAGATCATCGAAGGAGTTCACGAGATCCCACGGGATGTGCAGGGCCACGGTCGGAGCGAGCGCGGTGTACTCGTGCACCTGCGCGGCATCCGCGATCTTCTCGTACGGATCGCGCGGCGTACCCGGCGTGCCGAACACCTTGAAGCGGGTGCCGGAGTTGCCGAACGCCCAGCTCGGCAACTCGATGGCCTGTCCTGTCAGCTCTGTCAGGACGTCGGGGGTGAGGGTGGTCATGTCGGTCGCTTTCGTCATGGGACTCAGGTCGGAGCCAGTGTGGGTCAGCTGTCGCCGAGGGCGCGCAGCTGATCTTCGAGATGGAACACTTCGACGAGCCGAGGAGCACCCTGATCGGGACGCGTGCCCGTCAGGGCGACGAAGAACGGAGCCATCTCCGCCTCCCATCGCGCCGTGCGTGGATCGGCGGCCAGTGCGCGCTGCGCGGCCTCGTCATCCTCGGTCTCGTAGTAGCCGATGAGCATGCCGTCTTCGCTGAGGAACAGCGAATAGTTCCGACGGCCGGACTCCTCGATCGCGCGCAGCATCTCCGGCCAGACCGCGCGGTGACGTTCGCGGTACTCCTCGAGGCGCGCGGGATCGACCTGCATCTGGAAGCAGACTCGCTGGGTGGTGCCCGTGCGGTGCATCAACGTCTCCCTCGACCACGTCTGCCGGCGGGCGATCGTGGGTTTTCCGCGACCGCGCAATGAATCGTTTCAAAGATAGGGCACCCCATCGCCCAGCGCAACCGGGAATGCGCTTGCCGAGGCGCTGGTAGCATCAGCAGGACTTGACCGGTGGAGGGAAGTGCACGATGGCGGTGAGCGTCCGGGACGTCGCGGCAGCGGCGGGAGTGTCCGTCGGGACCGTCTCGAACGTGCTGAACAGCCCGGGCAAGGTGGCCGCCGCCACCGCTGACCGCGTCCTCGCCGTGATCGCCGAACTCGGGTTCGTCCGCAACGACGCCGCACGCCAGTTGCGAGCCGGCCGCAGCCGTTCGATCGGGCTGGTCGTCCTCGACGTGCGCAACCCCTTCTTCACCGAGGTCGCCCGTGGTGCGGAGACCCGGGCGGCCGAAGCGGGCATGACCGTGCTGCTCGGCAACAGCGATGAGAACGCCGACCAGGAGCTGGCATACGTCGACCTGTTCGAGGAACAGCGGGTTCACGGCGTGCTCATCTCCCCGCTGGGTGAGGACTTGACGCGCCTGGAGCGGCTTCGATCGCGGGGAACCCCCGTGGTCCTGGTCGACCGGCAGGCTCCTGACAGGAGCGTCTCGTCGGTGGCCGTGGATGACGTCGCCGGCGGCCGCCTCGCGGCCGCCCACCTGCTGGCGCAAGGCAGGCGCAGACTGGCCTTCGTCGGAGGCCCCGCGGGGATCCGGCAGGTGGCCGACCGGCTCGCGGGCGCCCGGCAGGCGGTCGCCGAGACACCGGGCGCCTCCCTCGAGGTGATCGAGACCGACGCGCTGACCGTGCTGCAGGGGCGTGCCGCAGGCGAAGCTCTTCGCGCGCGCCCCACGTCCGAGCGGCCGGATGCGGTGTTCGCCGCCAACGACCTCCTGGCGCTGGGCGTGCTGCAAGCGCTCGTGATGCAGGGGGCGATCGAGGTGCCGGAGGACATCGCTCTGATCGGATACGACGACATCGATTTCGCCGCCGCAGCCGTGGTTCCGCTGACGTCGATCCGCCAGCCTGCCGCGCTGATCGGCGACACGGCCGTGGATCTGCTGCTGCGTGAGGCGGCGGATCCCGAGGGGTTCGTCGCGGAGCAGATCGTGTTCCAGCCGGAGCTGGTCGTGCGGCGATCGACCTCCGGCTGACCGGACAGAGCACCCGACGTGAGAGAGACGGAACATGACCGGTGATGCGAGCGTGCGGGCGGCGATCCTCGGAACCGGGGGCGTCGCACACCTTCATGCCCGGACGATCGCGGGCCTCGGTGACGTGACCCTGGTCGCCGTCGCCGACAGCAGCGAAGAGCGTGCTCGCGCCTTCGCGGGGGAGCACGGGTCGCCGGATGTTCTCGCGGATCTCCCGTCGATGCTGGCCGGCGCCGCGCCCGACGTCGTGCACCTGTGCACACCCCCGGCCGGGCACGCCGAGCAGGCGGCCCTCGCTTTCGCCGCCGGCGCGGACGTGATCGTCGAGAAGCCACCGGCAAACTCGCTCGCCGAGCTCGACACCATGCTGCGGGCCGGAGAGGTCGCGGGACGACGCCTGGCGGTCGTCTTCCAGCAGCGCTCCGGAAGTGCCGTCCGCCACATCAGAGGACTGCTGCAGGCCGGCGCGCTGGGCCGGCCACTCGTCGCCCAGTGCGACACTCTCTGGCGTCGAGGCGCCGATTACTACGCCGTGCCCTGGCGCGGCACCTGGGCCGAGGAGGGCGGCGGCCCGACCGTCGGGCTGGCGGTTCACCAGCTCGATCTGCTCGCCCATCTGCTCGGCCAGTGGTCGGAGGCCGACGGCAGATTCTGGCGCCTGGCTCACGACATCGAGATGGAGGATGTGTCGCAGGGGACCGTCGTGTTCGAGTCCGGTGCGATCGCCACCATGACGACCACCACGCTCGCTGCAAGGGAGTCGAGCCGGCTCCGCATCGACACCGAACTCGCCACCATCGAGCTCGAGCACCTGTACGGGCACACTCACGCGGACTGGCGGATCACGCCGGCGTCGGGCGTCGACCCGGCCGTCGTCTCGGGGTGGGCCCTTCCCGACCTCGAGGAGCGCTCCGGCCACGACGCCCTGCTCGGCGAGGCCTACCGCGCGATCGCGGACGGCGCGCCGTTGCCTGCGGTGTTCGCGGACCCGGCGCGGGCTCTCGAGATCGTGACCGCGATGCACCGAGCGGCGACGGCTGGACGGTCCGTCCGCCGTGCCGAGCTCTCCGATCCCGCGCTGCGCGGCCCGCTCCACGCGCCCGTCGAGGTGCCGTGAACGCCCAGAGCCCGCCCATCCGGGTCGATCGGGACGGCGAGACGCTCGTTGTCCGGGCGGGGGACGTCCGGATCGCGGTGATCGACACGGGCGAGCGGATGCCGGGCGGCGACGCTCCGCGACCATTCCTGCACCCACTCAGCACCCTCAGCGGTCGCGTGGTGAGCGACGACGGCCCAACCGACCACCCCTGGCATCACGGACTCTCTCTGGCGATCGCCAACGTCACGCTCGCGAGCGAACCGCAGGGTGCGAACTTCTGGGGAGGACCGACGTTCGCCGACGGGCAATACCGAACGCTCGACAACCTCGGCAGCCAGGTGGTCCGCGAGATCCGGTCGGACGGGGGCGACGCAGCCGTCAGTCTCCTGCTCGATTGGCGGAGTGCCGCCGGGCGCCCGCTGCTGGAGGAGACCAGGGTGCTGCGCTTCGCGTGTGCCGACGGGGCGCCCGAACCGGGCTGGACGCTGGAATGGCGCAGCGCGCTCCAGAACGTCGCCGATGAGCCGATCGGGTTCGGCAGCCCGACCACCGCGGGTCGTCCTGCCGCGGGGTACGGCGGACTGTTCCTTCGGGCGGCGCCGAGCCTGCACGATGCCGAGGTGCTCCTCGACGGCCATCCGGTGCCGGTGGAGAAGGCGATGGGATCCCGCGGCAACGCGATGACTCTTCGAGGGGGCGGAGCCGTGCTGACGATGACGGCCGCGGCGGACAACCCGGTCAGCCCGACGACGTGGTTCGTGCGCACCGGCGAGTCGGTGATGCTGTGCGACGCACCCTTCTTCGACGATGTCTTCGAGCTGACGCCCGGAGAATCGGCGACCTGGGTGTGGCGTCTCGATGTTCGAGACGACGCCGACGGAACGTGATGTGAGGCGCTTCGCCGTGAGGGCTTTTATAACGGTGCGGTACATCCGGCTTGACGAATTGATTCGATTCAACTTAGCATCAGGAATGCGCTTTCCGGCGCACTGACACGGATCACGGCGACGTCTCCAGGAGGACAATGATGTTCCATTCGCGCACCTCGCGCCTCGCGCGCACCACGCGACTCGGGCTCGGCACCATGGCGCTCGTCGCCGTGGGCGCCCTTGCGCTCACCAGCTGCTCCAGCGGAGCCGGTGGCGACACCGGCTCGGAGTACGACCCCGACGAGAAGGTCACGCTGACCTTCACCTGGTGGGGCAACGACGATCGCGCCGCCCGCTACGAGGCGCTCATCGACGCCTTCAACGAAGAGCACCCCAACATCACGATCGAGGGCAGCTTCACCGACTTCCCGAGCTACTGGGAGAAGCGTCAGACGGAGGCGGCGGGCAACGGCCTGCCCGACGTCTGGCAGTTCTCGGACACCTACCTCCGCCAATACGGCCAGCCGGGACTCCTGCTCGACCTCGGCGAGTACGGCGACTACGTCGACACCTCCACGTTCGATGAGGCACTGCTCGGCACCGGTCAGCTGGAGGGGACGCAGTACTCCCTGCCGACCGGCTACAGCGCGTGGGCGATGTTCCAGAACGACGACCTTCTCGGCCAGGTGGGCGTGGAGCCGTACGCCGGCGGCACCTCGTACGAGGACTACGACGAGTGGATGACGAGCGTCACCGAGGCGTCGGGCGGCACCGTCTTCGGCGGCACCGACTACACGCAGCGCATTCAGAACTTCGAACTCCTGCTGCGACAGGAGGGCGGCAACCTGTTCACCGACGAGGGTGAGCTCGGCTTCGACGAGGATCAGCTCCGCGAGTTCTGGGAATCGGGCGCACCCGTGCGCGACGGCGTCGGCATCCCGCAGTCCAAGCTCGAGGAGATCACCCCGACGTCCGGCCTCGGCGCGAAGCTGACGGCGAGCGAGATGACCTGGTCGAACTTCCTCGGCGGATACCTGGCGGAGACCGGCAACGCGAACCTGTCGATGGTGGCGCCACCCACCAGTGACGACGGTGCGAAGGATCTCTACCGCCAGGCAGGTCTGCAGATGGCCGTGTCGGCGAGCACGAAGCACCCCGAAGCCGCCGCCATCTTCCTGGACTTCGCCGTCAACTCTCCGGAGGCGGGCGAGATCTTCGGAACGAGCCTCGGCTTCCCGGCCTCCTCGAGCAAGCTCGAGGGCGCGAAGCTGGAGGGTCCTGACAAACTGGTCGCCGACTACATCGAATCGGTGTCCGACCGCATCGGCGACGCGCCCCCCGTGCCCGTCGTCGGCTACGGTTCGATCGAGCAGACCTTCTGGGACCTCGGCAAGTCGCTGGGCCTCGGAGCGATCACCGTCGACGACGCGGTCACGCAATTCTTCGACGAGGCCGAAGTCATCCTCGCCGGCTGACGCTGAAAGGATCACACGATGTCCACCGAATCGGCGATCGCGCCGACCGCTTCCCGCGTCGCCGATTCCGGCACCCGCTCCTCGGCCGACGGCCGGGGAGCGGGGCGCCGCCGTCGCGGCCTTCGACGGGACACCGTCGCCGGCTACGTCTTCCTCTCCCCGTGGCTGCTCGGATTCATCGGCCTCACCGCCGGTCCGATGCTGTTCTCGCTCTACCTCGCGTTCACGTCGTACAACATCTTCAGCTCGCCCGAGTGGATCGGCCTCGGCAACTTCGAACGCATGATGGAGGACCAGAAGTTCTGGGGCTCCGTCCAGATCACCCTCGCCTACGTTCTCGTGGGCACGCCGATCAAGCTCGCCGCCGCGCTCGGCATCGCACTGCTGCTGAATGCGCGCACCCGCGGCTCCGGCTTCTTCCGTTCCGCCTTCTACGCCCCTTCGCTGATCGGCGCCAGCGTCTCGATCGCGATCGTCTGGCGCGCCATGTTCGCCACCGACGGACCGGTCGACGGCACGCTGAGTTTCTTCGGGATCGAGATCGGCGGGTGGGTCGGCATCCCGGCCCTGGTGCTCCCGATGATCATCCTGCTCGCCGTCTGGCAGTTCGGTGCTCCCATGGTGATCTTCCTCGCGGGCCTCAAGGGCGTGCCTGCGGAACTCTACGAAGCGGCATCCGTCGACGGCGCGGGCCCATGGCGGAAGTTCATCAACGTCACCCTGCCGATGCTGTCGCCGGTGATCTTCTTCAACCTGCTGCTGGAGATGATCCACGCGTTCCAGATCTTCGCCTCGGCGTACATCATCGGCTCCGGCACCGGCGGTCCTGCCGGTGCCACGAATTACTACACCGTCTACCTGTACACGCGCGCATTCCGTGACGGACAGCTCGGCTACGCATCCGCCATGGCGTGGGTGCTGCTGCTGGCCGTCGGAGTCATCGCATTCCTGATGTTCCGCACCTCGAGGAACTGGGTCCACTACGGAGGTGATTCCCGATGAGCGAGACCAGAACGCTGCTGGCCGTCGACGATCGTCAGGCGAGGCGCCCCGTTCGCACCGGACGCGCGCGCACGAAGGCACGTGTCATCACGATCGTGTGGGCAGTCGTCGCGATCGCGCTCGCCGCCATCGTGCTCTACCCGCTGGTCTGGATGTTCGCGGCGTCGTTCAAGCCGCACTCCGAGTTCGGCGCGAACCAGGGGCTGCTGCCGCAGAACCCGACGATCGACAACTACATCACGGTGCTGGGAGGGGTGGCGGGGGTGCCGCTGTGGCAGTTCTTCGCGAACTCGCTGATCCTCGCCGTCGGCTCCGTCATCGGCATCGTGATCTCGTCGTCGATGGCCGCCTACGCCTTCGCCCGCGTGGAGTTCAAGGGCCGCGCGGTGCTCTTCACGATCATGATCGGCACGATGCTGCTGCCGTTCCACGTGCTGATCATCCCGCAGTACATGCTGTTCCGTAACCTCGGACTGGTCGACACGTTCATTCCGCTGCTGATCGGCAAGTTCCTGGCGACAGAGGCCTTCTTCGTGTTCCTCATGGTGCAGTTCATCCGCGGCCTGCCGCGCGAGCTCGACGAGGCCGCCCGCATCGACGGAGCGGGCCATCCGCGAGTGTTCTTCTCCATCACGTTGCCGCTCATCAAACCCGCCCTCATCACGTCGTCGATCTTCGCGTTCATCTGGAGCTGGAACGACTTCCTCGGACCCCTGCTGTATCTGAACTCGCCGGACAAGCAGCCGGTTCCCCTGGCGCTGCGCATCTTCAACGACCAGACGTCGACCTCCGACCTCGGCGCGACCATCGCGGTGTCCGTGCTCGCCCTGCTGCCGGTGCTGGCCTTCTTCATCGTCTTCCAGCGATTCCTCGTCGAGGGCGTCGCGACGCAGGGTCTGAAGGGCTGATGGGCCGCCGGGCACCCCGGGAACGCCGTCGTCGGCCGGAGGTCGACGGCAGCGTCCTGCGGTGGCCGGGGGCGGCGAACCGTTTCGCCCTGTTCGGAGAGGTGCTCTGGGTCGGCATCCTCGTCGTCGCCTGCTCGTTGCCGATCATCACGGCTCCCGCGGCGCTCGCCGCCGGAATCCGGCACCTTCGACGCTTCCTGGCGGCGGAGGCCTCCGGCGTCGGGCTCTTCCTCGTCGATGTCCGGCGCGCGCTGGCAGGCGGACTCGTCGTCGGGGGCGTGGCCGTGCTCGCCGCCCTGCTGCTCGTGCTGGATGTGTCACTCGCCGCCGGGGGAGTCCTGCCCGGTGGCCCCCTGGTGGGGATCGCCGGCGCGGCCGGTCTCGTCGCCCTCGGACTGGCGCTGCTGCTCGCTGCGAGCGGCTGGTCGGCCGAGACCGGCTGGCGCCTGGCCGTGCGAACCGTGCCGGCACGACTCGTCGCCGATGTGCCCGGCGCCGTCTACCTCGTCGCCGCGCTCCTTCTCACTGCCGTCGTCACCTGGCAGCTGGTACCGCTGATCGTGCCCGGGGTCGGTTGCCTCGTGTTCGCGGTCGTCGCCGTCAGCGAGCGCCGGCGCTGACGCCGCGGTCCCGGCTGACCCGCGGTCTTGCGTGGCGGGTGAGCGCCCGGCACGATTGCGCGTCCGGAACTGTTCTCGGTAACATCTCCCCAGGCCGGGCCGACGGAGGTGCGCATGGTGAACGTCGGTTCGGACAAGCCCGGCATCCGTCAGGTGGCAGTGATCGCCGGCGTCTCGCACATGACCGTGTCGCGGGTCCTGAACGACCACCCGAACATCAAGCCCGACACCCGGCGGCGCGTGCTCGAGGCGATCGAGGAGCTCGACTACCGCCCCAATCTCGTGGCGCGCGCTCTCGCCACCCAGCGCACCCGCCGCATCGGCGTGATCATCGAGAGTGCCGTCGCGTTCGGGCCCACCAGCATCCTGCGCGCCGTCGAACTCGCCGCCAGGGCGGCCGGCTACTCGGTGACCCCGATCGCCCTCCACGACGATGATGCGCTGTCGCCGCAGGACGCCGTCGACAACCTCGTCACCCAGGGTGTCGACGCCCTGTGCGTGATCGCCCCGCGCTCGTCGTCGGTCGCGGCGCTCAGGAGGATCTCACTCAACGTCCCGATGCTGGTCGTGAAGGCCGATGCCGATCCGACATTCCTGACCGTCTCGATCGACCAGCATGCGGGGACGACGCTCGTCGTCGATCACCTCGTCGCACTCGGGCATCGGGACATCCTGCACATCGCCGGTCCCCTGGACTGGCTCGATGCCCGCGCCAGGGAGCGCGCCTTCCACTCCAGGGCGAAGTCCTGGGGGATACGCGAGCGGCCCATCGTCGTCGGCGACTGGACGGCGGACTTCGCGTACGACTTCGCCATGGGGCTGAACCGTCTGCCCGACTACACGGCGGTGTTCGTCGCCAACGATGACATGGCGATCGGCCTCATCCACGGGCTCCACGACAAGGGATTCGAGGTACCGGGGGATCTGAGCGTGGTCGGGTTCGACGACGTCCCGCTGGCACGTCACTTCCTCCCTCCGCTGACGACCGTGCGCCAGGACTTCCAGACGCTCGGCGGCGCCGTCGTGGAGATGCTCCGCGCCGCGATGGAGGAGCGCGACATCCCGCCGCTCACTCGGATCCCGACCGAGCTCGTGCCGCGCGCATCGTCGGCGGCCCCGCGGGCGGTACGCTGATGGCCGCTTCCGGTGCCGTGCCCATCGTGGAGCTGGAGAGCATCACGGTCGAGTTCCCCGGAGTCCGCGCTCTCGACAGCGTCGACTTCCGGCTGTTCCAGGGTGAGGTGCACGCACTCATGGGGGAGAACGGCGCGGGGAAGTCGACGCTCATCGCCGTGCTCACCGGCACCTGCATGCCTGCGGCCGGGACGCTCGTCGTGGCCGGCGAAGAGCGCCGCTTCTCGGGCGTCGCCGACTCGCAGGCGGCCGGGATAGCCACCGTCTTCCAGGAGACCCGACTGAGCCCGAACCTCAGCGTCGGCGAGAACGTGACGCTGGGGCGCGAGAGGCGCGGCAGGTTCGGCATCAACTGGCGGCGGACGCGAGCGGATGCTGCGGGGGCGCTCGCCCGCCTGGGTCTGGACGATCTCGACCCGAAGACTCCGCTGTCGATGCTCTCCCCCGCTCAGAAGCAGCTCGTCGCGATCGCACGCGCAGTCCTCGACGAACCGAGGGTCCTGGTTCTCGATGAGCCGACCTCGAGTCTGGACCAGACCGAGGTCGCGACGCTCATGCGGGTCATCCGCGGCCTTCGCGAGCGAGGGGTGGCGATTCTCTTCGTCTCGCACTTCCTCGAGCAGGCGTTCGCGATCAGCGATCGGATGACGGTGCTGCGCGGTGGCCGCCTGATCGGCGAGCATGCCACGCGCGACCTGGAGCGAGCCGATCTGATCTCCCAGATGCTGGGAAAGGACATCGAGAGCCTTCGCGCTCTGAAGTCGGAGCGCAAAGCCCATCATTATGCATCGGACGGCACGCCCGCGCTGCAGGCGACATCGCTCGGGCGTCGGGGCGAACTCGACGAGATGGACGTCGAGGTGCAGCACGGCGAGATCATCGGTCTGGCGGGACTTCGGGGCTCCGGCCGCACCGAGCTCGCGTCGCTGCTGAGCGGATCGGTGCGCGCCGACAGCGGGGAGATGTGGGTCGACGGCGCGAAGGTCGACCTGCGCAGTCCATCGGTGGCTCTTCGGCATCGCATCGCCATGACCACCGAGAGCCGACGCACGCAGGGGGTCATCGGCGAGCTCACCGCGCGCGAGAACATCGTGCTGTCGCTGCAGGCGCTCCGGGGCTGGTCGCGGCCGCTGTCACCGTCGGAAGCCGCCGCCCTGATCGACACCTATGTGGAGGCGCTGCACCTGGACCCCGACGATCTCGATCGGCCGGTCAAGCTGCTCTCCGGCGGAACGCAGCAGAAGGTGCTCCTCGCCCGTGCCCTCGCCGTGCGCCCGCACGTGCTGATCCTCGATGAGCCGACCCGCGGCATCGACATCGCCGCGAAGCTCGACATCCAGCGGCGGATCACCCAGCTCGCCGGCGACGGCATGGCGGTGGTCTTCATCTCCTCAGAGCTTGAGGAGGTGGTGCGGCTGAGCGACCGCATCGTCGTGCTGAAGGATCGCGAGAAGATCGGCGAGCTCAGCAACGGCCCCGGAGTCACCGTCGACACCGTCGTCGAGATGATCGCGGCCGATCGGACGACGTCGGCCGCACTGTGACCGGTAACTAACAAACCGATCACGGATTCGGTCGGATTTCAGTTCCGTATTGTGCTTCAGAAATTGTTCCCGGTAACATCACCACAGGACGACGGAGGATCGGCGTCCCGCAATCACGCAGGGGACCACGAGGGTCCACACATCTGCCGGGGAGAACCCCGACGTCTCAAGGAGGAGAACATGTCCGTGAACACGCGCATTCGCACCGTGCTGGGTCTGGCCGCAGTCAGCGCGCTGGCGCTCGGTCTCGCCGCCTGCTCGACGCCCGAATCGAACGAGGGCTCGAACGGCGACGGCGGCTCCGGCGAACTGACGACCGTCGGCTTCGTCGCCGTCGGTCCGGAGGGAGCCTGGCGGGAAGCCAACGAGCAGAACATTCAGGACACCTTCACGGAGGACGCCGGATACGAACTCAAGTACGCGCCCGCGACCAACCTCGATCAGAAGTCGCAGATCGACGCGTTCACGTCGTTCGTCGACGAGGGCGTCGACGTCATCCTGCTGTCCGCCACCGAGGCATCTGGGTGGGAGGACTCGCTCAAGCGTGCGCAGGAGGCCGAGATCCCGGTCATCCTGCTCGACCGCGGCATCGAGCCCGATGACGACAGCCTCTACGTCACCCGCATCGCCCCCGACAACGTCGAGGTCGCCAAGCAGGTCGGCACGTGGGCTGCGGAGACGTTCCCCGACGGCGGCAACTACGTCGTGCTCGAGGGTCCGGCGGGAGTCGGTGTGGTCAACGAGCGCAACGAGGGATTCGATGAGGGCCTCGGCGACGCCGCGCTGACCAAGCTCGACGCGCAGACCGCGAACTGGTCGGCCGAAGAGGGCAAGAGCGTCTTCGAGACCATGCTGAAGGCCAACAACAACGACATTCAGCTCGTGTTCGCTCAGAACGACGAGATGGGTCTCGGTGCCGCCCAGGCTGCTGAGGAGGCAGGTCTCGTCGTCGGCACCGACGTCAAGATCGCCACGATCGACGGCACCAAGAACGCCATGCAGGCGCTCGCGGACGGACAGCTCAGCTACGTGCACGAATACAACCCGCTGTTCGGCGAGACCGCCCTCGAGGTCGTCGAGAGGACCCTCGCCGGCGAAGAGGTCGACTCGTACATCGTCGTCCCGAGCGAGGAGTTCGACTCCGCCGAGGCCGCCAAGGCGGTCCTGGCCGACCGCAAGTACTGATCCCGTCGCCGGAGCGATCCGGCGACCGGCCCGGGTGGCCGCGCCCCGGCCACCCGGGC
>NZ_JAPSHY010000011.1:0-7749 GCF_031179285.1 Microbacterium sp. | reverse complement strand
CCGCCGCCGGCCCTCCCGCCCCCCCCCCCCCCCCTCCCCCGCCGCCGCCCCCCCCCCCCCCCCGGCCCGGGTGGCCGCGCACCGGCCACCCGGGCACCACCCACTTCGAGACTGAGAGTCAGCGATGAACGAAGAACTGCCCATCGTCGAGATGCGCGGGATCTCCATCGAGTTCCCCGGAGTCAAAGCGCTCGACGGTGTCGACTTCCGCCTCTTCCCCGGGGAGGTTCACGCGCTCATGGGCGAGAACGGCGCCGGCAAGTCGACGCTGATCAAGGCGCTCACGGGCGTGTACGCCATCGACTCTGGCTCCATCGTCGTGGCAGGAGCCGAACGCAGCTTCGCCGGCACCGCCGATGCGCAGGAGGCCGGCATCTCGACGGTCTACCAGGAGGTCAACCTCGCACCGAACCTCTCCATCGGCGAGAACGTCATGCTCGGCCATGAGGTGCGCGGGCCGTTCGGCATCGACTGGCGTGCGACGCATCGCGCTGCGACCGACGCGCTCACCCGCCTCGGCCTCGAGCATCTCGACACCCGGAAGCCTCTCTCCACCCTCTCCATCGCGCTTCAGCAACTGATCGCGATTAGTCGCGCGATGGCGATCAAAGCCAAGGTCCTGATCCTCGACGAACCGACATCGAGCCTCGACGCCGCCGAGGTCGAAGGCCTCTTCGCCGTCATGCGAGCGCTGCGCGACCAGGGCGTCGCGATTCTGTTCGTCTCTCACTTCCTCGACCAGGTCTACGCGATCAGCGACCGTCTCACGGTGCTGCGCAACGGTCGCTACGAGGGCGAGTTCTTCACTCGCCGGCTCGACAGACACGCACTCATCTCCACGATGATCGGCAAGGACCTCGACACGCTCGCCTCCCTCGGCGGAAACCGTCGCACCGCGCCCCGCGATCCGGACGAGCTGCCGGTGCTATCGGCGTCCGGAATCTCGCGCCAGGGTTCGGTCGAGACCACGGACCTCGACATCCGCCCGGGAGAGGTCGTCGGATTCGCGGGCTTGCTCGGATCGGGGCGCACCGAACTCGCCCGCCTGCTCTACGGCGCGGACCGCGTCGACGAGGGCACCATCTCGGTCAAGGGTGACCGGGTGGAGCTGCGCTCTCCGGCTGAGGCGCTCGCCCGCCGCATCGCGTTCTCCACCGAGAACCGCCGCGACGAGGGCATCGTCGGTGATCTGACGGTGCGGGAGAACATGATCCTTGCCGTGCAGGCCGAGCGCGGGTGGGCGCGCCCCATGTCACGCAAGGAGCAGGACGCCATCGTCGAGAAGTACATCGGCGAGCTCAACGTGCGCCCGGCCGACCCGGAGCGGATGATCAAGAACCTCTCGGGTGGCAACCAGCAGAAGGTGCTTCTCGGCCGCTGGCTCGCCACCAAACCCGAACTGCTCATCCTCGACGAGCCGACCCGAGGCATCGACGTGGGCGCGAAGGCCGAGATCCAGGAGGCCGTGGCGATGCTCGCCGAGGAGGGCGTCGCCGTCGTGTTCATCTCCTCGGAACTCGAGGAGGTCGTGCGGCTGTCCGAACGGATCGTCGTGCTCAAGGACCGTCGGAAGATCGGCGAGATCCAGAACGGCCCCGACGTCACCGCTCAGGAGATCGTCGATGTGATCGCGGCTCACGGGATCGAGGCTGCGGCCGAGACGCTCGAAGACACCGAGGGTGCGGCATTCGATACGATCGCCCACGCCACCGAGAAGGAGGAGGCGCGATGACCGCAGCATCCGGCACGTCCCTGTGGCGTGAACTGATTCGCAAACCCTTCTTCTGGGGCGTCGTCGCGATCCTCGCCCTGCTCGCGCTGAACGTGGTCAAGGACCCGACATATCTCGCCATGTCGGTGAACCCGAACAACGGCCACCTCGTCGGGAACCTGATCGACATCCTGCGCCAGGCGGCGCCGATCATGATGATCGCCATCGGCATGTCTCTGGTCATCGCCACGGGCGGCATCGACCTGTCGGTGGGCTCGCTGATGGCGGTGGCCGGAGCGGTGTCGATGGAGTTCCTGAGCGCTGCCGGCGATTCAGGATCCGCGGGAGCGGCGTTGGGCGCGATCGGGCTCGCCCTGCTTGTGACCGCCATCCTGGGTGCCCTCAACGGCATCCTCGTCGCGTACGTCGGCCTGCAACCGTTCATCGCCACGCTCGTCCTGATGCTGGCCGGTCGCGGGATCGCGAAGGTGATCACCGGCGGGCAGAACACGGCAGCGTCCAACGCCCCGTTCCGCTGGATCTCGAACGGGTACCTGATCGGGATCCCGGTCGTGTTCATCCTCGCCGTGCTGATCGTCATCATCGTCGGCTGGGTCGTGCGCCGCAGCGCCCTCGGACTCATGATCGAGGCCATCGGCATCAACCCGAGGGCCAGCCGGATGGCGGGCATCAAGCCCAAGGGGCTGCTGCTGACCACCTACATCCTGAGCGGCATCCTCGCCGGCATCGCCGGCATCATGTCGGTCGGCACCGTGATGACCGTCGACATCTCGCGCACCGGTTATCAGCTCGAACTCGACGCGATCCTGGCGGTCGTGATCGGAGGCGCCTCGCTCGCGGGCGGTAAGTTCTCGCTCAGCGGCGCCTTCGTCGGCGCCCTGCTGATCGCGACCCTCGACAAGACGGTGCTGTTCCTCGGCGTCTCCTCCTCGGCGACGCCGGCATTCAAGGCGATCGTCATCGTGCTGCTCTGCCTGCTGCAATCGGAGCGCGTGCGCAGCTGGTTCGTCAGGCGTCGCAGACTCACCCCGCCCGCATCCACGCAGGAGACCCGCAAAGAGGAGGTGCCGGCATGACCGCGCTGACCGCGACCACCGCTCAGCATGGGCCGGTGGCGATCACCGACCGGGTCCGTCGCGCGATCCAGGCGAACCCGTCGGTCCTGCCGACGATCGCATCGGTGGTGATCTTCGTCGGCATGGTGGTCTACGGCGAGGTCTCCTACGGCCGCATCGTGCAGGCCAGCACCCTGTCGAACCTGCTCATCAACAACGCGCATCTGATCGTGCTCGCGGTGGCACTGACCTTCGTCATCCTCACCGGGGGCATCGACCTCTCCGTCGGATCGATCATCGCGTTCTCCTCGGTCGCCGGCGTGATGCTCGCGAATGCGGGGTGGAATGCGATCGCCGTGATGGTGACGATGGTCGTCATCGGCGCGCTCTTCGGAGTGGTCTCGGGCGTGCTGATCCGGTACTTCAACGTGCAGCCGTTCATCGCGACCCTCGCCATGATGTTCCTCGGGCGCGGGCTCGCGTCACTGCTCAGCACCAAGCCGGAGCGCCTCGATGAGGAATCGCCGATCCGGTGGATCGGGCAGCAGCTGAAGGTCATCGACGGTCCGAAGGTCAACGACCTCGTCATCACCCCGGCCGTGATCATCGCCGTCGCGGTGGTGCTCGCGGCATACTTCGTGCTGCACCGTACGCGCACCGGTCGCACCGTCTACGCGATCGGCGGGTCCGAGAGCTCGGCTCTGCTGATGGGTCTGTCGGTGCATCGCACCAAGGTCCTGGTCTATGTCATCAGCGGCGCTCTCGCCGGCCTCGCCGCGGTCCTCTACACGGCGCGTCTCGGTACGGCGCAGAACATCACCGGCATCGGCTGGGAGCTCGATGCGATCGCGGCGGCGGTCATCGGCGGCACTCTGCTGACCGGGGCCTACGGGTATGTGCTCGGCTCTGTGATCGGTGCGCTCGTCCTCGGGCTCATGAACGTCCTCATCACACGCGACGGCGGGATCCCGCCCGAGATGACGACGATCATCACCGGCGGCATCCTCCTCGTGTTCGTCCTGCTGCAGCGTGCGGTGACTCGCAAACGCGAGTAGCGAAGACTGCACGAAGAAGGCCTCCCGCAGCGCCGTGTGCGGGAGGCCTTCTTCTGATCGATCAGCTCGTCGGGATCCAGACCCGCATCGTCGACGGACCGCGCTGGGCCCAGTCATGGTAGGCGACCAGAGGCACCTCCGCGGCCGCATCCGTCGACCGGTCCCGAAGTGGAAGCATCACGCGGCCGTCGCGCTCCACCGGCGCGCCGGCGACGACCGCATCAACGACGTCGCCGCCGAAGTCGATCGACTCGAGCGCGAGGACCTCGGGACCGCGCTCGATCGCCACGGACCCGCGCACCGCGTCGACGCGGGGATCGGGCGCGGTGACGCGCGGCTCGACCGGCAGGACGAGCTCGACGACGTCTCCGCGCCGGAACGGACGCCTGACGTCGACGGAGCCGGGCTCAACCTCCTGCTCGGACTCCTCGCCGCCCGCGTGCACGCGCAGCCGCGCTCCTGCAGCCCACGCCGGCACCCGCAGCGTCAGGGTCCATTCGGCGTCCTCGCGGACAGTGAGGCGGATGCTGCCGTCGGCCGGATAGCCGGTGGTGACCTCGAAAGCGGCGACGCGGCCGTCGGGCAGCATCGCGCTGATGCGGCCGGGCGCGTACTGATGCAGCTGCACGCCGTCGTCGTCGGCGGTCGCGAGATATGCGCCGAGGCTCGCGAAGGTGCGCGCGACGTTGGGCGGGCAGCATGACACCTCGAACCACGGCGCGCGCAGCGATGAGGAGGCGCGGGGAGAGGTGCCCGCGGGGTCCGCAGGCGCACCGGGTACGCGCTGATGCAGCGTGTTCGCGTAGAAGAAGGCCCGTCCGTCGGGAGCGGGGGACGTCGCGACGACATTGAACAGGGTTCGCTCGATGAGGTCTGCGTAGCGAGCGTCTCCGGTCGCGAGCAGCAAACGCCAGGAGAACATGATCGACCCGACGCCCGCGCACGTCTCCGAGTACGCGCGGTCCGCCGGGAGCTCCCAGTCGTCGCCGAAGGCTTCATCCTGGTGGTGGGACCCCTGCCCGCCGGTCACATAGGTCCGGCGTTCCCGGGTGCGGTCCCATTGACGACGCAGCGATTGCAGCAGGCCGTCGTCCGACCCCTCGACGGCGACGTCGGTCGCTCCGGCCGAGAGGTAGTTGGCACGCACGGCGTGCCCGCGGAGCACATCGGCGTCCCGCACCGGCACGTCGTCCTGGAAGTACTTCCGGCCCCACTCGATGTCGCGGAGCGTTCCTCGCCCGTGGCGCTCGACGAACAGTGCCGCCTGGTCGATGAAGCGCTGCTCGCCCAGGGCACGGCCGAGCTCGGCGAGTCCGACCTCTACCTCGGCGTGGCCGCAGATGGCGTCGCGCCCGCCGGGGCCGAACTCGTCGCACACCAGGTCCGCTGCGCGCCGGGCGATCCCGACGAGACCGTCGTCTGCGCCGGGGCGGGTGCGCTGCCTGGCGACGGCGGCCTGGAAGAGGTGCCCGAGGCAGTAGAGCTCGTGACCCCACTCCAGATCCGACCAGCGCTCGCGCTGTCCCGCGCGCCCGAACATCGTGTTCAGGTAGCCGTCCCGCTCCTGCGCCGCCGCGACGCGCGTGACCACCCGGCGAAAGCGCCCCTCGAAAGCCGCATCGGGTGCGGCATTCGTTCGGCCGATCTCCCAGGCGAGCGCCTCGAGGTACTTGTACACCTCGGAGTCGGAGAACTCACGTCCCCGTCGCCCGTCGGGCAACGTGCCGGCGGCGGCGAGATCGAAGTTCGGCAGCCACCCCTCGGACTCGAGCCGTGACTCGATGTGCGCGAGCGTCGCCTCGCCGTTCACGCGCTGGCGATCACCCCAGAACCCGCCGGTGATCGCGGCCTCGCCGAGGCCGAGGGGGCGCAGGCGTCCGCGCGTGGGTACCACCGGTGCCGCCGGTGCATTGCTGTCGAACATGGTCATCCTTTGAAGGCGCCGGACATGAAGCCGCGCACATAGTGGCGTTGGAGGATCAGGAAGAGCAGGATGCAGGGGAGCGCCAGCACGACCACCCCTGCCTCGGTCGCGCCGTAGTCGACGACACCCTGCACCTGGCCGCGAAGGTTGGCGACGGCCAGCGGCAGCGTCATCCGGTTGGAGTCGTTGATGAGGATGAGCGGCGCCATGAAGTCGTTCCACGCCGTGAGGAAGGCGAACAGGCCGACCGTCACGAGCCCGGGCTTGACGGCCGGGAGCAGCACGCGCCAGAGCGCACCCCAGCTGGAGCATCCGTCGACCATGGCGGCCTCGTCCATCTCCTTCGGGATGGATTCGAACGAGATGCGCATCATGAACATCGAGAAGGGCAGCTGGAACATGGTGATCACCAGCGCCACGCCGACCAGCGAGTTCTGCAGGCCTACGGCGTTGAGAATCACGTAGAGCGGGATGAGCAGCGTCGCGTACGGCACCATGAGGATCGCCAGTGTCACCAGAAAGAGCGCGTTCTTGCCGGGGAATGAGAATCGCGCGAACGCGTAGCCGCCCAGCAGTGAGATGAACAGGGTGAGCGCGACGGTGAGCACCGACACGAACAGCGAGTTGCCGAGGTAGACCCAGATGCCCGCCTGGTACTCGCCGAGGGCGGCGTAGTTGCCGAACCCCCAGCCGTCGGTCTGGCTCGTGCCCGCCAGCGGGCTCACGCTCGACACGCCGGTCCAGATGAGCGGGTAGAGGAAGATCACCGCGAGTGCGGTGGTGAACACCCAGTACGGGATGCCGTAGACGAACCGTTGGACGCTCGAGCGGTGGCGCCGCGGCGCGGTCGGGCGGGAGTCCGGCGCCACGATGGTGCGAGTGAGGGTCTGAGACATGGGTCAGCTCTCGTCGGGACGCCGGAAGGCGCGCAGCTGGAAGACATTGATGACGATGAGGGCGATCAGGACGATCACGGAAAGGGCGCCGGCGATGCCGAGGCTGTTCTGCCCCTGGAAGGCGACGTTGTAGATCAACTGCACGACGGTCATCGTGCTGTTGTCGGGGCCGCCCTTGGTGAGGATGTAGAACTGCTCGAAGGCCAGCAGCGACCCGGTGACGCACATCACGGTGGTGAGGGCGAATGTCGGCTTCAGCAGCGGCACCGTGATGTCTCGGAATGTCTGCCAGCGGCTCGCGCCGTCGATGCGCGCCGCCTCGTACACGTCGTCGGGGATGCCCTGCAGCCCCACCAGCATGAGCAGCATGTAGAAGCCGGCGTAACGCCACACGATCAGGAAGATCGTCGACCAGAGCGCGCCGTCGGGAGTGCCGAGGAACGTGATGCCCCAGGCCTTCATGAGATCGGCGAAGGGGCCGGCGATGGGGGAGTACAGCACATAGAACAGCAGTGAGGCGGATGCCAGGCCCAGCGCGCTCGGGATCAGGAATGCCGTGCGCAGGAGCCCCTTCCACCTGGTCGACTCCTGAACCAGCAGTGCGAGACCGAGACCCAGGCCGATGAGGATGACGGTCGTGATGACCGTGTAGAGCAGGGTGAAGCGGATCGAGTCCCAGAACAGCCGGTGGTTGACGGCGTCGACGTAGTTCTCGGGCAGGTTCAGCCCGCGGTTGCCACTGAGCAGAGGCCAGTCGGATGCCGACATCTGCAGCACGAGCACCAGCGGGACGATGAACAGCAGGGCCACGAAGATCGCGGTCGGGGCGGCATACAGCCAGCCCTGCATGGGGCTGCCGAATCCGGTGCGGGGGCGGCGGCGCTCGGTGGTCGCGCTCGAAGTCATGTCGATCTCTCTCGTTCGGGGTCGGTGGGGGGGGGGGCCGGGGGGCGCCCCCCCCCCGCGGCGGTCACTCGTCCTGGTAGCCGTTGTTGTCCTCGAAGTCGGCGTCGATGGCCCGCGCCGCGCTGTCGAGCTCCTCCTGCGGGTCCGCCCCGCCCCAGATCGCCGCGAGGGCGCTGCCGTA
>NZ_JAPSHY010000035.1 GCF_031179285.1 Microbacterium sp. | reverse complement strand
CACATCACGAAGCAAGGAGCCACCACACATGGCCAACTTCACCATCGCCGACCTCAAGGCGCTGCGTGAGCAGCTCGGCACGGGAATGGTCGACACCAAGAAGGCGCTCGAGGAGGCCGACGGAGACGTCGCGAAGGCCACTGAGATCCTGCGCCTGAAGGGTGCCAAGGGCAACGCAAAGCGTGCTGACCGTTCGACCAGCGAGGGCCTCATCGTCGCTCGCGAACAGGACGGCGCTGTGACGCTGATCGAGCTCGCCTGCGAGACGGACTTCGTCGCGAAGAACGAGCGTTTCATCACTCTCGCCGAGAAGGTCGCCGACGCGGTTGCCGCGGTCAAGGCGGATTCCGTCGAGGCGGGTCTCGCCGCACCGGCCGGCGAGCAGAGCGTCGAGCAGCTGATCTCCGAAGAGGCCGCGATCATCGGCGAGAAGGTCGAACTGCGTCGCGTGCGTACAGTGACCGGCGACAAGGTCGAGGTGTACCTGCACCGCACGAGCAAGGACCTGCCGCCGCAGATCGGCGTCGTCGTCGCCTACTCGGGTGACGACGCGGAGACCGCGCGGAGCATCGCGCAGCACATCTCGTTTGCGAACCCGTCGTACCTCAGCCGCGAGGACGTCCCGGCGGCCGATGTTGAGAAGGAGCGCGAGATCGTGACCGAGATCTCTCGCAACGAGGGCAAGCCCGAAGCGGCACTGCCCAAGATCGTCGAGGGTCGCGTCGCGGCGTTCATCAAGCAGGTCGCGCTGCTCGAGCAGGATTATGCGAAGGACAACAAGCTCTCGGTCGCCCAGGTGGCGAAGGACGCCGGTATCACCGTGACGGACTTCGCGCGCTTCAAGGTCGGCGCGTAACACAGTCGGAGGGGTTCGGATCATCCAGATCCGGACCCCTTCTTCGTGCCCGAGAGGCACTATCTTGAATCGGGACGAGAGGACAACAACCCCATGACCGAACGCACCGGACGCCGTCGCGTCCTGCTCAAGCTCTCCGGGGAGGCATTCGGCGCAGGCCAGCTGGGCGTGAACCCGGATGTCGTCAGCCAGATCGCGCGCGAGATCGCTGCGGCCGTCGACCGGGTCGAGGTCGCCATCGTCGTCGGCGGGGGCAATTTCTTCCGCGGTGCGGAGCTCAGTCAGCGCGGAATGGATCGCGGTCGGGCCGATTACATGGGAATGCTCGGCACCGTGATGAACGCCCTCGCGCTGCAGGACTTCCTGGAACAGGCGGGCGCCGCAACCCGTGTCCAGTCCGCCATCGCGATGACGCAGGTCGCAGAGCCCTATATCCCGCGCCGCGCCGAGCGGCATCTCGAGAAGGGGCGCGTGGTCATCTTCGGCGCCGGGGCGGGCCTGCCGTACTTTTCGACCGACACGGTCGCCGCGCAGCGCGCGCTGGAGATCGGCGCCAAGGAAGTGCTCGTCGCCAAGAACGGCGTCGACGCGATCTACACCGCCGACCCGAACAAGCACGCCGATGCCGAGCGCATCGAGCAGGTCACGTACCGCGACGCGCTGCAGCGAGGTCTGAAGGTCGTCGACTCGACCGCGTTCAGCCTGTGCATGGACAACAACATGGACATGCGGGTGTTCGGCATGGAGCCGGCAGGCAACGTCACCCGCGCACTGCTCGGTGAGGCGATCGGGACGCTGGTCACCGCCTGAGCGTCGGTCCGGGCGGCGGAGCTTCGCCCGATAGAATTTCCAGAACACCCCGACGATAGGAGCCACCGTGATCGCGGATGTCCTCGCTGAAACCACCTCTCGCATGTCGCGCGCCGTCGAGGCTGCCAAGGAGGACTTCTCCACCGTGCGCACGGGCCGTGCGAATCCGCAGCTCTTCCAGAAGGTGCTCGTGGACTACTACGGCACGCCGACACCCCTCGCTCAGCTCGCCTCGCTGGCGAATCAGGAAGCGCGGACGCTGATCATCACGCCCTACGACAAGTCGGCGCTGAAGGCCATCGAGCAGGCGGTGCGCGACATGCCGAATCTCGGCGCCAACCCGACGAACGACGGCAACCTCGTCCGCGTCTCCATGCCCGAGCTCACCGCTGAACGCCGCAAGGAGTACGTCAAGCTGGTCAAGTCCAAGGCGGAAGACGCCAAGGTGCACGTCCGTGGAATCCGTCGGAAGGCGAAGGACGAACTCGACGCGCTCAAGAGCGAGCTCGGAGAAGATGAGATCGCGCGAGGCGAGAAGGAACTCGACGCCCTGACGCGCCAGCACGTCGATCTCATCGACGACGCTCTCAAGCGCAAAGAGGCAGAACTCCTCGAGGTATAGTCCGGATGTCCGACGACACGAGCGAAGCAACGCAGGGAAGGGCGGCGCGTCGTCGCGCGTCGCGCGGTTCGCGCATCCCGGCCGGCGGCGCTCCGCTCGCGGACGAAGCATTCCCGGCGTTCGATGCCGATCAGGTCCCCCCACGCCCGCCACTTCCTCCCGCCGCCGGCGGCCAGGGCGGACGCCCCGACACCGCGGACCACAATGCGATCCGGGAGCAGTGGCGCGCCAAGAGGGACGAGCTCGGCAGCCATGTGTCCAATGCGCGGGATCAGCTGGATCACGCCAATGAGCGCATCAAGCAGCGCACCGGGCGCGATCTCATCCTCGCGATCCTGATCGGCCTGGCCTTCGGAGCAGCGCTGCTCGGGTCACTGCTGTTCGTAAAGGCCCTCTTCGTTCCCTTCGCCCTCGCGGCGGCGCTGCTCGGGGTCTACGAGCTCTCGCGGGCGCTGCGCGCTTCCGGTCGCCGGATCGACGTGGTCCCGCAGCTCATCGCCGCAACCCTCCTGGTGCTTTCAGCGTATTTCGCGGAGCCGTGGCTGTGCTGGGTGGTGCTCTTCGTCGCCGTCGCATTCGTCATCGTCTGGCGCCTCATCGGCCAGATGGTGGCGAAGGACGGCCGAACGTACGGTGATGTGCTGGCGGATGCCATCGTCGGCGGGTTCGTGCAGATCTATGTTCCGTTCCTCGCCGGCGTCGCGCTCATCCTGCTGGAGCAGGAGGGTGGCCAGTGGTGGGTGCTCAGCTTCGTCGCCGTCGCGGTCGCCGCTGACACCGGTGCCTACGCTGCAGGTCTCGCCTTCGGCCGGCATCCGATGGCGCCCCGGATCAGTCCGAAGAAGACCTGGGAAGGTTTCGCCGGTGCGGTGGTGGCCTCGATCACCGCCGCCGTGCTGCTGGCTCTGTACCTGCTGGACCTGCCCTGGTGGGGCGGGGTGATCCTCGGCGTCGCGATCCTTCTGTCGGCGACGCTCGGAGACCTCGCCGAGTCGATGCTCAAGCGCGACCTGGGCATCAAGGACATGAGCTCGTGGCTCCCCGGGCATGGCGGACTGCTCGACAGGCTCGACAGCATCCTGCCGTCGACGATCCCGGCGTTGTGCCTCTACTTCCTCCTCTCTCCCTGGGTGGTGCTGTGATGAACTCGGATTCCGTGCTCGACGTCGAAGACGACGAGCAGGCCAACCCGCCCGCGTTCTCGCTGACGCGTGGACGCACTCTCGGCTATCACCGCGCAGCGGTCGACACCTTCCTCGCCGCTGCACGCTCTGCGTTCGAAGCGGACGGAGACCTCAGTGCCGAGGATGTGCGTACTGCGTCGTTCCCGCTCGTCAAAGGGGGGTACGTCGTCGCGGAGGTGGACACCGCGCTCGCCCGCGTCGAGGACGCGTTCGCGGCGCGGGCCAGGGAGAAGGTCGTCCGGACACAGGGCGCGGGCGCGTGGGTCGAGAAAGCGCGCGATGACGCGCAGGTGATCCTTGATCACCTCGCACGGCGCAAGCGTCATCGCTTCGCCCGGACCGGGATGCTCACATTCGGGTACCGGATCGATGAGGTCGACCACGTGGCGTCGCGCATCGTCCGGTACCTGCGCGACGGCGAGCCTCTGTCCGCTGAGCAGTTGCGCTCGGCGGCGTTCCGGATGCAGCGCGGTGGGTATCGCGAGGAGCAGGTCGACGCGCTGCTCGACGCCACCATCGACGTCATCCTGGCCGTTCGCTGAAGGTTTCATGGTCGTCGCCGTCACCACCGCGTAGACTTGCAGGCATCGTGAACTCCCGAAACGACATCACTCGGTCCGGTCGCCCGTCTACGGCGGCGGTCTCGGCGAGCGCGATCGCGTCTCCGCGACCGGCACGCCGATGGTCCCGGCGGCGCGGCGTGGTCGGGTTCCTCGCAGCTCTGGCCGTCGTCGGCTTCGCCGGCGCGATGGTCGCACCCACCGGCGTCGCCTTGGCCGATCCCGTCCGGGACGAGGGAAGCGAGACGGCGTACTCCCTCGCGCTCGAGGACACCCAGAACCTCACCGTCACGGCCGAGGGTGCGACGATCGCACCCGCTCAGCGCGGAGCCTTCTCGGTCTACGTCACACCGAAGCCGACTCCCACGCCCACTCCGAAGCCTGCGGGCAAGCAGGAGTCGACCGGTGGCGGCCCGCTGTTCTACACCGGTGGCGGAGCGCCTGCCGAGTGGATGGCCGCGGCGGGAATCGCCGAGAGCGACTGGGGTTACGTCGACTACATCGTCTCCAAGGAGAGCGGCTGGAACCCGAACGCGACGAACAAGTCGTCCGGCGCATGCGGCCTGGTGCAGGCACTCCCGTGCAGCAAGGTTCCCGGCAACGGGTACGACCCCGTCGACAATCTCCGCTGGGCCAACGGCTATGCCACCGGCCGCTACGGCAGCTGGGCGGGCGCGCATTCCTTCTGGACGAAGAACCACTGGTGGTGAGCCGGGACCGTGCCACGCTCCCACCGGCGCCGTCCGGCGCGCCCTGAGGCCGAAGACTCGTTCGGCAGGCTGCTGGCAGGATGGAAGCGCACCGAGATCCGTCGCGGGGTCGAGTGGACGATCCAACCGGTCTCGGCCGTCCAGGCCCAGAAGGACTACCGGTGTCCCGGCTGCACCCAGGACATCACCGCGGGCACGCCGCATCTGGTCGCGTGGCGGGCGGACGGCGTGCTCGGCGACGCCGCGGACCTCGCCGCCCGCAGGCACTGGCACACACACTGCTGGAGGATGGCCTGAGGCGCGGCGCCGCTTCTCATCGGTGCCGCAGCCGACGGCGAGTGACGCCGGGCCCGAACGCGAAGGTCACAGTTCGTTCATCCGGGGGATGATGACCTGGCGGTAGATGATCAGAATGCTGGCCGCAACCGGGATCGCGATCAGTGCGCCCAGCAGTCCCAGCAGGCTTCCTCCGGCGAGAGCTGCGACGACGACGACCGCACCGGGCACCGAGACCGCGCGGCTCATGATGCGCGGGGCGATGAAGTAGGCCTCGATCTGCATGTAGATGAGGTAATAGATCCCGGCCGCGATCGCGGTGGCGGGTGAACCGAGCCCCGGGATCAGGCAGATCAGCACGATGATCGTCGAGCCTGTGAGAGTGCCCACCAGCGGGATGAGAGAGAAGAAGAATGCGACGACGGCCAGGACGGCGGGGAACGGTGCATCGATGATGGACAAGTACACCGCGCTGAGAACGCCGTTGATCACACCCTGGCTCACCTGGCCCATGACGTAGTAGCCGACGGAATCGGTGATCTGGTCGGCCAGGTCGATGAAGCGCTCGCGCTTGGACGCGGGAGCGAGCTGATAGACGGCGCGCTTGAGCGAGGGGGTCGACGCCGTCAGGTAGATGGTGAGGATGAGCACGATGAAAGCTCCGAAGAGCCCCGTGACGATCGCGGTGCCCACGACGATCACACTCTCTGTGATCGTGCCCCAGTTCTCGAGCAGCCAGTCCGTCGCGTTGGTGAACATGTCGTCGATGAACGAGCGCTGAAGTCCCGGGAAGACCTCGATGATCCAGTCCTTCACATCGTCGAGAGCGGTGCTCTGCAGGAAGGTCGTGATACTGCGCACCAACTGGGTGATCTGGTCGATCAGCAGCGGAAGGACCATCAGGACGATCCCGGCGAAGACCCCGAGGACGGCGAAGATGGTCACGAGCACCGCGAGCCATCGCGGCAGACGCCGGCGCTCGAGGAAGGCGACGACCGGATCCAGGCCCAGGCTGAGGAACAGTGCGGTACCGACGTACAGCAGTACCGTGGACAGTGATTGCACGCTGTTGATGAGCAGGACGCCGAGCCCCACGCCCAGCGTTGCGACCAGTGCCGTCCGGAACGGGTTGTGGATCTTCATCGGCGCTCCTCGCACATATCGGTGGAGTCAGGCTATCCATCCTGCGCTCGACTGCACTCGCGACGTGCCGGTCACGGGCGGAGCGCGCCCCTCGTGGGCAACACACAGGTGCTTTCGCTAGTCTGAAATGTCGAGAGTTGCGACTCGGGCGGACGTCCGGGTCGCGTGAGGAGACTATTCGTGCGTTTCGTATGGGCCGTCGTGGCCTTCGTGCTGGCCACCGTGCTGATCGGCGCCGGTATCGCCCAGCGAACCATCTTCGTCGGGCCGGACGCTCAGCAGCTGCAGGTGGAGATCGACGATCCGGCTCCCTTCGTCCTCATGGATCGCGAAGTCCTGCGGAGCCAACCAGGCCGGCCGACGCTGCTGATCCGGGGCCAGGGAGAGATCTTCGCCGCATACGGACGAACCGCCGACATGGAGGCGTGGCTCGCCGACTCCGACTACAACCACGTGAGCGTCGACGACGCGGGCAAGCCGAAGGTGACCGCGGTGGAGGCGTCCGCCCCCGCTGAAGAACCGGCTGAAGGCGAGGAGCCACCCGCTGAGGCGGCTCCGCCCGCTGAGGAGACTCCGGCCGAGGGTGAGGCTCCGGCTGAAGGCGACGATCCCGCCGCCGGCCGCAATCCAGCCGGCTCTGACCTGTGGCTTGACTCGTTCAGCGAGCAGGACGCCCTGATCTCGGATGAGATGCAACTGCCCGAGGGGGTCAGCCTGCTCATCGCGCAGGATGGAACCGCGGACGCTCCCGACAACATCGTCGTCTCCTGGCCGTTGGACAACAACACTCCGCTCGCGGGTCCGCTCATGGTCGCCGGAGCCCTGGCGCTTCTGGCGGGTCTGGTGATGTACGTGCTCGCCATCCGGCACCAGCGCCGCGGGCGCGGTCCTCGGCGCAAGGGGCCTGGGCCGCTTCCGGCGACGGAGCCGATCGAGCTTGCCGCGATCCCGCCATCGGAGCGGGCGGCCATCGAGGGGACGTCCGGTCGCGCACGTTCCGGCGCGGACGCGACGCGAGACCCAGCGTCCCCCGATGACATCGAAGACGCCGAGATCGTCGACGAGAAGAAGGAGTCCGACACGAAGTCCTCGATGCGCGCGTCGCGGCTGACCCGGCGGCGGCGGCTGCTGGCATTGCCCGCTCTCGGCCTCACGGCCCTCCTCGCAGCCGGCTGTTCGGCCGAGTCCTGGCCGCAATTCGGTGCGGCGAGCCCGACGCCATCCCCGACGGCGACCGTGATCGCGCCCGAGAACCAGAAGCCGCCGGCGGTGACGGAGTCGCAGGCGGCCCGGATCCTCAAGAAGATCTCGGACACTCTGGTCGAGGCCGACACTGCCCTCGACATCGAACTCGCGAAGACGCGCCTGGACGGAGCTGCGCTGTCGGCTCGCACCACCGAGTACGCACTTCGCACCGCACTTCCGGAGACCCCGCTGCCGGCGGCCATACCGACCGATGACGTCGAGGTGGTGCTGCCGGAGGCGACTGACCGCTGGCCGCGCACGGTGCTCCTGCTCTCCAAGAGCACGGGTGATGACACGGTGCCTCCCGTCATCCTCACGATGACCCAGCAGGACCCGTGGTCCAACTACAAGGTGACCAACATCGCCGAGATGCAGGCGTCGTCGAAGGTGCCGGATCTGGCTGCCCCGTGGCTCGGCACATCTCTCGTCCCGGCCGACTCGGCCTTCCTGAGCATGGCGCCGGGCGAACTCGCGACCGCGTTCGCCGATGTCGTCGACGCGGGGGAGGCGAGCGCGTCGTACGGCCTGTTCGACGAGCTGTCTCTGGCCCTTGCCACGTCGATCCGGGACAGCAGGCAGGCCGTCGTCCAGACTCTGGCCGACAACGGCGCGGCCGCGACGTCTCAGACGGCGTTCGACATCGTCCCCTCGGACTCTGCTCCGGTGTCGATGACGACCCTCGACAGCGGCGCGATCGTGGCGGTCTCGTTGATCGACAAGGAGACGGTCACCCCCACGTCCGCCGACGCCGTCATCCGTTTCGGTGACAACGCCCAGGCGAAGGCCCTGACCGGTGTCACCGAATCAGCCAAGGGCGTGGAGACGACCTACGAATTCCAACTGTTCTTCGCGGTGCCGGCGCAGAGCTCGACGGAGCAGATCCGTCTTCTCGCCGCCCGCCAGGACCTTCTCAGTGTGCAGGTGATCAAGTGAGTGAAATTTCCCCGGCCGCACTGCGCGGCGCCGTCGACCTCTCCTCGTTGCGCAACCGCCCGGCAGCCCCTGCTCCGGCCGGAGCGTCACCGGCCCCTGCCGGTATGGATGTCGTCGTGGACGCCACCGATGAGTCCTTCGGCCAGATCCTCGAGCTCTCGCGCACCGTCCCCGTGGTGGTCGACCTGTGGGCCGAATGGTGCGGTCCGTGCAAGCAGCTGAGCCCGATCATCGAGAAGGTGACGAGGGAGCTCGGCGGCCGGGTGCTGCTCGCGAAAGTCGATGTGGATGCGAATCCGCAGCTCGCACAGGGCTTCAGGGCGCAATCGATCCCGATGGTCGTCGCTCTGATCGCCGGTCAACCCGTGCCGATGTTCACCGGGGCCGTGCCGGAGTCGCAGGTGCGCGAAGTGTTCGCGCAGCTGCTGCAGCTGGCGGCGCAACACGGCGTCACCGGCACGCTCTCAGTCTCCGAGGGCGCCGAGAGTACGGATGAGCAGCCTGCGCAGGAGCCGCCACTGCCACCCCTGCACGCGGAGGCGTATGCCGCCATCGAAGAGGGGGATTTCGCTCGGGCGATCGTCGCGTACGAGAAGGCACTCGCCGAGAATCCGCGCGATGAGGACGCGATCGCAGGCCTCGGTCAGGTGCGTCTGCTCGACCGCGTCCAGGGTCTCGATCTCCAGCAGGCACGCGACGCCGCAGCAGCAGCGCCCGACGACGTCGACGCGCAGTTCGCCGTCGCGGATCTCGACATAGCGGGAGGGCACGTCGAGGATGCCTTCGGGCGGCTGCTCGACCTCTTCCAGATGCTTCCGGCAGATCAGCGCACCCCCGTGCGCGAGCGCCTGGTCGAACTTTTCGGCCTCATCGGTGCGTCCGATCCGCGGGTGGTCGCAGCCCGCAACCGGCTCTCCTCGCTCCTGTTCTGACGACCGAGGTCACGGCGCCACGGGGCCGTGACTCGAGCCGGTCAGCCGTGGTTCACGGTCGGCACGTGCGGCTCCGGCTGGTGGCGCAGCCACAGGGTCGACAGTGCGGGCAAGGTCATGGTCGCCGTCGCCGGGCCGTCCCCGTCAGCGCGGGCAACGACCATTCCGAGGTTTCCCGATCCGCGGCCACCGTAGTCGACGGCATCCGTGTTGAGGATCTCCTGCCAGACGCCCTCCTTCGGAAGCGTCAGCCGATATCCGGTGTGCTCGACTCCCGCGAAGTTGCTGACGACCACCACACGCCCGCCGTGCGCATCGCGGCGTTCGAAAGCGACGACCGTCGGATTCCAGCTCGGCGCGCCGAGGCGCGTGAACGAGGACCTGTCGTTGTCGCGCTCCCAAAGCGGCGCCTGGGCCCGATACGTCTGGTTGAGCACGCCGACGAAGCTCTGCAGTTGCGCATGGGAGGGCTGATCCAGCAGCCACCAGTCGAGTTCGCGAGCCTCGGACCACTCGCCGATCTGACCGAACTCCTGGCCCATGAACAGCAACTTCTTGCCAGGGTGACCCCACATGTAGCCGAGGTACGCGCGGACGTTCGCGAGCTTGTGCCAGTGATCACCGGGCATCTTCGACAGCAGGCTGCCCTTGCCGTGCACGACCTCGTCGTGGCTGATCGGCAGCAGGTAGTTCTCGCCGAAGGCGTACACGAATGAGAAGGTCATCTCGCCCTCGTGGTGCGAGCGGTACATCGGATCGCGTTCCATGTACTGCAGGGAGTCGTTCATCCACCCCATGTTCCACTTGAAACCGAAGCCGAGTCCCGCGTGGTTGGTCGGCGCGGTGACCCCGGGGAAGCTGGTGGATTCCTCGGCGATCATCATGACGCCGGGGTGAAGTCGATAGGCCGTCGCGTTCACCTCTTGAAGGAAGCGGATGGCCTCGAGGTTCTCGCGGCCGCCGTGGATGTTCGGTTCCCATTCGCCGGCGTTGCGCGAGTAGTCGAGATACAGCATCGAGGCGACGGCGTCGACCCGCAGCCCGTCGACGTGGAACTCGCCGAGCCAGTAGAGGGCGTTCGCGACCAGGAAGTTGCGCACCTCGTTGCGGCCGTAGTCGAAGATCAGCGTGCCCCAGTCCTGATGCTCGCCCCGTCGAGGATCCGGGTGCTCGTACAGTGCCTGGCCGTCGAAGCGGGCGAGGGCGAACGCGTCCTTGGGGAAGTGCCCGGGAACCCAGTCCATGATCACCCCGATGCCTGCCTGGTGCAGGCGATCGATGAGGTGGCGGAGGTCGTCCGGGCTGCCGAAGCGACTGGTCGCGGCGTAGTAGCCGCTGACCTGGTATCCCCACGACCCCCCGAACGGGTGCTCGGCGAGCGGCATGAACTCCACGTGCGTGAAGCCGGCGGCCGTGACGTGCTCGATCAGCGGATCGGCGATGTCGCGATAGCCGAGCCCTTCGCGCCACGACCCGAGGTGCACCTCGTACACGGAGAGCGGTTGCGCGACGGCGTGCGTGGCGGCGCGCCGGGTCATCCAGGCGCCGTCGGCCCAGGTGTGGCTCGAGCGCGTCACGACGGACGCCGTCGCCGGCGGGGTCTCCGAGGCGTTGGCCATCGGGTCCGCCTTGAGGATCCACGATCCGTCGCGGGTACGGATCTGGTACTTGTACCGCGCGCCGACCTCGAGGTCCGGCACGAAGAGCTCCCAGATGCCGCTGACGCCCATGGAGCGCATCGCGTGCGCTTCGCCACTCCAGCCGTTGTGGTCGCCGACGACTCTCACGGCGGTGGCGTTGGGAGCCCAGACGGAGAACGCCACGCCCGATTCACCGCCGTGCGTGCGCGGGTGGGCACCGAGGACCTCCCAGAGGCGCTCGTGCCTGCCTTCGGCGATGAGATGCACGTCGAGCTCGCCGAGCGAGGGGACGTGCCGATACGGGTCGCCCGAGACGAACTCCTCGGATCCCTCGTAGGCGGTCGCGATCCGGTACGGCACCGGAGGTCCGTCATGACGCGCTTCCCAGATCCCGTGGGCGGCATGTGCGAGTTCGAGTCGGGAGCCGTCGGCGAAGACCGCGGCGACGGATGCCGCCAGCGGGCGGCGAACACGGATCACCGTGACCGTACGGCCCGCCGCGGTGTTGATCGGGTGCGCTCCGAGCACGGCGTGCGGTTCGTGATGGACGGCCGTGGCGACGGCTTCCCACTCGGCGGTCACGTCGATGTCCTCGGAGTAGCTCATGATCGCTCCCTCACCTTCAGGATGTGCACCGGCTCGGCGAAGGCGTCGAGGCGCACGTAGTTGTGGTCCGTCCAGGTCCAGACGCTGCCGGTGAGCAGATCCTCGACCTCGTAGCTCTCGCCCAGCGGGATACCCCACTGCTGGGTGTCCAGATGCACCGTGGTCTGACGCACAGAGTGCGGGTCGACATTCGCGACGACGATGATCGTGTCGGCGCTCCCCGTCTCGGTGAACGCCGAACCGAGGTGCTTGCTGTACACGAGGATCGAGTCGTCATCGCTCCAGTGCACGGACAGGTTCCGCAGCTGCCGAAGCGCCGGGTGCGACCGGCGGATCTCGTTCAGCCGGCGAAGAAGCGGTGCGAGCGAGTCACCGCTGGCCTCCGCTGCGTCCCAGTCCCGGAACTTGTACTCGTACTTCTCGTTGTCGATGTTCTCCTCGGACCCGGGCCTCGCCACGTTCTCGAAGAGCTCGTAGCCGGCGTACACCCCATACGTGGGTGCTGCGGTCGCCGCGATCGCCGCACGGATCCGGTACGCGGCGCGTCCGCCGTACTGGAGGTACTCGGTGAGGATGTCATGGGTGTTGACGAAGAGGTTCGGACGCATGAAGTCCGCGGTGTCCCGCGAGATCGAGCCGAGGAACTCTTCGAGTTCGGCCTTTGTGTTGCGCCAGGTGAAGTACGTATAACTCTGTTGGAACCCTGCCTTGGCGAGGCTCTGCATCATCGCCGGCCGAGTGAACGCCTCGGAGAGGAAGATCACATCCGGATCCTCCGCGCACACGGTTCCGATGAGCCACTCCCAGAACTGCACCGGCTTCGTGTGCGGATTGTCGACACGGAAGATCTTCACCCCCTGCGACACCCAGTGCCGTACGATCCTCAGCACCTCTGCGTAGATGCCGGCCGGGTCGCGGTCGAAGTTGATCGGATAGATGTCCTGGTACTTCTTCGGCGGATTCTCTGCGTAGGCGATCGTTCCGTCCGGCAGGACCGTGAACCACTCCGGATGCTCGCTCACCCAGGGATGATCTGGAGCCGCCTGCAGGGCGAGGTCGAGGGCGACCTCGAGGCCCGCCTTCTCGGCGGCGCGCACGAAAGCCCGGAAATCCGCCGCTGTTCCGAGGTCGGGGTGGATGGCGTCGTGACCGCCGTCGCGGGACCCGATCGCGTACGGGGAGCCCGGGTCGCCCGGCTGAGCTTCCAGGGTGTTGTTGCGCCCCTTGCGATTGATCTCGCCGATCGGATGGATCGGCGGCAGATAGATGACGTCGAAGCCCATCCCGGCCACTCCGGGGAGCCGTTTCATCGCCGTGCGGAACGTGCCGCTCTTGATCGACCCGTCCTTGAGGCGCTTCGCGCCTTCGGACCGCGGGAAGAACTCATACCAGGCGCCGACGCCGGCGCGCTCGCGCTCGACGAGGATCTTCAGCCAATCGGAGGCGGATTGCAGGGTGGTGAGAGGGCGGTCCGCGAACAGGGCAGCGAGCTCCGCATCGCGCGCAACCGCTGCGATGGTGCCGGCATCCGCGCCCCTCAGACCCTCCGCAGCGGCCGCGAGGCGCTTGCGTTCGGCGGCGGGGCGGTTCTTCTCCGCTGCGGCGCGAGCGAACAGCTGCGCGCCGAGCGCGGCGGACACCGGCGTGTCGACGTCGACTGCCGCCTTGAGCTCGGCCGCGTGAGACCACGTGGCGAAGTCATCCGAGAACGCCTCGAAGCGAAAGCTCCACGTGCCTCGCTCTTCCAGGGCCACGTCTGCGCGCCAGCGGTCGGTGCCGTCGTTCAGCGGGGTGAGCCGGTGCAGACTCTCGTGGCCACCGGGAGACATCAGCCGCAGGTGAACGCCGATGATGTCGTGCCCCTCGCGGAAAGCGGTGACACCGAACGGCACGACCTCGCCGGAGAACGCTTTCGCGCTGAAGCCACCGGGCACCGCCGGGGTCGGTGCGACCAACGGCAGTCGCGTGGTGCGCATTCCGGGTGCATCGTCGGTGCGGTCCATCGGTCGCAGCGGGATCTGGACGGGGCTCCGCAGAGCCGCTGTTCGGGTTTCGGTGCGTGCAGCCACATCCCGAATCTACCGTCCCGTACCAAGCGCCGGAAGCGACCGGCGCAACGTCCGGCCTTCTCGCAGGTCACTCGACGCGGAACAGCCTCATCGATGTGCCGGGCGTCGGAAGCACATCACCCGGTGCGAAAGCCGGCGTGTCGTCGGCCGGGCGCTCATCGGCACTGGACCAGAGCGACACGAACCGCGACGCGCCCTCGATCACGTCGGGCAGTCGCACGTCGATCGGTGACTCGGTCCCGTGGACGATCAGCAGGATGCGGTTGAAGGACTCCGTGTCCGGCGTCGACGCGGCGACGTACTGAAGGGTGCGACTTCCGGGGTCGGCCCACTGGCCGCTCTCCATCGTCCGGCCGTTCTGGTCGTACCAGTCCATGACACTGGCGTTGGGGATGTGCTCGCCCAGCCGCGCGTAGCGGCTGGGGCGAAGAGCCGGGTTCTCCGCGCGCAACCGGATGAGCCGCATGACATGCGCCCGCAGATTCTCCTGCCAGGGCTCGAACTCCCACGGCAGCCAGGTGACCGGCGAGTCCTGCGCATAGGCGTTGTTGTTGCCGCGCTGTGTTCGGCCGACCTCGTCGCCGGCTGTGAGCATGGGGATGCCGGCGGACAGCAGCAGCGTGCCGAGGAGGTTTCGCATCGCTTTGCGCCTCGCGGCGAGGATCGCGGGATCGGCGGTGGGGCCTTCGACACCGTGGTTGAAGGAGCGATTCGTGTCGGCGCCGTCACGGTTCTGCTCGCCGTTGGCCAGATTGTGCTTGACGTCGTACGTGACGAGATCGTGCAGCGTGAACCCGTCGTGCGCGGTGACGAAGTTCACACTGGCCAGCGGCCCTCGCTCCTCGGAGAAGGTGTTGGACGACCCGGCCAGCCGCGTTGCGAACCCACCGATGCCGACGGGCGCGGACGCCCGGCGTGCGTAGTCGATGTCGCTCAACCAGAAGTTGCGCACCCGATCGCGGTAGCGGTCGTTCCACTCGTGCCACCCGACCGGGAAGTTGCCGGTCTGCCAGCCTCCGAGGCCGACATCCCACGGTTCGGCGACCAGCTTGGTGTCCTGCAGAGCGGGGTCGGCGGCGATCGCCGCGAGCAGTGGGTGCTCCGGTGTGAAGGCGTGCGACTCGTCGCGAGCGAGCGCTGTCGCGAGATCCAGGCGGAAGCCGTCGATCTGCATCTCGCTCGCCCAGTAGCGCAGCGAGTCCAGCACCAGCCTCGCGCCGGCCTCCGTGGCCGTGTTCAGCGTGTTGCCGCATCCGGTGGTGTCGATGTAGGCGCCGTCGGGCTGCTGCCGGTAGTAGCTCGCATTGTCGATCCCTCGGAGGCTGGAGCGAGGCCCCCCGAGCCCCTCCTCGGAGGTGTGGTTGTAGACCACGTCGAGGATGATCTCGAGGCCGGCCTCGTGCAGCAACCGGACCATGCCCTTGAACTCCGAGAGAATCGCCTCAGCCCCGCCACGCCGGGACTGCTCGGTGGCGTAGGCCGCGTGCGGGGTGAAGAAGTTGAGCGTGTTGTAGCCCCAGTGGTTGGTCAGACCCAGCTGGAGAAGTCGCGGCTCCGTCGCGAATGCCTGCACCGGGAGCAGCTCGATCGACGTGACGCCCAGCGAGCGGAAGTGCTCGATCATCGCCGGGTGCGCGAGGCCTGCATATGTCCCGTGAAGGGCAGGCGGAACATCCGGGTGCCGCTTGGTGAGGCCCTTGAGGTGACCCTCGTAGATCACGGTGCGATCGAGCGGGATCCGCGGTTTGCGTGAATCGCCCCAGTCGAATCCGTCGGCGACGACGACCGAGCGCCAGTCCTCGTAGCCGTTGCCCTGCGCGAGTCCCCGCGCATACGGGTCGAGGAGCAGGGTGGACGGGTTGAAGGTGTTGCCGGGGCCGTGTGGTCCGTCGACCCGGATCGCGTACCGCGTACCGGGTCGGAGCAGGTCGGTGGTGACCTCCCAGATTCCGCCCGGCCTGCGATGCAGATCGACCTTGTCCGTCACCCAGTCGAGGTCGGTCGAGTCGAAGATGACCAGTTCGACGGCTGAGGCGTTGCGCGACCAGACGCGGAGCGTTCCCACCCCGTCGTGCAGGCGGACGCCGAGGTCGTCGAGCGTGGCTCCCCCCAGAGGAGCGGCAGGCGTCGGGCACATGGGACACAGCCTAAGCGACCGTCGCGCGACCTCCGCACAGCGGCGCTGCCGGGCCGGCCCCCGGGTGGGAGGATGGGAAGATGGCGTTCTATCTCGATCACGCGGCGACGTCACCGCTGCGGCCCGAAGCGCGGCAGGCGTGGCTCGACGCGGCAGAGGTCGTCGGCAATGCCTCGTCGACGCATGGCGCGGGCCAGCAGGCGCGGCGGCTGCTGGAGGAGTCGCGCGAGCGCGCCGCGGCGGTTCTCGGGGCCGACCCGATCGAGGTCGTCTTCACCTCCGGCGGAACCGAGTCGATCAACCTCGCGCTTCAGGGACTGTGGCGCGCGAGAGCGGACGGGACGACGGCGATCGTGCTGCCGGACGCCGAGCATCACGCGACCCTGGAAACGGTCGCTGCGATCGCCGACGACGGAGCCGAGGTGCGGCGGGTTCCTGTGACGCACGATGCGCACGTGGCTCCCGAGGAATTCGCGGGTGCGCTCGACGGTGACGGGCAGTCGCCTGCAGCACTCGCCACCGCTCTCATCGCGAACAACGAGGTCGGCACTGTCAACGACGCTCGCGCCCTTGCGGCATCTGCGGCGGCGGTGGGCGTGCCGTTGCATCTCGACGCGGTCGCCGCCCTCGGGCACCTTCCCGTGTCATATCGGGATCTGCGTGGTTCGGCAGCGCCAGGGTCCGGTCTCGTCGCCCTCAGCGTGACGGGCCACAAGATCGGTGCCCCCGTCGGTACGGGGGCGCTCGTGGTGGATCGGACGGCACGCATGGCGCCGCTGTTCCGCGGCGGCGCGCAGCAGCGTGGCCTCCGCGCCGGCACCCAGGACGTCGCCGGGGCAGCGGCATTCGCCGTCGCGCTCGAGTCGGCTGAGGCCGAGCGCGTGAGCGAGGGCGCGAGGCTCCGACGGTTGCGTGATCGTCTGGTGACAGGCATCCGGGCCGCCGTACCGGCAGCCGAACTCCTCGGCGATCCGGTCAACCGCCTGCCCGGGAACGCGCACATCCTCTTTCCCGGAGCTGTCGGAGAGAGTCTGCTGTTCATGCTCGACACCGCAGGGATCTCCTCGTCGACGGGTTCGGCGTGCCAGGCCGGCGTCGCCGAGCCGTCCCACGTCGTCATGGCGATGGGCCGCAGCGAACAGGATGCGCGCAGCGTGCTGCGGTTCACCCTCGGGCGCACCTCGGGCGACGACGAGGTCGACGCGGTGCTCGGCGTCATCGCCGATGCATATGCCCGCGCATCCGGCGCCGGCTCAGCAAACCGCTCGTAGACTGGAACCCATGCGGATACTGGCGGCGATGAGCGGTGGAGTGGATTCCGCCGTCGCGGCTGCCCGGGCCGTGGAGGCCGGCCACGAGGTCGTCGGCGTGCACCTCGCCCTGTCGCGAGCAGGCGGCACGCTCCGCACCGGAAGCCGTGGCTGCTGCACGATCGAGGACGCCCTCGACGCCCGACGTGCCGCCGATATGCTCGGCATCCCGTTCTACGTCTGGGACTTCTCTGAGCGCTTCCGCGACGATGTCATCGAGGATTTCGTCTCCGAGTACCGGGCGGGGCGCACGCCGAATCCCTGCATGCGGTGCAACGAGAAGATCAAGTTCGCGGCTCTCCTTGAGCGCGCTCTCGAGCTCGGCTTCGACGCCGTGTGCACCGGTCACTATGCGACGCTCGTCTCCACGGATGCGGGGCTGGAACTGCACCGGGCGTCGGACTCGGCCAAAGACCAGTCCTATGTGCTGGGCGTTCTGACTGCGGAGCAGCTCGCGCACACCTACTTCCCGCTGGGCGACACCCCCTCCAAGGCGCTCGTGCGCGCTGAGGCCGCGGAACGCGGACTCAGCGTCGCTCAGAAGCCTGACAGCCACGACATCTGCTTCATCCCCGACGGCGACACCCGAGGGTGGCTGGCGGAGAAGGTCGGTGCCGAGACCGGCGCGATCATCGACCGATCCGGCGACGTCGTCGGCTCGCATGACGGCGCCCATGCGTTCACGGTCGGCCAGCGTCGCGGCCTCAAGCTCGGGGTCCCCGCGGCTGACGGCAAGCCGCGCTTCGTGCTCGAGGTGCGACCGGTCTCGAACACGGTCGTCGTCGGGCCGAAAGAGGCACTCGCGATCGCGGAGATCGCGGGGGAGCGGTTCTCGTGGGCGGGCGCCGCCCCCTCGGAGTCGGATTTCGATTGCGAGGTCCAGATCCGGGCCCACGCCGACCCGGTGGCGGCGAGAGCGCACGTGTCCGTCGAAGGCGTGCGCGTGGTGCCGGAGGTGCCGCTGGACGGTGTCGCCCCCGGACAGACAGCGGTGCTGTACGTGGGTACCCGGGTGCTCGGGCAGTTCACGATCGATCGCACGGTCTCGGCGGTTCCCGTCGAGGCGTGATGCGCCTCGGCGTGACACGGTGCGGTGTCGGCGCCCACTCGTAGACTGGCGGCGTGCCGGAGAACATCTCACTGGAAGACGCCCGCAGCGAGGTCGATGAACTGACCACGCGCATCCTCGAGGCGAAGGACGCGTACTACGGTCGCGACACGTCGCTCGTCGACGACGCGACGTACGACGGATGGATGCGGCGTCTGGAGGAGCTCGAGCGCCTCCACCCGGAGCTCGCCGGCCAGGATTCGCCGACGCAGATGGTCGGCGCGGCAGAGTCCACCGGGCTCGCGACGATCGAGCATGCCGAGCGGATGCTGAGCCTCGACAACGTCTTCTCGATCGACGAGCTGCGCGATTGGGCTCGCAAGGCGCAGTCGGCGGCGGGCCGAGAGGTGGCGTGGCTCACCGAACTGAAGATCGACGGCCTTGCGATCAACCTCCGATACGAGAACGGGGTACTCACCTCGGCGGCGACGCGAGGCGACGGCAGGGTCGGGGAGATCGTGACGGAGAACGCGCTGCGGCTGCCGGAGATTCCACGTCGACTCGCCGGCAGCGGGCATCCACCGATCGTCGAGGTGCGCGGAGAGGTCTTCATCCCGGTCGCCGCCTTCGAGCGGCTCAATGCGGCGCAGGCGCGTTTCCGTGAGACGGCGTTCGCCGACGCCCTCGAGCGGTGGAACGCCCGTGGCGGGGCGAAGCGTGCGTTCGACGAGGAGAAGGCGCGCACCGCCGCCGCACGACGATTCCCCGCCTTCGCCAATCCGCGCAACGCCGCGAGCGGCGGGCTGCGTCAGCAGATCGACAAGAAGTCCGGCCTCGAGCTCGAGGCTGCCCTGCTGCGGGTGGAGTCGCTGTCGATGTACGTGCACGGCGTCGGCGCCTGGGAGAACCCCCCGGTGTCAGCCCAGAGCGAGGTGTACGACCTGCTGGCCGAGTGGGGTCTGCCGACGAGTCCGCACGCGAAGGTCTGCCGCGGCATCGACGAGGTCGTGGACTTCGTCGAGCATTTCGGCGAGCATCGGCACGACGTCGAGCACGAGCTCGACGGCATCGTCGTCAAGGTCGATGAGCTGGCGCTCCACGATGAGCTCGGGGTCACCAGTCGCGCCCCGCGGTGGGCGATCGCGTACAAGTATCCGCCGGAGGAGGTGCAGACCAAGCTTCTCGACATCGTCGTCTCGGTGGGACGCACCGGCCGTGCGACGCCGTTCGCCGTGATGGCCCCGGCGCACGTCGCGGGCTCGGTCGTGCGCCAGGCGACTCTGCACAACAAAGACGTCGTGAAGGCCAAGGGCGTTCTCATCGGTGACACCGTCGTGCTCCGGAAGGCCGGCGATGTGATCCCCGAGGTGCTCGGGCCCGTCGCTGACAAACGCGACGGCACTGAGCGGGAGTTCGTGATGCCGACCGAATGCCCGGAGTGCGGTACGCCCCTACGCCCGATGAAGGAAGGCGACATCGACCTGCGGTGCCCGAACGCGCGCTCCTGCCCTGCGCAGGTGCGGGGCCGGGTCGAACACGTCGGTTCGCGCGGCGCCCTCGACATCGAGGCGCTCGGCGAGGTCACCGCCGCGGCGCTCACCCAGCCCACTCGGCCCGAAGTGCCGCCGTTGCAGACCGAGGCGGGGCTCTTCGCGCTGACCCTCGACGAGATCGTTCCGATCGAGGTGGTCGTGCGGGATGCCGAGACGGGGCTTCCCAAGGAGGACGACGACGGCGTCGTGAAGACGCGCGCGCCGTTCCGCCGGAATCCCACGCCCGCAGAGCGCAAGTCGGGACTCACCGGCCCGCAGCCCTCCTCCCAGGCTGTGACCCTTCTCGCCGAGCTCGAGAAGGCCAAGACGAAGGAGCTGTGGCGACTGCTGGTCTCCCTCAGCATCCGCCATGTCGGCCCCGTCGCCGCCCGGGCATTGGCTCAATGGTTCGGGTCACTCGATGCCATCCGCGCCGCTTCCCGGGAGGAGCTCGCCGCCGTCGAAGGGGTCGGCGGCATCATCGCCGACTCCCTGTCGGAGTGGTTCGCGGTCGACTGGCATATCGACATCGTCGAGCAGTGGGCCGCCGCGGGAGTGCAATGGGCCACCCCCGGCCACCCCGGACCCGGTGCGGCGGTCGTCGAGGGCGGCGTCCTGGAAGGACTCACCGTGGTCGCAACGGGGTCGCTCGACGGCTATACGCGCGACGGCGCGCAGGAGGCGATCATCCGGGCGGGCGGCAAGGCGGCTTCGAGCGTTTCGAAGAAGACCGACTTCGTGGCTGCAGGTCCCGGTGCCGGCTCGAAGCTCGCCAAGGCCGAAGAGCTCGGGGTACGCATCCTCGATGCGGCGCAATTCCACCTTCTCGTGACCGAGGGGCCGAGCGCGCTCGACGCCGGGGACCCATCCTGACGAGAGCCGGAGCCTGCATCCGCAGGCTCCGGCCGAGGCGGAGCGGAGCCGCGGGCTCCGCGGGCGCGTCAGCTCTTGTGGCGTGGCTTGCGGAAAGGTCGCTCTTCGCGGTCAGCCGGACGCGGCTCACGGTCCGATCGGGGTGAGCGGTCACCGCGGTCGTCATTGTCGCGCGGACGTCGTCCCGGTGCTCCACGGTCGGCGCGGATCTCGATGAGACGACCAGAGATGCGGGTGTCGCGCAGCTTTTCCAGGACGGCCGGGTCAAGGTTCGCCGGAAGCTCGACGATCGAGAAGTCGGGCCGGATGTTGATGACACCGAAGTCATCCCGCCCGAGTCCGCCCTCGTTCGCCAGAGCGCCGACGATCTGTCGTGGCTCGACGCGGTGACGTCGGCCGACCTCGATGCGGTACGGGGCGTAGTCCCCGCGCCCGCGCCGCTCGGTGCGAGGCTCGCGTGATGGCCGGTCCGATGATTCACGTCGCGGCCGGTTTTCGGCTTCCACCGACCTCGACAGCGAGTCGTTCGCCGGATCGAGCAGCAGCGGCGTCTCGCCCTGAGCGACCACGGCGAGGGCCGCGGCGACATCGCCCTCGGGGACGTCGTGGTTTCGCACATAGTGGGCGACGATGTCACGGAATGCCTCGATGCGGCCGGTCTCGGCCAGAGCAGCGGTGATCGCGTCGTCGAAGCGGGCGAGCCGGGTCGAGTTGACGTCCTCCGTGCTGGGCAGCTGCATCTGAGTCGGTTGCTGACGGGTCGCCTTCTCGATGTGCTTGAGCAGGTAGCGCTCTCGCGGCGTGATGAAGCTGATCGCATCACCGGTGCGCCCCGCTCGGCCGGTGCGGCCGATGCGGTGGACGTAGGACTCGGTGTCCGTCGGGATGTCGAAGTTCACCACGTGGCTGATGCGCTCGACGTCGAGGCCGCGCGCGGCGACATCGGTGGCGACGAGGATGTCCAGCTTGCCGTCCTTGAGCTGGTTGACGGTGCGCTCTCGCTGCACCTGAGCGACGTCACCGTTGATCGCGGCGGCCGAGTAGCCGCGAGCACGCAACTTCTCCGCCAGCGTCTCGGTCTCGTTCTTGGTGCGGACGAACACGATCATGCCCTCGAAGTTCTCGACCTCGAGGATGCGGGTGAGCGCGTCGACCTTCTGGGCGTAGGAAACCACGAGGTAGCGCTGGGTGATGTTCGTACCGGTCGCGGTCTTCGACTTGATGCTGATCTCTTCAGGATCCCGCAGGTATTGCTGCGCCAGCCGCCGAATCTGCGGCGGCATGGTCGCCGAGAACAGGGCGACCTGCTTCTCTTTCGGTGTCTGCGCGAGGATCTGCTCGACGTCTTCGGCGAACCCCATCTTCAGCATCTCGTCGGCCTCATCGAGCACGAGATACTTGAGTTCGGAGAGATCGAGGGTGCCCTTTGCGAGGTGGTCCATGATTCGGCCGGGCGTTCCGACGATCACGTGCACGCCGCGGCGAAGCGCAGACAGCTGCACACCGTAGCCCTGGCCGCCGTATACCGGCAGGACGTGCACGCCCTTCATCTTCGACGCGTACGACTCGAAGGCCTCGCACACCTGCAGCGCGAGCTCGCGGGTCGGCGCGAGCACGAGTGCCTGCGGCATCTTCTGGGACACATCGAGTCGTTCGAGCACCGGCAGCGCGAACGCCGCCGTCTTGCCGGTGCCGGTCTGCGCCATGCCGACGACATCACGGCCGGCGAGAAGCGTGGGGATCGTGGCCGCCTGGATCGGCGACGGAGTCTCGTAGCCGAGCTCGCGGGTCGCCTTGAGGACGGCGCCGGTGATGCCGAGGTCCTCGAATCCAGGGGTCGCGGGGGAGTCCTCGGGGGTGTCGGTCGGCACTGCATCTTCAGGAGTCACTTCCCAAGGGTAGCGCTCCGCCGGTGTTCGCCGCCTGTGAGGGCGTCCTCACGAAGTGGTGGTGAGGGCGACGAGCTTCTCCTTGACCTGACGTCGCAGCACCTTGCCGATGAGAGACTTCGGGAGCTCGTCGACCACGAAGACCCGACGAGGCACCTTGTACGGCGTGAGGATTCCGCGGACGAACTCGCGGATCGCCTCGACATCGACGTCGGTGCCCGCGTCGACGACGATCGCAGCGACGACCTCCTCGCCGAAATGATCGCTGGGAAGGCCCACCACCGCGGCGTCGCCCACCAGGGGGTGCTGGCGCAGTGCGTTCTCCACCTCGGTGGGCGCGACGTTGAATCCGCCGGTGATGATGAGCTCCTTGATCCGGTCGACGATGCGGATGAATCCGGCTTCGTCGATCGTCACGATGTCGCCGGTGCGGAACCAGCCGTCGACGAACACCGCTTCGGTCTCCTCGGGTTTGCCGTAGTAGCCGGAGAACACCTGCGGGCCTCGCACGATGAGCTCCCCGGCGGAACCGGCAGGAACATCGACCGTCGGATTCTCGGGATCGACGACGCGGCACTCCGTTCCCGGCAACGGGAGCCCGACAGTGCCGGGAACGCGATGCTCTGCGACGGGGTTCGCCATGAGAACGGGAGAGCACTCGCTGAGGCCGTATCCCTCGACGAGGTAGCCGCCGGTCGCCTTCTCGAACGGCACCACCAGCTCGTGCGGAAGGGCCATGGCACCGGAAATGGCGATGTCAGTACCGGCGAGCGGTATGCCTCTCGCTTGGGCGGCGGCGAGCAGACGGTCGGCGATCGGCGGCACGAGTGGAAGGAACGTGGCCGGGTGCTTCTTCACGACGTCCAGTACGAGATCGGGATCGAACTTGGGGAACAACACCAGGCGCGCACCCATCGACATGGCGAAGGTGAGGCAGAGCGTCAGGCCGTAGGCATGGAACATCGGGAGCACCGCGTACACCACGCAACCCTCACCGCGCTGGATGGAGGGCACCCAAGCCCGTGCCTGGGCGGCGTTGGCGAGCAGGTTGCGATGGCTGAGGGACGCGCCCTTGGGGGTGCCGGTGGTGCCGGAGGTGTACTGGATGATGGCGAGGTCGTCGGTCGCCGGCATCGGGTGAGAAGCGGGCAGCGGGGCCGAGCTGACCAGGCTCTCCCAGGGAATCGTGCCGCGCACCCGCTCGGTGAGCGCGATCCGCGACTCACGAGCCTTTGCGACGGGAAGGTGAAGCGCGAGGCGCATGGCGAGCGGCATGGCGCGGGTGATGTCGACCGACACGAGGCTGGTGACCTCGAGGTCAGCGGGGAACTCCTGCACCGTCGAGACGACCTTGTTCCAGACGATCGCGTGCTTCGCTCCGTGATCCTCGAACTGTTTGCGCAGCTCTCGCGGGGTGTAGAGCGGATTGTGCTCGACGACGACCGCGCCCAGTCGCAGCACCGCATAGAACGCCACGATGTGCTGAGGGCAGTTGGGAAGCACGATCGCGACCGGGTCGCCGGCACGGACTCCCAGGTCGCGCAACCCGGCGGCGGCACGGTCGATCTCCTCCTGAAGACGCGCGTAGCTCGTCTCGCGCCCGAAGAACTGCAGCGCCGGAGCGTTCGGGTAGTCGCGCGCCGATGCCGCGACGATGTCCATTAGCGAGCCGGAGACGGGGGAGAGGTCCTCGGGTACGCCCGCGGCGTAGCTGGCGGTCCATGGGCGAGCAGGCTGGAACGTCGTCACCCGCCCAGCATAGGCGGGTGGTCTTGACACGAAGCGGGGCCGCCTGTTTAATTAAGCTGATACTTAATCAGGAGACCGGATGCCGACTGCCACTGACACCCTCTCGCTCGTGTTCCACGCCCTTTCGGATCCGACGAGGCGCGGCATCCTCGAGCGCCTCAGCGTCGGCGACACCACGGTCGGAGAACTTCGCGCGCCGTTCGAGATGAGTGCGCCCGCGGTTTCGCAGCACCTCCGCGTTCTCGAGAAGGCCGGGCTCGTCGAGCGCAGGGCGAAGGCTCAGTGGCGAGTGTGCACTCTCACGCCCGCGCCGCTCGACGATGCGGCGGCGTGGGTCACGCGGAACCGACGCATCTGGCAGGCGCGGTTCGATCGGCTGGACGACGTGCTCGCCGAACTGGATCGAGAGGACGAGCGATGATGACCGAGGCACAACCCGGTGTGCGCGAACTCGTGATCACGCGCACGTTCCGCGCACCGAGGGAGCGGCTCTGGCGGGCCTGGACCGAGCCGACGGTCCTGGCGCGATGGTTGCACCCCAAGAGCCTGCGCACCGATCCGCAGTCCGTGGCGGTCGATCTGCGGGTCGGCGGCGGATATCGGTTCACCATGATCGACGATGACGGCTCCGCGTATGAGAGTTCGGGGGAGTACCTCGAACTGCAGCACCCGGAGCTCATCAGGTGCTCCTGGGGCGCTCCCGGTGAGCCGGTCGCGGAGCTGGAGGTGCGCCTCATCGACCTCGGCGCCCGCGAGACGGAGATGACCTTCTGCCTCCGAGGACGCGCAGACGACTCAAACCGGAACGACAGCGTCTGGGCGGGTTGGCGGGAAGCGCTGGAAGAACTGGCGATGGAGATCGAAGGAGAGACGAATGGGTGAGATCACGGTCGAGCAGATCGTATCGGCGGACGGCTTCGCCATGGATCACGAGGGAGGCATCGGGTTCTTCGACGAGATCGACTTCGGTGATCAGAGCCGACGCGACACCGAGCAGATGCGCTGGATTGACGGGGTGGACGCCATCCTGTTCGGCCGACGCACCTATGAGTTGTTCGCCGGATACTGGCCGGCGATCGACCCGCAGGACGACGCCGTGGCTGGCCCAATCGGGTCCCTGCCGAAGTTCGTGGTGAGCCGGAGCCTCGACCGCGCCCCGTGGGGAGACCACGGCGACGTCGAGGTGCTGCAGGATGACCCCGAGGAAGCCGCGCGGGCGGTGAAGGAGCGATACCGGTCGATCGCGGTATGGGGCAGTCTTCAGCTCTCTGACGCGCTGTTCGCGGCCGGAGTCGTGGACAGACTGCGGTTGCGGCAGGTGCCGATCCTGCTCGGGCGGGGGCGTTCCATCGCACCGACCATCGCGCACACCGCACTGCGGCTGGAGCACAGCGTCGCGGCTCCCGAAGGGATCGTGACCTCGCAGTACCGCGTCATGCACGGCGGCGGCACGAAGGAGAGCGACAACTAGACTGGTCTGGTGTCTGAAATCACCCCTGATCTTGTACGTCATCTCGGCGTGCTCGCGCGCATCCAGCTGAACGACGACGAGGTGACGCGGCTCACGAGCCAGCTCGACGCCATCGTCGACAACATCGCGAAGGTGTCGGAGGTCGCGAC
>NZ_JAPSHY010000053.1 GCF_031179285.1 Microbacterium sp. | reverse complement strand
AACGGCCGCCTCGAACATCTCCGCGGATCCGCCCTCGGCTTCCGCAACCTCACGAACTATGTCGCCAGATCGCTGCTCGAAGCCGGAGGATTCAGGCCCCACCTACACTCCGGATTGCGATGAGCCAAGATGACACGATTCTTCTTCCGTTCCTTTACCTCTACCGACAGGCCGTGGAACTTCGTCTCAAGAGCCACATCAGTATGAGGTGCTCAGTGACAATCCGTTCCCGCCCGAGATTGAGAAGTTCGTTCTTGCCCTTCACGAGGACGATGAGGGAGGGGTGAGCTTCCGGTACGCCGGGAACCTCCCGAACATTCAGGAGACCGCTGACTTCCCAAAGCTCGCAGAGTGGTTGGAGACCGGATACGACAACCTATCTCTCCTTGAAGATGGCATCTACGGCGTCTACGACGCTGCTCCCACGCTGAGCGACCTCGTCGGCGAGGTGTGAGCCACTGAGCCGATTTGCGAGCCGCGATGAACCGGCGTCAGACAGCGCCGATAGTCCGGATAACTGTTCTTATCGTGGCCAATGGGCCAGACGTTGAAGTGAGATGGGGCTGAGTAGGTATCTGGCGTCTGAGCAGTGGTCGAGCGGGATCGCGGGGGTGCGCGCGTCTGCAAAGTAGATCAGAGGTCCTGACGCCGCGATTAGGCTCACGACATGGGACAGGCTCAGCATTCAGGTGGCTCGCGACCGGATGACGCGATGAGTGAGAGCTGGCTGCCGCAGCATCAGGAACATGCGTTGTACACCGCTGCGCACATCGATGCGCAGATTCTGCGGCTCGGGCAGGTCTTGCATCCGTACTTGGCTGCCGACCCCCTGAAGCTGGCTCAGAGACTGACGCCGACCACCGAGGAAGTCGTGCTCGCTGCGATCGCACCGCTGCCGCAGGCAGTGCCCCGGCTGTTCGCGGACGCTCTCAATCAGACCCGCAACCTCATGGAACACTGTTTGTTCGCGGAGGTCGAGTCGCAGCTGGGGCGCGATCTGGATCGCAAAGAGGCGGCCCTGATCGAGGTGCCGGCGAAGCTCTCGGTGGAAGCGTTCGATGACTGGGCCTCCGATAAGCGACGCAGATCGTTAGGCGTCTTCGCCCGCGGGAGCGAGCTGTACGAACGCGTTCACCGGCTCCAGCCTTTCCACCGCCGAGATGTGGACATGCACCCCCTGAGACGTCTCGCAGAGCACACGAATTTTGCGAAGCATCGAGAGCCGAGCGTCACGCTGACCCGAGTCGGTCGGGTCGACCTCGAGGACGGATCACACAGCGCATTGCGCGCCGGCGAGCAACAGGTCGCTGAAGTTGGCAGCGTTCTTGCTTCCGTTCCCCGAGGTACGAAGATGGGCGTCTCCATCTGGCCGGAAGTGGTTGTCCGAAGACCTCACACCGGCACAGTGCACACCCTCATGCACGAACTTGGGCAGCTGGAGGAATGGGTCCGAGAGCAGGCCGTTCCAATCCTGGTGAGAGGTCGCACAGACCTACCGAAGATCCCGCCGAACCTGGATCTGTCGCGCGGGTACGCGTCGTTCTCCGAGGCGTGGAATGCCGCCAGTCGGGACGCAGCCCACACGCGCCTGACCCGACGTATGGCCGGTGAAGGAGTCAGACGCGATCTCCTCGAGATGATGGCCGATTTCTACGGGGACGATAAGCGACCAGCCTTCGCGGGCTGGCTCAGCACCCTTGACGAGTCGGACGTGCTGGCTCTTTTCACGCCCGTCAGCGAAGCAGCGCTTCGGGGGGATCATGTGACCATCGAGCATCACCTCCAGCTCTGGCGAGAGCGAGCTGGCGTCGAGATCGACGACGACTCCAAGAGGTGAGAGGCACACTGCTACGGTCAGGCCATGCCGAAGCAGATGGCCATCAAGGAGTTCCGGGAACAGCAGTGGGCTGATCGCTATGCGCCGCACATCGCGCCCGTGAACGAGTACGTCGACGAGCTGCGCGAGGTGGGTCGAGGCTGGGCGCCGTACGTCGCTCCTCTTCACGGTGGTGTCGAGGCCCGGGTGCTGAGCATCCTGCGCGACCCGAGGCCGGCGACGCAGGATGCGCCAGCATCCGGGGCAGTGATCCGCACCAAACGAAGCGCCCGCGCGCTGACCACCAGGTCGCCACGGAACTGAGCCTGTCGATCGTTATCTTCGAGGAAGAGCCACCCGACGGCGAGAGGAAGCCTCATGGAACACGTCGACACGATCGTCGTGGGGGGAGGAGTCGCCGGTCTCACGGCCGCTCGGCTGCTGCGCGATGGCGGCCACCGGGTCGTGGTGCTCGAAGCCAGGAACCGCCTCGGCGGGCGGCTGCACACCGACCGTGACGGCGGCGTCACCGACCTCGGGGCCTCGTGGATCCATGGCATCGACGGCAGCCCGGTGGCGGCGGCAGCGGCGTCATTCGGTATGCGCACGGTGGAGTTCACGGTCGGCGGATATCAACCCGACAGCCGGCCATCGCCTACTACGCCCCCGACGGTTCCCGACTCTCGGACGCCGCCGCACGCGGTTTCGCCGCCGACATCCACGCCGTCGACGCGGTGCTCGGGGAGGAGATCGCTCGATCAGCCCCCGGCGCCTCATACCGCGACGTCACCGAGGTGGCGCTCGCCCGGCAGCACTGGGACGCGGAACGCACGCAGCGGGCGCGGGAGTTCCTCGAGCACCGGTGCGAGGAGCAGTACGGGGTCCAGATCGAGCAGCTCGCGGCCCACGGCCTCGACGACGACGCGATCGATGGAGACGAGGTCGTCTTCCCCGACGGATACGACGTGCTCTCGCAGCACCTTGCGCACGGGCTCGACATGCGCCTCGGGCACGCAGTCACGCGCATCGAATGGAGCGACCGCGTCAGCATCCGCACCGCCGAGGGCGACTTCAGGGCGGACACCGCCGTGGTGACGCTGCCGGTCGGTGTGCTGCGCTCCGACTCCGTCGAGTTCGTGCCGGCACTGCCGCAGGTCAACTTCGAAGCGCTCCTGCGCCTCGACATGAACGCGTTTGAGAAGGTCTTCCTGCGCTTCCCGTCCAGCTTCTGGGATGCCGGCGTCTACGCGATACGGCAGCAGGGGCCGCAGGGCGGATGGTGGCACTCCTGGTACGACCTCACCGCGGTGCATGGCGAACCAACACTGCTGACCTTCGCCGCAGGGGATGCCGCTCGATGCACCCGGGAATGGGATGACGCGCGCGTCGCCGAGTCGGTGATGGCTCAGCTGCGGCGCTTGTACGGCGAGCGCACAGTGAGTCCGACGCGCATCCACCGCACGGCATGGCAGGACGATCCCTTCGCGCGCGGGTCGTACGCGTACATGAAGGCAGGAGCGACGACCGCTGACCATGACGACCTCGCAGCCCCGATCGGCAGAGTGCTGCACATCGCCGGCGAGGCGACCTGGACCGCGGACCCCGCCACCGTCGCAGGCGCGATGTTCTCGGGCCATCGCGCGGCGGAGCGCATTCTGAAGCGAAGAGTGCCGATCGAGCGCGCATGGTCACCGGATGTCAGCAGCGACTGAGGGCGAGCGCATAAGCTGCGGTCGGTGGGAACCTGCAACGGTTCACGAGAAGACGCTGATGCCATACAGGGCGAAGGTCATCAGGTGTGCTCCGCCGTGCAGCGCGGTCACTCGTCTGCCCGAGAACGTGGTCAGGCTCAGCAGCAGCGTGAGTCCGAGCAGCAGCTGATTCGCCGGCGTCTCGGCGAGCACGACCGTCTGTCCGGTCAGCATCCCGATGGTCAGCACAGCCGGGATGGTCAGGCCGACGGTTGAGACCAGTGCGCCGTGGCAGAGGTTGCTGACCCGCTGGATCTCACCGTTGTGCGCTGCCCGGATCGTCGTGATGGTTTCGGGCAGGAAGACGATCATCGCGATCAAGATGCCCGAGAGTGCAACCGGGGCGCCGGCTCGGTCGAGGCCGTCGTCGAGCAGAGTCGCCATGTCGTGGGAGAGCAGCACGATCGGAACGACGGTGGCGATGAGGACAAGTGTGTGGGTGACCACTTCGGCGCGGTGTTCGGAGATCGCGCTGAGCACCAACGAACCCTCTCGGAGCGGCTGCTGCGCTGCGGCACCGGCGCTCGTAAGGCGTTTTTCGGGCGCCACTTCCTGGAAGTCGCCGCGTTGCTCGCCCATCTGCCGATGCAGGAAGAACGCGTAGAGGAGCACCGTGAGCACGATGATCGGAATCTCCTGGCCGGGCGTATAGGAGCCTCCCTCTCCGATGAGGCCGGGGAGGGCGAATGCTACGGCGAGAAGTACGACGAGGAGTGACAGGTAGGCCGATACCCCAGTGCGGTTCGGGCGCAGGCGCGCATGGCGCAATCCACCGACCAGTAAGGCGATGCCGATGACGAGGTTCAGGATGATCATCGAGACGGCCATGACCGAGTCGCGCGCGATGGTCGTGTGCTCGCCGGGGCCGAGCATCACCGCAGAGATGAGGATGACCTCGATCATCACGATGGACAACGTCAGGACGAGGGTGCCGTAGGGGTCGCCGAGTCGCCGCGCGAGGTGCTCCGCCTCGCCCACGACGCCGAACGCGCACACCACGATCACGGCGATGATGCCGGCCAGCACGGTCACCAGCACCGGCGTGGAAAGGCGCGCCGACAGGAACGGCTGCGCAGCGAAGAGCACGGCGAATGCTCCCCAGCCGAGCACCAGACGGAAGACCACGCGGCCGGCGACGACCGTGCGAAGAGTGGCGGTGATGGACACGGATTACTGCTCGTTTCTGCTGGGCCGTCCCGCTTGCTCGATCACCGTCGGGTCGTCCCGCCGGAACTCTTCCGCACCCCAGGGTAGTCGTGTCATCACCCGAGGGCGAGCTCGCGCACCACCTCGGCCACCCGTGCCCCTGGCGCGCTCGTCAGACGTGAGCTAGGCGTATGAGCCGGTCGACCGAGCACCGTGATCGACTCCACTCCCGATCCTGCGAGACGCTCGACGAGCCGGACGAACGACGCCTCATCGACGACATCGTCCTTGAGCGGTGCGAGGGGGAAGGCGCTCAGCCCGGTGAAGGCGTTCACGATTGCGCCGTGACAGCGGTGGCATCAGTCTGACGCGCGCCGCCGCGCTGTGCCGCGGCACCGGCCACGATCACCAGCGCGATGCCGACCAGTTGCAGGAGCGTCGGCGTCTGAGCCAGCAGCAGCAGCCCGAGCAGGATGCCGAAGGCGGGCTCGACGGAGAGCAGCGTGCCGAAAGCGGTGTGCGTCATGCGGCGCAGGGCCAGCATCTCGAAGCCGAAGGCGATCACCGGCGAGATCAGCGCGATCCCGGCGGCGGCGGGGAGCACCCACCACGTGAAGTCGCCGCTGATGACCTGGGGGAGCCCGACCGGCAGCGTCGCCAACGCGGCGATGGGGATCGTCAGAGACAGCCCGCTGATGCCGGAGAACCGATCGCCGACGTGCTGGGTGAAGAGGTTGTACAGACCCCAGCAGACTCCCGCGGCGAGGGCGAACCCGACCCCGGCAAGGTCGATGCTCCCGCGCCAGGGTTCGGTCAGCAGCACGACGCCCGCGAGGGCGAGCAGCGGCCACACCAGCGCCTTGCGGTGCCGGCTCATCAGGCCGGCGACGGTGAGTGGTCCGAGGAACTCGATCGCGACGGCGGTTCCGAGCGGGATGCGTTCCACGGCGCCGAGGAAGAACGTCGTCATGAACCCCGTCACCACTCCCAGCACGAGCAGCGCCGGCAGATCTCCCCTGCGCAACGAGCGGATGCAGGGACGGGCGATCATCCAGAGGAACACGACCCCGAAGCACATGCGCAGCCATGCCGTTCCGGCCGCCCCGACCTGCGCGATCACCCCAGCGGAGAGGGCGTTGGAGAGCTGTACGGCCAGCATCGCTGCGACCGCCAGCGACCACGGGGGCACGCCTCGGCCGGCGCGGTTCGCCCGCGCGGCGTCAGACATTCGGGGTCCCCATCCTGTGCCCGGCGCCGACGCCGGGTTCGAAGACCGCGAGCGAGAACCGCACCGCCGCTTCATTCGGGTTGCCATACGCGTGAACGACGTCGCCGTGAAAGGTCAGAGCGTCACCGGGGCCGAGCTCGTAGCTGTCGTCGCCGACCGTCACCGTCATTGCGCCCTCCTGCACCTGCAGCACCTCGCGGGTGCCGGTGGCGTGCGCCTCGCTCTCGTGACGTTCGCCCGGGGCGAGGGTCCAGTCCCACAGCTCCACCACGTCCGGCGGCTCCGTGCCCGCGACGAGCACGCCCTGCCCGCCGAGAGCACCGGTCCAGAGCACGGCGCCCTCGCCCCGCCGGGTCCGCTTCACCGTGCGGCCGGCGGGCGGCTCCACGAGGGCAGGCAGCCCGACCCCGAGCGCATCCGACAGACGCAGCAGCGTGCCGACGCTCGGGTTGACCGTGCCCTGCTCGACGTTCACGAGCATCCGCCGGCTCAGGCCCGCCGTCGCGGCAAGCTGGTCGAGCGTCCACGCCCGACCCTTGCGCTCCTGCCTCACTCGCGCGCCAATCGCGCGGGCCAGTGATTCTGCAGCCCCATCCATGTAGTGCAGCATAGTGCACTTGGTTGGCAGTTTTCTGTCTACCTGGTCGTCGCGCACCACGCCCCTTCACCGCATGCACCTCGGGGCGTACGCTGACACCAGGCGGGTGATCCTGCCCGCTCACGAACGGCGGAAGCCGACGAGGAAGGCGGTGCGTGATGGACTCGATGATGATGGACGCGATGTCGAAGGATATGACCTCCATGCCGGGCATGGAGACGATGGACATGTCGGCGATGCAGGCCTGTATGGACGCTTGTGCGGCCTGCGAGCAGGCGTGCGTGGTGTGTTCGACGCAGATGATGGACTGCAGTACGGCCTGCATGAACTGCGCCGACATGTGCAACACGATGATGCGCGCGATGATGCGGATGCAGGGCATGACGCCCGCAGCGATGACGGCGATGCTCGAGGCGTGCATCGCGATGTGCGCGATGTGCATGGAGGAGTGCGCGAAGCACTCCGAGCACAGCGACGTCTGCCGCATGTGCGCTCAGGCCTGCAAGGACTGCATGGACGCCTGCACGGCCATGCGCGACTCGATGGCGCAGACGGGGTCCTGACACCCCGCCGGACTCAGCGGACGGCGACGTTGTACTGCGCGCGCCCCACGGCCAGCACGCCGTAGGCGCGGTGCAGTGCGACCGGCGTGCCCGGACCCGCCTCGAGCGCGGCTCCGCCGGAGTTCCACAGCGCGTGCTCGTCGCCGTCGAGCGTGCGCAGCGACAGGACACCGGATGCCGGATCGGCGCTCTCGACGACGGCATCCGTCCACCCCGACGGCGTG
>NZ_JAPSHY010000079.1 GCF_031179285.1 Microbacterium sp. | reverse complement strand
CCGTAGATCAGGGCCGGGACGGCTTCGGCGATGAACATCCACCGCCACGCCTCCAGCCCCCACAGCGGCTCGGCTGCACCACCTGCGACGTTCGCGAGCATGGCATCGGAGAGCAGGGCGACGAAGATGCCGGTGACGATGGCGAGTTGCTGGAGCGAGCCGAGGCGCCCTCTGACGTGAGCGGGTGACACCTCCGCGATGTAAGCGGGGGCGATGACGGATGCCGCGCCGACCCCGAGCCCGCCGATCACGCGCCACACGATGAGGTCGACAACGCCGAAGGCGAGGCCTGACCCGAGAGCGGAGATGAAGAACAGCGCTGCGGCGATCAGCATGGTCGGTACGCGACCGAGGCGATTCGCCACCGGGCCCGCGAACCAGGCGCCGATCGCACAGCCGATCAGCGCGGAGGAGACCGCGAACCCCTTCAGCGCGACGCCGAGGTCGAACGCGCCCGCCAGCGCATCGACGGCACCATTGATCACCGCGGTGTCGAAGCCGAACAGGAAACCGCCGAGCGCCGCGGCGATGCTGACTCCGATGACGCGGCCGCGGATCGCTGCGGGTAGCACTGACTGGGTCATGGGGCCTCCTCGTCGAGCTGGTGATCGGAGCCTAGTGCCTCCTGTCTCCGCGCCGCAGAAACCTTTCGGGTGTGTACGCCGAGTGTCTAGCGCGCGCCGTACTGCTCCTCACCGATCTCCGACAGGATGCGGTTCAGATCCTGTATTGACGCGAAATCTATCTTGAGCTGGCCTTTTCTTGCGCCCAGCGTGATCTGAACGCGTGTGTTCAAGCGGTCGCCGAGCTTCGTCGACACCTCATCGAGGTACGCACGACGCGCACCGGGTGTCGGGCGGGGCGCCGTACCCGCCGCCGCGGGCAGGCTCTTCGCCGCCTGCTCGGTGGCGCGTACTGAGAGGTCCTCGTTGACGACCTTGTCGGCGAGTTGCTGCATCCGCTCCGGATCCTCGACCGACAGGATGGCTCGGGCGTGCCCTGCGGAAAGCACGCCGGCCGCGACACGCTGCTGGACAGGAAGCGGCAGGCGCAGCAGGCGGATCGTGTTGCTGATCTGCGGGCGGGAGCGGCCGATCCGGCTGGCGAGCTCCTCCTGCGTGATACCGAAGTCCTCGAGGAGCTGCTGATACGCGGACGCCTCCTCCAAGGGGTTCAGCTCGGAGCGGTGTAGGTTCTCGAGCAGGGCATCGCGGAGAAGGTTCTCGTCAGCGGTCTCGCGGAGGATCGCGGGGATCGAGGCCAGTCCGGCTTCGCGGGCGGCGCGCGTACGCCGCTCCCCCATGATCAGCTCGAACTCGTCGTCGCCGTTCCTCCGCACGACGACCGGCTGCAGGACGCCGAACTCTTTGACGCTGTGCACCAGTTCGGCGAGGTCGTCTTCGTCGAAATGGGTGCGTGGCTGTCGCGGGTTCGGCACGATCTTCTGCGGGTCGACCTGAATCAGCCGGATGCCGGGCACCGCGGCGAGTTCGTCGTCGTGCAGCGGCTCGGTCGGCTCGGGCGCGGACGCAGGCTGTGCAGCATCCTGCTTCGGCTTCGAAGCGCCGGGGAAGAAGACGTCCACCGGACGCTCGGCCTGGTCCGCGGTTGGGATGAGGGCGCCGATCCC
>NZ_JAPSHY010000078.1 GCF_031179285.1 Microbacterium sp. | reverse complement strand
CTTGGCCACGACCCCGTCGTCGACGAGGCGGTTCACCCCCTTCAGGGCGGTGGCCGGATTGATGCGGTAGAACGCCGCGAACTCGTTCGTCGACGGAATCTGCTCGTCCTCCTCGAGCACACCGTCGATGATGTCGTTCTCGACCTGTTCAGCGATCTGGAGGAAGATCGGTCGCGAGTCGTCCAATAGCCGGCCCATCCGATTCGGACGATATCGTCCGAACCTTGTTGGTTCATTACTTGTGTAACTAACCAACCATGCATGACCGCACCTGTCAAGTGCGGCCGCTCAGATGCTCAGCGCCCGGTCGCGCCGACGCCCGAGGCATGCCGGCGACGCGGAATGCGGAGCCGGCCCTGCGCGAACAGGATGCCGACGAGCACGAGCACCGCACCGACCGGCTCATGCCAGGAGAAGCGCTCCCCGAGCAGGAGCACGCCCAACGCCACGCCGACCACCGGCGTCACGTAGGTCACCGTCGACGTGCCGGTCGGTCCCCACGCACGCAGCACGTTGATGTTCCAGATGTAGGCGAGACCCGTGCCGAGCACGCCCAGCGCCAGGAGCGACCCGGTGACCGCCCAGTCGAGCTCCACGGGGTCGAGCGCGATCACGGGCGTGAGCACGAGCATCACCACGGCCGAGACGCCGATCGAGAGGAACGCGAACGTGGCCGGCGCGATCGGCCGCCCGCTGAGGAACCGCCGCTGGTAGCCGAAGGTGAAGCCGTAGCAGAGGGTCGCGACCAGGCACGCGAGCTGCCCGGCCAGGCTCCCCGTGAGCGCGGTGTACTGCCATGGGCCGATCACCACGAGCACGCCGACCACGCCGATGCCGACGCCGGTCCACCGGCTGAGGCCGAGCCGCTCGACGCGGAAGACGAGCGTCGCCATGAGCGCCGTCATGATCGGCGTCGTCGCGTTGTAGATCGACGCGAGGCTCGACGAGACGTACTGCTCGGCCCACGCGAAGCAGAGATAGGGGATGACGCACGTCGTCAGCGACACGACGAGGAAGTGAAGCCACACGGCCCGTTCGCGCGGCAGGACCGGCCCGGGCGTGCCGTCGAGCCGCGGGACCCGCGGGCGGGTGATGAGCACGATGGCGCCGAGCGCGATCGCCCCGAGCATGGTGCGCGACCACGCCACCTGCCCGAAGGAGACCCCGTCGAGGGCGACCTTCATGAAGAGGAAGCTCGCTCCCCAGACGATGCCCATCGAGAGGAACTGCAACCAGGTGGACACACGCCGCGCGCGGTCGGGGGCAGGGCCCGTGACGGCGGGCTGATCGGCGGTGGTGGTGCTCACCGGTCGAGCGTATGCCCGCCGCATGTCCACGGAGGATGCCACCGAAGCTGCTTGTCCGATATCCGCCGAACTTCGGCAGGCGCAGCGCGGGGCCGGGAGCATTGCTCCCGGCCCTGCGCCCGTCGAGGGCCGCGTCGGACCCGGGAAGCGGTGCTACCCCTTCGCGCGGGTGCGGCGTCGCCTGGCGACCAGGAGGGCCGCACCGAGCAGCAGCAGCAGTGCCGCTCCTGCCGCGATCGGCCCGCCGTCGATGCCGGTCAGCGCGATCGCACCCGGGGTGGCGGGCCGCTCCGGCTCGGCGCACGCGACGGCGTCGTCCGTCAGGTCGTTGTGGCTGATTCCGGCGGTGTTCGTGAATCCGCCCGCATCC
>NZ_JAPSHY010000052.1 GCF_031179285.1 Microbacterium sp. | reverse complement strand
AGGCCCGGCTCACCGTCGACGCGCCCGCCCGCGTTGGGGACGACCCCGCGTGCCTCGTCGAACGGCGCTCCGGCGACCCGGGTGCCGTAATAGCCGACAGCGCGGTAGACCGCCTGCAGCGGGTACTCCCGGATCTCGCCCGTGAACGCGAGAGATCCGTCCGGCCCCGGGGCGGTGCGCTCGAAGCGGATGCCGTCGACGCGGTCCTCACCGGTGATCTCGACCGGGGCGTGCCAGAAGTGCAGATGAAGGCGCCGCGACGCTCCGGTCTGCGGCCGCTCGCGCCAGCTGTTCAGGGTGCGCAGCATCACCTTGAGCTGATTGGTGGAAGCCGCTGCCGGATCGACGCCGATGAAGTCCTCGTCGTACAGCACGATGTCGACGTCGTTCAGCTCGCCGAGCTCTCGCAACTCGATGGGGGTGAACTTGATGTCGGCGGGGCCACGGCGTCCGAAGACGTGCACATCGGTGACGGCCGAGGACTCGAGTCCGGCGAGGACGTTGTCCGGCACTTCGGTGGTGCGGAGGTCCACGGCGTGCTTGGCGAGCACCCGCGCCACGTCGAGCGCCACATTGCCGTTGCCGATCACCGCGACCGATGACGCCTCCAGCGGCCAGGTGCGCGCGACGTCGGGGTGGCCGTCGAACCAGGCCACGAAGTCGGCGGCACCGTACGAGCCGGGCAGATCGACCCCGGGGATGTCGAGGGCGGTGTCGCGGATCGCGCCGGTCGCCAGGATCACCGCGTGATAGCGCTCGCGCAGCTCGTCGATGGCGATGTCGCGGCCGACCTCGACGTTGCCGATGAAGCGGATGGTGCGCCGGCTGCGATCGACGCCATCGGTCCCGGATGCCGCGGGGAAGGCATCGAGCATGTCGTGCAGCGAGTTGACGATTCCCTTGATGCGGGGGTGATCGGGCGCGACCCCGTACCGGATCAGACCGTAGGGTGCGGGCAGCGATTCGAACAGGTCGATCTCGACGGCGGCACCCCGGTCGGCGATGGCTCCGGCGAGCAGGTTCCCGGCGTAGATGCCAGCGGGGCCGGCTCCGACGATCGCGACGCGCAGGGAGAGGGGAGAAGAGGTCATGACGAAAGAGGCCTTTCGGTCTGCCTGCTCAGCGCGTTCGCGCGAACAGGGAGGACAGGGAAGACAGGGAAGAGCGGATGCCGCGGTCGGATGCGGGCTTTAGTGTCGCGACCGCCTGGATGAGTCCGGTGTCGACCGCGAGCCCCGCGTCGAGAGCGTCGGACCAGCGCGACGAGATCGTTCGGCGTGCGGCATCCGGTGCCGGAGGCGCGTCACGGCCTGCCCCGTCCGATCCGGCGGACGGCGCTTCGAAGGCGAGGGCGACGACGTCGCCGATGACCACGACGGCGGGCGAGCGCACCTGGCGGGATGCCGCGAGATGCGCGATCGTGCCGAGCGTGCCGATGGTGACGCGCTGGCGGGGCCCGAAGCCGTCCTCGATGATCGCGACCGGGCAGTCGACACCGCGGGCGCCGGCGGCGAGCACATGCGCCGAGTGGGCGAGTGTGCCGACTCCCATCAGCAGCACCACGGTGTGGTCCCCAGCGCCCGGTACCTGCTCGATCTGGTCGTGCCCGCTGAGGATGCTGAACGACGCGGCGATCCCGCGGTGGGTCAGCGGGATGCCGGCGACCGCGGGCACCGAGACCGCGCTGGTGACGCCGGGCACGACCTCGACGGGAATGCCCGCCTGCTCGCAGAACAGCTGCTCCTCGCGGCCGCGGCCGAAGACGAACGGGTCGCCGCCCTTGAGCCGCACGACGCGTCGACCGGCGGTGGCGAGTTCCACGAGGAGCTCGTTGATGCCGTCCTGGGGCACCGGATGGTGACCCGGGAGCTTTCCGACATCGATCACCTCGGCGGTGATTTGGACGCCGTCGTCGGCCAGCTGCTCGAGCACTGAGCGCGCACCGAGCCGGTCGGCGACGATGACGTCGGCCTTCTGCAGGGCACGAAGCCCGCGCAGCGTGAGCAGGCCCGCATCTCCCGGTCCGGCGCCCACGAGGGTCACGGTGCCCGCCGGCGTCGTGCCGGTCGGCGTCGTGCCGGTCGGTGTCGTGCCGGTCGGCGTCGTGCCGGTCGGTGTCGTGCCGGTCGGCGTCGTGCCGCTCATCGGTCGCCGCCCAGCGCGAGGCCGCGGCTCTGCAGCATCCGTCGTTCGAGGGGGCCGAAGATCACGAGTTCGATCAGGATGCCGATCGCGAGGATCACCAGGATGGTGCCGAGCACCCCGGCGAGATCCGCGAGCTCGCGGGACTGCTGCAGCATCGACCCGAGGCCGAAGCCGATCGATCCACCCACCGCGATGATCTCTGCTGCCATCAGCGAGCGCCATGAGAATGCCCACCCCTGCTTGAGTCCGGCGACATAGCCGGGGAGCGCGGCCGGCAGGATGACGACCGTGGCGAGCTGCCAGCGGCTCGCTCCGAGCACGGTGCCGACCCGGCGCAGCTGCGGCGGCACCTGGTCGATGCCCGAGAGCAACCCGTTCACGATCGAGGGGATGGCCCCCATCAGGATGACGAAGTACACGGTCGCGTCGGAGAGGCTGAACCAGATGATCGCGGCAGGCACCCAGGCCACAGACGGCAGCACGGTGAGGCCCGAGATCAGGGGACCTGCGGCGCGGCGCAGCGGCTTCGACTCGGCGAGCAGCATCCCGACGGCCGTGCCGACCGCGATCGCGATGAGGAAGCCGATGACGCCGCGCTCGAGGCTCGTCAGTACGGCCTCCGGCAGGCGACCGGACTCCCAGGCGGCGCCGAGGGCTCGGGCCACCTGCAGGGGGCCGGGGGCGATGTCGGGGCGGGGGGCGGCGATCATGACATACAGCTGCCAGACGCCGAGCAGCACGAGCAGCAGGACGATCGGGGGCAGCACCTTCGACAGTGCCGTGCGCCACCGGGGGCGGTGATCGTCCTGCTCGATCTGCAGGCGGTCGAGGCCGGCCGAGAGGGTGCGCAGCTCATCGGACTCGGCTGCGTCGACGGTGGTGGTTTCAGGAGGCATTGCGGCGGATCTCCTTTCGCAGCTCGGTGGTGATTTCGGTGGCGAGCGCCGCGACCTCCGGCGATTCGATGCGCCGTCCAGTGGTCGTCGCGACCTTCCACTCACCGGCGACGCGCCCCGGGCGGCTGGAGAGCAGGATCACCCGCTGGCCGAGACGCGCGGCCTCGCGAACGTTGTGGGTGACGAACACGATGGTGCGGCCGGTGGCGCGCCACACGCGCTCCAGTTCTTCGTGCAGCAGATCGCGGGTGATCGCGTCGAGGGCGGCGAACGGCTCGTCCATCAGCAGCACCGGCCGGTCCTGGGCGAGGGCCCGCGCCAGCGCGACGCGCTGTCGCATTCCTCCGGAGAGCTCATGCGGCCGCTTGTCGCCGGCCTCGGCCAGGTTGACGGTCGCCAGCAGCCGCTGAGCTTGGTCGCGACGCTCGCCGCGAGGGATGCCGCGCAGCCGCAGCGCGAGCTCGACGTTCTTGCGAGCCGTCAGCCACGGCATCAGCGCGGATTCCTGGAACATCACCGCGGCGCCCGACGACGGCGTCTCGATGTTTCCGGAGGTCAGGGGTTCGAGACCGGCGATGAGGTTCAGCAGGGTGGACTTGCCGCATCCCGATGCCCCCAGCAGGCAGACGAACTCGCCGGGGGCGATGTCGAGCGAGATGTCGTCGAGGACGACCGGCCCGGTGCCGTAGCGCTTGGTGACGTGTGAGATGCGCACCGCGGGGTCGACGGGCGGCTCCGGCTGCTTCAGCGGCGTGACGCCGTCGAAGCTCGGCGTCAGCCTGGCGGCCGAGACGTCCGGACGCACGGTGTTCCCCGCGGGCGCACTCATCATTCCTCCCCGAGGCCGGCGGCGGAAACGGGCTCAGTGCCGTCCTTCTCGAGCAGGGCGTTCAGCGCGCGCAGGTCGAAGAGGCCGTCGATCGAGCCCTCCTTCTGCGTGCCGGCGGCCCGTCCGTCGGCGACCAGGGTCTCGAAGGTCGAGGCGTGCGGGTCGACCGTGAACGCCACGTTCTCGAAGGCTCGGGTCAGCACGTCATCCGACAGCCGCTTGCCGGTCGCCTCCTCTAGCGCATCGTTGATGACGACAGGGGCTTCCGCGGCGTTGTCGTTCAGCCAGGCAACGGAGGCGACGTGTCCCTCGAGGAGGTCTTCGACGACGTCGGGATGCTGCTCGGCGAACTCGGCACGGACCAGGAGCACGGTGGTGGGGAATGCGCCCTCCGGCCAGAGCTCGACCTCGTCGACGAGCACGTGCGCGCCCGCCTCGACCACGAGCCGAGAGACCCAGGGCTCCGGAAGCCAGGCACCGTCGACCTCGCCCTGCTGGAACAGGGTGAGCGTCTGCGCGTTCTCGGTCGGGGTCACGGTGACGTCGCCGCCGCCGGTCGTCGAGGTCTCGAAGCCCTCCTCGGCGAGCCAGCTGCGCAGCGCCACGTCCTGGGTATTGCCCAGTTGCGGAGTGGCGATGGTCGTGCCGGCGAGGTCTTCCGGGCTGTCGATCCCGTCGCGCACCACGAGAGCGGCACCGCCGGAAGTCGCGCCGGCGATGATGTGAGCGGATTCGCCGCCCGATTGGATGAACGTGTTGATCGACGGGTTCGGGCCTATGTAGGCGGCATCGATCGCGCCCGCCGAGAGCGCCTCGATGGCGGCAGGGCCGGCATTGAAGATTTCGGTCTGCAGGTCGATGTCACCCAGTGCATCCTCGAGAAGGCCCTCCGACACCCCGACCAGAGCCGGTGCGTGGGTGACGTTCGAGAAGTAGCCCAGACGCACCTCGTCGGGCTGCTCGCCCGTGCTCTCGGTGCCCGTCGCGGGCGCGGAGGCGCAGCCGGCGAGCATCATCGCCGCGAGTCCCAGCGCTGTGAGTGTGGTGGTGGTGCGGTTGATCTTCACGGTTTCGCCTCCTCAGCGTTCGGTACTGCGACAGGGCGTTGCAGGTCGGTGGTGGTGCAGGTCAGGGTTCGTCGATGACGGTCGCCGCGGCGAGGGTCGCCCCGTCGGCGGGATGGATCAGCAGCAGCGAACCGCCGTCGCGGTTGCGGGCGTACGGCTCCAGGGGCAGTGCGGCGGCGAACCGCAGCCGCACCCTTCCGATCTCGTTCACGGCCAGCGCTTCGGCGATGTCGTCGAGGGCGAGGGTCTCGAGATCCCGGCGCGAGAGCACCTCGACGACCTGTGCCTGCACGGTCGACGTCCCGTGCTTGATCAGCACTCTGGTGCCGGCTGTCACGGCACGCGGGTCGAGCTGGAACAGCTCGACGACCGCCTCACGCCGCCCTGTCGGTGCGGTTCCCGCTGCTGCGATGAGAGCGCCGCGGGCGGCATCCACGTCGTCGGCGAGCGTCACGGTCACCGACTGCGGCGCGGTCGCCGATGCGGCATCCTCGCCCGCGATCTGGATGCCGGTCACCGTCGTCGAAAGGCCCGACGGCGCCACCTCGACGCGGTCGCCGACGGTCACGGTGCCGGAGGAGATGCGGCCGGCGAATCCGCGGAAGTCGCGGTAGCGCTCCCCCTGGTGGGCTCGAATCTCGGGGGAGAGCCCGCCCTGCGGGCGGAGCACCAGTTGCACCGGCAGTCGGAAGTCGGCGTCGGCCGAGGCCGTCTCGGCGAGCCCCGGCAGCGTCTCGAGCAGCTCGAGCAGGGTCGGGCCGTCGTACCAGGGGGTGCGCTCCGACCGGTCGACGATGTTGTCGCCCTCGAGAGCCGACACCGGCAGCACGTGCGCGCCGCTGAGCCCGAGCTCGGCGGCCACCCGGTGCGCCTCGAGCTCGATCTCGACGAACCTCTCCTCGTCGAAGCCGATGAGGTCGATCTTGTTCACGGCGACGATGAGGTGCTCGACGCGCAGCAGTGACACGACGGCGAGGTGGCGCCTCGTCTGCTCGACGATGCCCTTGCGCGCGTCGACGAGCACGATCACGGCATCGGCGGTGGCTGAGCCGGTGACCATGTTGCGGGTGTACTGCACGTGACCGGGGCAGTCGGCCAGGATGAAGCTGCGGCGGCCCGTGGCGAAATAGCGGTAGGCGACATCGATGGTGATGCCCTGCTCGCGTTCGGCGCGCAGGCCGTCGGTCAGCAGCGCGAAGTCGAACGCGCCGTGCGCGAAGCCCCGATCGCGCGAGGTGGCGGCGACCTGCTCGAGCTGGTCGGCGAGGATCGCCTTCGCGTCGTGCAGCAGCCGCCCGACGAGCGTCGACTTGCCGTCGTCCACGGAGCCCGCGGTCGCGAAACGGAACAGCGTCGTGTTCGTGAGGGTCGCGGTCATCAGAAGTACCCGTCCTTCTTGCGGTCTTCCATCGCGGCCTCGCTGATGCGATCGTCGGCCCTGGTCGCACCGCGCTCGGTGAGGGTGGAGCGGGCGACCTCGGCGACGACCGATGCCGTATCGGCGGCATCCGATTCCACCGCTCCGGTGCAACTCATGTCGCCGACGGTGCGGTAGCGGACGAGCCGGCGCTCGAGCTGCTCGCCCTTGCGGGGCTGCGAGAACTCGCTTGTCGCCCACCACATGCCGTCGCGGCGGAAGACCTCGCGCTCGTGGGCGTAGTACAGCGGCGGCAGCGCGATCCGCTCGCGCTCGATGTAGCGCCAGACGTCGAGTTCGGTCCAGTTCGAGATGGGGAAGGCGCGAACGTGCTGGCCCGGCAGGTGCCGGCCGTTGTAGAGGCTCCAGAGTTCCGGCCGCTGATTACGCGGATCCCACTGCCCGAACTCGTCGCGCAACGAGATGATTCGCTCCTTCGCCCTCGCCTTGTCCTCGTCGCGTCGCGCGCCGCCGAAGACGGCGTCGTGGCGGCCGGCGGCGATCGCATCGAGCAGCGGCTGGGTCTGCAACGGGTTGCGGGTGCCGTCCGGGCGCTCGGCGAGGCGGCCGTCGTCGATGTAGGACTGCACGCTCGCCACCTCGAGACGGACGCCGAGGCGCTGGGCGGTCTCGTCGCGGAACCTGATCACCTCGGGGAAGTTGTGCCCGGTGTCGACGTGCAGCACCGGGAAGGGCACGCGACCGGGCGCGAACGCCTTCGCGGCGAGGTGCAGGACGACCACCGAGTCCTTGCCGCCGCTGAAGAGCAGCACGGGTCGCTCGAACTCCGCGACGACCTCACGGATGATATGGATCGCCTCCGCCTCGAGGATGTCGAGCGTGTCCAGGGCGGTCGGGGGTGCGGTGATGGTGTCGGTGCTCATAGGTGTAGTCCGCATTCGGTCTTGGAAAGGCCCGCCCAGCGGCCGGACCGGGGATCTTCGCCGGCGGCGACCGGCTTCGTGCAGGGCGCGCAGCCGATCGAGGGATAGCCGTTCGCGATGAGCGGGTTCACCGGCACGCTGTGAACGGTCGCGTACTCGATGAGATCGTCGAACGTCCATGCGGCGACCGGGTTGACCTTGACCAGCCCGTTGCGCTCGTCCCACGTGATGAGCGGTGTGTCGGTGCGGGTCGGACTCTCGTCTCGGCGCACCCCGGTGAACCACAGCTCGTACCCGGCGAGCGATCGCTGCAGGGGCTCGACCTTGCGTCGAGCACAGCACAGCGCGGGGTCGCGAGCGAACAGTTCGGCGCCGAACTCGGCATCCTGCTCGCGCACCGTCTGGGCGGGTGTGACGTCGACGATGCGCACGTCGAGTTCGCGCTCCACCTCGCCGCGGGTGAACGTCGTCTCGGCGAAGTGGTAGCCGGTGTCGAGAAAGAGCACGTCGACGCCGGGCAGGCCCTGCGAGACGAGGTGCGGCAGGGCGGCATCCGCCATAGAGCAGGCGACCGCCGCCTGAGACACGGCGAAGTTCTCCGCGACCCAGGCGACGACTTCGGCCGGGCTCGCCTCGTCGCGCTGGCGGCTCTGCAGCTCGATCGCACCGCGCTCGGCGAGGGCACGCAGCTCATCGGTCGAGCGCCGGGCGGGGCGGATGCCGACGGCGGTGGCGCTCACTGCAGGGCCTCCTCGTCGGCCCGATGCGCCCACTGTGCGAACGTCTCGCCGGTCTCGCGGTCGGCGAGATAGCGGCGGATGACGCGCTCGGCATAGTCGGCGATGCCGCCGGCTTCGACCTTGAGTCCGCGGACCGTGCGTCCGAGTCCGGCCTCCTCGCGGTCGAGGTTCGCCAGGCCCCCGCCGAGGTGCACCTGGTAGCCGGGCACCTGCTGCCCGTCGGCGTTCGTGATCAGCTGCCCCTTGAGTCCGATGTCGGCGACCTGGATGCGGGCGCAGGAGTTCGGGCAGCCGTTGACGTGGAT
>NZ_JAPSHY010000034.1 GCF_031179285.1 Microbacterium sp. | reverse complement strand
AAGCTCGAGGCGGCAGAGCTGCTCGTGTTCCAGTTCCCGCTCTGGTGGTACGGCGCACCGGCGATCCTCAAGGGCTGGTTCGACCGGGTGTTCACCAACGGCTTCGCCTACGGCGGCGTCGATCCTGAGACCGGCCTGCCGCTGCGTTACGGCGACGGCGGCCTCACGGGCAAGCGTGCACTCATCATCGTCACGGCCGGTGAGGACGCGAGGACCATCGGTACGCGCGGCGTGAGCGGTGACCTCGACTCGCTGCTGTTCCCGCTCACACACGGCACGTTGTGGTACACCGGGATCGAGACGCTGGATCTGCACGTCGTCTACGACGCCGACACGCTCGATGCCGGGGCGGTCGCGGCGGAACGCGACCGCCTGACGGCGAGGCTCGCGTCGATCCACGATGAGACGCCGTCTGAGCGTTATCGCGCGCTGCGTGACGGTGAGTACCGCGGGACGCGGGCCCTTCGCGCCGACATCCTCCCTGGGAGGACCGATCTCGGCATCCACCGCATCGCCACTGCGGATGCTGTCGTGAATGCGCCACGGCCGCAAGAGCGGGAGCGCACGCTCCACGTTTAGATACGCTCGAAGGCACTGACCACCGACCGAGCCGGACGAAGGGTTTCGCGTGAGCCGACCACCCGCCTTCGACGTCGCGGCCTGGAGCGTCGGGCTGGACGGTCTCGAGATCGCGGACCTCGCGCACGAGGAGTCGGTCTTCGGCCTGTCCAACGGCCACATCGGCTGGCGCGGCAACCTCGACGAGGGGTCGCCTCGGGGCGTGGCCGGCAGCTATCTGAACGGTGTCTTCGAAGAGCACCCGATGCCCTACGCCGAAGACGGCTACGGCTATCCCGAATCCGGCCAGACCGTGATCAATGTGCCGAACGGCCAGCTGATCCGCCTGACTGTCGACGATGGGCCCTTCGACGTCGAGCAGGGGAAGGTCATCAGCCACAGCAGGCGGCTAGACCTGCGCGACGGCACCCTCTCGCGCGACGTCGAGTGGCAGTCTGCCGCCGGACGCACCGTGAACGTCCGATCCACACGCCTCGTCTCATTCACACAACGTTCGATCGCGGCGGTGCGCTACCGGGTGCGCGCCGTCGACGGCCCTGCGAAGATCACCGTGCAGTCCGAGGTCCTCGCCAATGAGCCGCTTCCGATCACCCATGCGGATCCCCGCGTGCAGGAGCTCCTGAGGCGGCCGCTGGATGCCGTCGACGCGGCCGTGCTCGGCACCGCGGCGACACTGGTGCATCAGACGCGCAAGAGTGATCTCACCGTGGCCGTCGCCATGGACCACACCGTGGCGAGCACAGGCGACGCCGCACCGACGGTGTCGACCGAGGCGGCAGGTGACCTCGCCCGCACGACCGTCAGCGTCGTCCTCGCCGACGGCGAGGAGCTGGAGATCGTCAAGTTCGTCGGGCACGAATGGTCGGCATCGGACTCCCGGTCACCGCTGCGTGACCGGGCAGAGGCAGCCGTCGCAGACGCCATGCGCGACGGGTGGGATCTGCTCGCCGCCGGCCAGCGGGAGCGCCTCGACGACTACTGGGCATGCGCCGATGTGGAGATCGACGGTGAGCCACGGTTGCAGCAAGCGGTGCGCTTCGCGCTGTTCCAGGTCTTCCAGGCGGCGGTGCGGGCAGAGGTGCGCTCGGTGCCTGGCAAGGGACTCACCGGATCCGGTTACGAGGGGCACACGTTCTGGGACTTCGAGGGGTTCGTGCTGCCGGTGCTGACCGCGACGGCTCCGCACGCGGCCGAGCAGGCGCTGCGGTGGCGGCACTCGACGCTCGACCATGCCCGCGATCGAGCGCGCCAGCTGCACCTCGCGGGCGCGGCCTTCCCCTGGCGAACCATCGACGGCCGGGAGAGCTCGGGCTACTGGCCGGCCAGTACGGCGGCCTTTCACGTCAACGCCGACATCGCGGCGGCCGTGATGCACTACGTCCGCGCCACCGGCGATGACCTCTTCGAACGCGAGGCCGGAGTCGAGATCCTCGTCGAGACGGCTCGGCTGTGGGTGTCGCTCGGCCACTGGGGGTCCGACGACCGGTTCCACATCGATGGAGTCACCGGCCCCGACGAGTACTCCGCGATCGCGAACGACAATGTCTACACGAATCTGATGGCACAGGCGAACCTTCGCGGAGCGGCCGCGGCGGCCCGCCGGCATCCCGATGTCTCGCGTGCGCTGGACGTGGACGATGCGGAGATCGACCGCTGGACGAACGCTGCGGACCGAGTCGCCATCCCCTTCGACGAGGAACGCGGCGTGCACCCGCAATCCGCCGGGTACACCCAGCAGGAGCGGTGGGACTTCGAGGGGACGGACCCCGAGCAGTATCTGCTGCAGGAGCATTTCCCGTACTTCGACATCTATCGCAAGCAGGTGGTGAAGCAGGCCGATCTCGTGCTCGCGCTGTTCTTCGCGCACGAGAGCTTCACCGATGAGGAGAAGCTGCGGGACTTCGCGTACTACGAGGAACTCACCGTCCGGGACTCGTCGTTGTCGGCCGCAGTGCAGGCGGTCATCGCTGCCGAGGTGGGTCATCTCTCGCTCGCGGCCGACTATCTCGCCGAGACCGCGACCGTCGACCTGGACGACCTGCACGGGAACACGAAGGAGGGCCTGCACATCGCCGCCCTCGCGGGGGTCTGGGTCGCGCTCACTGCCGGTTTCGGCGGAATGCGCGACAGCGACGCCGGGCTGAGCTTCGCGCCACGGCTCCCGCCGCAGCTGACACGCATCAGCTTCGGCATCCGCGTCGCCGGCCGCACTCTTCGCGTGGACATCGCCCCGACGGCCACGACCTATCGGCTGATGTCGGGTCCGGCGTTGACCGTGCGGCATTTCGGAGACGAGCTGGTGCTCGAGGCCGGATCTCCGACGACCGCTGAAACCCCACCGCCCCCGGCCGTCGGAGATCCGCCCCGGCAGCCCCGGGGGCGCGAGCCGCGAAGCTTCGCGGAGGTCTTCGATCGCTAGCGCCATCGGCGACGATCAGTGAGCAGCAGCAGCACGGTCACGGCCACCATCACCACTGCGCAGATGACCGACATCACGCTGAACCCGAGGGTGAACGCCGCGCGGCCGAGCTCGAGCGCGTCGGCCGGATCGAGGGCGGGCGAGGCGGCGCTCACCGCGGTGGCCGTTCCGAGGTTGTCGCGCAGCGCCGCGCGCAGAGCCTCGGGAACCGCCGAAAGGTCTGCCCCGTCGACCGTGGTGCGGTAGACGGCCGAGACGACGCTGCCGAGCGCGGCGATGCCGAGCGCTCCGCCCAGTTGCGGTGCGGTGGTCGCGATGGATGCCGCAGCACCCGCCCGCTGTTCGGGAGCCGCGCCGATGACGAGGTCGGTGGCGATCGCCATCATCGGCCCGAGGCCTGCCGACACGATCACCGTCCCCGCGACGATCCATGCGAGGTCGGTCGTCGTCTGGACGGCGGACAGCGCGAAGTACCCGATCGACGAGATCGACAATCCGATGGCGACGACGCTAACCTGACCGATGCGGCGGGCCATCCTCGGCGCCAGCATCGAGCCCACGATGACGCCGGCGGCGGACGGCGCCGTCCACAGCCCGGCCTCCAGGGGGTCGAGTCCCCGCACCAGCTGGAGGTACTGCGCGAATGCCCAGTTGAACCCCCACAGCACGAAGATCCCGGCTGCCAGGGTCGCGGCTGCGATCGACAGCAGCCGATGGCGGAAGAGCGAGACCTCCAGGAAGGGGATCGGCGAGCGGCGCTGCATCCAGACGAAGAACGTTCCGAGCAGCAGGCCGGCGACCACGGCCGCCGCGGCGCCGAGATGGATCCCCTCGGTCGCCACCAGCTTCAGACCCAGCACCACCAGCAGCACGGACCCGATCGAGACGCCTGCGCTGAACAGATCGATCCGGCTCTCCCCGGCAGATCTGTGCTCCGGGACGAACACGGGTACGAGGACCAGGAGAACGGCCATGATCGGCACTGCCAGGAAGAAGGCGGAGCCCCACCAGAACTTCTCCAACAGCCAGCCCCCCACGAGCGGTCCGATCGCCGTGCCCGCCGACACGCTCGCGATGATGATGCCGATCGCCACGGCGCGCTGTCGTGGTTGCGGGAAGAGCGCGGCCGCGAGCGCGAGGGTCGACGGCATGAGCGTCGCGCCGGCGACGCCCATGCACGCACGGGCGACGATCAGCACCTCGATGGTCGGCGCGAACGCGGCGGCGAGCGACGCCAGGCCGTACAGGGCTGCGCCGATGATGAGGATGCGCCGCCGACCGAATCGGTCGCCCAGGGCCCCCATGGTGATCAGCGAGCCGGCCAGCAGGAACCCGTAGATGTCCACCGTCCACAGGAGCTGGACGCTTGTGGCCTCGAATGCCGCAGCGATCGCCGGCAGTGCGAGATTGGTGACGGTGAGTTCGAGTGAGGCGAGCAGCGCCGGAAGACAGAGGACTGCCAGTCCGATCCGGTTTTTCACCCGGGTGCCGACGCCGACGGGGATCTCAGAGGTGCGATTTTCATCCACGCTCCGGATACTAAAACCTCAAGTGAAGTTCAGATCAAGTTCGCCGCTCTCGAGCAGAGGACCGCGTCGCGATCCGATTCAGCGCCTGCTCCGCTCGCTCACCAGAACGTCGACAAGGGCTCCCAGTGAAGCGAAGTTCCCGTCGAAGGCGTCGGACTCGGTGGGCGGGTCTCCCCCCGGGCGCTCGACGTAGGCCGTTCTCATGCCGATCGCCTGGGCGCCACGGAGGTCCCACGCGTGCGCCGCAACCATCAACACGCGCTCTGGCGGGAGCTTCGATGCGTCGACGGCGAGCTGGTACACCTCTGCGGCCGGCTTGTACGCCGAGACGCTTTCGCTGGACAGCGCCCGATGAAAACGGAACCCGGCGTGTGCGCCGAGCTGGCGCAGTGCCGCGCAGCTGGCATTGGAGAGGCCCACCACAGGAACGCGCTGCGCGAGTCGATCAACGGCCGACACGGAATCGTGCCAGGGCGGCAGTCGCCGGGCGACGGTGGCGAGACTGGTGATCGTCGCCGAGTCGGTGAGGCCGAGCTGATCCGCCACCCGCTTCGCGGCCTTGAGATCCACGACGTCGGTGTTGGCGTAGGGCCGCTCATGCTGCGCCATCCGTCGCTGCTCGACCTCGACGTGGTGCTGCCACAGTGCGACCAGCGCCTCGACTTCCGAGGGGTCCCGCTGCGGCGCCACCGACCGGATCGCTGCCCGGATCCCGCCGGGCTCGTCGACGAGAGTGCCCAGCACGTCGAAGACGACGACGTCGATGTCCGGGGTGTGGGTCAGGGTCCCTCTCACGCTCTGCTCGTCGCTGCGATGCTCGTGAAGCCGCGCAGGCGCAGGCTGTTGCCGACGACGAAGAGGCTCGACACCGCCATCGCCGCACCCGCCAGCATCGGATTGAGCATGCCGAGGGCGGCGATCGGGATGGCGGCGACGTTGTACGCGAACGCCCAGAACAGGTTCGTCTTGATCGTCCCGAGGGTCTTTCGTGACAGCCGGATCGCGTCCACTGCGCTGCGGAGGTCGCCACGTACGAGGGTGATGTCCGACGCTTCGATCGCGACGTCGGCGCCGGTGCCCATCGCCAGACCGAGGTCGGCCTGTGCAAGGGCGGGTGCGTCGTTCACGCCGTCACCGATCATCGCGACGACTCGCCCCTCGCGCTGGAGGCGCGCGACGACGTCGACCTTGTCTTTCGGCAGCACCTCGGCGATGACCTCTTTGATCCCCACCTCTGCGGCGATCTGATGCGCGACGGCCTCGTTGTCTCCGGTGAGCAGCACGGGCGTGAGCCCGAGGGCCTTGAAGCGGGACACGGCTTCGGCGCTCGTCGGCTTGACCGTGTCGGCGACGACGATGACGCCGCGTGTCTGTCCGTCCCACGCCACCGCGACGACCGTCTTACCGTCGCCCTCTGCCCGGGTCTTGACTGCCGCCAGCTCCGGGCTGAGTCGCAGTGACCAGTCGGCGAGCAGGGAATCGCGCCCCACCAGGACCGCGTGGCCGTCGACCACGCCCTGCACTCCCCTGCCCTCGATGTTCGTGAAGCCCTCGGTCGCCGGCAGACGGCCGACTTCCTGCGTCGCGGCTTTGGCGATCGCCTGAGCGATCGGATGCTCCGACGCGTCCTCGAGCGCGCCGGCCAGACGCAGCAGCTCGGCTCGATCAATACCGGGTTCGACGGCCACGTCGACCAGCGTCATCCGGCCGCTGGTGACCGTGCCGGTCTTGTCGAGGATGACGGTGTCGATCTTCCTGGTCGATTCCAGCACCTCCGGGCCCTTGATGAGGATGCCCATCTGGGCGCCGCGCCCGGTGCCCACCAGCAGAGCCGTCGGCGTTGCGAGACCGAGCGCGCAGGGGCACGCGATCACCAGCACGGCGACGGCGGCGGTGAATGCAGCGGTCGCGGGGAAGCCGGCGCCCAACCACGCGCCGAGAGTGGCCACCGCGATCACGATCACGATCGGCACGAACACTCCGGAGATCCTGTCGGCGAGGCGCTGCACCTCCGCCTTGCCGGTCTGCGCCTCCTCGACGAGCCTCGCCATCTGCGCCAGCTGCGTGTCTGCTCCGATTCTGGTCGTCCGGACGATGAGACGACCGCCGACGTTCGTGGTGGCGCCGGTGACCAAATCACCTTCTGCGACCTCGATCGGCACCGATTCGCCCGTCAACATCGAGACGTCGACGGCGGAGGTGCCGGAGACGACGATTCCATCGGTGGCGATCTTCTCGCCGGGGCGGACGATGAACTCGTCACCCAGACGCAGCTCGTCGACCACGAGCTTCGCCTCGACGCCGTCCCGCACCACCGACACCTCCTTGGCGCCGAGTTCGAGCAGCGCTCGCAACGCGGCACCGGCCTGCTTCTTCGAGCGCTTCTCGAAGTAGCGGCCGGCGAGGATGAACATCGTCACTCCGGCGGCGACCTCGAGGTAGATGTTCGCCGCGCCGTCGGACGGAGCGAGTGCGAATTCGAACGGATGCGTCATGCCCGGCGTTCCCGCCGTGCCGAGGAACAGGGCATACAGCGACCAGAGGAACGCGGCGGAGGTGCCCATCGAGATGAGCGTGTCCATCGTCGCTGTCCCGTGCCGGAGGTTCATCCAGGCCGCCCGGTGGAAGGGCCATGCGCCCCAGATGATCACCGGGGCGGCGAGCGCGAGTGAGGCCCACTGCCAGTAGGTGAACTGCAGCACCGGGATCATCGCCATCGCGATCACGGGCAGCGTCAGCACGAGCGACCCGATCAAGCGGTGCCGCAGAGACCGCAGCTCCGGGTCGCCGGCGTCGTCGGCATCCCCCTTTGCGCCCTTCGGCGCCGGCAGCGCGGCGGTGTATCCGCTCTTCTCGACCTCGGCGATCAGCAGTGCCGGATCGTATCCATCCGGCACCGTCACCTTCGCCTTCTCCGTCGCGTAGTTCACGGTCGCGGTGACGCCGTCGAGCTTGTTCAGCTTCTTCTCGATACGCATGGCACATGACGCGCAGGTCATGCCGCCGATCTCCAACTCGACTCCCGCAGGTGCAGGCGATGTCACGGGGGTGCTCATGCTGACTGTTCCTTCTCTCGGCGTGGCTTCGGTGGCGACCCGGGGTCAGTGCCCGTCGTCGGAGTGCGTTTCGTCCTCGTGGCCCGCAGCTTCCCCACCGTGAGACGCGTCGAGCACGAAGGAGGCAGTGTGGACTTCGCCGTCGACCTGGAAGTCCAGGTACAGCAGATACCGGCCCGCCGTCGGGGCGGTCGCCGCGAACGCGATCTCCGGGCCCGCCGTCTCACCGGCCTTCGGCTCTTCGCCTTCGGCGTGCACGTGCAGGAACGCGAGGTCGCCGTCGCGCAGGGCGACGAGATGACCGAAAGCCCCGAGGTAGGGTTCCAACTCGGTGACCGGATTCCCGTCTCGGGTGACCGAGATGGTGAGTTCGCCTGCGGAACCGGCCACCAGGTCGCCCTCGATCGAAACCTGGAAGCCGTCGACGTCGTCGACCCGGCTCGGCTGTGGCGCGATCGGTGTGAACTCCCCGGCGACGTGGACGAGGCGCGTGAGGGTCACGCCCGTGGCGTCATCACCCGTGGGGGTGAAGTCGGCGAACACGCGGTAGCTGCCGGCATCCGTCCACTGCCATGGAAGCGACCATGTGCCGGTCGCGGCGTCGAGCTCGGGGTGCACATGGCGGAACAGAGCGCCGTCGGAGCGGGCGATGATCAGATGCAGGTCGCGGTCATGGGAGGTGGTGTAGTCCGTCACCGCAGCGCCGGTCGCGTCCTGGATCTGGAAGTTCAGCTCTCCCGGCTCTCCGACCACCGCCGGCGCCTGAACGGGTGAGAGGACGTACCCTTCGGTGTCGACGCTCAGTCCCTTCAGTGAATGCTCCCCGTGCGCGGGCGCATCCGCGGCCGCGTTGTCTGCGTCGTGGTTCTTCATTCCGTTCTCCTGCCATCCGGCGACAGCGGCGTTCGGTACCGCAGCCGCCGCGACGGCGAAAGCGCCGCCGAACGCCACTGCCAGACCGAGCCCGTAGAGGGCGAGCCGCCCGCCCGTCTTCATGCCGATCGAACCGCCGAGTATCCGGCTTCCTGGACCGCCGCGAGGATCTGCGCATCATCGATCTCTGCCGAGCCGGTCACGGCGAGCCGGCCGGTCTGCGCGCTCACCTGGATGTCTTCGACTCCCCCGATCTGGCTGACCTCTTCACGCACCGACATCTCGCAGTGGCCGCAGGTCATGCCCGTCACCTGGTACTCGTTCGTCGTCATGTCAGACTCTCCTTCGTCGTCGTTTCTGAATACCCCTGGGGGGTACCTGTTCAAACACTACACGCCGGAGGATATTCCCGAAAGCGGCACAGGAAAAGCAGCCCTCCGATCGTGATCATCGGACGGCTCCTTCGAGGGGATCACCGGTCGAGGTCGAGCACCTCGAGCATGACGTGGTCAGCGCCGGCGGACGCCAGCCGGTTGCGGATCGCGGTCGCGGCGAGGCGGTACGGCTTGTCGCTCTGCATGAGGAGGGATCGGGTGTTGGCCGTCTCATCGAGGGCGACGAGTTCGAAGGCGAGCTGCTCGACGTCGTCATCACCGACCGAGAGCTCTCCGGCCTCGATCGCATACCTCAGCTGCACTTCCACGTAGCTGTACCAGTCCGCGAGCGCCGTCCGCACGGCGTCGTTCACCGGACCGGGCTTCGAATCGACATCGGCCGATGTCGCAGCGAAGAAGCACCCGCCGCTGAAAACGCGCTCTCTCGAGTACAGCAGGGCGTTGCGCATCAGCATTGCGAGGCGCCGGACGCCCCGGGGTTCGCGGCGCGCCGGCTCGATGATCGTCGCGATGAAGACTTCACGCGCCGCGTTGACCGCGGCCAGCTGCAGACCTTCTTTGCTGCCGAAGAGCGTCGCGATGCTGCTCTTACTGCGGCCGGTGGCGCCGGACAGCCGCCCGATCGTGAGTCCGTCGAGACCCTCGACCGACGCGATGTCCGTCGCGCTCTCGAGCACCGAGCGTCGAGAGACGTCGCCACGAGCCCGGCGCCCATCGATGATCACGGATTCTGTCATGCCCCTAGTGTACGAACGATCGATCGTATAGTCTACGGACGAACGATCGTTCGTATTCTTGAATGGAGGCATCGTGCCAACTCTCCACACACTCGTGGGACGGACGCTGCGGTCGGTCGCCCGGGTTTCTCCCGCTCTTGCCGGACGCCTCGCGATCCGCGCATTCTTCGACACGACTCCGCGCATCGCGGTGCGCGATGCGGATGCCGCAACCGATCTCGCCGCCCGACGACGGACCGTGCGGGTACGAGGTCGCGACATCACGGCGTATGAATGGGGCACCGGCGAGGATGCTGTGCTGCTCGTTCACGGCTGGCGGGGCCGGGCATCCCAATTCGCACCCCTCGTGCGCGAGCTCGTCGCGGAGCGCGTCCGGGTCATCGCGTTCGACGCCCCGGCGCACGGACGCTCGGCGGGAGGACCCGCCGACATCCGCGACTGGATCGCGGCTGCCGAAGCCCTTCATGCGACCGACGGTCCGTTCCGAGCGATCGTCGGTCATTCCCTTGGCGGGCTGGCCGCGCTCACGGTGGCGCGGTCGACCGTCCCCGTCACACGCGTCACTGTCGTCGCAGCCACCGGCTCCGCCGATCCCTTCGTGACCGAGTTCGCTCGAGAGTTCCGCCTCGACGCACGAACGGAGGCGCACGCGAAGGGGCGGTTCCACGCTCGGCTCGGTGAGGACGAGGCATCGATGTCGTCGCGCTACGACGCCGTGGCGAACCCGCTGCCCCCCGACACCGAGCTGCTGATCGTGCATGACACGGGCGATCGGCGGATGCCGGACACGGATGCCGCGAGACTTCACGAGGCACACGGATCACGCTCCAGGATGCTGCGCACCTCCGGTTTCGGCCACACGCGCATCCTCTCTTCGGATGCGCTGCTGGACGCGGTCACCGCCTTCGCGACGCGAGGGCTCGACGCGGTCGACGACGCTGGCCTCTCGAATGCGGACGCGTATCGTCAGGCGCTCGATCACGCATAGCCGAGCCGCCATCGTCACGGGCGCCGCGCGCTTCGCCCGCGAGCACGACGGCGACACCGACGCCGCAGAGCACGAATCCGACGAGTGTCACCATCGTGAGCTTCTCACCGAGCACGAGTGCGCCGGCCACGGCCGTCGCCGGTGCGATGAGGAAGAGAAGGGCGTTGAGTGCCGTGATGCCCACGCGTCGCAGCAACCACCAATACAGGCCGTAGGCCGCGAGCGTCGGGAAAGCCGCCGCGAACAGCGCCGCGAACCAGAACGACGCGGATGACGGTGGTACGAACGTGCCGGTCATCAGCGCCAGCACGACCAGCGCCACCGCGGTCACAGAGACATGCACCGTGAGCGTCACGAGCACACTCGTACCGGCATCCGAACGTCGCTGAAGGAAGGTGCCGACGATGAGACAGACCATCGCCAACACCGGCAGCAGGTAGGCCGCCGGCGTCGCGGCCGAACCCTCGAGCTGCGAGCGCACCACGAGCGCCACCCCGAGCGCGCCGACGATGAGGCCGGCCCACTGAGCCGGCTTCACGCGAAGACCGAGCAGCGGGCCGACGAGCATCGCGACGACCAGCGGCTGGACGGCATCGATCAATGCCACCGTGCCCGTCGCGATGCCGGTGGCGATCGAGGCATACACCGCGGCGCAGTAGCCGAACTGGGCGAACACTCCGATGGCCGCCTGTTCACCCAGCTGTCTCGGGGTGACCTGCCGGGCGGCGCCGGTGAGGACGACCAGCGCGAGCAGGAGCCCGGCGAGCGGTACGAAGCGCCAGACGAGCAGAGTCAGCGGCGACACCTCCACCGTGGCGATCGCGGCGACGAGGAAGCCTGAGCTCCACGTCGCCACGAACGCGGCGGCCGCGAGCGTGGTGGCGATTGCGCCGAGTATACCGATCTGTTTACTCATGAGAGTCGACTATACAGGTTGGTATACTCTTTGCATGGCCGTCCCCGTCCCGGAGCTCGCTCCCCTCACACCCGGCGCCCGGCGTGTGCTCGACGCCGCTTCGCGGCTCTTCTACGAACGCGGCATCCACGCGGTGGGAGTCGACACCATCGCCGACGCCGCTGGTGTGACGAAGAAGACCCTGTACGACCGGTTCGGCTCCAAGGAGGCGCTGGTCGTCTCTTACCTGCAGCATCGCGATGCGAGGTGGCGCGCGCATGTCGCCGACACCCTGGCCCGCGTGCCCGCGCCGGGCGTCCACCGCGTCCTGGCGATCTTCGATGCCGCCATCTCGTGGTCCGATGAGAACAGCCCGAAGGGCTGCAGCGCCATCAACGCCCGCGCCGAGATCGGGGACGGTCACGATGGCCACCCCCTCTTCCCCGAGGTGTCCCGCCAGAAGGCCTGGTTGCTCGACGTGTTCGAAGCACTGTGCCGCGAAGCGGGCATCACGGACCCCGGCCAGACGGCCAAGGCGATGATGCTGCTCTACGAGGGCGCCATCGTCACCGTGGGTATGGAGACCTTTGCCGACCCGTTTCAGGAGGCTCGCCGGGTCGCCGAAGACCTGCTGGAAGCCCGGCTCGCTCAACGGCGGTGAGCGCTCCGAACAGAGCGGAGAGCTACGCTTTGCTCACGGGGCGGTAGACCTCCGACTGGCGAGCGGCACGATGGCCGCCGCGGCGACGACGATCGCGGCCGCGATCACCGCGGTCACGAATCCTCCGGTGACGAGCACGGCCGCGATGATGCCGAACACCGCGATGCCCAGCCCGCCGCCCAGCGCGAAGCCGACCTCCTGGATGGCGCCGACCTGGCCGGCGTCATCCTCCGTCGTCGCGTCGAACAACGCCGTCGCGGCAAGGGTCGCGGCGACACCGAATCCGAGGCCGATGAGCGTGAGGGGCCAGGCGACGACTTCCGGGTCCAGGCCGAGCCACGCCAGCCCCGCCGCCTGCACCAGCAGCGCGAGCACGGTGAGCGTGTTGCCGGAGAGCCAGCGCAGCGCCAGCGGCGCGACGACGCCGCCGATGGCGATGGCCGCGGCTTGCGGTAACAGGGCGAGGCCGGCCTCGGCCGCGCTCTGACCTCGGCTGTCCTGCAGGTGCAGGCTCACGAGCAGCACGGCTGCCGACGATGCCCCGCTGCTGGTGACGATGCGGGTGATGGCCGGGCTGAATCCGGTCAGCCCGAACAGTCGGATGTCGATGAGCGGTTCCGTCAGCCGCCGTTGCCGGCGAACGAAGAAGACCAGGCTCGCGATGGCGATCACGCCGGCGATGGCGGCCACGAGGGGCGCTGCGAGCGCCTCGTGGAGTGCGAACACGAGAAACCCGAGGGCGACGATCGAGGAGAGGATGCTCGCGAGATCCCATGAAGGTCGTCTCGAGCTGCGCGAATCCGGCACGAGCCAGATCGCGAGGACGACGGCGATCACGGCGAGGGGCGCACTCCCGAGCAGCAGCCAGCGCCAGCCGGGCCCCTCGGCCAGCACCCCGCCGAGAACCGGCCCCAGCGCGCTTCCGACGCCGAAGGTCGCCGTCCACAGGCCGTATGCGAGCACCCGTTCGCGGGCGTGGTACTTGGCTCCGATCGTGGCGACGACGCCGGCGATGACGAACGCCTCCGCCACACCCAGCAACGCCCGCACGACGATGAGGACCATCCCGTTGGTCGCGACACCGCCCACCGCATTGAGCACGGCGAAGCCCGACAGCCCAATGAGCATGACGCTCTTGCGGCCGAACGCATCGCCGAGCCGCGCGGCGATGATGAGCGTGGCGGCGAGCGAGAGGGAATAGATGTCGACGAGCCACAGTGCTTCGATATCGCTGAGTGCCAGCTCGCCCCGGATGGCGGGCAGTGCTGTGGAGACGCTGCTGATGGCAAGCGCCCCGATGAGGATGCCGAGCAGCATCGGGATCATGGCGAACCAGAGCCGGAGGCTCGAGCGGGATGTGTTGACAGTGGGGGTTGCGGTCACGGTCCCAGTCTGTAGAGTACGTTCAATGAGCTCAAGTACCGACATTTCTGTCAGTACTTACCGAATGGATACTGTCGGCTTCATCCCGCCAGGTGACCGGCACGAGGAGGCCTCCCGTGAGAGAGAAGACCGCACGGATCGTCAACGAGTGGTCGGAGGTGTGCGACGCGGAGGTGTCGATCGCCGTCCTCGGCGGAGCGTGGAAGACCAGCATCCTCTCGCTCCTCGCTGATCACGGGGTGCTGCGCTTCGGTGAGCTGGGCCGGCTCCTGGAGGACCCGACGTCGCGCGTGCTCACACGACAACTTCGCGAACTCGAGGAGGACGGCCTTCTCATCAGGACGGTGTACCCGCAGGTGCCACCCAAGGTCGAGTACCGCCTCAGCCCGCTCGGCGAGAGCGCCGCCCCGCTGGTCGAAGAGCTGGCGCGCTGGGGTGGCCTGTACGCCGCCCCGCACCGGAGGTCGTCGGATGCTGAGCGGATGCGCATCTGAGGCAGCGGTGCCCGCACCCGCGATACTGGTCCCATGGAATCGGCACGACAGCAGAAGCGACCGGTACGTCTGCTTCTCGCGCCCTACGATTCGGGCATCGCCGAAACGCGGATGGGCGCGGGCCCCCTCGCTATCGCCCCTTTCGCCGAGCGCCGGCTACGCGAGTCAGGTGTGGCGCCATCGGTTCACCGGCTCGACCCGGCGTCGACATGGCGGCCTGAGGTCGAGACTGCCTTCGAGCTGCAGCGGCTGATCGCCGGCGAGGCTCACCGGGCGTTCGAGCGTGGCGAGTTCCCGCTTCTGCTCTCGGGAAACTGCAACGCCACACTCGGGATGCTCGCCGGTGCCGCGCCGTCGGGGCAGCGACGCATCGGTCTCATCTGGCTCGACGGCCACGCCGACTTCAACACACCGGAGACGACGAGCACCGGGTTCCTCGACGGGCAGGGACTCGCCATGATCGTCGGACGCTGCTGGTCGCAGGCGACAAAGCGCGTGCCGGGCTTCTCGCCGCTGCCCGAGGACGACGTGGTGCTCGTCGGCGCGCGTGACATGGGAGCCCTGGAAGAGCGGGCGCTGAATGCTTCGAAGATCATTCAGGTGCCGCCGCCCTCTGCTCGACAGACGCAGGATCTGGCCGCCATCATCTCCGACCTCGTGCAGCGCGTCGACGCAGTGCACCTGCACATCGACCTCGACGTGCACGATCCGCAGCGCGTCGCACCGGCCAACTCCTACGCCGCACCGGACGGGCTGCTTACCGAGGAGGTACGGAGTATGGTGCCACTCATCCGAGCGCGTGTGCCCATCTCTTCGGCGACGCTCGCCGCGTACGACTCGGAGGCCGATCGGGGGGCGCGCATCCGGACAGCTGCCGTCGACCTCGTTGCCGAGCTCGTGCTCGGCTCGCAGCCAATCTGACCCGGAGTCGCGCGCTTCTCCTAGGACGTCCGCGACTCAGGGTGCCCGAGGATGTTCAGAATGTGCCCGTCCGGGCTTTTCACGAAGAACCGGCGAACGCCCCACGGTTCGTCCGTGAGCGGGTGCACGATCTCGGCGCCCATCTGATTCGCCAGGTGGTGCGCGTGATCGACGTCGTCCACTTCGATCGACACGTCGGGGGCGACCGCAGCCGACGCATCGCCGGAGGCGAGGCTCAACTGCCGCTCCGGGTGCTCCGGGTCAGCGAGAGTGACGATCCAGCCGTGGTCCATCACCGCCTTCAGCCCCAGGAGCTCTGAGTAGAAGTCGGCGGATGCCTGCAGGTCGGCACTGGCGAGAGCGGGCACAACGCGGCGGATTGTCATCGTCCGAGGATATCCACCACTATTCAGTGTTGCTAACTACCGGTACCTAGTGTTACCGTCTACCAGTAGTCAGTAACACCGAGTAGAAGGGAAGTGATCCGATGGGCAACCAGATGACCGAGATGCTCAAGGGCACCCTGGAGGGCGTGGTTCTCGCCGTCCTCGCCGTTCGTCCCGCGTACGGGTACGAGATCACCGCCCAGCTGCGCGATCAGGGATTCACCGAGATCGTCGAGGGCACCATCTATGCGCTCCTCGTGCGAATCGAGCAGAAGGGCCTCGTGGATGTGGAGAAGGTCCCATCCGAGAAGGGTCCGCCGCGCAAGGTGTACTCGCTCAGCGCGAAGGGGCGGGAACAGCTCGAAGAGTTCTGGAGGACATGGAGCTTCCTCGCCGAGCGCATCGAACAGCTCCACCACAACAACACCGACAGCACGAACAACACCGACAACGAAGGAGTCTGACCATGGCCGCGAAATGGATCGAAGCCCTCACCGGCTCGCTCGAGCAGAAGAAGCAGTACAAGCAGGACAAGGCCCGCATCGACCGCCTCCCGGAGCCCTATGCGACGGCGGCCAAGGCGATGCACCGGTACTTCCTGTACTTCGGCGGCATCACCGACGGCGAGACGCTCATGAAGATGTTCACCGATCTGGCCGATCTCTGGGAGCGCGCCGCCGTGGACGGTACGCCGGTCAGCGACATCGTGGGCGACGACCCCGTCGATTTCGCCGAGACCTTCGCGCAGTCCTACGGAGGCAAGCACTGGATCGACAAAGAGCGCACCCGCCTCATCAAGGACATCGACGCCGCGAAGCGGGGTGAGCAGCGATGACCACCGAAACTGCCATCCGCGTGAAGGGCGTGACTAAGTCGTTCAAGGATCTGCAGGTGCTCCGCGGCGTCGAATTCGACGTCGAACGCGGCAGCATCTTCGCCCTCCTCGGCTCGAACGGCGCCGGCAAGACCACTCTGGTCCGCATCCTGTCCACTCTGCTGAAGGCGGATGCCGGCAGCGCCGTGGTGCACGGATTCGACGTCGCCACGGCGCCGAACGACGTGCGCCAGTCGATCAGCCTGACCGGGCAGTTCGCCGCCGTCGACGAAGTCCTCACCGGCCGCGAGAACCTGGTGCTCGTCGCCAGGCTCCGCCACCTGAAGAATCCCGGCGCCATCGCCGACGACATGCTCGCGCGCTTCTCGCTCGCCGACGCGGGGAATCGGAAGGCCGGTACCTATTCCGGCGGCATGCGCCGACGGCTCGACATCGCGATGAGCCTGATCGGCAACCCGCCGATCATCTTCCTCGACGAGCCGACCACGGGCCTCGACCCGCAGGCGCGCATCGAGGTGTGGCAGACGATCAAGGAACTCGCGAGCGGCGGCATCACGGTGCTCTTGACCACTCAGTACCTTGACGAGGCCGAGCAGCTCGCCGATCGCATCGCGATCCTGCACAAGGGCACCATCATCCAGAGCGGCACACTCGCCGAGCTCAAGAAGCTGCTCCCCACGGCGAAGGTCGAGTACATCGAGAAGCAGCCCTCCCTCGAAGACGTGTTCCTCGCACTCGTCGGCGAGACCGCCGACTCCGACACCGCCGCGGCGCCGAGCGCAGCACCCGCAGGAAAGGAACTCCGATGACCTCCCACGTCCTCAGCGACACCCGCGTCCTGACAGGGCGGTCGCTGCGCCACATCCTCCGCAGCCCCGACACGATCATCACCACTGCGGTCACCCCGATCGCGCTGATGCTGCTGTTCGTCTACGTGCTCGGGGGCGCGATCAACACCGGAACCGATGAGTCGTACATCAACTACATGCTCCCCGGCATCCTGCTGATCACCATCGCCTCCGGCATCGCGTACACCGCGTACCGACTGTTCCTCGACATGCAGGGCGGGATCTTCGAGCGTTTCCAGTCGATGCCGATCGCCCGGTCGAGCGTCCTGTGGGCGCACGTGCTCACGTCACTGGTCTCGAACCTCATCTCGATCGCGATCGTCATCGGCGTCGCGCTGCTGATGGGCTTTCGCACCGGGGCATCAGTGGGCGCCTGGCTTGCCGCCACCGGCATCCTCGTCCTGTTCACGCTCGCCCTGACCTGGCTCGCGGTGATCGCGGGACTCTCTGCGAAGACCGTCGACGGCGCGAGTGCGTTCAGCTACCCGCTGATCTTCCTGCCGTTCATCAGCTCGGCCTTCGTGCCGACCGAGACCATGCCGGGGCCGGTGGCCTGGTTCGCCGAGAACCAGCCCGTCACCTCGATCGTCAACTCCATCCGGGCGCTGCTCGCAGAGCAGCCGGTCGGCGACGAGATCTGGGTCGCGCTGGCGTGGCTCGTCGGCATCCTGGTGGTCGCCTACGCATTCGCCATCGTGATCTACCGCAAGAGGATCAGCTGAATCGAATCACCGACGACGGGCCGCATCCACCGGGTGCGGCCCGCTGTCGTTCCCGCGCGCGGCGCTCCGGCCCCACAGCGACCATACGGTTGTCAACCCTCGTGCAGCTCATCCGCTCTCCCCCTACGGTGAGGGCATGACGACAGAGTCGACGACCCCGGAAGTGCGCCCTGAAGCCGATGCGCCGAACAAGCTGAAGCGGGCCATCACCGGGCCGCTGCTGTTCGCATTCATCCTCGGCGACGTGCTCGGAGCGGGCATCTACGCGCTCATGGGCGTGCTCTCCGAGAAGGTGGGAGGGTTGCTCTGGGCGCCGATGCTGTTGGCACTGCTGCTCGCGCTCCTCACCGCCGGCTCCTACGCCGAGCTTGTGACCAAGTACCCGCGGGCGGGAGGGGCGTCGGTCTTCGCCGAACGGGCGTTCCGCAGCCCGCTGGTGTCGTTCCTCGTCGGGTTCAGCATGCTGGCGGCTGGTGTCACGAGCGCCGCGGGTCTCGCGATCGCCTTCTCGGGCGACTACCTCAGCACCTTCTTCGATCTTCCGACGATCCCCGTCGCCATGGTCTTCCTGGCCGTCGTCGGGCTTCTGAACGCCCGCGGCATCCGCGAATCCATGGGCGCCAATCTGGTGATGACGGCCATCGAACTGAGCGGTCTGGTGATCGTCATCGCCGTGGTCGGCATCTTCGTGGGTGGCGGTGGCGGCGACATGTCACGCGCGGTCCAGGCGCCAGAGGGCACGAGTGTCGCGATGGCGGTGCTCGCCGGCGCCGTCATCGCCTACTACTCGTTCGTCGGCTTCGAGACCTCGGCCAACATGATCGAAGAGGTGAAGGATCCGAGGCGCACGTACCCGCGCGCGCTCTTCGCCGCCCTGTTCACCGCCGGCGCCGTCTACGTGCTGGTGGGACTCGCCAGCTCCGTCGCCCTTCCCGCCGCCGAACTGCAGGAGTCGACGGGGCCGCTGTTGGCGGTGGTCGAGGCCACGGGCCTCAACGTCCCATCGTGGCTGTTCAGCCTCATCGCCCTCATCGCCGTGGCCAACGGAGCGCTGCTCACGATGATCATGGTGAGCCGACTGACCTATGGCATGGCCGAGCAGAACCTGCTTCCGGGTGCGCTCTCCCGGGTGCTTCCGAAGCGTCGCACCCCCTGGGTCGCCATCCTCACCACCACCCTGGTGGCGATGGGGCTCACCCTCGTCGGAGACCTCGGCACGCTGGCCGAGACGGTGGTACTGCTGCTGTTGTTCGTGTTCCTCAGCGCCAACGTCTCGGTGCTCGTCCTGCGTCGGGATCGCGTCGAGCACGATCACTTCCGCGTCTGGACGTTCGTGCCGGTCCTCGGCATCGCGTCCTGCATCCTGCTGCTGACCCAGCAGCGCCCGATCGTCTGGCTGTTCGGTGCGTGCCTGCTGGCGGTCGGCGGCGTGCTGTATCTGCTGGCGCGGTGGGGACGCCGGCGCTCCGACGCCACCGCTGCCCGGGTCACCGATGAAAAGGAGAGCTCCCATGACGACGCCCGATGAGAACCGCTCAGCCGACGACACCCTCGGCGAGATGACCGACGAAGAGAAGCGTCATGATCAGCTGACAGCCGCACCGGATGCCACCGAGGCTGACGCCGCTCCTCGCATCGAGGTGAGCGAGCACGACGGCATCACGCGCATCGACATCGCGCCCGACGCCCCGGTTCGCCCGGGACCGGGTCCCGGCGCACCCATCCCCGAGGACGGCGAGCAGTAGCCGCAGGCCGTCAGGGGCGCGGCATACGCGAGGCGTCGGCGTGCTCGAGCAGCGCGATCTGGTTGCGCTCGATGCGCTCCCGCCCCCAGTCCCCGAGGGGCTCCAGAGCCTCGTTCAGTGCCCTGCCTTCGTCTGTCAGTGAATACTCCACACGCGGCGGCACCTCGGCGTACACCTGTCGATTGACCAGGCCGTCCATCTCCATCTCGCGCAGATGCTGAGTGAGCATCTTCTCGCTCACCCCGGGCAGCGCCCTTCGCAGTTGAGCGAAACGCAGAGTGTGGTGCTCGAAAAGCTCCCAGAGGATGAGCCCCTTCCACTTGCCGCTCACCACGTCGAGCGCGGCGTCGATGCCGCACACGTACGGTCCGAACCTCGTCGATGCCGCCATATCGCCTCCAGCCACTTACCGAATAGTTAGTACCCAAGAAAAAAGTGGGTACTTCTCCACAGGTGGGAACGGCTCCAGTATGGACGACGGGCTCGCGAAGCAGAAGAGCACCGCTGGGGAAAGGCAGGGAACTCCCATGAATCAGAGCTCGTCGACAGTCGCGGCACGCGCAGGCGCGAGGGAGTGGCTCGGGCTCGCCGTGCTCGCGCTCCCCACTCTGCTGTTGTCACTCGACGTCACCGTGCTGCACCTCGGCGTGCCGCGCTTGAGCGAGGATCTACAGCCCACGTCGGCTCAGCTCCTCTGGATCGTCGACATCTACGGGTTCATGATCGCCGGCTTCCTGGTCACGATGGGCGCTGTCGGCGACCGCATCGGCCGGCGGAGACTTCTGCTGGTCGGTGCAGCGGCCTTCACCGTCGCCTCCGCCTCCGCTGCGTTCTCGATCACTCCCGAGATGCTCATCGCCAGCCGAGCCGTGATGGGCATCGCCGGAGCGACACTGATGCCATCGACGCTCGCGCTCATCAGCAACATGTTCCTCGATCCGCAGCAACGAGGAATGGCCATCGGCATCTGGGCGACGATGTTCTCGGCGGGCATCGCGCTGGGTCCCATCGTCGGCGGGGCGCTCCTCGAGCACTTCTGGTGGGGTTCGGTATTCCTCCTCGGTGTCCCGGTGATGCTCGTGCTCCTGGTCGCCGCTCCGTTCCTGCTGCCCGAGCACCGCGACCGCGCGGTCGGTCGGCCCGACCTCCTCAGCGTCGCCCTCATCATCGCCTGCATGCTGACGATCACGTTCAGCATCAAGGACCTCGCCTCTCACGGGCTCGCGGCGCCGGCTGTCGCGATCGGCGCCGTCGGGCTCCTGCTCGGCGTGCTCTTCATCCGTCGCCAGAACCGCCTGGCCGACCCGCTGCTCGACCTGCGCCTCTTCCGCAGCCGAGCGCTGCGTGCGGGACTCGTCGCCATGCTCATCAGCACCCTCGCGATCGGCGGGATCTACCTGTTCCTCACCCAGTACCTGCAGCTGGTCGCCGATCACAGCCCCCTCGTCACGGGACTGCTGCTGCTTCCCGCGGCACTGGCGCTGATCGTCACCTCACTTCTCGCCCCGGTGCTCGCGCGCCGCATTCATCCGCTGCTCATCGTGGCGGTGGCGCTCGCCGTGTCCGCGACCGGATTCATCATCCTGGCGTCGGTGGTGACGACTGCCGACACACCCCTCATCCTGATCGGCTTCGCGGTCGCCTACGCCGGGATCGGACCGGTGACCGCCCTCGGCACCGACCTCGTGGTCGGCTCCGCTCCCGCCGAGCGAGCGGGGGCGGCATCGGCCCTCAGCGAGACGAGCACCGAGATCGGAGTCTCGGTGGGCATCGCCGCGATGGGCAGCCTCGGCATCGCGATCTACCGAGCCGGCCTCGCCGACGGGTCCGATGGCGGCGCTGCGGCCGGCGCCTACGAAACCGCGAAGGAGACGCTCGCAACAGCACTCGAGGCGGCCGGCGATCTTCCGGCGGAAGCGGCGGCGGCGTTGACCAGGGCGGCGACCGTGGCCTTCACAGCGGGTTTCGCGGCCGCCGCCTGGCTCGGGGCGGCACTGCTCGTCCTGGCGTCCGTCCTGACCATCGCGGCGCGGTGGCGCGCCGACGCGTCTGCCGGGGCGTCCGCGACCCGCCGTATGCTCGGCGCATGATCTCGTTCGGCACGCTCCGGTCGCCGGTCGGGTCGATCGGCATCGTGTCCGACGGCACCGCCATCACCCGCGTCGGCTGGCGGGCCACGCCACCGGCAGGTGCGTCGGATGACGTCGACGCCGACCCGCTGCTCCACGAGGCGCTGGGCCAATTGGCCGCCTACTTCGCCGGCGCGCTTCGCCGATTCGCGCTTCCGGTCGACCTCGGCCGGCAGACGGCGACGACCCGTGCGGTGCTGTCTGCACTGTACGACCGTGTCGGCTATGGGCAGTCCGTGACGTATGGAGAGTTGGCGGCCCTGAGCGGAACAGCCGTCCCTGCGCGCGGCATCGGCTCGATCATGGGCGCGAACCCGCTCCCGATCATCGTCCCGTGCCATCGAGTGCTCGCGAGCGACGGACTCGGCGGCTACTCGGGTGGCGCACCCGGCGAGGGCCTCGTCACGAAGCGGGCACTGCTCGAGCTCGAGGGCACGCTCCCGGCATCCCTCTTCTGAGCCGCCAGCCCGGGTGAGCCGGCTCGAGGCTTCAGAGCCAGCCCTTGTATTTGAACGCGGCGTACAGGCCCCCACCCATGGCGAGCATCAGACCGATCGCCATGGGGTACCCGTACACCCAGTGCAACTCCGGCATGTGATCGAAGTTCATGCCGTAGATCCCGCCGATCAGTGTCGGCGCGAACAGGATCGCCGCCCACCCCGAGATCTTCTTGACCTCGTCGTTCTGACGGATGCTGAGTTCGGTCATCCGTCGCATCTCCTCGTTCTGGCGTCGTGCGACGATGGTGGATTCGACGGTCAAGGCGTTGTCCAGCACGGTGCGGAACGTGGTCGCCCGATCGCTGACCCGCAGCGTGTGATCGAGCACATCCCGCAGGTACCGCTGCAGCTCTTCGTCGACCCGGTATTTCTCGGATCCGCGCAGCAGAGCCTCCAGCATCCCCGCCAGCGGTTGCGTCGCGCGCTGGAACTCGATCACCTCCCGGCCCAGTTCATAGATGCGCTGCGTCGCATCGACGTCGTCCTCGAACAGCTGGCTCTCGATCTCGTCGATGTCGTTCTCGAGGCCGGCGAGCACCGGCGCATACTCATCGACGACCTCATCGAGGATCGCGTAGAGCACCGCTTCGGGCCCGCGGGCGAGGAGCTCGGCATCCCCTTCCAGCCGGCGTCGCACGCGACCGAGATCCGGCGACTCGGCATGGCGGATGGTCACCACGAAGTCGTGTCCGACGAGGACGTGAACCTCTCCGAACTCCACTTCTTCGGTCTCATCCAGATACCGGGCCGGCCGAAGCACCATGAACAGCACGTCACCGTAGCGCTCCAGCTTCGCGCGCTGGTGGCCTGCGAGCGCGTCCTCCACGACGAGGGCATGGATGCCGAGCTCGTCGGCGACTTCGCGGATCTCCCTCTCGCTGGGGCGGTACAACCCGATCCAGCTCATTCCCCCTCGCTCACGCAGGCGTTCGAACGTCTCGCTGAGCGACTGCGGGTTCTCGGTGCGGACGCCGTTCACGTAGATCGCGTTGTCGATGGTGGCCATCGCGCCCCTTTCATTGCCTCAGCAGTCGGTTCGCGGGCCGTCCCTCATTCCGCGGGAGGAGCGACGCAGGCGAGTGCCGCATCGGCGACCGCCTGGTGGTACTGCTCGGCGGTGAACGGCAGACCGAACTCCGGGGCGGTCTGCCCCGACGCCGCCGGCGCCTTCGAGGCGATCGCTGCGAGCTCCCACGCAAGGGCGGACACCACGCTGCTACCGGCTGTCGAGTCGTTCAGAGCCACCGCGACCGTGAAACCGGTGGCCGGATCCGAATACGCCGCCGTGGCGTATCCGGGTGTCCAGCCCTGCTGGCCCACCATCGATCCCACGAGCAGCGCGCCGCCGGTGGCTTGCAGCCATGACGGCGCGCCGTCGTAGGCCGGCAGCGGAGCGGCGAAGCGATCATCCTTCTTGCTCTCGGGACGCAGCGCCTGCGCCGCCACGGCCTGTGCGTACCGGCCGAGATCCTCGATGGTCGACACGGCACCGGAATCGGTGTAACCGGAGCTCGCCGAGAGCGTGGTGATGTCGACCGGGGCGGCGCAGTTGTAGCCACCTTCGACCGGGGAGAGGTAGTGGCCGTTCATCACGGGGCCGTCCGACGGCGGGGCCGCGGTCTTGCCGGGAAGCGATGTGTTCTCCAGGCCCAGCGGCTCGGTGACGTACTCGGCGATCAACGCGGACGCGCTCATGCCCGACGCGCGCTCCAGTGCGAGCCCGAGCAGCAGGTAGCCGGCGTCGGAGTCGCGGTAGGTGGTGTGCGGCGGCACCGGCGGGCGGCTCAGCCCGTAACCGGCGAGCTCGAGCGGAGCCCATTCGCGGGCCGGGGTGTTGAGCCACGCCGACTTCACCGTCGGCTCGGACGACCCGACACCGCTGGTGCCGTTGCAGAGATCGAGGAGAGTGATCTCGTCCATGTCCGCGACACCCGAGACATAGTCGGGCACCGAAGCGTCGAGCTCGACGATCTCGTCATCGACGAGGCCGTACAGCACATCGCAGGTCATCAGGCGGGTCACGTCACCGATGCGGAAGGCCATGTCCGTGCTGATCTCGGCGCCGCCGCCCGGCTCCTGAGTTCCGACGCCGGCCACCCAGCTGCCGCTCCACGGAACCCACACTCCCACGACGGCACCGGATGCTCCGGCTGCGGTCATCGCGGCGGACACCGCCTCCTGCAGCGGAACCAGCGTCTCTTCGGGAAGCTCGCCCTCGGCCTGAGCGGGCGGCGTATACGTGAAGGTGTCCTCGGGCGCACAGCCCGTGAGGACGAGCGCGAGGGCGGCGGCGCCGGCCGCCGCTGCGCGCCAGCGGCGCGACGAGAGAAGCTGCATGGATGAAACCCCCGGAGACGTGTCCCCCGAGTCTAGAACGAGGATGCTGAAAGACCGCACCGCCGCCCGGCCGCGGTGCGAGACCCGTACAGTGATGGCGTGCCCCACATGTTCGACTCCGACGTGGTCTCTGCAGTTCTTCGCCACATGAACGGCGACCATGCCGATGACAATCTGCTCATCGCCAGGGCGTTCGCAGACCGGGCAGGCGGTGAGGTGAGCGGAGCCGAGATGGCGCGCTTCGACGGCGACGGAGGCACGTGGCAGGTGACGCGAAGCAATGGCGATACCGCAGAGGTCACCATCGCGTGGCCGGGTGGAGCGATCAGCGACCGCCCGTCAGTGAGACGCGAGGTCGTGGCCGTCTACGAGGCGGCGTGCGCCCGGCTCGGGGTCAAGCCGCAGCCCCACGGCTGAAACCCGCGGTTCCCCTCGGAGTTAGGTCACCCTTACACTGTTGCCATGTCCGAGATCCTCTCCTTCTCCGCGGCCCTGCGCGAGCGCTCCTCCGGTTCGCACTCCCGCAGCGAGCACGCCGGCTTCATGGCCGATCTGCTGAGAGGTCAGGGTTCTCGCGAGGACTACATCGCCCTCGTCGCGCAGCACTACTTCATCTATGACGCCCTTGAGGCAGCGGGCGAGCGGATGCGGCACGATCCGGTCGCCTCCGTCTTCCTCAGTGACGGGCTCACTCGGCTTCCCGCGCTCGAAGCCGATCTCGGATTCCTCCTCGGCGGCGACTGGCGAGAGCAGATCTCCCCGCTGCCGTCGACACGGCGATACGTCGAGCGCATCCGCCAGGTCAGCGCGACCTGGGCCGGCGGCTTCGTCGCTCACCACTACACGCGCTACCTGGGCGACCTCTCGGGCGGAGTGTTCATCGGCCGGGTGATGGCGCGCCGCTTCGGCTTCGAGACGAACGGCATCGGTTTCTACCTGTTCGACTCGATCGCCGACCCCGCCGCGTTCAAGGACGTCTACCGCGAGCAGCTCGACACCGCTCCCTGGGACGAGGCCGAGCGAGAGCGGGTGATCGACGAGGTGCTCCTCGCCTATCGCTTCAACACCGAGCTCTTCGAAGACCTCGACCGCGCCCGCGCCGCCGCCTGACCACCCTTGCTCCTGGCCGCGAGACGGCACTTTCGCGCCGAGAGGGTGGAGTTGCGCCACGGTCTCGGCGTGCAACTGCAGTCTCGGTGTCGGGAAACGGGTCAGGAGGCCGAGGGTCGCGGGATCTCCGGGGTGGATGCCGCGAAGTAGGCGTCTCGCATGAACCGGCGGACGTCCTCATCCACGCGGATGTCGCTGGGACGGAGCGCCCGCGAGAGGTAAAGACCGTCGAGTGAGGTCAGCCTGCTGAGCGCGACGTAGGTCTGGCCGGGCGCGAACGCGCCGGAGCCGAGGTCGATGATGGCGCGCTCGTAGGTCTTGCCCTGCGACTTGTGGATGGTGACGGCCCACGCCAGCCGCAGCGGGAACTGCGTGAACTCCGCCACCACATCGCGCGTCAGCTTCTTCGTGGAGGGCTCGTACGCGTAGCGGAACCGCTCCCAGACCGCCGGTTCGACATCGACCTCCTCGCCGTCGATGTCGACCCGCACCGCACCCCCGAGGATCCGGGTCACCGTGCCGATCGTGCCGTTGACCCAGCGCGGCGGCTCGCCGGACATCGAGGTGTCGTTGCGCAGGAACATCACCTGCGCGCCGACCTTCAGCTTCAACTCCGCCTCAGCGGGAAGCGACGCCTCACCGCGCCCGAAGTCGCCGTTGACCTCAGCCTTGGCGGTCTGCTCCTTGCCCGGGAGGGCGGCCAGGTGGCGGCGGTTGATGTTGTTCACGATGTCGTTGCGCGTCGCGAGGGTGATCATCGGGACTTCGCCCGGCTCCGGCTCCGGCGGTGTGCGCGCGCCCTGCGCGTTGAGGATGCCGGCGATCTCGGCCGTCACCCGCCCGTAGCGCACCGCATTGAGCATCGCCTTGAACCCGTCATCGGCCTGGCGGTGGATCTGCACGAGCTCACGCACGTGGAGTTCGGCACCGTGCCTGCCGAGATCCAGCAATCCGCCCTCGCCCGCAGCGGACCCGGCCCACACCTTCGCGTCGAAGAACCAGAATGAACGGTAGTGGTCCTGCACATAGCGCAGTTCATCCCCGCGCGGCGGCACCGGTGCCAGCTGATAGGGGTCACCGAACATGACGACCTGGACGCCGCCGAACGGTTCGGCCCGCCGGCCCCGCGCCTGTCGCAGCGAACGATCGATCGCGTCCATGAGGTCGGCGTTGACCATGGAGATCTCGTCGATGACGAGCGTTTCGATGGCGTTGAGGATGCGACGCGTCGCGTCAGTCTGGTCGATGTCGCCATCAGCGATGAGTCCGATGGGCAGGCGGAACAGCGAGTGGATCGTCTGGCCTTCGACATTGAGCGCGGCCACCCCCGTCGGCGCGCAGATTGCGATCTGCTTCTTCGTGTTCCAGGCGAAGTACTGCAGGAGCGTCGACTTTCCGGTGCCGGCACGACCGGTGATGAACACGTGCTCGCCGGTGTCCTCGATGAGACGGAACAGCTCGTGCTGCTCGTCGGACAGGGCGGGAATCGACACGGTTCTCTCACGGGGAAGCGGGCGGATGCGGGATGCCCACCCATGCTACGTGGCGGCGTCCGCTCGACACCCGCGACGCTCGGCATCGTCTCAGGACGCCCTCCTAGACTGGCGCCATGACGCGGCCAGAGACGAAAGCGCCTCGGCGCTCCCGTCTCGGCGCCGACCTCGCGCTCCTCGCCCTCGTCGGAGTGATGCTGATCGCGGCCATCGGCGCCGGCGGCGCGACGCTGTATCAGCAGTTCTACGGTCCATCCGCGTTCGTCTCGCACTATCTCGACCTCCTCTCCGACGGCCGCGCTGCCGACGCGCTCCGCGTTCCCGGTGTCGCGCTCGACCGCGAGACGCTCGAGATCGCAGGCATCGATCCCACGGCATCCGAAGCTCTGCTGCGGCAGGCGGCGCTCGCCCCCCTCACCGACGTCGAGGTGGTCTCGGAGGAGACCGTCGACGGTCTCACCTCCGTCGCGGTGTCGTACCGGGCCGGAAAGCACGAGGGATCGACGACCTTCGCGGTCACGCAGGACGGGTGGATCGGGGTGGCTCCGAACTGGCGGTTCACCGAGAGTCCGCTCGCTGCGATCGAGCTGACGGTACGCGGTGCGGACCGGTTCTCGGTGAACGGCTTCGAAGTCGATCGACGGCAGGTATCCGCCGCGGGGGCGGAAGCCGCGCCGCTGGATCCGCTGCCACTGCTCGTGTTCACCCCTGGCGTGTATTCGGTCACCGTCGACACTCCCATCTCGCGGTCTCCCGGGGTCAGCGTCCTGGCAGACTCGCCGCTGACCACGACACCGATCGACGTGCAGACCGAGCCCACGGAGGAGTTCGTCGCGGTGGTGCAGAAGCGCGTCGAGGAGTTCCTGCAGGAGTGCACGAGTCAGCAGGTGCTGCAGCCGACCGCGTGCCCGTTCGGCCTCGAGGTCTCCAACCGGATCGCGTCCCCGCCGACATGGTCCATCGCCGTGCAGCCGAGCGTGACCGTCGCTCCGGACGGTGCGCACTGGCAGATCCCGGTCGCCGACGCGGTGGCCCATATCGAAGTCGAGATCCAGTCGCTGTTCGACGGCAAGGTCACGGCGATCTCGGAGGACGTGCCCTTCCAGGTCAACGGGACGATCGTGATCCTGCCGGACGGCTCAGCGTCGATCAGGGTCGGCTCCCCCGAGGACCAGCTCGAGACCGACTGAGGTCACGGCGCCGGGGCAGCGGCGCCCGCGGGTCAGCGCCGCTCGCGCTCCTGGAGGCGCCGGTCCTGTTCCTCGAGCTTCGCCAACCGCGCGTTGTACTCCTCGAGCTCGGCCTCGCCTGTGCGATCGGCGTGACGGTCTCGACGACGCTGCAGCTTGGTGTCGCTGCGGCTCCACTGGATCGCGACGGTGATCGCGAGGATGAGGGTCGGGATCTCGCCGATCGACCATGCGATGCCGCCGCCGGTGTACTGGTCGTCCAGCGGCGCCGGACCCCAGTCGCGCCCCATCGCGCCGAACCAGTCCGCGACCATGAGCCCCTCCTGCATCATGATCGCGATGCCGAAGAAGGCATGCATCGCCATCACCGCGATCAGGGTGATGAGGCGTCCCGGGTACGGCAGACGGTAGGGCACGGGGTCGGCACCGATCAGGCTCATGACGAAGAGGTAGCCCGAGATGAGGAAGTGGGCCACCATCCATTCGTGGCCGAGGTGCTCGAACATCGACCAGCGCACGAGATCGGTGAAGTAGAAGGCCCAGAGCGACACGATGAAGATCGCCGCTGCGACGAAGGGATGCGTGACGACCCGTGCGAACGGCGAGTGCACCGCCCACATGATCCACTCACGGCCACCGCGGGTGCCGTCATCGCGTTTGCGCACTGCCCGGAGGGCGAGGGTGATGGGAGCTGCGGCGACGAGCAGCAGCGGGATCGCCATCGACAGCATCATGTGCCCGAGCATGTGCACGCTGAACAGGTACTCCTGGTAGGCGTTGATCGGCCCCCCGGTCACCCACACCAGCAGCAGCATCCCGAACACCCAGAACAGCGTGCGGTGAATCGGCCAGCGATCGCCGCGCCGGTGCAGGCGCCATGCGCCCGCCAGGTAGAAGAAGAGCCCGAAGGCCGCGGCGATGAGCCAGAGAACATCGAGGTCCCATGCCGTGAACCAGCGATCCAGCGTGAACTCAGGGGGAAGAGGTGACCGTGTCAGCACCTCCGCGGGAGTCTCGACGAACGTCGCCGTTTCCCCGGTCGGCGGCGGTGTCCTCGCGAGCGCGGCGGCAGCACCCGATGCCATCCCCATCAGAGCGATCTCGCACACCACGAGCGTCCAGAACCAGCGGGCGGCGTGATCTCCGGCGAGCCTCGGGATCAGCCGCACCCGGTACCACGCACCGAGGAGGCCCATGAGCCCGAGCAGCACCGCCTTGGCGAGCAGGATCGCGCCATACGGCGTCCAGAGCTCGGCCCAGTCCCCGAGGGCGACGATGGAGCGCGCGATGCCGGATGCCGCCACCACGACGAATGCGGCGATCGCCAGCGTCGAGTATCGCCCGACGAGGGTGGCGAGGTCGACGTCCTTCCGTCCACGGAGCAGGATCACGAGCAGGAGTCCGCCGAGCCAGACGGCGGCGCCGATCATGTGCAGGAAGATCGAGTTCACCGCGACGTTGTGACCTGCGAGATCTCCCGCGTGGCCCTGCGTCGCCAGCGGCAGGAATGAGCTGGCTGCCAGTGCGGCCATGATGAGGGTGGCCGCCCAGCTGCGCCATGCGAAGGCGAGCACCGTGATGACGGATCCGAAGACCGTCGTGATCAGCCAGGACTGTCCGAGCGGCAGCTCGAGCAGAAAGCGTCCGAGTTGGGATCCGAACTCGCGCTCGATGCTGAGCTTCGGGTTGAAGGCGGCCATGAACGCGAGGAAGCCGGTGAGACCGGCGGCGACCGTGTAGACCGCCGCGCCGATCGAGGCGACGTTGAGGGCGAAGTCGAATGCTCGGTCGCCGCTTCGCAGCGCGAACAGTGCGAGCACCAGAGAGCCGAGCATCGCTGCGCCGGCGAGGTTCATGACCAGCCGGGCGATGGGAGTCCCCCACAGCACGAAGGGGCCGGGGTCCTGCAGAAGGGGAGGTTCCGCGCCGCCGCCGACGAGAAGCGCGAAGGTCACGGCCACAGCCGAGGCAGCGAGAAGGACCACGACCCCGGACGCACGGTACGCCGCAGTGCGCCTGCTCGTCTCGGGTCGGGAACTCACCCCTCCAGCCTAGGCGCGCGCACCTCGGAGAACGCACGAAGGCCGCCCCTGCCGAGCAGGAGCGGCCTTTCGCGGAAGCGGTCTTACTTGACGGCTGCCTTGAGCTTGGAACCGGCGGTCACCTTGACGCGCTTGCCGGCCGGGATCTTGATCTCGGCGCCGGTCTGCGGGTTGCGGCCGGTGCGAGCGGCGGTGTCGACCTGCTCGAACGAGATCCAGCCCGGGATCGAGACCTTGCTGCCCTTGGCAACGGCGTCGGAGACCG
>NZ_JAPSHY010000010.1 GCF_031179285.1 Microbacterium sp. | reverse complement strand
ACTTCTACCAGCACGACACCGTCGTCCAGGAGCAGCTGCACAGCCCCACCCGTGCGGAACAGGTCGCCGAGATGGAAGCGAAACTCCTGGAGATGTACGCGGATCCGGCGCTCGACACCAAGCCCGCGCTGCTGTCGAACCGTGGCGGCGAGTTCTACTCCGAGGCAGCCGTCCAGCTGGTCGCGTCGCTGATGTCCGACCGCGGCGACATCCAGGTGGTGAACACTCTCAATCGCGGAACCCTGCCGTTCCTCCCCGATGACTTCGTGATCGAGACCCCTGCCCGCATCGGACGCAACGGCGCGACGCCTCTCGACCAGGCGCCTGTCGAACCGCGATTCGCGGGGCTGATCGCTCATGTCGCGGCCTACGAGCAGCTCGCCCTGGATGCCGCACTCCACGGCGGTCGCGAGCGTATCGCCGACGCTCTGCTCGCTCATCCGCTGGTCGGCCAATGGGACCTGGCGAACGACCTGACGGACCGGCTGATCGCCGAGAACGCCGCCTTCCTGTCGTGGACCCGATGACCGCCGCACCTCAGGCCGCTGTGATCGCCATCGACGGCGGAAACTCCAAGACCGAGATCGCCGTCGTCCGCCTCGACGGCGAGATCCTGAGTACGACGCGAACCGGCGGTCACCGTCCTCACTCCATCGGCATCGACGCGGCGGAGCGGGAACTGCGCGACGCGGTGGACGCCGCCGTCTCGGCGGCGGGATCTCCGGCGATCCGCGGCATCGGCGCGTACGTCGCCAACGCCGACTTCGACGTCGAGGAGCGTCTGCTGCGCGATCGGATCCTCGCCTGGGGGCTCACGCCCGACGTCCAGGTCGGCAACGACACTCTCGCCCTGCTGCGCTCGGGCGTGGACCACAGAGTCGGCGTCGCGGTGGTGTGCGGTGCCGGGATCAACTGCGTCGGCCTCGGCCGCCACGGAGAGGTCGCCCGCTTCGCGGCGATCGGCACGATCACCGGCGATTGGGGCGGCGGATTCGACCTCTCCCTCGCCGCGATGTTCCACGCGGCACGGGCCGAGGACGGGCGCGGGCCGCGCACCGTCCTCGCCGAGTCGATCGCGCGTCACTTCGGCAGGGACACCGCCCTCGGAGTGTCCGAAGCCGTCCACCTGGGCGAGCTCGACCAGACGCGCCTGCACGAGATCGTTCCGATCCTCTTCCAGGCCGCATCCCTCGGCGACCGGGTCGCGCAGCAGATCGTCGAGCGCCAGGCACAGGAGGTGGTCGCGATGGCACGAGTCGCCCTCGACCGGGTGGGCCTGCACGACACCGAGGCGGATGTCGTCCTCGGCGGCGGTGTGCTGGCAGCGGATCACCCCCTGCTCAGCGACGCGGTGCGCGCGGGGATCGCAGCCACGCATCCCCTCGCACGCGTCATCATTCCCGACCTCTCTCCGCTGATGGGGTCCATCCTGCTCGCGCTCGATCGGCAGCCGCTGGACACGAGCGAGCGGTCGGCTGTCGAAGCCCGCATCCGAGCCTCACTCCTGCACGGCGAGCACCGCCGAGCCGGCACGATCCCCGTCCCATCGACGCAGTACTGAACCACCTCCGCACCGCCCCCACGAAAGGACCGAAGATGCTCCGCCCCTCCTCCCGACACCGGTTCGTCACGGCAGCCGCCGTCACCACGAGCCTCGCCCTGCTCGCCTCCGGGTGCGCCGCCTCCGGCAGCAGCACCGCGACCGACGACACACTCACCGTCTTCGCCGGCGCACAGACCCCGGTCGTGGCCAACTTCAACCCGCTCTCCCCGAGCCCGCTGGCCGGAACCAACGGGCTGGTCTACCAGCCGCTGTTCCACTTCAACCGGATGAGCTCGGAGGAGCCCCATCCCCTGATCGGCACGGACTACGAGTTCAGTGCCGACGGTCGAGAGCTCACCGTCGACATCCGCGACGACGCGAAATGGAACGACGGCGAGCCGATCACCGTCGACGACGTCATCTTCACCTTCACCTACGAGTTCACGCGGCCCGAGACGCTCACCGACGCCGTGGCCATCGACGAGAACACCGTGAAGCTGGTCTTCAGCGACCCGCAGTTCGTCAACGTCGTCGCCATCCTCGGCATGGCCCTGATCCTGCCTCAGCACATCTGGGAGGGCAACGACGACCCGACCGGCGGCACCAACGAAGATCCGGTCGGAAGCGGGCCGTACGTCGTCGACGAACTCTCCGGCGGCGCCTACACCTTCACGGCCAACGAGGAGTATTGGGACGAGCCTGCGCTGAAGGACATCCGTTTCCTCGCGATCGACGGCAACCAGGCGGCGGAGGATCTCATCGCCGCCGGCGAGATCGACTACACGTCGATCTTCAGCGCGAACTATCAGTCGCTGGTGGACGGCGGGATGGGGTACATGGTGCTCCCGTCCGACCCGACCGTGCTCTACACCTGCAGCAACGCCGAGCTCGGCTGCGTCGGGCCGCAGACGGACCCGGCGGTGCGCGAAGCGATCTATCTCGCCATCGATCGCGAGACCATCACCGACAAGGCGTTCGTCGGACTCACGACCCCGATGTCGCCCACCCTCGCGCTCCTCGGTCGCGACGACAAGTGGATCGGCGAAGGCCAGCCCCACGAGGCGCCGCAGACCGCAGACCCTGCCGCCGCAGGCGCGGTGCTCGAGGCCGCCGGTTACACCAAGAACGGCGACGGCATCTATGAGAAGGACGGCGTGCCGCTCGAGCTCACGATGAACTCGGTTGACGGGTGGACCGACTACAACAACGCCGGCAAGTTGATCGAAGAGCAGGCGCGGGCCGCCGGCATCAAGATCACCGCGGGCACGTTCTCATGGCAGGAGTTCTCGGACGGGCGCCAGACCGGTCAGTTCGAGCTGATGCTCGGCTTCATGCAGACGACCCCGCTCGCGGACCCGTGGAAGATCTACAACGACTTCCTCACCACGACGTTCACGGCGCCGGTGGGTGAAGAGCTCGCTCCGGGACACCTGAACTTCTCCCGCTACTCCAACCCGATCGTCGACGAAGCCGTGAAGGCCGCGGCGGCGACCGACGACGAAGCCGTCAAGGCTGCGGCGTACGACCGCATCCAGACCGAGATCGTGCGCGACCTGCCCTACATCCCGGTCAACATCAACGCCGCGCAGACGTTCTTCAACGACACCGACTACACCGGGTGGCCGACCGAAGACGACCTGTACGCCTACCAGCAGACCGGGTCGGCGCTCGACATGGCGTACATCCTCCAGAATCTGAAGCCCGCCGAGAAGTGAGCGCGGGTGGATGACCGAGGAGGAGTCCTGATGACCGAGAGGGGATGCCGGTGAAGTACTACGCACGGCGCATCGCGTTCTATCTGCTGACGCTCTGGGCAGCGCTCACCCTCAACTTCTTCATCCCGCGCATGATGCCGGGCGACCCAGCGGACATACTTCTCGCGAAGTTGGCGCGGGTGGGCCGGGACATCCCGCCGGGCGTGGAGAACTCCATCAGGCTCCTCCTCGGCTCCGACACCGGGGAACCCCTCTGGACGCAGTACGCGACCTATCTCGGTCGCATCGTCAGCGGAGACCTCGGCGTCTCCGTCACGCAGTACCCCGTCCCCGTCGCCACCCTCATCAGCGAGTCGCTGCCCTGGACCATCGGGCTCGTGGGGTTGTCGACCCTGCTGTCGTTCCTCGTCGGGATCGCCGGCGGGATCTGGATCGGAGCGAAGCGGGGCACGTGGGTGGACGGCGTCGTCCCGGCATCCACCCTCCTGCAGTCCGTGCCGTACTTCTGGCTCGCCCTGCTGCTGGTGTACTTCTTCTCGGTGCAGAACAGTTGGTTCCCGCGGATCCACGCCTACGGGCTCGAGTTCACCGGCGGCCCGGAATGGTCGTGGGCGTTCGTGGGGTCGGTGCTCTACTACGGCACGCTGCCCGCGCTGACGATCGTGCTGTCATCGTTCGGCGGGTGGCTGCTCGGAATGCGCAACATGATGGTCTCGACCCTCTCTGACGACTATGTGACCACCGCCGAGGCGAAGGGTCTGCGAAACTCTCGCGTGCTGCTGACATACGCGGCACGCAACGCGATCCTCCCCTCGATCGCCGGCTTCGGCATCTCTCTCGGCTTCGTGGTCGCCGGATCCATCGTCATGGAGCAGGTCTTCTCCTACCCCGGGATCGGGAAGCTCCTCATCCAGGCGGTGCAGAACAACGACTACGCGCTGATGCAGGGCATCTTCCTCATCATCACCGTCACGGTGCTGGCGGCGAACTTCATCATGGACCTGGTGTACGGCTTCATCGACCCGAGGACGCGTCACAATGGATGAGAGCATCCGCGAGCAGGAGCTCGCCCGATCGACCGAGTCCGCCGCCCCGAGAGAAGACATCGCGGCAGACGGCCTGGCCGCCGGCGAACGTCCCGCCTCCGCCGCCTTCGCCGACACCGCGGCGATGGCGACGGGCGGCCGCACGCGTAACCGCTCCCGCATACGGGCGCTGATCCCGCGATCACCCAAGCTGATCGTCGGCCTGGCGCTCACGTTCGGCATCGTGCTGTTCGGGCTCCTCGCGCCGTTCTTCGTGCAGGATCCGAAGTTCTCCGGGAACCCTTCGATGCTCCCGCCGAACGGGGAGCACCTGCTCGGCACGACGCAACTCGGATACGACGTCCTGGCGCAACTCGCCCACGGCGCCCGCGGGTCGCTCATGGTGGGAGTGATCGCCGGCGTCATCGCGGTCGTGCTCTCCCTCGGTTTCGGCATCATCGCCGGCTACGTCGGCGGGTGGACGGATGAGATCCTCTCCCTCATCACCAACATCGCTCTCGTGATCCCCGGTCTCCCGCTCATCATCGTGATCGCCAGCTACGTGCCGTCGCGCACGCTGCTGCTGGTCGCTCTCGTGCTCGGTCTCACCGGCTGGGCGGGGTCGGCGGTCGTGCTGCGATCCCAGGCCAAGTCGCTGCGCAACCGGGACTATGTCGCCGCCGCACGCGTGGCCGGCGAGAAGCCGTGGCGCATCATCCTCGTCGAGATCCTGCCGAACCTGCTCCCCCTGCTGTCGGCGCAGTTCCTCTTCGCCGTCATCCTCGGCATCCTCGGCGAGGCCGGGTTGTCGTATCTCGGACTCGGACCGGTCGGCTCCATCACGTGGGGGACGATGCTCAACGAGGCCCAACTCGGCACCGCTCTTTCGAGCGGCGCGTGGTGGTGGTTCATCCCACCCGGCGCGCTCATCGCGCTGCTCGGCTGCGGTCTCTCACTGATCAACTTCAGCATCGACGAGTACATCAACCCTCGACTGCGCCTCGCTCCGGCCGCCCAGCGCAGCATGCGCAAGGCCCGCAAAGCAGGACGCCAGGTCACCTCGAGCCGTGCGCAGCACGCACCTGAAGGGAGCGGTGCCCCATGACCGCGAGCGAGCACCCCGCCACGGCGGCATCCGAGCCCGTGGCCGACGTGTCGTCCGCGAAGACGCCGACACCAGTCCTCACGGCGCGCGGCGTCTCGATCGAGTACGAGGTGGACCCGCCTGTCCGGGCGGTGAAGGACGTCACTCTCACTCTGAACCGCGGAGAGATCCTCGGGCTCGCCGGAGAATCCGGATGCGGGAAGACGACGTTCGCCTACGGATTGAACAAGCTCCTCAAACCTCCCGCGCTGATGACCTCGGGGGAGGTGATCTTCCACGACGAATCGGGGAAGGACATCGACGTCGTCGCCCTCCAGGGCGATGACCTGCGCGCGTTCCACTGGGACAAGATCTCGATGGTGTTCCAGGGGGCGATGAACTCGCTCAATCCCGTCATCAGCATCCGCGCCCAGCTGTTCGATGTGCTGACGACGCACCGGCCCGGTATGTCCACAGCCGAGAAGCGCTCCAGAAGCCGCGAACTGCTCAGCCTCGTGGGCGTGGACCCTGAACGGTTGAACAGCTACGCCCACGAGCTGTCCGGCGGGATGCGTCAACGCGTCATGATCGCCATGGCGCTCGCCCTGCAGCCGCAGGTGATGATCATGGACGAACCGACCACAGCCCTCGACGTCATCGTGCAGCGCGGGATCATCCGCGAGGTGATGCGCCTGCGGGAGGAGTTCGACTTCGCCGTGATCTTCATCACCCACGACCTTCCGCTGCTCCTGGAGATCAGCGACCGGATCGCGGTGATGCTGCGCGGCGAGATCGTCGAGCTGGGCACGGCGGACGACATCTACACGAACCCGCAGCATCCCTACACCCACCGACTGCTCGCATCGTTTCCCAGCCTGACCGGATCGCGCGGAGACTTCGTGCGCACGGGCGATGCCGCGAACGAGAGGAGCTGACATGGGATCACTCGAAGTGAGGGGCCTCGGCAAGGACTTCATCGTCAGGAACGGATTGCGCCGGTCGACGCTGCGCGCGGCGAACGACATCAGCTTCGTCCTCGAACAGGGCAAGACCATCGCCATCGTCGGAGAATCGGGGTCTGGCAAATCGACCGTCGCGCGGATGATCGCGAAGCTGGAACAGCCGACATCCGGCCACATCCTCCTCGACGGCGCGCCCACGGCGACCAGAGGTCGTGCCCTCGCGGAGTACCGCCATCAGGTGCAGATGGTGTTCCAGGATCCGTTCGCATCCCTCAACCCGTTCCACTCCGTCGCGCACCACCTGGACCGCCCGCTGCGTCTTCATGGCGCCTCGGGCGACGCCGACGAGATGCGTCGGCGCGTGAGCGAACTGCTGGAACGCGTGAACCTCTCCCCCGCCGACGTCTTCGCGGCGAAGAAGCCGCATGAGATGTCGGGCGGACAGCGACAACGCGTCGCCATCGCCCGGGCGCTCGCACCGGGCGCTCGATTCCTCATCGCCGACGAGCCCGTCTCGATGCTGGACGTGTCGATCCGCCTCTCGATACTGAACCTGCTCGCCAGGCTGCAGCGCGAAGACAACCTCGGCGTGCTCTACATCACCCACGACCTTGCGACAGCGAGGCACTTCAGTGATGAGATCGTCGTCATGCTGCGCGGCCAGATCGTGGAGCGCGGCCGCGCGGACGACGTCATCCTGAACCCGCAGCATGACTACACCAAGCAGCTCTTGGCCGCAGCGCCCGATCCGAGAAATCGCGGGCGGCTCCGCGACGAAGTGCGCGCCGCCGTTCCGTCCCGACCTGCGACGTGAGCGATCGCCGGCGTCAGCCCGCGGCGCGCGGATCGGGCGCTGCGGGACGACGCGAGAGCCGGGTGAGCCGGGGGATGTCGGCGGTGGCGCCGGCATCCGCCGGGACGATCACCTGCTGAGCGGCGGCGATGTCCGTCCCCTCCGCCCGCACGACAAGATCGCCGACGGGCGTGCGCCGGGAGAGGATCGCCAATGCGATCGGTCCGTCTTCGTGATGCCGCGCCGACGACGTGATGCGACCGACCTCGTCGTCGCCTGCGAACACGGGGGATCCGGGGGCAGGGAGCACATCGTCGCTGCCGTCGAGGTGAAGCGCTGCCAGGCGGCGAGGCGGGTGCCCGAGGTTGTGCACCTTGGCGACCGTCTCCTGACCGCGATAGCACCCCTTGCTCAGATGCACCGCGCTGCGGATCCAGTCCGACTCATGAGGCAGCGAGCGTTCGTCGACCTCGGCGGCCCAGCGGGGACGCCACGCAGCGACCCGCAGCGCTTCGGCCGCGAGGAGTCCTGCGACCGCCTCGGCTCCCAGACTCGCCGCGAGCGCATCGGCGGACTCTGCGTCGAGGATCGCCACGCGCCACGCGAGTGCGGCGCCTGGATGCTCGGCCGTCTGCGCATACTGATGGCCACCCGCCTGCACCTGCTGCCAGGGATCTGCCCAGATCAGCGGCACACCATTCGGACGCGAGGCACCGACGGCCGCAGCCGAGGCCGCCGAGCCGCCGTCGACGAAACCGACGAGAACGAGCTCCGGACGAACGACGACCGTGACCTGCGCGCGGAAGACCATGCGCGACAGCCAGGTGGCCAGCGGTTCCGCGTCCGCACCGTCGGCGATGAGCCAGGTCGACGCTCCGTCGTCGACGACCCCGGCGGCGTGCTCGACCCGACCCTGCGGGTCGAGGACGAGGAGTTCGGTGCTCTCTCCCGGAAGGAGCCGCGCCACCGATTGCGAGGTGATGGAGTCCAGCCAGCTCAGGCGCTCGGGGCCGGCCACCTCGACGACCGCCCTGTCCGCGAGCGGCGCGACCGCAGCCCCCGCGAGGAGCCTGCGCTGCTCTCGAGCGAGATCGCCGAAGTGGGCGACCCCGCCAGCCCCGGGAACCGCACCCGGGAGGCTCTCGAAACCGCGCATCTCAGACCCTGGCCAAGCGCGCGGATGCATGCGAGCGCAGGGGCGTGCCCAGAGCCGCGATGTCCCACGCCCACAGCAGGTGGTCTTCGACCAGCCCGTACATGCGGGTCGCGGCACTGTACTCCTTGGCGCCGGCACCTCGGACGATCGCGTCGGAGGCGATGTCGACGCGAGGACCGTCGATCTCGCCGAGGTACAGCTCCAGAATCCCGTCCGAGTGCGTCAGCGAGACCTCGATCGGGAAGCCTCCGCTGGCGGCGCGCAGCGATTCGACGTCGTCGACCGTGCGGGTTACAACCGGGGCGAGCGGAGGAAGCAGTGCGGGACCGGCATCCGAAGCGGAAGCGGGACGAGACAGCCGCCAGAACCCGGACTCCGCGATCAACGGCACCGGAGCCGAGTCGCCGTCCCCGAGGAAGGTGGCGGTGCCTGAGTAGTTCAGGAACGGGCCGCCGTCATGGCTGAAGCTGACACGGTGCGCGAATTCACCTTGAAGTCGACTCTCGCCGACCGTGTAGTCGATGACTCCGGTGCCCTCCCAGACGCCGATCAGCCACGCGAGAGGTGCGAGGTCGGCGGGGAGGTCTGTGGGCAGCTCGAGCACGGCGCGCTCAGCGCTGACCGCGGAAGAGGTTCAGCAGGACGACGCCGGAGACGAATGCGATCGCGAGGCTCGCCAGTCCCAGCAGGCCGATGTAGAAGAGTTCGAGCGCCAGGAGATCCATGCTCCTACTTTACCCCTCACGGCGCCGGCGCGCTTCAGGTGGGGATGAGCGCCGCGAGCCCGAAGCCCACCGAGATCACGCCCATCAACAGCAGGGCGCCGGTCACGCTCGCGGCCACCCGGAAGATGAACCCGTGAGTGTGGCCGTACCAGAGCTGCACCGCGAACGACAGCAGCACCACCGCCCCGAAAGCGACCAGCAGCCACTGCACGCGCCATTCCTCCGCAACGAAGACGCCGACAGCGATGGTCGCGAGGAAGGCGACCGCCCACACGACGATCACGCCGACGAAGGCGTTGCGAGGGGCCAGCGCGGGTTGCGACATGCCTCCATTGTTGCGCATCGGCTGCCGGTATCATTGCCGCACGGCGTCCGTCGTCGCCCGGAAGGATTGTGCGTGGCCCTGCTGCTGGTTCTGACCAACGCTCCGACTACGGAGCAGGTGCTGCCCGCGCTCGACCTTCTCAGCCATCGAGTGCGGCAGATCCCCGCGGAACCTGCGCGCCTGGTGAACGCACCGGAATACGACATCGTCATCGTCGACGGTCGGCAGGATCTCGCCGGCGCCAAGTCGTTGTGCCGGCTGCTGCGGGCGACCGGTCAGGATTCTCCGCTGCTGCTCGTGGTGACCGAGGGCGGTATGAGCGCCGTGTCCGGCGATTGGGGCATCGACGACGTCCTGCTCTCCACAGCCGGGCCTGCTGAGGCCGACGCACGGATCCGGCTGGCGCTCGCCCGGCGGGACGAGGCGGCGGCACCGACTCGTGTGCAGGCGTCGGGGATCACGATCGACGAGCAGTCCTATTCCGCGAAACTGCACGGCAAGCCGCTGGACCTCACCTACAAGGAGTTCCAGCTTCTGCACTTCCTCGCCACCCACCCCTCCCGTGTCTTCACGCGTGAGCAGCTGCTCAGCGAGGTCTGGGGCTACGACTACTTCGGCGGCACCCGGACCGTCGACGTGCACGTGCGGCGCCTGCGGGCGAAACTCGGCGACCAGGAGCAGATCATCGGCACCGTGCGCAACGTCGGCTACCGGTTCAATGTCTACGACGACGAATCGCTCGCCGCGACGCGGTGACCGGGGCTTCTCGTTCACACAGGCGTCACCTCGCGGTGCTTAGATGTACCCCATGATCGATCCCGCTCTCGCCGATGCCGGCCTCGGTGACGCTGAAGACGACGACTTCGATGCCGTCGAGTCTCCGGACGCCCTGCTGCCCGACCACCGCTATCTGGATCGGGAGCTGAGCTGGCTCGCGTTCAACAAGCGCGTGCTGGAGCTGGCCGAGGACCCGTCGCTCCCCGAACTCGAGCGGGCCAACTTCCTGGCGATCTTCGCGAGCAATCTCGACGAGTTCTTCATGGTGCGCGTCGCCGGTCTGAAGCGCCGGATCATGACCGGTCTCGCCGTGCCGACCAACATCGGACGCTCTCCCGTCGACGCCCTGGCCGACATCTCCCGAGAAGCGCATCAGCTGCAGCTGCGGCACGCCGCGGCCTGGACGTCGCAGGTGCGTCCGGCGCTCGCCGATGCCGGGATCGAGATCACCGAATGGTCCGAGCTCACCGACGACGAGCGCGCCGCCCTGTCGGACTACTTCCAGGCGCAGGTCTTCCCGGTGCTCATGCCGCTCGCGGTTGACCCCGCCCACCCGTTCCCGTACATCTCCGGGCTGTCATTGAACCTCGCCATCCGCATCCGCAATGCCCGCACCGGCCGTCAGGAGTTCGCGCGCCTCAAGGTCCCACCCATGCTGCCGCGCTTCGTCGAGGTGCCGGGCTCCGGCGAGATCAAGCGCTTCCTGCGCCTCGAGGAGCTCATCGCGAACCATCTGGGAGACCTCTTCCCCGGGATGGAGGTGCTCGACCACCACGCCTTCCGCCTCACTCGCAACGAAGATGTGGAGATCGAGGAGGATGAGAGCGAGAACCTCATCCAGGCACTCGAGGCCGAGCTCCTCCGACGCCGGTTCGGACCGCCGATCCGCCTCGAGATCACCGACGACATGGACGAGCTGACGCGGGACCTGCTGGTGAAGGAGCTCGACATCACCGATCAGGAGATCTACCGGCTCCCCGGCCCGCTCGATCTCCGCGGGCTGTTCGACCTGTCCCGCATTGAGCGCCCCGATCTACGCTTTCCGCCTCACGTGCCGACGACGGCAGTGCCATTCCAGCCGACCGGTTCGAACAGCCGCGCCGACATCTTCAAGGCCATCCGCAAGTCCGACGTGCTCGTGCATCACCCGTACGAATCGTTCGCGACCAGCGTCCAGGCGTTCCTCGAGCAGGCGGCGCGCGACCCGCATGTGCTGGCGATCAAGCAGACGCTGTACCGCACCTCCGGCGACAGCCCGATCGTGCAGGCGCTCATCGACGCCGCCGAGGCCGGCAAGCAGGTCCTCGCACTGGTCGAGGTCAAAGCGCGCTTCGACGAGGCCAACAACATCGTCTGGGCGCGCAAACTGGAGAAGGCCGGCGTGCACGTCGTGTACGGCCTGGTCGGGCTCAAGACCCACTGCAAGCTCGCGCTCGTCATCCGTGAGGAGGACGGGATGCTGCGTCACTACTCGCACGTGGGGACCGGCAACTACAACCCGAAGACCAGCCGCATCTACGAGGACTTCGGCCTCTTCACCGCCGACGCCCAGGTCGGCAAGGACCTCACCCGCCTGTTCAACGAGCTCAGCGGCTACGCCATCGAGAAGAAGTTCAAGCGACTGCTCGTGGCTCCCCTGCACCTGCGCAAGGGCCTCATCCGGCAGATCGACAACGAGCGCAAGAACGCCGTCGCCGGAAAGCCGGCGCACATCCGCATCAAGGTGAACTCCATGGTCGATGAGGACATCATCGACGCCCTGTATCGCGCCAGCGCAGCGGGCGTGAAGGTCGACGTCTGGGTGCGCGGGATCTGCAGCCTGCGCAGTGACCTCGAGGGCATCAGCGACAACATCACGGTGCGCAGCATCCTCGGCCGCTATCTCGAGCACTCCCGCATCTTCGCCTTCGAGAACAACGGCGACCCGCAGGTCTACATCGGCAGCGCCGACATGATGCACCGCAACCTCGACCGTCGGGTCGAAGCGCTGGTGCGGGTGACGGATCCTGCGCATCTGAAGGAATTGCTGGCCTTCTTCGACCTGGCACTGGATCCCGGTACCATCTCATGGCATCTGGGGGCAGACGGCGCATGGGAACGCCACGCCGAGGATGCTGAGGGGAACCCGCTCGTCGACCTGCAGGATCAGACCATGGGGTTGATCCAGCGACGCCGCCGCGCACGGGCGGTTCGATGATCGTTCGCGAGGCGCAGATTCCGGCGGGGTCCAAGTCGGTCGAGAAGGCCGTCTACGCGGCCGGCGCCGTGGTGTGGCGGATCATCGACGGAAAGCTTCGCATCCTGCTGATCCACCGCACGAAGTACCGCGACATCACACTGCCCAAAGGCAAGGTCGATCCGGGTGAGATGCTCGCCGAGACGGCCGTGCGCGAGGTGCACGAGGAGACCGGCATCCGGGTCTCGCTCGGGGTGCCGATCGGTGTGAGCCGCTATCACCTGGCGTCCAAGAAGCAGAAGGTCGTGCACTACTGGGCGGCACAGGCGACGGAGAGTGCGATCCGCGCATCGACGTTCGTTCCGAATCGGGAGATCGCAGCGATCGAGTGGGTGAGTCTGAAGAAGGCACGAGCCCGCCTCAGCTATCCCGTCGATCTCGAGATCCTCGACTTCTTCGAGCATCTGGTCGACGACGGCGTGCTCCACACCTTCCCGCTCATCGCGCTGCGTCACGCGAAGGCGCTCCCCCGATCGGAGTGGGACGGTGCGGATGCCGCGCGTCCCCTCACTGAGCGCGGGCGCCGGCAGGCGAAATCGATCACCGGCCCTCTTCGGGCCTTCGGCGTGCGCAAGATCGTCACCAGTGACGCCGTGCGTTGCGTGCAGACCGTCGAGCCGCTCGCCAGAGCGCTCGACCGCCGAGTGGTGCAGACCGAGCAGATCGGCCAGGACGCGTGGGAGGACGGCACCGCAGATCTGCGCTCGATCGTCGGGAAGCGCGTCCGCAGCGGCAAGCCGGCCGTGCTGTGCAGTCACGGACCGGTGCTGCCGGGGCTGCTCTCGGAGATCGCGCTCGCGACGGGCACGATGCACGGCTCGTATCTGGGCAGCGCGTCCGCGCTGGAGCCGGCCGCATTCTCCGTCGTGCATCTTTCCGCGACCAATCCCGGATCCGGCATCATCTCGATCGAGACACATATTCCCAAGCTCTGATGGCCCCGCGGACGTCCAGAGAGCGCCGCGACCGAATCCAGAGAGTCGACGCTCGTTCACCTCCCGTTCACCTGTGCGGGAGAGTCTCGTTAACCGCCACCCCTAGCGTCACTGTGTGCCCTGCACCGGGCCCTTACCCATCCACGATCGAACGGATCCACAGTGAAGATCTCCCGAATCGCACGAATCGGCGCCATCGGTGCCGTCGCAGCCCTCACCCTCGCCGGCTGCGCCGCGAATGAAGGCGGCAACGGCGGCTCGACCGGCGAGCCGAACGAATCCAGCATCTCCGGCACCATCGAGGCCACCGGCGCCTCCTCGCAGGAGGCAGCGCAGCAGGCTTGGGTCTCGGCGTTCCAGACCGCCAACCCCGAAGCGAACGTGCTCTACACCGCGACGGGATCGGGCACCGGCCGCGAGAACTTCATCGCCGGCTCGTCGAACTTCATCGGCTCCGATCGTGCGTTCAACGCCGAGGAGATCGCCGCCGGCGACTTCGGCTCCTGCGCCTCGAGCGACATCGTCGAGATCCCCGCGTACATCTCCCCCGTGGCGGTCGCCTTCAACCTCGAGGGCATCGACACGCTGAACCTCGACGCCGCGACGATCGCCGGCATCTTCGCGGGAACCATCTCCAACTGGAACGACCCGGCCATCGCGGAGCAGAACCCGGACGCCGACCTGCCCGACCAGGCGATCGTCCCCGTGCACCGCGCCGACCCGTCCGGCACGCAGGAGACCTTCACCGCCTACCTCGAGGCCACCGCGCCCGAGGTCTGGACCAACGAGGCATCCGACGAGTGGCCGCTGCAGACGGGTGAGGGTGCCGACGGCACCTCGGGCGTCGTCGATGCGATCAGCAACGGCGTCGGCTACATCGGTTTCGCCGACGCCTCGCGCACCGGCGAGCTGGGTCAGGTCGCGGTCAAGAACGGCGACGAGTACGTCGCATACTCGGCCGACGCCGCCGCCGCACTCGTGGAGGCATCGCCGATCGAAGAGGGTCGCTCCGACCACGACCTCGCGTTCGACGTCGACCCGGCCGCTGCCCCCGAGGGCTCCTACCCGATCGCCCTCGTCAGCTACCTGATCGGCTGCGTCGAGTACGAGGACCCCGAGGTCGCCGCTCTCGTCAAGGAGTACTTCACGTTCGTCACCTCTGAGGAGGGTCAGAAGATCAGTGAGGAGTCGGCCGGCAGCGCCCCGATCTCCGAGGGTCTGCGCGAGCAGGTTCTTACGGCGATCGACGCGATCGTCGTCGACTGACCCACGCTTCATCCGAAGCTGAGCGACGGTGCCCTCGCGCTTCCCCTCTGGGGATCCTGAGCGCGAAGGCATCGTCGCTTTCACCGAGAGCAGCATCCAGCACCACCCCGAGATCCTGAGGAGCGGGACCGCATGACCACGACCACGACGGAGCAAGCCCCGAGCGGCAGCCCGTCCAAGGCCCTCCTGCGGCGGGGCGACCGGATCTTCTCCGGTACAGCCCTCGGTGCGGGGACGCTGATCCTGATCACCCTCGCAGCCGTCGCCGTCTTCCTGATCGTGCAGGCCGTGCCCGCGTTCAAGCCCGACACGTCCGACAATCACATCCTCGAGGGCGAGTCGTTCCTCAGCTGGGTGTGGCCGTTCGTCTTCGGCACGCTGTGGGCCTCGGCGATCGCACTCGTCATCGCCGCGCCGATCGCACTGGGCATCGCGCTCTTCATCTCTCACTACGCACCGCGTCGACTGGCATCCCTGCTCGGCTATGTGATCGACCTGCTGGCCGCCGTCCCCTCGGTGGTCTTCGGCCTGTGGGGCGCCTTGACCTTCGCGCCGATGCTGGTGCCGTTCTACAAGTGGCTGAACGAGTACTTCGGTTGGATCCCGCTCTTCAGCGGCACGCCCTCCGGAACCGGCAAGACCATCCTCACGGCCTCGCTGGTGCTCGCGGTGATGATCCTGCCCATCATGACGGCCATCTGTCGCGAGGTCTTCCTCCAGGCCCCCAAGCTGCACGAGGAGGCCGCGCTCGCCCTCGGCGCCACGCGCTGGGAGATGATTCGCATGGCCGTCCTGCCCTTCGCCCGCAGCGGCATGGTGTCCGCCGCGATGCTGGGCCTCGGACGCGCCCTCGGCGAGACCATGGCCGTCACGCTCGTCCTGTCGCCGCTCGGCATCGTCACGTTCAACCTGCTGAACCCGGAGAACCCGACGACGATCCCCGCCATCATCGCACTGCGGTTCCCCGAGGCGCATGACGACGGAGTCAGCACGCTCATCGCTGCGGGCCTCATCCTCTTCATCGTCACCTTCGCGGTCAACGCGGTCGCGCGCTGGATCGTCTCACGCCGCGCAGAATTCTCGGGAGCGAACTGATGTCCGCCATCACCCTCACCGCCGCCCCGTCGCGCGTGTCGCTGACGGCGGGCCGACTGCCGAAATGGGCGCCGTGGGCTCTGCTCGCGTTCGCCCTGGCAGCGTCGTGCGCTCTGTTCGCCGTCATGAACCTCGGGGGCGACCTCGCAGAGTTCAACATCGCCGGTGCCGTGTTCGTCGGCATGGTGATGTTCGTGATCCTGATCGGAGTGATCTCGTCGATCGCCGAGAGCCGCCGTCACGCGACCAACCGCGTGATGACGACTCTCGTCGCGACAGCCTTCGTCATCGCACTGCTCCCCCTCATCTCACTGCTGTTCACCGTGGTCGCCAACGGCCTTCAGCGGTTCGACGGCGAGTTCTTCAGCTTCTCGATGCGCAACGTCGTCGGCGAGGGCGGCGGTGCGCTGCATGCCATCTGGGGAACCCTGCTCATCACCCTCGGCGCGACGATCATCTCGGTACCCGTCGGCCTGATGACCGCGATCTACCTCGTCGAGTACGGCCGCGGCCGTATCGCCCGCGCGATCACGTTCTTCGTCGACGTGATGACCGGCATCCCGTCCATCGTGGCCGGTCTGTTCATCTACTCGGTGTTCGCGCTCATCATGGGCCCCGGCACCCGCATGGGCATCATGGGCTCACTCGCCCTGTCCGTGCTGATGATCCCGGTCGTCGTCCGAGGCAGCGAGGAGCTGCTGCGCATCGTTCCGAACGAGCTGCGCGAGGCCTCCTACGCGCTCGGCGTCCCGAAGTGGCTGACCATCGTCAAGGTCGTCATCCCCACGGCGATCGCCGGCATCATGACCAGCATCATGCTGGCCATCTCGCGCGTGATCGGTGAGACCGCGCCGCTTCTGCTCACCGTCGGCATGGTGCCGAACATGAACCTCAACATGTTCAGCGGACAGATGGCCACCCTGCCCGTGTTCTCGTACATGCAGGCGAAGTACCCCGGCATCCCGCCCGAAGCGTTCTTCGACCGCGCCTGGGCCTCTGCGCTCACCCTGATCCTCATCGTCATGGTGCTGAACCTCGGCGCCCGCCTTCTCGCGAAGCTCTTCGCACCCAAGATGTCCGGCCGCTGACCGGCCGACTCCCGCACCCTCACAGAAAGAGACCCAGATGTCCAAGAGCATCGAAGTCAACGACCTCAACGTCTACTACAGCAGCTTCCTCGCTGTCGAGGGTGTGTCCATCGACATCCAGCCGCGTTCGGTGACGGCGTTCATCGGCCCGTCCGGCTGCGGCAAGTCGACCTTCCTTCGCACCCTCAACCGCATGCACGAGGTCATCCCCGGCGCGCGCGTGGAGGGAGAGGTGCTCCTGGACGGACAGAACCTCTACGGTCCTGGCGTCGACCCGGTGCTCGTCCGCCGTCAGGTGGGAATGGTCTTCCAGCGGCCGAACCCGTTCCCGACGATGTCGATCAAGGAGAACGTGCTCGCGGGTGTCACCCTGAACAACTCGCGCATGTCGAAGAGCGATCAGGACGCGCTGGTCGAGAAGTCCCTCCGCGGGGCGAACCTCTGGAACGAGGTCAAGGATCGTCTGGACAAGCCGGGCTCCGGGCTCTCGGGCGGCCAGCAGCAGCGTCTGTGCATCGCACGTGCCATCGCTGTCTCCCCCGAGGTGATCCTGATGGACGAGCCGTGCTCGGCGCTCGACCCGATCTCGACCTTCGCCATCGAGGAACTCATCGGCGAACTGAAGAACGACTACACCGTCGTCATCGTCACGCACAACATGCAGCAGGCATCGCGGGTCTCCGACAAGACGGCGTTCTTCAACATCGCCGGCACCGGCAAGCCCGGAAAGCTCATCGAGTACGACGACACCACCACGATCTTCACGACCCCGTCGGTACAGGCCACCGAGGACTACGTCTCCGGTCGATTCGGCTGAGTTCGACGGGTCGGCGGCCGCGGCATCGGGTCTGGTGTTCCGGCATCCGAGGTTCGGGGGCCGCCGGCATCCGAGTCCGATGTTCGGTGTGCGAGATCCCGGACGATCGGCCAAGGTGGCTGCAGGTGCGCACCTGCAGCCACCTGAGCCGGACCCGAATCCCGGGTGCCGATGCGGTGCCGAATCCCGGATGTCGGAATGCGTGCACAGCGCGCCGCCGGTGAGACACGCCCCGGCGCGCCGGTCCCCTCAGGGAAACGGCACGCGGACGCCCGATCCTGCCGGAACACCACGCCCGCCCCGAGCGAGGCTCCTCCGGGAGCGGCTACTGCGCCAACATCCGCTCCCTCACCTCGCGGCGCAGCACCTTGCCGATGAGGGAGCGGGGCAGATCGTCGACCACGGTGATGCGGCGGGGCACCTTGTAGGGCGTCAGCCGCGTCCGACAGAAGTCCCGCAGCGCGCTCGCATCGAGTTCCGTACCATCCCGAAGAACCACGGCGGCGGCGACCTCCTCGCCCCCGCTGGATCGCGGAAGTCCCACGACGGCCGCCGCGACCACATCCGGATGCGCCTCCAGCGCGTCCTCGACCTCGCTCGGCGAGACGTTGAAGCCACCGGTGATGATGAGTTCCTTGAGCCGGTCGACGATCGTGACGAAGCCGTCCGATGACACTTCGGCGATGTCTCCCGTTCGCAGCCAGCCCTCTGCGAGCAGGGTTGCGGCGGTGTCACCCGGTCGCCCCCAGTAGCCCTGGAACACCTGCGGACCGCGGATGAGCAGCTCACCCCGCTCCCCCGCAGGAAGATCGACAGAGGGGTCGGCGGGATCGACGACGCGGATCTCGGTGCTCGGGAACGGCACGCCGACCGTGCCCGGGCGGCGAGTCCTCCCCATCGGGTTGCCGAGCGCGACCGGAGAGCTCTCCGTCATCCCGTAGCCCTCGACGAGCAGCCCGCCGGTGGCCTCCTCCCACCGCTTGACCGTCGCCACCGGCAGGCTCATCGCGCCGGAGATCGCGAATCGCACGGTCGACAGATCCAGCATCCCTCGCGTCGCTGCCCTGGCGAGCTGGTCGTAGATCGGCGGAACGGCCGGAAGGAAGGTGGGAGGGCTGCGGCGGGCAGCGTCGGTGACGAGGTCGAGATCGAAAGCGGGGAACAGCACGAGCTTGGCTCCGATGCTCATCGCGAAGGTGAGACAGAGCGTCATGCCGTAGGCGTGGAAGAGGGGGAGCACGGCGTAGAACGTCTCCTCGCCGTCGACGAGCCCTGGCACCCACGCCTGGCCCTGCATCGCGTTGGCGCGCAGGTTCGCGTGCGTGAGGATCGCACCCTTCGGGGCTCCGGTGGTACCGCTGGTGTATTGCAGCAGCGCGACATCTGCGAGTGTCGGGTCCGCGACCCGGCGGGACAGCCGAGGGTGATCGAGGAGCTTGGTCCACGTCAGCGGGTTCCGCGCCTTCGGCCGGCCGGTGAGCTTCGATCGGGCAGCACGGGCCTTGGGCAGGGGCAGCCGCAGGCCGAGACGCTTCGCCAGGGGCAGCGCCGCCGTGATGTCGACGCTCACGATGTGCTCGAGCCTGAGATCAGCCGGAAAGCCGGCGACGGTGTCGAATGCCTTGTCCCAGACGATCGCGAAACGGGCGCCGTGGTCCTCGAACTGGTGCCGGAGCTCACGGGCGGTGTAGAGCGGGTTGTGTTCCACGACGATCGCCCCGAGGCGCAGTGCCGCATAGAAAGCCACGACGTGCTGAGGACAGTTGGGGAGCACGATCGCGACCCGGTCGCCCTTCTCGACTCCGAGACGCCGCAACCCCTCGGCGGCCCGCTCGATCTGCTCGCCGAGCCGGCGATAGGTCGTCACTGCCCCGAAGAACTCCAGCGCCGGGCGACGTCCGAACCGCTTCACGCTCGCGGACATCATCTCGGAAAGGGTCTCGGTGGGCTCGTCGATGGCGGCGGGCACGCCCTTCGCGTAGGAGTCGAGCCATGGCCGGGACGCATACGGGTTGACGGACATGATTCCATCCTGCCGTCGGAGCGGGCGTCTGTCAGTCCCTGGGCGACAGCAGATACGCGTTCAGCTCGGCCGTCAATGTCGGATCGGTCGGAAGCGCGGCTCCGTCGATGGCGGTGATCGGCACCGCGAGACGAACGCTGGAGACGAGCCAGGCGGCATCGGCGGCGGGCAGATCCGATGCCGGGATCCTGTCGTAGCCGACCTCGAACCCTCGCGCCGTGAGGTGCTCGTACACGCTCAGCTGCGTGGTGCCGTGCAGGATGCCGCCGTTCGGCGCCGGTGTGGTGAAGCGGTCGCCCCGGCGGAGGATGAGGGAGGCCGTGGGGGCCTCGAGCACGAACCCGTCATTGGAGAGGAAGATCGCGTCGTCCGCGCCGCGCCGGCGCGCCTCGCGGAGCGCCGCCATGTTCACCGCGTACGACAGGGTCTTCGCCCCGAGCAGCAACCAGGGAGCCCGCTCCGCAGCGCCGAGGTCGTACCCGCGATCGAGGGTCACCACGCTGACGCCCCGGGTGCGCGGGGTCGTGAAATCCGGCGCCGGGGCGGCGGTGACCCAAGCGGTCGGTGTGGGGCCGTGCTCGATGCCGCGACTGAGGATCAACTTGATCACGTACTCTCCCGACGGACAGCGGGACGCCGCGCGATCGACCGCCTGACGCCACTGCGTGAGGTGCGGGATCGGAAGATCGCACAGCTGTGCGGAATGCGCGAGTCGTTCCAGGTGTGCGACGACCTCCTGCGGGTGTCCGTCGACGACGCCGATCGATTCGAAGACGCCGTCACCGCGCTGAGTGCTGAGCTCACCGACGCTCAGGGCAGGAGCCGCCGCATCGACCTCGGTGAAGGTGCTGCCGAAGTCGGAGCGCTGCTCATCGGGGGCGACGGGGTCGATCATCAGAGCGAAACGCCAGGTCATGCAAAGAGCCTAGACCCGGGAATAGCGGGCGCCCTGTCGCGTTATAATCGATGGGCCGGGCCGCATAACCCCGGGCTCCAATTTTCGCCGCTGCGAGCGGCCGTCCGCCGAGAGGCGTTCTTGCGGCCCGGTCTTCTCATGTTCGGGGCGGCCTTCCGGCGAGACATGACGTTCTGCACGAGAAACGTCCGACCACGACGTTTCTGAGGCTGGAAGGCATGTCTCGGCTGTCGCGCCGATCCGCCGCCCGTACCGGCTGACTCGGACGCGACGGGCGTGCGACTCAGGCGAGCGCGCCGGTCCGCCAGAGCACGGCCGACGCCGCCAGATCCTGTGCATAGCTGCTCAATCGCAGCGCCCGCGTCGTGAGCTCGCTCGCCCGAACGGGCTCGGTCGGTTCGTAGTCGTCCGCCGTGTGCGTGGCCCCCGAGGACTGCACGCGGCAGAACGCGGCCGCCCGCTCCAGCGCCACCGCGAAATCACCGCGGAAGGCGCCTCGCAGGATCGTGTCGATGAGGGCGACGAGTTCGTCGGGGTTCGCCGGCACCGGAGCGCCTGCGATCATGGCATCCGCTGAGGGCAGCTCGACGCGTCCGCGCTCGTACAGCAGCGCCGCCGTCCGCGGGTCGCTGTGGATGGCGAGTTGCAACAGGTACAACCGCCACAGTGCCCCGGGAAGCGTGCGCGACGGCGCCTTCGACCACAGCTCGGCGATCTCGTCAATGCCGTGCTCAGCGGTGAACGAGATGAGTCGCTCGGCGCTCACACCGCTCTGATCGGCGCGCACGCGCGTGAGCAGAGCGGATGCCGTCGCGTGCGCAGCGCGCGTCTCCTCGGCCGGGTCGTGCGCGCCGACGAGGTTGTCGAAGGCAGCCGTGGGGCGACGGACGGGGCGGGAGTGCTGCTCGGGCATCGAACAAGGCTACCCGCCATGGGGACACGTCAGGCCGTCGGGATCACGATCACGGGATCGGAGGTCGGCTGGCCGTCTGGCGAGCCGCCCGCCTGCTCGACGGTCACCGCGATGATGTCACCGGAGCGCATCTCACCCTCGAGCTCCGCGGTCGCATCGCCCCCGTCGACCGAGAACACTCCGGCAGAGATCGGCTTCTCGTCGCGGATGAGCCACAGCTCGTACGTCTGTCCGTCATCCGGCGCAGGGATGCCGTCGGTGACGAGAACCGCCGAGCCGAGAGACTCCGACCAGTACGCCGTCGCCGTGCCGCCCGTCTCCAGCGCCACGCTCGCTTCGGCGGCATCCGCTGCGGACCGGATCTGCTCGAGAGCGACCACCGTGTCCGGACGGTTGAGCTGGCCGTTCAGCGCCACGGCCCCGATTCCGACCCCCACCAGCAGCGCCAGGCACGCGGCGAGCGCGAGCATCGACCGGCTCCACCGGAGCACGGGTTTGCGCCGCACGGACTCCTCAGAGGTCGCCGTGTGGTGAGTTGCCTGTGACGCACCGGCATCCGGGGTCTGCGCGATCCGCTCCAGCAGGGCTGCGCGGATGCCGGCCGGCGGCGCCACGGGAGGGGCGACAGCGAGCGAGGCAGCCGTTTCGGCGTCGTCCTCCATGATCGCCCGCCATTCCGGATGCTTCGCCACAGCGACGTCGAAGCGCTCCTGGTCTTCCGGCGAGAGTGCGTGGAGTGCGGCACCCGCCGCGAGTTCCGCGAATTCGTTCTCGTTCATGCCGTCACCCCCATCGCCGTGCGAAGACGGGTGAGCCCGTCTCGCATCCGGGTTTTGATCGTTCCCAGCGGTGCCCCGATGAGCACCGAAATCTCGTTCTGACTGTAACCGCCGTAGTAGGCGAGGACGATCGCCTCGCGCTGTGCCTCCGGAAGTCCTCCGAGGGCCTCCACGACCTTCGCTCCGTCTATTCCCAGCTCGACCTGTTCGGCGACGCTGTCATGGGCCACTCCGATATCACGCAGCCCCGCCCGCACATCACGGTCCGCGCTGGACTGGGATGCACGCACCCGATCCACGGCGCGACGGTGTGCGATCGTCATCACCCATGTTCTTCCCTGCCCTCTGTTCGGAGCGAAGCGGGAAGCGGATTGCCAGATCTCGAGGAAGACCTCCTGCAGCACTTCCTCGCTCTGCGCGCGGTTCACGAGCACCCGGAGGATCAGACCGAAGACACGTGGGGAGAGGGTGTCGTACAGCTCTGCGAAGGCTCGCTGGTCGCCGTCAGCGGTGCGGAGCAGAAGCGCGGCGACAGCGTCGCTCGCCGTTCCGTCCTCCGGTACGTCCATGCCGTCGATGACCATCCTGATAAGCATGCCGCATGTCCCCCCTCTGTCGCGCCAGCGTCATCCTGACGTGAAGGACGGGGAAAAGAATCCGAGATGGTTCCCATCCGATCCCGGAGCCGCTCCGAAGAGATGTCGACGCCACGGAAATGCCGTGGCCTTGATCTGAAGGAGCTAGAGATGTTCCGCACCAAGAAGAAGATCACCGCAGCACTGTCGCTCGGGTTCGCCAGCGTTCTCGTGCTGTCCGGCTGTGCCATGGGTACGGACGCGGCGGAGGAGCCGGCCGAGCCCACGGCGCCCGAAACCTCGGAGGCGGCGCCCGAGACGATGGATCCCGCGGGCACCCTCGTCGGTCCCGGCTGCGCCGCATACGCCGAGGCCGTGCCGGACGGTGCAGGATCGGTCGAGGGCATGTCGAAGGATCCGGTCGCGGTCGCGGCCTCGAACAACCCGCTGCTGACGACGCTGGTCGCCGCCGTGAGCGGCCAGCTCAACCCGGACGTGGACCTGGTCGACACCCTCAACGGTGACGAGTTCACCGTCTTCGCACCGGTCGATGACGCATTCGCGAAGATCGACCCGGCGACCATCGAGGCACTGAAGTCCGACAGCGCCATGCTGTCGTCCATCCTCACGTACCACGTCATCCCGGGCCAGATCGCCCCGGAGGACATCGCGGGGATGCACACCACCGTGCAGGGCGCCGACCTCGAGGTCACCGGAAGCGGAGACGAGTGGATGGTCAACGACTCCATGGTGATCTGCGGCGGGGTCCAGACGGCGAATGCCACCGTGTACCTCATCGACACGGTACTGATGCCGCCCGCACAGTAAGTGCGGGACCGCCGGGCGGGGGCCTCGGCAACACTCCCTGTGCGGGTCGGGGGACCCGCACAAGGAACCTCACGTGGTCGTCGGCGGAGCTGTGTCGCCGGCGGCCACGTCTGTGCGCCCTAGACTGTAACCACGGGCCTCTAGCTCAGTTGGCAGAGCATCGGACTTTTAATCCGCGGGTCGTGGGTTCGAGCCCCACGGGGCCCACACCGATCCGTACCCCGCGGATTCCCGTTCGAACGGGCATCGCGGGTTCGGACCCATTGAAATCAACGCTCGCCGGTGAAGCCGCGAAAGGCCCTAACCGGCGGTCGCCGCTCCTGGGTCCGGCGCATCTTCATCGCAGGGTTCCTCGCTGTCAGGTCCGGGGTCTTCGGGGTCGTGTTCGCGCGCCTCGCTTCGTGCGCACCCGACTATCCGCGTCCGGTTCTGTCGGGTCTCGGGCGAGGCGATTCTGGGACGCTGATCGCGTGGAATCCCGAACCGCGGAGGCCGAGATTGGGTGACGCGATGCGCATCTCGCGCCCGAATGCACAGTTCCAGCAGTGGGAGGCGCTGCTTCACAACCGGAGCAAGCGCCAGAGGGCGCGTGAGTTCCTCGTGCAGGGCGTGCGCCCGATCGACCTCGCCGTCCGGCACGGCTGGCGGTTTCATGCTCTGATCTACGACGCCGAGCGGTCGCTCTCGGATTGGGCGGCGGGGGTGCTGAGTCGCACGGGCGCTCAGGTCGTGGCGATGTCACCGGACCTCCTGTGCCGGTTGGGCGGGAAGGAGCAGGACGTGCCGGAGCTGGTGGCCGTGGTCGAGCTCCCCCCGGACGACCTGTCACGCATCGCTGTCACGCCCGCATTTTTGGGCATGGTCTTCGACCGTCCGTCAGTGCCCGGCAACATCGGCACGATGGCGCGCTCAGTGGATGCGTTCCGCGGCGCCGGACTGATCGTCAGTGGCCACGCCGCGGACCCGTACGACCCGAAGTCGGTGCGCGCATCGACGGGTTCCCTTCTCTCGGTTCCCGTTGTACGGGTCTCGTCGCATCGAGAGGTTCTCGCTTGGGTGCATGCCCACCGAGCCGAGGGGCTCCCGCTCTCCGTGGTCGGCACGGATGAAGACGCGGATGACGATATCGCTGACCTCGAGCTGACCGGCCCGACTCTCCTCGTCATCGGTAACGAGACATCCGGGCTGAGCTCCGCCTGGAGGCACGCATGTGACGCGATGGCACGCATCCCGATCGGGGGCTCGGCGAGTTCCCTCAACGCGGCCAGCGCCGCGACGGTCACCCTCTACGAGGCCGCTCGCCAGCGAGCCGGCCGCGCGCTGAGGTCCTGACGTGGCCTACCGCTTCGCGGTCACCCGCGAGAATCATGAGGACCTGTCGGCCGGCGGCGTGCTGTTCTCGGCACCAGGCTTTCCCGCGTTTCCCGTGCGCCTGGCCAGCGAGATGTTCCAGCGGGCCATGGCATCGCGGGCGAGCGGCGTGCCGGCGCTCGTGTGGGATCCGTGCTGTGGCAGTGCGTACCTGCTGACTGTTCTCGCGCTCCTGCACCGAGACGGGATGACCGGGGTGATGGGCACAGACCTGGACGACGCGGCACTGGAACTGGCCAGACAGAACCTGGATCTTCTCGGCCCGGGTGGCTTGTCGGCCAGGTCCGCACAGCTTCAGGAACGGGCGGCTCGGTTCGGGAAACCCTCGTATGCACGCGCCGCCGAGTCCGCGCTGCGTCTCGGCGATCGCCTGGCGGCGCTGGGCGGTCCTCTGCCTCGGGCGGTCGCTCATGCCGATGTCTTCGACCCGGAACGGCTGCGCAGGGCGCTCGATGGCCGGAGGCCTGACGTGGTGATCACCGACGTTCCGTACGGTGAACAGACGGCGTGGAGCGGCACCGACGCCGACGCCGGGCTGGCCGGCATGCTGTGTTCCGTCTCGTCGGTCCTGGACGACGACGCCGTGATCGTGATCGCGACCCGCGGCCGCAGAGTTCTCGTGGACGAAGCCCATCCCCGCATCGCGTCGTTCCGGGTCGGCACCAGAGCCGTCGCCCTGTTCCGTGCCTCGTCACGACGTGGATGAGGCTTGTCCCCCGTCTCGGAGCCTGTCGTTCAGGAACGCGATCTGGTCGGCGAGAACACGCCAGCGAACATCGGGGCGGTAGATCTCGAAGTGACTGATCGGATAGGTCAGCAGCGTGGCATCGGATGCCGCCTCGGCGATGCGCCGGGCTGAGACTTCCGGACTCTCCCGGTCGCGGGTGGCCAGGCAGGTCAGCAACGGCGCCGTCAGCCGAGCGGCGGCTCGATCCGGGTGGTACGCCATCATGTCGAACAACACCCGGGGCGCCACCTGGTTCCGCCAGGTCTCACTCTCGAGGGTCTCGATGGTGCGTGCGGCATCCGCCGACGCCATCACCGCGAGCGACCCGCTCGGACCGACGGCGGGAATGTACTTCGGCGACATCCTCAGCACACCTCGGGCTCGATCGACGAGCATCGCCCACAGCAGTCGCGCGGTGTCGCGCCCGCTGCGCCCCTCTACCCGGCGAGGAAAGCCGTTGAACGGCACCTGCGCCACGACAGCGGCGACGTCCGGAAGGTCAGCGGCGACCACGACGACGTGCCCTCCTCCCAACGACGTTCCCCACAGCGCGATCCGGTCGCGGTCGATCCTGTCGTCCGCCTGGAGGAACTCGAATGCGCCCCGGATGTCGGCGCGCTGCGCGCCCAGGTCGATGAGCTGACGGGGTTGCCCCTCGCTCACACCGAATCCGCGGTAGTCGAAGGTCAGCGCAGCGTACCCGGCCTGGGCGAACGAGGCGGCAGCCGCCCGGACCGCAGGCGTGTCCTGAGTGCCGGAGAAGCCCGCGCACAACACCACCGCAGGCGCCGACTGCGCCTCTGCGGGCACAGTGAGCGTACCGGCGCACGCACCCGAACCAGCGGCGAAACGCACGTGCTCTTCCCGTGGTGGCGGGGGTCGGTTCTGGTCGCCGTCGAACGAGTCCATACCATACAGTATGGCACGGTATGGCGCGTGAAGGGCCATGGCCTTAGAGGCGTGGCCGTACATGCGTGGCCGTACAGGCGTGGAGCGTACCCGATGGTATGGTCACCCCATGGGCGAAGCACGTGACCGTTGGCTGAATGAGGGCGTGCTCGTACTCGCCGAAGAAGGCGCCGTCGGCATCCGCATCGACCGCATTGCGGCCCGGCTGGGTCTGTCCAAGGGCTCGTTCCATCACCACTTCGACGGCGCCGGGGGATACAAGCGTGCGCTCCTGGCGCACGTCGAGCAGATCTCGACCGCCGCACTGAGCGAGGCGATCGCCGAGGCTGAGCGCGAGGACGATGCCCGAGTGATCCTCGAGCGACTGACGGAACTCGTCGGGTCGCGGGACAGCGGTCTCTACCGGCCGAAGCTCGATGTCGCCGTCCGCGCGTGGGCGAACTCGGACGCCGACGCACGCGCCGCCCAGGCGAGGATCGACGCGGCGCGGATCGGCGCGCTGCAGCGCGTGTGGCGCCCGCATGTCTCGACCGATGCGGAAGCGCGCCGTGCGGCCCTTCTCCCCTACCTCCTCGCCGTCGGCGCCTCCACGGTCACACCGCCGGTCAGCGCCGATGAACTCACCACGCTGTTCGAGATGCTTCTGCCGCTGGTGCCGTCGCAACCATAGGGAGCGACCCCGCCGGCGACAGTCCGCCGGTCACACGTCGACATTCTCCACGCGAAGAACATACCCTGCGGTATGGTACGGTGTTGTCATCCGAGATTCGAGAAAGGCCTGACGATGAGCTCCCTGCCTGATCCTGTCTGGCCGGTGGTGGTGCTGGCGTTCATCCAGATCGTCGACGGGCTGATGTGCATCAAGCCCGCGAAGTTCATCGCCGCCTGCTTCGAAGGGGTCAAATGGCCGCGGCGCTTCTGGTGGATGATGCCGCCGGTCAAGTTCGCGGCCGCAACCGGGTTGATCGCTGGCATCTGGATCCCGTACCTGGGCGCGCTCACCTGTGCCGCGCTGATCGCCTACTTCCTCGTCGCCATCTCGATGCACGTCGCTCATCGGGATTTCGGACGCAACCTGTATTTGAACGCCCTGGGCATGCTCGTGATCTGCACCGCCACCGGCGTCTTCTGCTTCCTGGTGTGATCGGGGTGCGACCAGTCGGCACAGGACATGGCGGTAAAAGCGGCTTTGGCCGCCGCGGCTTGCTGCGAGAGACCGCAGCCACGGTGCGTGAACCGTGAGCAGCGCGCGTCTTCGACTCACCGCCCTCCTCGCGGCAGCGTGGTCCGTGCCCTACATCGCCTCGAAGGTCCATCTCGCCATCATCGGGGAACTCGGGGTGTTCGGCGGTCCCGCCATCAGGGAGGCCGACGCTGCCCGCTTCGGCGGCGGGGACGTATCGATCGCTCAATGGCTGAACGCAGCGGCGGGAGTGCTGATCCTGCTCGTGTGCCTGCTCGCCCTGCTGCCGTCGTCCGAACACCGGAGCGGACGGTGGCGCATGATCGTGATCGTCATCGCGGGCTCCCTTCTGACCGTTGCCGCCCTCGGGTTCGCCTGGATGGCCGTCGGCGGGGCAGGCGGCGTCGTGTTCGCGTGTTATCTGATCGTCTGGGCCCTGTTTCTGTGGCTGCTCGCCGCACAGCTGAGACGTCGACGTGATTCTTCGGATGCCCCCTCGGCGTCCCCGGCACCCGGATCCGCACCGGGAAGAGCTTCGGATGCCGGACGCTGACCTGCGCGCGGGGCTCATCGGGATCGTGCGGGACGTGCAGAGCATCCCATACTCCTGGCCAGGCCCGCCCACCGCCGAAGCGGTCGAGCGGGACGGCAGCGGCACCTGTGCGGGAAAACACGCGCTTGCCCGCATCCGCATCCGCTCGCTCGGCCTGACCGCCAACCGTCTCATGGTGACCGGCCCGCTGGCGCCGAGAGTCTGGCCGGACCTTCACGACGCGGCGGGCGACCTCCTCGAGGTTCACGAGTGCCTGAGCGTCGAGACGCCCTGGGCCGGCCCATTGCTGGTGGACGTGACCTGGCCTCCCGCGGCCATACGCGCAGGGCTTCCGGGAACAACCGGATGGGACGGCGGCGGTGACATGGTGTGCGCGGTGGATCCCGTCGCTGCCTATGCCGTCGCCGACGAGGCGTTCCGCTCACAGAAGGAGCTGCTGCGCTCGCGGCTCTACACGGCGGACGACCGTCGACGTCGGGATCGGATCCTCGCCGAAATCGCGACACGAGCAGCGATGCTGTGACCCTCATGCGGACTCGGTGAGCCCGCAATATCATCCGATCCACCGTCCTACCACCCCCTGTCCCGACTGACCGCGCCTGCGAGAGCATCGAGTCGTCCGATTGACCTCGACGAAAGGAACAGGCGATGGCGAAGCTCACAGACAAGCGTGTGGCATTTCTTGCGACCGATGGCTACGAGGACAGCGAGCTCACGAGCCCGTGGGAGGCTCTCACCGGCGCCGGCGCGGCAGCGACCATGGTGTCACCGACGGCGGACGAGGTGACCGGCAAGAACGGTCACGTCCAGACCGTGGACCTTCCGGCGGCCGGAGCGTCGGCCGACGACTTCGACGCCCTCGTCCTCCCGGGAGGTGTCGTCAATGCCGATCATCTCCGGATGGACGAGGATGCGGTGCGGTTCGCGCGTTCGTTCTTCGAGCAGCACAAGCCCGTCGGCGTGATCTGTCACGGTGCATGGATCCTCATCGAGGCCGGCGTGGTCGAGGGACGTACGCTCACGAGCTACCCGAGTCTCGCGACAGACCTCCGCAACGCGGGGGCAGCGTGGGTCGACGAGGAGGTCGTCGTCGATCAGGGGCTGGTGTCGAGCAGGACACCCGATGACCTGCCGGCCTTCAACGCGAAGGTCATCGAGGAGGTCGCCGAAGGACGCCACGAAGGGCAGACCGCGTAGAGCGAGCGTGCGAGGGGCGGGGCGATCACGCTCCACCCCTCGCACGATGCCTCCGGACGGCGGCTCGATTGGAACAGCGCACCGAGCAATAGCGCTGGCGACCGTTGCGCGTCACGTCCACCACCACGTTCCCGCAGGGCTCCGCCGCACATCGAGCAAGCCTGCTCATCCCCCGCGTCGACAGGTGCAGGGCAGTCCCCACCGAGATCACGGCGCGCAGCACGATCGGCAGCTTCTGCACGTCGTCGCGATAGTGCAGGTGCCAGCCTTCGCCGTCATGATCGGTGAGCCGCGGGTATGCGGTGGCAGCCGCCATCTGGGCGTTCAACAGCGCCGCCCTGCGCTCGGCGACCGGTTCGTCGACGACGCGCAGCCATTCATCGATCACGACACGCGTGAGGGAGTGATCATCGGGTTCGTTCGGAAACTCCATCGTCATCCCGAAGCGCCTCGTGCGCGCTTCGATCCCGTCTCGGTCGGCGGGCCAGTCATCGGCGAGGGATGCCGCGAGCAGGACCGCGTACTCGCCGTAAGGGTTGAGATGCATAAGGCCATTACATCACGCTGGAGTCATGGCTGATCTCGACACGCGACCGGTACCGGTTCCGACCCCCCTCCGCGGACACGAGCACGCGTGGCTCACCGACTCCAGGCATCCCACCTCCGAGGGTGTCCTCGTCTATGTGCGCTGCGCCGGATGCGGCGTGCATCGCGTCGACCTGCAGGATCGGACGCAGTCTCCGCCACACGCCCTCAGCCGGGAACTGGGCGAGAAACGCGAGGATTAGGCCGTCAGCTCGGCGAGCCTGCGGGTCGTCCGAAGGTTGCGAGCGGTGCCGGCCACGCCCAGCGCGCGATCGAGGACCGCCTTGGTCAGCCTCGTGGAGTGCACACCCCCGTCGGCGTAATCGATCCACAGGTCATCCCCCACCAGGGCGATGTCCTCTCCCGGCACCAGGCGCCCACGGAGAAGATCGATCGCACCCGGGGCGGGTGACGCCTGCAGGAACATCGCGTGCAGCAGCTTCTCGACCCGGCCGGTGAACGGCTGCGCCTCGAGCGAGGCGACGAGGGCGTCGTGAGTGCGCAGGATCACCGGAGTGTCGACGCCGAACTCCTCGGCGATGAGCGCCCGCACGCGAGCGCACGCGTCCGCCGGATCGTCCGGATGCCCGCAGATGATGTTGCCGCTGGCGATATAGGTCGACACGTCGTCGACGATGGCCGCGGACGCCAGCGCCTCCCGCAACCGGGCCATCGGCACAGAATTCCTGCCGCTGACGTTGACCGCTCTGAGCAGGAGGACGCTCCGGCTCACGCCTCGGAGCTTTCGATCAGTTCCGCACCCGCATGGGTGAGCTCGGCGAGCGCCGCCTCACTCGATTCCGGGGCCACGCCGGCGACGAGGTCGGTGACGACGCGCACGTGCACCCCGTGCTCGATCGCGTGAAGTGCGGATGCCCGCACGCAGTGATCCGTGGCGATGCCGACGATGTCGGCGCTCACCACGCCGGCGGCGCTCAGCACCGCGGCCACCGTCGATCCGTCGTCGCAGACTCCCTCGAACATCGAGTACGCGGGCCTTCCCTGTCCTTTGCGTACATGGTGCGTGACGGGGTCGGTCGTCAGCAGCGGGTCATACTCCGCACCGTCTGTGCCTGCGACGCAGTGCACCGGCCAGGAATCGACGAAATCCGGCGTATCGGCGAAGTGACCGCCGTTGTCGCCGGTCTCATCGTGCCAGTCACGGGATGCGACGATCACCGTGTAGTCGTCGGCGTGTGCTGCCAGAAACACCGAGATCGCAGACGCGACGGCATCTCCACCGGAGACGGCGAGGGCACCACCCTCGGTGAAATCGTTCTGCACGTCGACGATCAGAAGTGCTCTGCTCATGCTTCGAGCGTACGCGGTGGCAACGGATGAGGCCCCGTGATGTTCGTCGCATCACGGGGCCTTCGGAGCCGCCCAAGGGAATCGAACCCTTGACCTTTTCATTACGAGTGAAATGCTCTGCCGACTGAGCTAGGGCGGCGTGCGCTGCGAGAGCGGCACGATCAACGATATTACCCTGTCGGAGCGCCAGTCGCGAACCGGCTGCGCGCGCCCCGGATGACCACTACTCGCAGCGCAGACCGTCTTCGGGAACGACGTCCTCGAGGAAGTACGCCTCGACCGCCTCATCCACGCAGATGTTGCCCTTGTTGTAGCCGGTGTGCCCCTCGCCGACCCGCGTGATCAGCACGCCCTCCTCGAGTTGGCCGGCGAGCGCCTCGGACCACTCATAGGGCGTCGCCGGGTCGTTCGTCGTGCCGACCACGACGATCGGGCCCGCGCCCGCCGCGACGATCTCGCCGCGTGTGCCGGTCGGGGGGTATGGCCACACCTCGCACGAGTCCGGGCCCTCCCAGTACGGCGCGATCGTCGGTGCGCCCTCACGGATCTCCGCCATCATCGACTCCTCGGCGGCAGGGTCGTCCTCCACCGGGTAGTCCATGCAGTTGTACGCGCGGAAGGCTTCGGTCGAGTTGTCGAGGTACGTGCCGTTCTCCCGCTGGTTGTAGAAGTCGGCGAGGGCGAAGGCAGTCGCCGGGTCTCCCTGCAGCGCCTCTGTCAGCGCCTGGGTGAGGGCGCCCCAGCTGTCCTGCGAGTAGAGCGCCGCGATGATCGCTGTCATCATCGAATCCGCACCCATCATGCGCCCGTCGCCGCCCTGCAGCGGGGTGCGATCAGCACTCTCCAGAAGGGCTCCGAGATCCGCCATCGCGTCATCCACCGAGCCGTTGAAGGGGCACTCACCCGAGTCCAGACAGTTTTTCATGTACGCCCGCAGGGCGGACTCGAAGCCGAGGGCCTGAGTGGCGCCCACCTCGAAGCCGGGGACGGAGGGATCAATCGCCCCATCGAGGACGAGGCGTCCGGCCTTGTGGGGGTACAGCTGCGCGTACGTCGCCCCGAGGAACGTGCCGTAGGAGTACCCGAGGTAGTTCAGCTGCTTGTCTCCGAGTACCGCGCGGATCAGATCCATATCGCGAGCGGCGTTGACGGTCGTGATGTACGGCAGGATCCCTCCGCTGTTCGCCTCGCAGGCATCGGCGAAGGCCTTGTGCGACTCGAGGAGCTCGATCTCCCATTCGGTGGTGCCGCGCGGAGCCTCGGGGATGCCGTACAGGTATTCGTCCATCTCGGCATCGTCGAAGCAGGTGACGGCCGTGGAGCGGCCGACGCCGCGCGGATCGAAGCCGATCACGTCGTAGTTCTCGATGAGCGCGGTGCCCACGGCATATTCGAGGCTGCCCTGGATCAGGTCGACCCCGCTCGATCCGGGTCCGCCGGGGTTCGTCAGGAGCGATCCGACCGGCGTGCCGCCTGCGCGATGGCGGACGACCGAGAGCGTGATCTCGGCATCGCCCGGGTTCTCCCAGTCCAGCGGCGCAGTGACATCCGTGCAGTCGAAGCCGGTGCCGCACGCGGTCCATTCCAGGGTCTGGCCGTAGTACGGCAGCAGGTCTTCGGAGACGCCCTCGATGTCGGGCTCGTTGACCGTGGACGGCCGTGGTGTCGCCTGCTCGGGGATCATGGCGTACAGGCAACCGGAGAGCGCGACGGAAACGACCGCGAGACCGGCGATGAGCGCGACGGCGCGGCGGATGCGGGAAGTCTTTCGTTCGGTCACGGTGTCCTCCCGCTCGTGACGGTCACGAGCAAGCTCTCGAGGGCGAGCAGCGGTGCGACGTTGCGCTCCAGCGACTGGCGCGTCTCAGCGATGTGGTCGAGTACGACAAGCGTACGGGTCTGTGGCCAGGCAGACGCGAGCGCGCCCAACTCGTCGCGCAGTTCCGCGTTGATGAGCTCGTCATCTCTGCCGAACTGCAACATCACGACATCGCGGAACAGCGACTGCAGGTCGGTCAGCACTCGGTCGATGCCGTCGCGGAGACTGCGAGTCGCCCGCTTCTTCTGGTCGTCTTCCAGCGCCGACAGCTGCGCGCGAAGGGCCGGAGGCACCGACTGGCCCTCGGCGATGCCCACCGTGCGCAGCAGCGAGGCGCGCTCGGCGGCATCGCGCTCGGCTGTCAGCGCCTTGGCATCCTCGGTGGCAGCCTGGATGATGCGCCCGGCGACCTCGACCGCGTCGCCCACGCCGCGGACCCCGAGGACCGAGCGGATCGTGTCGTCGCGTCGACGACGGGCGGCGTCATCCGTGGCGAGGCGCTGAGCCATGCCGATGTGACGCTGCGCGTGACGGGCCGCCTGCTCGGCGACCGACTCGTCGACGCCCGTGCGCAGCACGATGAGCCGGGCGACGTCCGCGACGTCGGGTTCGCGCAGGCGGAGCGAGCGGACCCGAGACCGGATCGTCGGGAGCAGGTCGGCTTCGCTGGGGGCGCAGAGGATCCACACCGTCTGCTCCGGCGGCTCTTCGAGCGCTTTGAGCAGGACGTTCGAGGTGCGCTCGACCATGCGGTCGGCGTCTTCGACCACGATCACCCGATACCGGCCGGCGGACGGCGCGAAGTAGGAGCGCTCGACCAGCGCGCGGGCCTCGGCGATGGTGATGATCACCTTGTCGGTGCGCAGCGCGGTCACATCCGGATGGGTGCCGGCGAGCACCTGACGCATCGCCGCCTCATCGCCGGGATCGTCGGCCACCAGCGCGGCAGCGAACGCGTACGCGAGCGTCGAGCGACCGGATCCGGGGGGGCCGGTGATCAGCCAGGCATGCGAGAGGGCCGAAGGATCGGATGCCGCGTCGCGCAGCGTCGCCACGGCAGCATCCTGCCCCCATACGTCCGCCCAGGGGAAGGGAGCGGCGATCGTCTGGGGCATGGACTCAGCCTAACCGGGAGGAGCGACAGAGCGGCCTCAGGGTGCGAGGCCGGCCTGCTCAACGATCGCCGGCGAGAAGGTCGGCGACGCGTCGCCGGATGCCGGTGGCGATGACATCGTGATCGCCGGCCGCGTCGATCACGAGGAACCGGTCGGGTTCTGCCGCAGCGAGGGCGAGGAAGGCTTCGCGCACCCTGCGGTGGAACTCGCCCTTCTCTGCCTCGAGGCGATCGAACGGCTTGTCTGCCGAGTCCAGCCGCGCCCGTGCCGTCTCGGGATCGAGATCCAGCAGGACGGTGAGGTCGGGAAGCGCGCCTTCCGCCGCCCAGAGCGACAGGTCGCGGATCTCGGTGGCGTCCAGCACTCGCCCAGCCCCCTGGTAGGCGACGGAGGAATCGAGGTACCGATCCTGCAGAACGACCTCACCTCGCTCGAGGGCCGGCCGGACGACGGTCGCGACGTGGTGCGCGCGGTCGGCTGCGTACAGCAGGGCCTCCGCCCTCGGGGCGATGTCGCCGCGATGGTGCAGCACGATGTCGCGGATCAGCCGGCCCACGTCGGACCCTCCCGGCTCCCTGGTGCGCAGCACGACGTGGCCCGCGTCGGTCAGCCAGGACTCGAGCAGGTCGGCCTGCGTGGTCTTCCCGGAGCCGTCGCCGCCCTCGAGGGTGATCCACGTTCCCCGCTGTGCACTCACGACTCGTTCTTCTCCGCCGCCGCCGCCGTGTTCGTCTTCGTCTTCGTCGCGACGGTCTTCTTCGCCGCCGTCTGCGAGGCGGATCGCTTGGCCGGAGCCTTCTTCGTCGCCGTGGTCTTCCCGGTCGAGGTCGTCTTCTTCGCGGACGCCGCCGCCGGAGCCTTCTTCGCGGGGGTCTTCTTCGCCGGAGCCTTCTTCGCCGCCGTCCGGGTGCCGCGTTTGGGAGCCGGTCCCTTCGCACGCTTCTCGGCGAGCATCTCCACCGCTCGTTCGAAGGTGATGTCCTCGGGCTTCTCGGCCCGCGGGATCGTGACGTTGGTCTCACCGTCGGTCACATATGGACCGAAGCGGCCGTCCCGGATGCGGATCGGCTTGCCGCTGACCGGATCAGCGTCGAACTCCACGAGTGCGCTCGAGGCGCGGCGCCCCGCGCCGTACTTCGGCTGCGCGTAGATCTCGAGCGCCTGCTCGAGCGTCACGTCGAAGATCTGCGACTCGCTCTCGAGCGAGCGGGAGTCGGTGCCCTTCTTCAGGTAAGGACCGAAACGTCCGTTCTGGGCGGTGATCGCGTCGCCCGTCTCCGGATCGGTTCCGACCACGCGCGGAAGGCTCAGCAGCTGCAGCGCGGTGTCGAGATCGATCGTCTCGACCGACATCGACCGGAACAGCGACGCGGTCCGTGGCTTGGGAGCGGCGTCCTTCTTGGCACCCCGCTTCGGCTTCGGCGCCTCCGCGACCTCGCCGGTCGCCTCATCGACGGCATCCGGATCGACCGGGTCGTTCTCCTGCACGTACGGCCCGAAACGTCCGTCCTTGACGACGACGATCTTGCCGTTGTCGGGGTTCTCACCGAGCACTCGGTCGCCGGCGACCGGCGCATCGATGAGCTCCTGAGCTTTCGCCGGGGTGAGCTCGTCGGGTGCGAGATCCTCCGGCACGTTCACGATCCGCGGCTTCGCCTCGGGGTTCGCGGGATCCACGACCTCGAGGTAGGGACCGTACTTGCCGAAGCGCAGGGTCGCCGTGTCGGTGATCGGGGTCGAGTTCAACGCTCGCGCGTCGATCTCGCCCAGGTTGTCGACGACCTGGCGGAGACCGACCTGTGAATCTGACCCGAAGTAGAAGGAGCGCAGCCACTCGACGCGCTTCTGCTCGCCGCGCGCGATCGCATCGAGGTCGTCTTCGAGAGCGGCGGTGAAGTCGTAGTCGATGAGGTCGGCGAAATGCTCTTCGAGCAGGCGGACGACGCTGAACGCGAGCCACGTGGGCACGAGCGCCTGACCGCGTTTGGTGGCGTACCCGCGGTCGATGACCGTGCCGATGATGCTCGCGAACGTCGACGGCCGGCCGATGCCGTGCTCCTCGAGTGCCTTGACCAGCGACGCCTCGGTGTAACGCGGCTTCGGGGTGGTGCGGTGCCCCTTCGCCTCGGCATCCGACATCGTCAGCTGGTCGCCCACGGCCACGGCAGGCAGGGACTGGTTCTCAGCGGCATCGGTGTCGCCGCGCTTCTCGTCTCGTCCTTCCTCGTACGCCTCGAGGAACCCCTTGAAGGTGTAGACGGTGCCGGATGCGGTGAACTCGGCGACGGTGCCTGCGGCATCGACGGCGAGAGTGACGGTGGTCGTCTCGTACTTGGCGTCGGCCATTTGACTGGCGACGGTGCGCTTCCAGATCAGGTCATACAGGCGCTGCTCTTCGCGGTCGAGCTCGGACGACAGCGATGCCGGGGTGCGGAAGGTCTCGCCGGAGGGGCGAATCGCCTCGTGCGCCTCCTGCGCGTTGCGGCTCTTCGACTTGTAGACGCGCGGCTTCAGCGGCACGGCGCTGTCACCGTACAGTGAGACCGCCTGGCTCCTGGCCGCCTGCACGGCCTGCGTGCTCAGCGCCACGGAGTCGGTACGCATATAGGTGATGTAGCCCTTCTCGTAGAGACGCTGGGCGACACTCATCGCCTGCTTCGCACTCATCGAGAGCTTGCGGCCGGCTTCCTGCTGCATCGTCGAGGTCGTGAAAGGGGCATAGGGGCTACGGGTTCCCGGCTTCGCCTCGACCTTAGTGACGGTGCCGGCGCCGGCGGCGTCGACGGCCTGGGCGAGGGCTGCGGCCGCCTTCTCGTCGAGCACGACGACGGCTTTCTTGAGTTTGCCGTCGTCGTCGAAGTCGGTACCGCGGGCGAGCTGCCCGCCGTCCACCCGGACCAGCCGGACTTTGAATCCCGTCCCGGATGCCGCGGCCATCGCGTCGACGTCCCAGTACTCCGCCGAGACGAAGGCGATCCGTTCACGTTCGCGGTCGACGATCATGCGGGTCGCGGCCGACTGCACCCGTCCCGCCGACAGGCCGGTCTTCACCTTGTACCAGAGCACCGGCGACACGTCCCACCCGTACAGGCGGTCGAGGATGCGGCGGGTCTCCTGCGCGTCGACGAGAGCGTTGTCGAGTTCGCGGGTGTTGCCGACCGCCGCCTGGATGGCGTCCTTCGTGATCTCGTGGAAGACCATCCGCTTGACGGGGACCTTCGGCTTGAGCGTCTCGAGCAGATGCCAGGCGATGGCCTCGCCCTCGCGGTCCTCATCTGTTGCGAGCAGGAGTTCGTCGGCGCTCTTCAGTGCGCGCTTCAGCTCAGCGACCGTCTTCGTCTTGCGATCCGAGACGACGTAGTAGGGCTCGAAGTCGTTGTCGACGTCGATCGAGTACTTCCCGTACGCCTCCTTGTCGGCGGCGGGGATGTCCTTCTTGTCGGCCAGGTCACGGATGTGACCGACCGAGCTGAGCACCTCGTAGTCGTCGCCGAGGTACCCCTGAATCGATCGCATCTTCGTCGGAGACTCGACGATGACGAGCTTCTTGCCTTGAGCCAAGGGGCGTCCTTTCTTCGAAGCACACCATACACACCACTGAGTGAGGCCATTCACAGTGACCGATGCACGCGCAGCCGTCAGCGTCCCTCGGGTGGCCCGGCACGGGCTCGGGAGACGGCAGCGAGTCCAGCGTACGCCGCCTCCACCTGAACGGTCGCAACGAAGCCCTCGACGGAGCATGCGACGAGACGGGCGCCGGACGCCGATGCCACCCTCCCGGCGAGCTCGCACGGCTCCTCCGCGACGGCGATCGCACCGCTGGCCGCATCCGCGGCGGCGAGCGCAGCAGCATCCGCCGCGCCCGCCGCCCGTTGCGCCGTGACCGCCGCCCCGCCGACGGCGGCGAGGCCGATCGACAGGCTGGCGGCGATCACGAGCACACCGGCGCCGACCGCTGATCCCGCCATCACAGGCCTCCGTCGAGCGCGCAGCTCGAGGCCTGGAGCGGCAGCCGGATGAACCCGCCGACCGCCACGTCGAGCTGCGCCGTGACGCACACGAGGTCTCCGCGATGCCCTGACGACATCCGTGCCCCGCCGACCGATGCCGCGACGGCCGCATCGGCGGCAGCGAGGCTTTCGCCCCGCCCGAGCAGGCGCGCCGCGTCGGCGACGGCGTCCTGCAGGGCGACCTGCCGCGAAGCCGCTCCCAGCGCGCCGGCTCCGAGCAGCAGCGTCAACGCGACGGCGGGCAGTGCGAGCGCGAGCTCTGCGGCCACGGACCCGCGGTCATCGCCGCGGATCCGCGGTTTCAGTGATCGGTGCATCACGACACCGTGAGAGCCCGCCGCACGAGATCGGTGAGGATTCCTCTGACCTCCTCGCTTCTCATGATCACGACAAGCAGGCCGGCGAATGCGACGGCTGCCATGGTCGTGATCGCGTACTCGGCGGTGGCGGCTCCGGTGTCGTCGCCGAACAGCGTCGCGGCGCGCCGCCGGTCGAGACGGGGAATGGTGTTCATCGTTTCCTTCTTTCTCTGTGAATGCCGAGCGGCATCCGTGGTCTGGTCATCGGGGCCCGCGTGTCACAGCGGGAGCGGAGTGGAGATGAGCACGCTGAGCAACAGCGGCGCCACCCCGAGTAGGAGGAAGGCGGGGAGAGTGCACACACCCAGCGGGACGAGCAGGCGGGTGGAGAGCCGAGCCGCCGCGAGCTTTCCCTGGACCCGTGCGCCGTGCCGCTCCTGCGCCGCCGACGCACGCAGGAGTTCACCCGCGGGCACGCCGGCGGCGCGCGAGAGGTCGAGCACCGCACGCGTGCGCTCCTGCTCGCCGCTGTCGCTCGCCGCGCTGTCTGCGACCAGCCGAAGCGAGCGATCGATCGATGCGCCGCCCGACAACGCGACCGCGACCAGCTCCGCCGGCATCCCGGGTGTTCCCGGCGCCGGCTGAGCGCGCCGCAGCAGACTTTTCGTCCAGGCTCGAGCGCCGAGCACGAGGCCGAGCCCCGCCACCACGCATGCCCCGCCGATGGGGTTCGTGAAGATCACCGTGATGGTGTCGAAGCCGAGCGCGAACCCCAGCAGCAATCCCGCGAGCGGCATCCACAGCAGCAGACGGGCGGTGCCGGCGGGTTCGGCGAGAGCGACACGCACGTCATCGGCGGCGGAGGCTGCGTCCTGCATACTGTCGGAGAGCATGCGCAGGACATCGGCGAGCGGCGCACCGACCGTCGTCGCGATCTCCCACGCGGCCGCCAGGTCTCTCCAGGCGTCGCCCTCCGCTTCGATGGCGGCGAGCAGTGGCATGCCGGCGTCGACGCGGTCGACGATCCGCCCCGCGTGCAGATCGCCGCTGTCGGCGAGATGACGCCAGGCGACCAGCGGTACGGCTCCCGCCTGCAGCAGCACCGCCAGCGTGCGCACGGAAGCCGCCGCATCCGCCGCCGTGGCCGCAGGCACCGCCGTCCTTCTCACCATGGCCGCACCTCCTCGATCCCGAGCCGTTCCCCCGCCAGCGTGAACTCTCCGGCATGCGCGATGCGGCGGGCGCCGCCCGGGGCGCGGGCGAGGTGCAGGACGACCGAGAATGCACTCACTGCCTGCCGCGCCAGGGCGGTCGCGTCCATGCCCGCCAGGGCACCGAGCGCCTCGAGTCGGGCGGGAACGTCTCTCAGCCCGCTCGCGTGCAGCGTGCCGGCGCCGCCGTCGTGACCGGTGTTGAGCGCGGTGAGCAGTTCTCGCACCTCCTCGCCGCGGCATTCTCCGACGACGAGGCGATCGGGCCGCATCCGAAGCGACTCGCGCACGAGCCGCGCCAGGCTGATACCACCCGCCCCTTCGAGGTTGGCCTGCCGAGATTCGAGAGCGACGTGATGCGGGTGCCGCGGTCGCAGCTCGGCCACGTCTTCGATCGTGACGATGCGCTCGCCCGGCGGGACGGCGGTGAGCAGCGCCGACAGCAGCGTCGTCTTGCCGGTGCCTGTACCCCCAGTGATCAGCACGTTGGCGCGCTCGGCGACGAGACGGTTCAGCCAGATCTGCTGACGCTCGTCGAAGGCTCCGAGAGCCGCCAGGGCGTCGAGATCTGCCGCCCGAACGCGCGGAACGCGGATCGACAGGGCGGTGCCGGACGTCGACACCGGCGAGAGCACCGCGTGCACCCGGATGCCGGAGGACAGGCGCACATCGACGCACGGTGCCTGATCGTCGAGGTGCCGACCGCCCAGCCCGACGAGCGTGACGGCGAGATCGCGCACCTCCCGCTCGGAGGCGCTCCAGTGAGCGACCCGCTCGGCCCCGCGTCCGCGGTCGACGAACAGCCCGGTGTCGCCATTGACGAAGATGTCGGTCACCTCGTCGTCGGCGCAGAACTCGGCGAGCGCACCGAACGATGGATCGACCTCGAGCAGCAGGGGCTCCGCAGGCGCCGCTCCCGCGGACGCCCCGGAGCGGCCTCGCGGCTGGATGACGAAGGAATCGGCCATGCCATGACGCTAAAGAGCGGGACCCGCTGAGCAACCGCCGATACGCGCACCCTGTGCAGAACTTCAGACAGTTCGTATCGGTGCAGAGCCCCACGATACGGACGCCGGCGCCGAGGAAAAGGAGATGGGCGGCACCTCACGGGGGGAATGAGATGCCGCCCACGACGCACCGCGTCGGGGGAAACGGGCACGCCAAGGCCGGAATGTGATTTCGGCTGTCGTCGAGTGTACGCAAGGCGATGGTCCTGACAAAACCCACCCCCCTACCGACTTTCGGAGGTATTGTGCCCCTGAGCGCGGGGCTAGATTCGCCCTGACCTGGTCATGCCTCCCCCATGACCACGCCTGCCGCAAAGGAGCGCCTGCCGATGAGCAGCCAGATCGATCACCTTCTCGACGAGAGCCGCCGTTTCCCGCCGTCCGACGAATTCGTCGCGCAGACCATCTCGTCGCCCGCTCTCTACGAGCGCGCCGCCGCCGACCGCGAGGGATTCTGGGCGGCGCAGGCCAAGGAGCTGCTGCACTGGCACAAGCCGTTCACCCGCACGCTGGACTGGTCGAACCCTCCCTTCGCGAAGTGGTTCGACGACGGAGAACTGAACGTCGCGTACAACTGCCTCGACCGGCATGTGGAAGCCGGCAACGGAGACCGGGTCGCGATCTTCTGGGAGGGTGAGCCGGGCGACGAACGACGCATCACCTATGCCGAGCTGACCGAGGAGGTCAAGCGAGCGGCGAACGTGCTCTCAGACCTGGGCATCGGCCACGGCGATCGTGTCGCCATCTATCTTCCGATGATCCCCGAAGCCATCGTCTCGATGCTCGCCGTCGCCCGTCTGGGCGCCATCCACTCCGTCGTGTTCGGTGGCTTCAGCGCCGACAGTCTCCGCTCGCGCATCGATGACGCCGGGGCGAAGGTCGTCATCACGGCGGACGGCGGTTACCGCAAGGGTCGCGTCTCGGCACTCAAGCCCGCCGTCGACCAGGCGCTCAGCGATCGCGGCGACGGGGAGCAGCAGACCGTCGAGCACGTGCTCGTCGTACAGCGCGGGGGCAATGACGTCGACTGGGTCGACGGCCGCGACGTCTGGTGGCACGAGGCCGTTCCTGCGGCATCCGCCGAGCACTCCGCGCAGCCGTTCCCCGCCGAGAACCCGCTGTACATCCTGTACACGTCGGGAACGACCGGCAAGCCCAAGGGCATCCTGCACACCTCGGGTGGGTATCTCACCCAGGCCGCGTACTCGCACAAGTACGTCTTCGACCTGCATCCCGAGACGGATGTGTACTGGTGCACCGCCGACATCGGATGGGTCACCGGACACTCCTACGTGGCCTATGGCCCTCTCGCCAACGGCGCGACCCAGGTGTTGTACGAAGGCACCCCGGACGCTCCTCACCCGGGTCGCTGGTGGGAGATCATCGAGAAGTACAAGGTGTCGATCTTCTACACCGCGCCCACCGCGATCCGCTCGTTCATGAAGATCGGCCGCAAGGTGCCCGCCCAGTTCGACCTCACGTCGCTGCGACTGCTCGGGTCCGTCGGCGAACCGATCAATCCCGAGGCGTGGATGTGGTACCGCGAGGTGATCGGCGGCGGCAGGACCCCCATCGTCGACACCTGGTGGCAGACCGAGACCGGCGCCATCATGGTCTCGCCGCTCCCTGGCGTCACCGCCACCAAACCGGGCTCGGCGCAGGTCCCGCTCCCCGGGATCACGATCGACGTCGTCGACGAGAAGGGCGAGGAGGTGGGCAACGGCAGCGGTGGACTGCTCGTCGTCACCGAGCCGTGGCCGAGCATGCTGCGCGGCATCTGGGGTGACCCGGAGCGCTTCAAGGAGACGTACTGGGAGAAGTTCGAAGACCAGGGCTACTACTTCGCGGGCGACGGCGCACGCCTCGACGAGGACGGCGACCTATGGCTCCTCGGCCGTGTCGACGACGTGATGAACGTCTCCGGCCACCGGCTCTCGACCGCCGAGATCGAATCCTCGCTCGTGGCGCACGAGGCGACGGCGGAAGCTGCGGTGGTCGGCGCCTCCGACGAGACGACGGGGCAGGCGGTCGTCGCGTTCGTCATCATCAAGGAGAGCTACCTGTCCGAGCACGACCCCGCAGGCCTCGCGCAGCAGCTTCGGCTCTGGGTGGGCGAGCAGATCGGCGCCATCGCGCGTCCGCGGGACGTCTACATCGTCGGTGAGCTGCCCAAGACCCGCTCGGGCAAGATCATGCGGCGCCTGCTTCGCGACGTCGCCGAGGGTCGCGAGGTCGGCGACACGACGACGCTGGCGGACACCGCGGTGATGAGCATCATCTCGGCGCAGGTGAAGTGACCCGAGGACCCCTTCTCGACGCCGAGACCCCCTGCCGCGAACCTCTGCGGCAGGGGGTCTCGTCGATTGGCCGGGGATCTCGGAGACGAGGCCGGCGCGACGTCAGGCGAGGATGAAGGCGACCTCGACCTCGACCGGGCTGCCCAACGGCAGCTCCGCGACGCCGACCGCGGCGCGCGCGTGCTTTCCGGCTTCACCGAAGATCTCGCCCAGCACTTCGCTCGCCCCGTTGATGACGCCGGGCTGGCCGGTGAAACCCTCGGCCGAGGCGACGAATCCGCCGAGGCGAAGCACGCCGCCGATGCGATCGACTCCGCCTGCGGCGTCCGCAGCCGCTGCGAGCGCGTTGAGCGCGCAGGTGCGTGCGTAAGCCCTCGCGTCCTCCGGAGTGATCTCGTCGCCCACCTTCCCGGTGGCGGGCAGGGAACCGGAGACGAAGGGCAGCTGGCCTGACGTCTGGACGAGGTCGCCGTGAACGACAGCGGGAACGTAGGCGGCGACCGGTGCCGCGACAGCGGGCAGCTGGATGCCGAGTTCGGCGAGGCGAGCGGAGATGCTCACGCTGCGCCCCCGTCGAACTGACGGGAGGCTTCTGCCGCCGCGGCGAGCCCCGCGTTGGCGGAACCGGCCTCCGACACCGGGCGCTTGAAGTACGCGACCAGCCCGCCCTCGGGACCCTGGATGACCTGCACGAGCTCCCACCCTTGCTTCCCCCAGTTGTTGAGGATCGCGGCGGTGTTGTGGATCAGCAGCGGCGTGGTGAGATACTCCCACGTGGTCATGGCACTCCTATCGGTTCGGCCTCGAGCCTCGCGGCGGGGCGCAGGACCCGCCGCGCGTGCGCGCGCCCGTCAAAGGCGGTATTCAGGGAACTCCCCTACGATCTAGCGTATGCCTCAAAAGAATCGCACGGTGAAGGGCGTGCTCGGCGGCCTTCTCGGGCTCGTCGGGCTCAGCGCCGTCGCTGGCCTTCTGGTCACCGCCACAGTCACCCCGGTCCTCGCGATGACCGGTCTCGCCGGCTCTCAGGCGCTGAACCTGTTCGAGGAGCTTCCGGCGAATCTGAAGCCGTCCGCACCGATGGAGCAGTCGGTCTTCTACGCGACCGGCGCCGACGGCGCGCCGTTCAAGCTGGCGACGGTGTACGAGCAGAACCGCATCCCGCTGACCTATGAGCAGGTGTCGCCGGTGCTGTTCGACGCAGTGCTCTCCAGTGAGGACAAGAGCTTCTACAGTCACGGTGGGGTCAATCTCGGCGCCACCGTCAAGGCCATCGTCGACAACGTCAGGGGTACGTCGTCGCGCGGCGCCTCGACGATCAGCCAGCAGTTCGTGAAGAACGTGCTGATCCAGGAGTGCGAGAAGGATGTCGACATCGCATCCGAGACCTACGCGGATGAGATTCAGCAGTGCTGGCTCGACGCCACCACGGCGACCGGCAGCAAGGGCATCGAGCGCAAGCTCCAGGAGATGCGCTTCGCGATCCAGATCGAGAAGGACTATTCGAAGAACGACATCCTGCTCGGCTACCTGAACATCGCCAACTTCGGCGGCACGGTCTACGGCATCGAGGCCGCGTCCAACTACTACTTCTCGACGTCGGCGGCGAACCTCACCGTCGCGCAGGCGGCGACCCTCGCCGGCATGGTGCAGAACCCGAACCTTTACCGCATCGACAAGCCGGAGGGCTCGGCGCCCGATGGCGTCAACAGCGCGGCCGATGGATATTCGCAGACTCTGGAACGCCGCCACTATGTGCTGGGGCGGATGCTCGATGACGGCAAGATCACTCAGGCGCAGTATGACGAGGCCGATGCCTCGCCCATCGTGCCGGCGATCACGCAGCCTCAGCAGGGCTGCGTGGCGGCCGGACGCAACGCGTACTTCTGCGAGTACGTGAAGTCGATCGTGCTCAACGACGACGCGTTCGGCGCCACCAAGCCCGAACGCGCCGAGCTGCTGCGCCGCGGTGGACTGGAGATCTACACGACGCTGGACCTGCGCGTGCAGGACCCGGCGGCCGAGTCGATGGCACGGATCGTGCCAGCCAACTTTGACAATCAATATTTCGGTGCGGCGGGTGTATCGATCGAGGCCGCCACTGGCCGTGTGCTCGCGATCACGCAGAACACGATGTTCAGCGAGACCATCACCACAGATCAGGCGTATAGCGCACTCGTGTTCGCCGCCGATCGCGCCCACGGCGGCTCCATCGGCGTCCACGTCGGATCGGCCTACAAACTGTTCACCCTCATCGACTGGCTCGAGAAGGGCCATTCCCTGCGAGAGTCGATCAACGGCACCAACCGGATATTCAAGATGCGCTGTGGCGACCAGCCCATTCCCCAGACGAGCAAGATCGGCAACTTCGGCGGCGGCAATGGAGGGCCAGGCACACCGCTCTCCTTCACCGCGGCCTCGCTTAACAGCGGCTACCTCGCGATGGCCGAGAAACTCGATATCTGCGATATCAACGCCGTTGCAGACAGAATGGGCGTAACACTCGGAACCGGCGGAAAGACGACCGACCAGAACGTGCCATACGACGTCCTGGGTTCCAAGAACATTTCCCCCCTCGCTATGGCCGGGGCCTATGCGACCGTGGCCAACGGCGGCACCTACTGCCCGCCCAAAGCTATCGACCGCGTCGTGCAGAACGGCAAGGACCTGCCGATCCCCGACGACCCCTGCGTTCCCGGCGTGCTGACGCCCGAGGTGGCGGCGACCGCCGCTTTCGCACTGCAGGGCGTGATGAACGGCGGCACCGGCGGACCGGCGAACACCCGTGACGGCACGCCGCTCATCGGCAAGACGGGTACCCACGAGCGTCACTCGACCATGATGATCGAGTCCAGCACGAAGGTCACCACCGCCGTCTGGGTCGGGCGCTGGGAAGGCACGGCCGACATCTACCGAGTGAGGGCGAACGGCTACAACCTCAACGAGATGCGCTACCCCCTGGCCCGCGACATGCAACGAGCGGCGAACGCCGTCTACGGGGGCGACGAGTTCCCCCGCCCCGACGACAAACTCACCCGCCAGGTGGTCACCGAGGTGCCGAACGTGGTCGGACAGACGATCGAGCAGGCGACCGCCACCCTCGACGGCGCCGGGTTCGAGGTCGTCGTCGGTCCCGCCGTCGACAGCGATCAGCCCGGCAACATCATCGTCGCCCAGGATCCGTCGGGTCAGGCGCCCAGCGGCGGCACCATCACGATCTCGCCGAGCAACGGCCAGGGGGCGACCGTGCCCGACCTGACCGGTCAGACGAAGGGCGCGGCGCAGTCCGCACTCATCGGCGCCGGCTTCACGACGATCGCCTTCGACAAGTCCTGCAATCCGCCGAATGCCGTCGTCGCCGCCACCGACCCGGCAGCGGGAACCGCGACGAACAAGAGCACGACGATCTCGGTCTCGTGCCAGTAGCCCGCAAGCGGCAGCCGCACCCGGCCCTCATCGCGCTCGGCGCGGTGGGGGCCGCTGGTGCCGCCGCAGCGATCTGGGGCATCGGCATCGAGCGCTACCTGTTCACCCTGCGCGAGGTGTCCGCCCCGGCGCTCGCACCGGGGTCCTCCCCGATCCGGGTGCTGCACATCTCCGACGCGCACATGGCCCCGTGGCAGCACCGCAAGCAGGACTGGCTCGCCTCCCTCGCCGAGCTGCAGCCGGACCTCATCGTCAACACGGGCGACAACCTGGGCCACCGCGACGGCCTCGCCGGCATCAGGCGCGCGTTCGCGCCCTTCGCCGGCATCCCCGGGGTGTTCGTCCACGGTTCCAACGACATCAACGGTCCGGCACCGCGCAACCCCCTGCTCTATTTCTCCGGCCCCTCGGCGCGACACCGGGAACCGACGCTGCTCGACACCGACGCGATGGATGCGTTCTTCGTCGAGGAACTCGGATGGAAAGACCTCAACAACGCAGCGATCAGCCTCACTCTCGCCGGCGGCCGAGTGGACTTGTTCGGAGTCAGCGACGCGCACCGGAACTGGGACCGCCTGGAGGATCTCCCGTCGGCGATCGAATCACTCGGGCCCAAGGATGCCGGCACGTCCGTGCTCGGAGTCACTCACGCCCCCTACCAGCGGGTGCTCGACGCCTTCACCGATCTCGGCGCCGATGCGATCTTCGGTGGCCATACCCACGGCGGTCAGGTCTGCCTTCCGGGGTTCGGTGCACTCGTCGCCAACTGCGACATTCCGCTCAAGCAGGCCAAGGGCCTCAGCACCTGGAGCCACGGCGGGAGCAGGATTCCGCTGAACGTCAGCGCCGGCTGCGGTCACTCCATCTACGCGCCCGTGCGCTTCGCCTGCCGCCCCGAAGCGACGCTGCTCACCCTGACCGCCAGGGACTGACCCGATTCGGCGCCGCCGGGATTTCACTGTAGACTCGGAGGGTTGCAAAACGGGGTGTGGCGCAGCTTGGTAGCGCGCTTCGTTCGGGACGAAGAGGTCGCAGGTTCAAATCCTGTCACCCCGACCAGTGACACCGGAAGGCCGCCCGCAGGGCGGCCTTCCTTGTATCACCCGGTGAGAGAGGAGAGGCGTGAGCGATCTGATGCCGCCGCCGCGCCGTCTCACGCGGACCGTCGCGCTCGCCCTCGGCGTCCCGTTCCTCGCCGGTCTCGCGATGCTGACCCTCACCCCTTCCCGTGTCGAGGAGCGTATGCCGAACCTCCTCGACCGGGCGCTCGGTGCCCTTCGTGACCTCGGCTGGAGCCGGATCGGTTTCAATGAGCTCGAGGTGCTGGCGAACATCCTCGTGTTCGCCCCGATCGGCATCCTCGCATTCCTGTTCATTCCGCGTCGCCTTTGGTTGTTGTCTTTTCTCACGGGACCGGCGATCTCCGCCGGCATCGAGGGCATGCAGCACCTCACCCTCCCCCATCGCGCCGCGACCGTGGCCGACGTCGTCGCGAACTCGACGGGGGCGACGATCGGGGTCCTGCTCGCGGTCACCTTCACCCTGCTTTTCGCGCCGCGTCGCTCGCACCATCCCTCCCCTACCCTGGAAGCATCATGACCGCGCCTACTCTCGTCGCCTTCGATCTCGACGACACCCTCGCACCGTCCAAGGGAGCGATCAGCCCCCGCATCGCCGAACTCCTGCAGACGCTGCTGCAGCGCGTCGAGGTCGCGATCATCTCCGGCGGCAATGAGCACCAGTTCCACACGCAGGTCATCGCTCAGCTCGGCGATGTCGACATCGCAGCCCTCACGCGCCTGCACCTGCTGCCCACCTGCGGCACCCGCTACATCCGTCACGACGGAACCGGCTTCGCCTCGGTGTATGCGCATGACCTCACACAGGAGGAGAAGGCCGGCGCTCTCACCGCGCTCCGTGAAGAGGCAGAGCGCCTGGGGCTCTGGGAGGCGGAGCCGTGGGGCGACATCCTTGAGGACCGAGGGTCGCAGATCACCTTCTCGGCTCTCGGACAGCAGGCGCCGCGCGAGGCGAAGCATGAGTGGGATCCGACCGGCTCCAAGCGCGCCGCCCTCCGCGATGCCGTCGCCGCCCGCCTTCCGGGCCTCGAGGTGCGCTCCGGTGGGTCGACATCGATCGACATCACCCGCGCCGGGATCGACAAGGCCTACGGCATGCAACAGCTCACCGAGCGCACCGGCATCCCGCTGTCTTCGATGCTGTTCTACGGCGACCGACTCGACGACGGCGGCAACGACTACCCCGTGCTCGCGTTGGGAGTTCCCTCGATCGCCGTCGACGGCTGGGAAGACACCGCCGACAAGCTCGACGAGCTGCTGAAGGTGCTTCAGATCGCTTCGCCGTCCGGCGATCTCACGCCGTCGCCGTCGCCGTCCGCTCCCGATTCACCGGCACGAGCCGCTGCAACTGGGTGACGTGCGCGGGCTCGAGTTCGGCGAGCGACGAGACACCGAGCAGCCGCATGGTCCGCACGATCTCTCCGCGCAGGATCTCGATCGTGCGGTCGACGCCCTCTCGCCCGCCTGCCATGAGCCCGTACAGGTACGCGCGCCCGATGAGCGTGAAATCGGCGCCCAGGGCGATGGACGCGACGATGTCGGCGCCGTTCATGATGCCGGTGTCGATCATCACGGTGAAGTCGTCACCCACGGCCGCTCGCACGGAGGGCAGCAGGTGGAACGGGATCGGCGCGCGGTCGAGCTGGCGGCCGCCGTGGTTGGACAGCACGATGCCGTCGACACCGGCGTCGCGGAGCCGCAGTGAGTCCTCGACGGTCTGGACGCCCTTGATGATGATCTTGCCGGGCCAGATGTCTCGGATGACGGCGAGGTCGGCGTAGCTGATGGTCGGATCCATCGCCGCATCCAGCAGCTCACCGACCGTCCCGCCGGTGGTGCTCAGCGAGGCGAACTCGAGCTTCGGTGTCGTGAGGAAGTCGTACCACCACCAGGGCCTCGGAAGGGCGTTGATGATGGTGCCGAGCGTGAGCTGCGGCGGGATCGAGAAGCCGTTGCGCTTGTCACGCAGCCGGGCACCTGCGACAGGTGTGTCGACGGTGAACTGGAGTGTGTCGAATCCGGCGGCTGCTGCTCTGCGCGTGAGTTCGTACGAGATCTCGCGGTCGCGCATGACGTAGAGCTGAAACCAGTTGCGTCCGTGCGGATTCACCTCTTTGACACCCTCGATCGAGGTCGTGCCGAGGGTGGAGAGGGTGAACGGGATGCCGGCCGCCGCTGCGGCTCCGGCACCTGCGACCTCTCCCTCCGTCTGCATGAGACGGGTGAATCCGGTCGGTGCGATCCCGAACGGCAGCGCACTCGGCCCGTCGAGGATGTCGACGGACGTGTCGACATCGGGGGCCGGGCGGAGGATGCCGGGGTGGAACTCGATGTCCTGGAAGGCCTGGCGCGCGCGGGTCAGGGAGAGCTCTCCCTCGGCTGCCCCGTCGGTGTAGTCGAAGGCTGGCTTGGGTGTGCGACGCTTGGCGATCAGGCGGAGGTCGTCGATCGTGAGTGCGGCGGCGAGGCGGCGCTTCCTGCCGTTCAGTTCGGGCGCTTTGAACTTCATCAGGTCGAAGATCTCGGCGGGCTTGGGCAGCTGGCGCTTGACCATGGGGGTTCCTCTCAGACGTCGGTGAACGCGGAGTCATCCCGCGTGCGGGTGACCCGGGTGAGCCCGGTCGCGGTGTAGTAGCCGGTGATGTGGTCGTGAACGAGAGAGCGAGCGGTGGCCTGCTCACCGCGAGCGATCGCCGCCACGAGGGCGCGATGCTCGGCGCGAAGGCGAGCCGACATCGCATCCCAGTCGGAGACGGCAGCCGCTCCCTGCTGCACGTAGGATTCGATCGCGGTGCGAAGGCCCGCCATCATCGCGGCGATCACGGTGTTGCCGCTCGCCTCGGCGAGTGCCAGGTGCAGCTGGGCGTCGAGTGCCAGGAACTCATCGGAGGTGAGGTGGTCGACGTCCATGGCGTCGAGCAGCCGGTGAGCGGCCGAGAGATCTCGTCTGTCCGCACCGGCAAGAGATGCGACAACGGCATCCTCGAGCACGAGCCGCGTGCGCACCACATCCTTCAACGGGAATCCCTGAGCCGCCACCTGCAGTCGCAGGAGGGTCGACAGACCCCCGGTGGGTGTCGCGATGACGATTGCTCCCGACTGGGGTCCTGACCCCGTCGCGGTGCGGATGAGGCCCATCACCTCGAGCACTCGGAGTGCCTCACGGACGCTGGAGCGGCCGACGCCGAGGTCCGACGCGAGGTCGCGTTCGGATGCGAGCCGGTCGCCGGGGCTGAGGCGACCGTCGAGCAGGTCTCGTTCGACGCTCTCGAGCACGACGCGCCATGCGCGCGGCGACACAGCGCCGTCTTCGTCTTCCGGCATCCCGCCTCCTGTGGTCTGACCACAGGGTATCCGGTGTGGTCAGACCACGCAAACAGGTGACGTCGTCACCTCGACGGTTCGCTTGCGCCGTCCGGCCAGCGCGCTCTCGCGTTCCGGGACTGCGCGGGCGTGCTCTCAGCCCAGGCGTCCGCCGGACTCTTCGAGATAGCACGCGCCGCACAGCGACTCGTAGGTGGTGACGAGCTCCGATCCGGTGCCGTCGATGGCCACCTGGTCGCCGTCGAAGACGAACCGTCCGCCCATCACGCGCCCGTTGAACACGGCCTTTCGACCGCAACGGCAGATCGTCTTCAGCTCTTCGAGTGTGTGCGCGATCGCGAGGAGGCGGGCCGAGCCCGCAAAGGCATGCGTGCGGAAGTCGTTGCGGATGCCGTAGGCCATGACCGGAATCCCGTCCTCGACCGCGATGCGGAAGAGGTCGTCGATCTGTGCTTCAGTGAGGAACTGCGCCTCGTCGATCAGCAGGCAGGCGACGTCGACCGGGACGCTCGGGACCAACGTGTCTTGCTCGGATTGCCGCGTCCGCTCGCGGTGCTCGGCGAACAGCATCCTCGCGTCGTCGCCGGGGCCGATGAGGAAGTCGACGTCGCGGGTCATGCCCAGGCGGCTCTCGATCTGCGATGCGCCCTTGGTGTCGATCGCGGGCTTTGCGAGCAGGACGCGCTGACCACGCTCTTCGTAGTTGTAGGCGGCCTGCAGGAGTGACGTGGACTTGCCCGAGTTCATCGCGCCGTAGCGGAAGTAGAGCTTCGCCACGTCGATGTCAGACGTTGATGCCGAGAGTCGCGGCCGTCGCCGCCGTGGACTTCTCCGCGAGCGCCGGGTCGTCGTTCAGTTCCTGTCCGAACGTCGGGATCAGCTCATGCAGCTTCGGCTCCCAACCGCGGTACTGCTCGGGGAAGCAGCGCTTGAGCAGCCCCAGCATGATCGGCACCGCCGTGGAGGCACCGGGGGACGCCCCGAGCAGGCCGGCGATGCTGCCGTCTGCCGAGGCGACGACCTCGGTCCCGAACTGCAGGATGCCACCCTTCTTCGGGTCCTTCTTCATCACCTGTGCGCGCTGGCCCGCGTCGATGAGGGTCCAATCCTCGTCCTTGGCGGTCGGCATGAAGGTGCGGAGGCTGTCGACCTTCTTGCGGTGGTTCTTCATCAGCTCGCCGACGAGGTACGTGATGAGGTCGGGGTTCGCGAACGCGACCCGGAGCATGGGCCACAGGTTGTGCGGGCGCACCTGGGCGACGATGTCGAGCATCGAACCCTGCTTGAGGAACTTCGGACTGAACGTCGCGAACGGCCCGAACATGAGCGACGACTCACCATCCACCACTCGGGTGTCCAGGTGCGGCACCGACATCGGGGGCGCGCCGACCGAAGCCTGCGAGTACACCTTGGCCTTGTGCTGGGAGACGATGTCGGGGTTCGTGGTCTTGAGGAACTGCCCGCCGATCGGGAAGACGCCGTAGCCCTTGATCTCGGGGATACCTGAGCGCTGCAGCAGTTTGAGCGCCCAGCCGCCCGCGCCGACGAACACGAACTTCGCCTTCAGCTCGTTCGGGGTGTGACCGATGGAGTTGCGGTACTTGACGAGCCAGGTGCCGTCCTTCTGCCTCTTCAGCGAGCGCACTTCGTGATTGGTGCGGAGCGAGACGCCGTCGGCGGTGAGGTGGTCGAAGAGCTGATGCGTCAGCGCACCGAAGTCGACGTCGGTCCCGGCCGGAACACGCGTCGCCGCGAACGGCTCTCCCTTGCGACGCTTCTGCATCAGAAGGGGCGCCCACTTGTTGATGACGCGGGAGTCTTCGCTGTACTCGATACCGGCGAACAGCGGCTGCTCCTTGAGGACCTCGTACCGTTCGCGCAGGTACGCCACGTCCTTCTCGCCGCGAACGAAGGTCATGTGGGGAGTGGCGTTGATGAAGGTCGAGGGCGCATCGAGCACGCCCTTCTCTACCAGCGTCGACCAGAACTGGCGGCTCTGCTGAAACTGCTCGTTGATGTTCACAGCCTTGGACGGGTCGAGCGGGCCGTCGGGGTTCTTCGGCATGTAGTTCAGCTCGCAGAGGGCGGCATGCCCGGTGCCCGCGTTGTTCCAGGCGTTCGAGCTCTCCTGCGCGACGTCGGAGAGTCGCTCGAAGGCGACGATCTTCCACTCCGGCTGCAATTCGTGCAGCAAGGTACCCAGGGTGGCGCTCATGATGCCACCACCGATCAGGACGACGTCGACGGTTTCAGTCACCACACCAGTCTAGTTGCCCGAAGGCGACGGCCCGATCGCGGTCGGCGCCGCTCACCCCGACCGGCGAGATTGCATCCGTGCGCCGAGACGGTGGCCTGACGCCACGATCTCGGCGGCGAACTGCAGTCTCAGCGGATGGGAGATCAGGCGGCGGGGACGCCGAGGCGCTCGGCGACGAGTTCGGCGATCTGCACGGCGTTGAGAGCCGCGCCCTTTCGCAGGTTGTCGTTGCTGATGAAGAGCACGAGACCCTTGCCCTCCGGCGCCGACTGGTCGGCACGGATGCGCCCGACGTAGCTCGGGTCCTTGCCCGCTGCGTGCAGCGGTGTCGGCACCTCGGCGAGCTCGACACCGGGTGCCTCCGCCAGCACCTCGCGCGCACGCTCTGGGGTGATCTCGCGGGCGAACTCGGCGTTGATCGACAGCGAGTGGCCGGTGAACACCGGTACCCGCACGCACGTGCCCGCGACACGGAGGTCCGGCAGCTCGAGGATCTTGCGGCTCTCGTTGCGCAGCTTCTTCTCTTCGTCGGTCTCGTTCAGCCCGTCGTCGACGATGGAACCGGCGAGCGGGATCACGTCGAACGCGATGGGTGCGGTGTACTTCTCGGGAGCCGGGAAGTCGACGGACGAGCCGTCATGCACGAGGCGGAGGGTGTCTCCCTGGGCGAGGACGCTCTCGACCTGACCGAGCAGCTCCTGCGCGCCGGCGAGGCCGGAGCCGGACACCGCCTGGTATGTGCTCACGATGAGGCGCTCGAGGCCCGCTTCGGCGTGCAGCGCCTTCAGCGCGGGCATCGCGGCCATCGTCGTGCAGTTCGGGTTGGCGATGATCCCCTTGGGGCGCTCATCGATCGCGTGCGGGTTCACCTCGCTGACCACGAGCGGGACGTCCGGGTCCATGCGCCACGCGCTCGAGTTGTCGACGACGACCGCCCCTGCCTCGGCGAAGCGGGGTGCGTGAGCACGGCTGGCCGTGGCGCCGGCGGAGAAGAGCGCGATGTCGATGCCCGAGACATCCGCCGTCTCGACGTCTTCGACCGTCACCGACGTGCCGGCGAAGTCGATCGCCGTTCCGGCCGAACGCGACGACGAGAACAGTCGCAGCGAGCGGATCGGAAATGACCGCTCGGCGAGAATCTCGCGCATCACGGTGCCCACTTGCCCGGTGGCGCCAACGATGGCGACGGAGAGTCCTGAGTCGGAGATACTGGTCATGTCGTTCCTTGGCGTCGTGCAGAGCTGCGTACGAGGCGGAAGGCGCGGTGACGGGGTGCGGATGCCGCGCCTGGCGCCGATGTCAGGGTTTCGGCGAGTCTACCGCGCTCCGAAGGGTAGGAGACGCGTGGTGCTGCGGGGGCTCCGCCGAGCACCGTCAGGCGGTGACCTGACCAGCCGGCGGCGCGACGTAGGTGACGAACGGGAGCCTCTCGGCAAGCCGGTCGTACAGTCGCTGTGCCTCGGTGTTCGTCTCGGATGTGATCCAGCGCACTTCGAGCAGGCCTTCGGATGCCGCCGTCTCCTGCAGCCGGGCCACAAGGGCGGTTCCGATACCCGCTCCGCGAGCCTCGGACGTCGTGAAAAGGTCATCGAGGAAGATCGCTGCGCCGCCGCGCGACGGGCGCACGAACCGCCGCCAGTGCGCGAGGCCGACAGGAGTTCCGTCCTTGACGGCGAGCAGGCCCTGGAGCTCGTGGCCGTCGTCGAGCAGCCAGTTCCAGACCGTGCCGATCACGCCCGGATCCGGTTCGTACCCGTAGAAGTCGCGGTACCCGCGGAACAGCGATTCCCATGCGGCGCGATCGGACGGGTCGAGCGCTCGGATGAGAACCGTCATGTCAGCGACCGGTGCCGGCGTGGACGGTGGCTTCGATCTCGCCGTCGAGGCCGTAGGCGCTGTGCACCGAGCGAGCGGCATCGGCCAGATCGTCGCCGCGGAGCACGACCGAGATGCGGATCTCGGACGTCGAGATCATCTCGATGTTGATGCCGCCGGCGGAGAGCGCCTCGAACAGCGTCGCGGAGACGCCGGAGTGCGTGCGCATTCCCGCACCGACGACCGAGAGCTTGCCGATCTGGTCGTCATGCACGAGGTTGTGGAATCCGACCTCGGTCTGCTCCCCCGCGAGGGCCTTCAGCGCCGCGGCGGCATCCGCCTTCGGAACCGTGAAGGAGATGTCCGTGCGGCCCGTGGATGCGGCCGACACGTTCTGGACGATCATGTCGACGTTCGCGCCGGACTTCGCCACGATCTTGAAGATCTCGGCGGCCTTGCCCGGAACATCGGGAACGCCGGCGACGGTGATCTTCGCCTGGCTGAAATCGGTGGCCACTCCTGCGACGATCGGCTCTTCCATGGAGGCTGCTCCCTCGGCTTCGCGAGGGTTCTTCATACCCTCGCCCAGAACGTATGTGCCCTCAGCCGACGAGAACGTCGACCGGGCGTGGATGAGCACGCCATGGCGGCGTGCGTACTCGACGGCGCGGATGTAGAGCACCTTTGCACCGTTCGCGGCGAGCTCGAGCATCTCCTCGCTGCCGATGTGGTCGAGCTTCTGTGCCCGCGGGATGACGCGGGGGTCTGCAGTGAAGATGCCGTCGACGTCGCTGTAGATCTCGCACACGTCCGCGTCGAGCGCTGCGGCCAACGCCACCGCGGTGGTGTCGGAGCCTCCGCGCCCCAGCGTCGTGATGTCGCGGGTGTCGCGGTTGAATCCCTGGAACCCGGCGACGATGACGATCGCGCCCTCATCGAGCGCCTCCCGCAGCCGGATGGGGGTGACATCGACGATGCGCGCGGCACCGTGCTGCGAGTCGGTGATCATGCCGGCCTGGCTGCCGGTGAAGGAGCGGGCTTCGAAGCCCATCGAGTGGATGGCCATCGCGAGCAGCGCCATCGAGATGCGCTCACCGCTCGAGAGCAGCATGTCCAGCTCTCGCGGTGCCGGGATCGGAGCGACCTCGGCTGCGAGCTCGAGAAGCTCGTCCGTGGTGTCGCCCATGGCGCTGACGGCGACCACCACATCGTGGCCCGCGCGCCGCGTGTCGACGATGCGCTTGGCGACGCGCTTGATGCTCTCCGCGTCGGCGACGGAGGAGCCGCCGTACTTCTGCACGATGAGGGCCACATTCACTCCCGGGGACGTCGGGCGGATCCGCCCACGCACATTCTACGTTCGTCGCATATGCCGAGACCCGCATGTGACGCATGCGCGGAGTCTCCTTCGCGCGCCCGTCGAGTGCACGAGCTCTCGCCGAGTGCACGGGTTCTCGCCGAGTGCACGGGTATTCGAGGTCAACGAGCCGTGCACTCGGCGGAAAGCCGTGCACTCGGCAGCCCGCGCGCCGAGATCAGGGAGTCGGAACGGCGGGCGGCGGCGTCCCGGCAGGAGCACGCAAGCGCCCGCCGGTGCCGGCGAACCAGCATCCGACGATGATCAGCGGGAATCCGATGAGCAGCCCGGGTGTCAGCGGCTCAGCGAGCACGAACGCGCCGAGGATGATCGCGACCACCGGGTTCACATAGGTGAAAAGGGGCGCCCGCACCGGTCCGACTTCGCGAATGAGCGCGAAGAACGCCAGGAACGCCACCGCGGTGCAGACGATTGCCAGGGCCAGAAGCGCCAGCACCGACGGCATGGTCGGGATCTCATGCTGCGTGAGCAGTCCGATCGGCAGATAGATCACGCCGATCATCAGCAGCGAAAGCGTGATCGTGCCGAGGGATGGCACCTGGGCGAGCTTGCGGGCGACGATGAACGGGGCGACTGCATACAGCACCGCGACCAGCAGCACCTCCACCGCCGCGAACAGGCTCACCTCACCGCCGAACAGGCCGGGCCCCGCCACGACGATCGCGACGCCGACGAATCCCACCAGCAGCCCGATGGCACGTGCGGGTCGCAGGACCGCGCGGTCGCCCCCGCCCAGGGCGATGATCGCGGCGAACAGCGGCACGGTGGCGACGAGCAGCCCCGTCATACCGGAAGGCAGAGTCATCTCGGCGTGTCCGAGCAACAGGAAGGGTCCGGCCATCTCGACGAGGCCGAAGGCGAGGACCCAGGGCCAGTGTCTGAGGGCGGCGCGCAGGCTGCCGTTGCGGATGGCGAAGGGAAGCAGCAGGAGCGCAGCGATGAGCGTGCGACCCGCGACGATCGCCGGCGGCGAGATCGACTCCACCGCGATGCTGATGAAGAGGTAGGGCACGCCCCACAGCAGCGCCATCGCGCCGAAGAGGAGCCAGCCGCGGCGCGTGAACCCGGGCTGTGCGCTCGTCCGACCACCGCGATCTTCGCTCCGCACCGTCGGTGCGTCGACCGAATCGCTCACAGCACGCGCCGCCCTTCGAACGCGCGCCCGAGTGTGACCTCGTCGGCGTACTCCAGATCGCCTCCGACGGGGAGTCCGGAGGCGAGGCGCGACACGGTGATCTGCATCGTGGTCAACAGGCGGCTGAGGTAGCTGGCAGTCGCCTCGCCTTCGAGGTTGGGGTTCGTAGCGAGAATGACCTCCTGCACCGTGCCGTCGGCGAGGCGCGTCATGAGCTGCGCGATGCGAAGATCGTCGGGACCGATGCCCGCGATCGGGCTGATCACCCCTCCGAGCACGTGATAGAGGCCACGGAACTCACGGGTCCGCTCGATCGCGGCGACGTCCTTGGCGTCTTCCACGACGCAGATCAGGGCGGGATTGCGGCGCGGGTCCCGGCAGATCCCGCACCGCTCCTGCTCCGCGACGTTGCCGCAGATCTCGCAGAACCGGACCCGGATGCGGATCTCGGTGAGCAGCTCCGACAGCCGAGCGACGTCGAATGTCGGGGTCTGCAGGATGTGGAACGCGATGCGCTGCGCGGACTTCGGTCCGATGCCGGGCAGCCGGCCGAACTCGTCGATGAGCTCCTGAACGATTCCGTCGTACATCAGGCGAACCTCGTCGGCGGTTCGTATGGTTCTTCGCGCAGGAAGGTGGCGCCGAGCACCTGCCGGATCACGGCCTCGCCGTAGCGCTGCACGCCGCCTGTGGCCGGGCCGCGCTCCGAGACGACGGGAGGTTGCTGGGCGCGCGGCTGCGCCTGATGATCTGCCGGAGCGCCCGCGGCGGCGTTCGGACGATCGGCTCGCGCGGCCGTGGTCGGCAGCGCCGACACCGGCGGCGCAGCCTCATTCGCTGAGCCGGTCGAGACGGCGGACGCCGTTGTCGCCTGCTGCGTCGGCATCGCCGGCTCGTATGGCGGCTCATCGAACGGGTCGGGGGCGTCGTCGTCATCCGGCAGCGGTGGCTCGTCATCGTCGACGGCACCGTCGACCGGTGGAACGGGCGCGGAGGCTGCGGCCTCGACGTCTGCCGGCTCCTCGTCAACCGGGAGGGGCGTCGGTGCGACGACCGCAGGATCAGCGGCCGGGATTGGAGCGACCGCCCATTCAGTGACCGCCGGTGCCGACGCTCCGCGTGCCTGCGACGGCGCCGATCCCGTTGCTTTCAGCGCGGCAGGCGCGGAGGCAGCGGCGGCACCGGCGGCAGCGGCGCCGGGGGCAACGGCACCGGGACCAGTGGCGCGGGAACCTGCGCTGTCCTGTGCGGCACCCGACCCGCCGCCCGCCGCCGGAGCGGGCGACCCGCCGCCGCGACGCGACGGCCCACCGGAGGGAAGCGGTGCCGGCAGATACTTCACCCGAACGCCCACCTCCTGTTCGATCGCGGTACGAAGATGATCGGACGGACCCGAGCCAGGGGTGGAGCCCTTGAACTTGGCGACATCGTGCTGGCTCGTGAATCCCAGCGTGAGCACCTCGCTCTCGGTGTCGTAGGCCAGAGGCTGCACCGCTGTGGCGAGCAGCCACGATGAGCGGCTGATGCTCTCGAGCCGGGTGAGCACCCGCGGCCACACCGACGTGAGGATCTCGAGAGTCACCGGTCCGGCGGCAACGGATGCCGCCGGCGCAGCTGCCGTCGAACGCGCACCCGCAGCAGAGTCACCGGCAGCCGTCCCGGCGGTGCCGTCGGATCTCGGATCGGAGGTGTCGGATGCCGCTGCTGCGATGGCAGCACCGGGAGCATTCGCAGCGACGGCGGCACCGTCTGCCGCGGGACCATCGGACGGCCCCGCACCGGAGGCGGTCGGCGTGAGCGACCCGCCGTCCGCGCCGCGGAGCGGGATGTCACCGGCGGTGGGCGCCGGCTGCGCGGCGGGGGATGCCGCCGGTGCCGGTGTGACCCGCGTCGGCTGCGCGGCCGGGGCCGCAACCGCACCATCCGCTCCCCCGGCGGAGGCGGCCGTCAGCACGCGGGCGACCATGAGTTCGAGGTGCAGGCGCGGTGAGGTCGCTCCGGACATGTCGTCGAGTGCTGCACTGACGATGTCTGCCGTGCGCGAAAGGCGCGCGGAACCGAAGGCGGCCGCCTGCCCGCGCATGCGCTCGAGATCGTCTTCGGCGATGCCACGAAGCACCGCTGACGCTCCGGCTCCGACGGCGGCGATGACGATGAGGTCACGCAGACGCTCGAGCAGATCGTCGACGAATCGCCGCGGATCCTGCCCGGTCTGGACCACCCGGTCGATCGCAGGGAAGGCCGTCGCCGCGTCGGCTGCGGCCAGGGCATCGACGATCTCGTCGAGCAGAGCGGCGTGGGTGTAGCCGAGCAACGCGACGGCACGGGCGTAGCCGACCGTGACGGTCTCCGACCCCGCCGGGGCGTCGGAGCCGGCGATGAGCTGGTCGAGAAGCGACAGGGTGTCTCTCGGTGACCCGCCTCCTGCGCGGACGACGAGCGGCAGCACCCCCTGCTCGACGATGACGCCCTCTTCGCCGCAGAGCTTCGCGACGTATTCGAGCATGGCTGCGGGCGGCACCAGCCGGAACGGATAGTGGTGAGTGCGGGAGCGGATCGTGCCGAGCACCTTCTCGGGCTCGGTCGTCGCGAAGATGAACTTCACATGCTCCGGCGGCTCTTCGACGAGCTTGAGCAGCGCGTTGAACCCCTGCGGGGTGACCATGTGCGCCTCATCGAGGATGAAGATCTTGTACCGGTCGCGGCTGGGGGCGAAGGTCGCCCGCTCGCGGAGGTCGCGGGCGTCGTCGACGCCGTTGTGGCTCGCAGCGTCGATCTCGACGACGTCGAGCGAGCCGCCGCCAGCGCGCGAGAGTTCGACGCAGCTCGGGCAGGTGCCGCACGGGGTGTCCGTCGGCCCCTCGGCGCAGTTCAGGCAGCGGGCGAGGATGCGCGCCGAAGTCGTCTTGCCGCATCCGCGCGGCCCGGAGAAGAGATAGGCGTGCCCGACCCGGTCGCCCCGAAGGGCGGTCATCAGCGGCTCGGTCACCTGGGCCTGCCCGATCATCTCGCCGAAGGACTCGGGCCGGTAACGGCGGTAGAGGGCTGTGGTCACCTCAACAGCCTACGGCGTGCCGCCGACACTTCGGCAGGCCCCGGACATCACGTTCCGACCCCGCGAGCGACCTCGCGCCGAGACCAACAGTTCGCGCCGAGACCCACAGCGAAAAGCGGCGATCAGTGTGGGTCGGCGTCGAGTGTGGGTCTCGGGGTCTCGCCCCGAGACCCACACGACGAGCATGCGACTCAGTCGACGGTCTCGATGATCGGGATCGCCGTGGTGATGACCGGCACGGATGCGGACAGCCGCGTGCCGTCGTCCCGACGGGCGTCGGCGAACCGCCGCAGTGTCGGACGGCCCGGGATGAGCGGCCCCTGATCGGCGAGGTGAACGACGGCATCCGCCCCGACCGCGGCCGTGTACGCCACCCCTCGCACGGCGAACTCCACCGGCTCACCGGAGCGCACCTCGACCCGCAGCTGGTCACGGAGGACGGTGACCTGCAAGGACGATCCCTGCCACTGCATCGGGAACGACAGCGACGGCCAGTCCGCCGGGAGGCGCGGGTCGAAGCTGAGCTCGCCGGCGTGATCGCGCATCCCGCCGAAGCCGGAGACGAGCGCCGTCCACACGCCGCCTGCCGACGCCACGTGCACGCCGTCTGCGGCGTTGTGGTGCAGGTCGCCGAGGTCGACATAGATCGACTGCTCGAAGTACTGCTTGGCGAGGTCCTGGTAGCCGACCTCGGCCGCGAGGATCGACTGCACGACGGCGGAGAGCGTCGAATCGCCCGTGGTCAGCGGGTCGTAGTACTCGAAGTCGGCGAGTTTCTCCTCGGGCGTGAAGTGGTTGCCCTGCAGGAACAGTGCCAGCACCACGTCGGCCTGCTTGAGCACCTGGAACCGGTAGATCACCAGCGGGTGGAAGTGCAGCAGCAGCGGGCGCTGCTCGCGGGGCGTGTGAGCCAGATCCCAGACCTCGCGCTCGAGGAAAAGCGAGTCCTGCGGGTGGATGCCGAGCCCCTCGCTGAATGGGATGAACATCGCCTCGGCGGCGCGATCCCATGCATCCGGCTCCCCGGCCGACAACCCCGTGCGGTCGGCGAGCGCCTCGTAGGCGGCGGGGTTGCGCTCCGCGATCTCGCGCACGACCCGAGCCGCATAGCGGAGGTTGTAGCGTGCCATGACGTTCGTGAAGAGGTTGTCGTTGACGACCGTGGTGTACTCGTCCGGCCCGGTGACGCCATGGATGTGGAACGTCTCAGTCCCGTCGCTCGTGCGCCAGAAGCCCAGCGTCGCCCACAGACGCGCGGTCTCCACCGCGATGTCGACGCCCTCGCGGCTGAGGAAGTCCTCGTCTCCGGTGGCGCGGACGTACTTGCCGAGCGCGAAGCTCACGTCGGCGTTGATGTGGTACTGCGCGGTTCCCGCCGCATAGTACGCCGAGGCCTCCTCGCCATTGATCGTCCGCCAGGGGAACAGGGCACCGGCCTCGTTCAGCTGGGCCGCACGCCGGCGAGCAGCCGGGAGCATCAGCACGCGGGCGCGCAGTGCGTTGCGCGCCCATTGCGGCGACGTGTACGTCAGGAAGGGGAGCACATAGATCTCGGTGTCCCAGAAATAGTGACCGCTGTAGCCCGAGCCGGACACGCCCTTCGCCGGCACGCCGGTGCCGTCGGCGCGCGCGGCCGCCTGCGCGAGCTGCAGCAGGCACCAGCGGGTCGCCTGCTGCAGGTCGTCGTGTCCGCCGATCTGCACATCGCTGCGCTCCCAGAACGCGGCGAGCCACTCGGCCTGCTTGCGGAACTGTGCTTCGACACCCTCGACGGCGGCGCGGTCGAGCGTGCGCCGGCAGCGATCGACGAGTTCGCGTGCCGGCACCCCGCGAGAGGTGTGGTAGCTGACGAGCTTGGTCAGCCGGATCGGCACGCCGGCTTTGGCCTGCACGCGGAAGACGTTCTTCGCGGTGTCGGGTTCGCAGAGCTGACGCGCGCTGTACTCGTTCTCGGTCTCGATGACGTGGTCGGCGACCACGGCCACGGTCATACCCGAGTCGACCACCTGGTACGACAGCACCGAGCGCAGTCCGTCCTGCCAGAACTCCACCGGCTCCAGCACGCGGTCGCCGATCTTCTCGGCCCGCCGCGGGTCGAAGCCGGTCTTCTGCGCCGCCGCGGGCGTCCCGGAGTACACCCCGGCGCCGTCCTGACGGTTCAGCAGCTGACAGCTGATCGTCACCGGGGCATCGGAGTTCTCCACGACGACCTCGAGCCGGAGGATCGCGAGGTGTCGTTCCTCGAAGCTGACGATGCGCTCGTCGCGGATGCGCACGCGCTTACCGGACGGCGTCTCCCACACCACGGTCCGCTCCAGCACTCCGGTGCGCATGTCGAGGACGCGCCGGTACTCGCGCACGTCCGCCTCGTCGAACGAGATCGGCTCGTCATCGACGTACACGCGCATGATCTTGGCGTCCGGGGCGTTGACGATGGTCTGGCCGACCTCCGCGAAGCCGTACGCCTGTTCGGCGTGCCGGATGGGCCAGGTCTCGTGCAGGCCGTTGATGAACGTGCCGTGCTCGTGGGCGCCGCGGCCCTCGATGTGATTGCCGCGAAGGCCGAGATAGCCATTGCCCACCGTGAACAGGGTCTCGCCGACGCCTTCTTCGGAATGGCGGGTCTCGATGAGACGCCACGGGTCGATGGGGAAACGATCGCGATCGATCATGCGGTCTCCGTCTGGTCGGTGGTCGGCAGAAGGCGGGCGAGGTCGTCGATGACGCAGGTGGCACCGGCGGCCAGCAGGGCGTCGGGGCCTGCTCCGCGGTCGACGCCGACGATGTCGCGGAAGCCGGCGGCGGCGGCGGAAGCGGCGCCCGACGTCGCATCCTCGATGGCGACGCTCGAGGCGGGGTCGACGCCAAGAGCGCGCGCGCCCTCGGCGAACATGTCGGCGGCGGGCTTGGATGCCAGGCCGTCGCGTTCGGCGACGACGCCGTCGACGACGACGGTGAAGAACTCGCGGATGCCGGCGGCGGCGAGAACCTCCTGCGCATTCTTCGAGCTGGACACGACACCGAGCGGGATGCCGCTGTCGCGCAGGTGCGCGATCAGCATGAGCGACCCGGCGTACGGCGCGATCCCCTCGCTGCGCAGCGAGGTCGAGAAAGCGGCGTTCTTCCTGTTGCCGATGCCGCAGATCGTTTCGGCTTCGGGCGGGTCGTCGACGGCACCCCACGGCACTTCGATGTTGCGGCTGTGCAGCAGGCTCGCGACGCCGTCATAGCGCTTCTTGCCGTCGACGTAGTCGAAGTAATCGGCATCCGAGTAAGGCGGCTCGATCCCCCAGCGCGCGAAGACGTCGTCGAAGACGGCCTTCCAGGCGCGCATGTGCACCTCGGCGGTGGGTGTCAGTACTCCGTCGAGGTCGAGGAGCACACCGTCCGCACGGAGCAGATCGGGCAGTTTTTCGGGCACGGGAACCTCCGGGAAGAAGGGCGAGGGGTTCGGCACTGCTCCGTGCCATCTGACAGCGTACTGCCGGCGGCGGGCAGAGGTCACCCAGCATCCGGCGTCTGGGTAGCAGATCAGTCCGATCCGTCCCTTTCACCGGAGGGATCCCGTGGGGAATATGGGCGGCACGGTGCCCGGGAACCACCGCCGAGACTATGGTCGTGATCGGGGGTGACGATGCTGCCGAACAACGACGAGGCCGCTCCGCGGGCGCGCACTGCCGCCAGGTCACGACGGACCCTGCGGACTGTGATCGCGGTCGTGATCGTCGCGCTCGCTCTGTTGTGCGCGGGGCGAATGTGGTGGATGTCTGCGATGGCGACGGAAGGCGCGGTTCCACCTGCCTCAGCGATCCCGCTCCCTGCCGGCGTCGAGATCCGCTCTGAAAGCAGCGACTGTGCAAGCGGCGGATGCTGGGCGACGCTGACTCTGCGACCACCTGCCGGACAGACACCCGAGGCTCTCGCCGAGGAGATCGGAGCAACTCCGCAGCTGGCGATCCCGGGAAACTTCTTCGATCCGCGCACCATCTGGGTGTCGGCGCGACCGGTGGGGAGCCTTCTTCTCCTCACCGCCGACTATTGGTCGCAGGAGTGGGTTCCGTAAGGGTCGAACCCGCTTGCGTCCTGCGCGTGGGCGTGCGGCGACGTCAGACGAGTTCGGCCGTCTGACGGGCGATCTGCAGCTCCTCATCAGTCGGCACCACGAGCACGACCACTCGGGACGCGTCGGTGGAGATGCGCCGGATGCCGCGCTCGCGCGCCTCGTTGCGGGAGTCGTCGATCTCGATACCGGCGAATCCGAACGTCGCCATGGACGCCGCGCGCACGCGTGCGGCGTTCTCGCCGACTCCGGCCGTGAACGAGATGACGTCGACGCCCCCGAGCTGAGCGATGTATGCGCCGGCATACGCGCGGAGGCGGTGGATGTAGACGTCGAAGGCCAGGATGGAGGCCTGCTCGCCCGCGTCCACTCCCGCCAGCACATCACGCATGTCGCTGTGCCCGGTGAGGCCCTTGAGGCCGCTTCGCGTGTTCAGCAGCGCGTCGAGATCGTCGACCGAATAACCGGCCCGACGGGAGAGGTGAAGGAGCGCCGCCGGGTCGATGTCGCCGGACCGCGTGCCCATCACCAACCCCTCCAACGGGGTGAGCCCCATCGAGGTCTCCACGGAACGCCCGCCGTCGATGGCGGAGACCGAGGCACCGTTGCCCAGGTGGAACACGATCTGACGGAGCTCTGCGAGGTCTCGTCCGAGGTACGAGGCGGCGCACTCGCTCACGTACTGATGACTCGTGCCGTGAAAGCCGTAACGGCGCACCCGGTGCTCCGAGGCCAGCTGGGCATCGATCGCGTAGGTGTACGCCGCCGGCGGGAGCGTCTGGTGGAACGCGGTGTCGAACACCGCGACGTGCGGCACATCACCGAAGGCCGCTCTGGCGGCCACGATTCCGGCGAGGTTCGCGGGATTGTGGAGAGGCGCGAGAACACTGAGCTCATCGATCTGACGCTCCACGTCGTCGGTGATCCTCGTCGGCGCGAAGAAGCGCGCTCCGCCGTGCACGACGCGATGACCGACGGCCATCGGCGGATGCTCGGTGAGCGCGGGGCCATGGGCCGCGAACTCCTCCAGCATCACCGCGAAAGCGCGGTGATGGTCGGGAACCGGTAGTTCGCTCTCGAACGTGCCGTCGAGCATCGTCGGGGCGGCTTCGCCCGGCAGCGCCGACATGCGCACGGTGTGGGTGATCGCGCTCAGATCCTGGCCGATGCGCTCCACGATCCCGGTGGCCAGCTCGACCTCGCGCGCCACATCGATGAGGCTGTATTTCAAGGACGAGGAACCGCTGTTGATGACGAGGACGACGCTCATTCGTCGGTCCCCTGAGCCTGGATCGCGGTGATCGCGACGGTGTTCACGATGTCGTCGACGAGCGCACCGCGGCTGAGGTCGTTGATCGGCTTGTTCAGTCCCTGCAGCACGGGGCCGATCGCCACGGCGCCGGCGGAGCGCTGCACTGCTTTGTAGGTGTTGTTACCCGTGTTCAGGTCGGGGAAGACGAAGACCGTCGCCCGGCCGGCGACTGCCGACCCCGGCAGCTTGGCTGCGGCGACGGCCGCATCCGCGGCGGCGTCGTACTGGATCGGTCCCTCGACCGGCAGCTCGGGCGCGCGTTCGCGCACGAGCGCCGTCGCCTCGCGGACCTTGTCGACCTCGGCGCCGGAGCCGGATTCTCCTGTCGAGTACGACAGCATCGCCACGCGCGGCTCGATGCCGAATTGGCGCGCCGTCGCGGCGGACGAGATGGCGATGTCGGCGAGCTGGGTGCTGGTGGGATCCGGGATGACCGCGCAGTCGCCGTAGACGAGCACCCGATCGGCCAGAGCCATCAGGAACACGCTCGAGACCACCTCGACTCCTGGCTTGGTCTTGATGATCTCGAACGAGGGACGGATCGTGTGCGCAGTGGTGTGCGTCGCACCCGAGACCATGCCGTCGGCGAGACCGGTGTGGACCATCATCGTGCCAAAGTACGACACATCGGTCACCGTGTCCGCCGCCTGCGAGAGGGTGATGCCCTTGTGGGCGCGCAGCCGCGCATACTCCGCTGCGAAGCGCTCGACCAGCTCGGGGTCCGTCGGACTGATCACCCGTGCCGCGGAGATGTCCACCGACAGCTCCGCCGCCCTGGCCCGGACATCCGCCTCGACCCCGAGGATCGTCAGATCGGCGACGTCGCGGGCGAGCAGCGCGGCCGCCGCTCGGAGGATCCGATCATCCTCGCCCTCCGGCAGGACGATGTGCTTGCGCTCGGCACGCGCTCGCTCGACGAGCCCGTACTCGAACATGAGCGGCGTGACGACGCGGGACTCCGCAAGGCCCAGCTGCGTGGTGAGCTCACCGGTGTCGACGTGCGCCTGGAACAGCGCCAGCGCACGATCGTAGCGGTCACGGGAGTCGGTGGAGATACGCCCTCGGGTGGCCATCACCCGGATCGCGGTGTCATACGTTCCGAGATCGGTCGCGATGATGGGCACCGTCGAGGCGAGACCTTCGAGGAGCTGCAGGATCGACTCCGGCAGCGGGAACGGGCCGTTCAGGATGATGCCCGCCACCCGCGGGAATGTTCCGGAGGCGTCGGCGAGCAGCGTGGCGAGGAGCACCTCGGTGCGATCGGCGGGGATCACGACCACCGCATCCTCGGTCAGCCGAGGCAGCACGTTCACCATCGACATCCCGGCGATGACCACGGTGAGAGCCTCGCGCGCGAGGCGCTCGGCGTCGCCTTTGACCAGGCGGCCGTCGACGGCGGAGAGGATGCCGCTCATCGACGGTGCGACCAGCGTGCGGTCCTCAGGCATCGCCCAGACAGGAGTGGCCTGCGACTGCACCGAGTGCACCGCGTCGATGATGTCATCCAGTGCCTCGGGGTCTGCCCGGTTCACGATCACGGCGAACAGCTCTGCCCGCTCGACCGCGACCTCCGCGAGGGCGAGCGATGCCATCTGGCCGACCGCGGCAGCGGTGCGCGCCGTCGTGGTCCCCAGCTGCTCGGCCTGATGCTGCTGGTCGCGCCCGCTGAGGACGAGCAGCACGGGGGCGGCGAGGTTCGCCGCGATCCTCGCGTTGAAACCGAGTTCGGCCGGGCTTGCGACATCCGTGTAATCGCTGCCGATGATCACGACCGCGTCGCACTGGGACTCGACGGCCTTGAACCGAGCGACGATCGTCGCCATTGCCTGGTCCGCATCCGCTCTGACGTCGTCGTAGGTGACGCCGATGCACTCGTCGTAGTCCAGCTGCACGCCGTCGTGTGCGAGCAGGAGTTCCAGCACGTGGTCGCGCTCGACCACCGAGCGGGTGATGGGCCGGAACACTCCGACCTTCGGTGTGGCGCGCATCAGTGCATCCAGCACGCCGAGCGCGATCGTCGACTTGCCGGTGTGTCCTTCGGCCGATGTGATGAAGATGCTCCGAGCCACGGGTTCAGCTTAGGCGGTCGCCCCGATCACGCCCCGTCGCACCCGTCGCTCTTCAGCACGGCGCCGAGAGCGCCTCGACGACAGCGCTGGCGTCGGCGTGGAACCGGGCGTAATAGTCCCGATCGGTGTTCACCTGCACGCGATGGATCGCATGCGAGGGTTCCATCTGCTGCCAGCCGTCGAGGGCGGCGAGGCGGGCGAAGAAGAGAGCGGACGCGGCCGCCGGATCCATGCGGGTTTCGACGCTGCCCCACCAGTGCTGCTGCTGGAACAGGCCGATGCTCGTCGTGCGCGTGCCGTCCGGATTGGTGAAGCCGATCGTCTCCCAGTCGCCGTAGTCGATGTTGCGCAGGCCGCTCTCGCCCATCGCGGTCATCACACCGATGATCTGGCCGTCCGCTGCGAAGCCGAGATCGGAGGCGGTCCGCATGATGGTCGCTGCGTTCTCGAGCTGTTCGCCCCGCCACCCCGCCACTCCCTCGGCGGGGAATGTGGCGGGGTCGTCCGCGCAGATCGCCACCTCGTCCCGCGCCATACTGATCGGCACGAGCACGGCGAGCACGACGGCCGCCGCGACGATGAGTGCCGAAGCGAGAACGCGTCTCAGCATCCACCGGCGTCGTGCCCGAAGCGCCGCGCGCCGTCGCGCGCCGGGCCGCCTCCTGCGCCGGCGCGGCGTCGTCGTCGTCCGCGTCGGCGTCATGCCACCCGCGCGCTCCGTCGGCCGGCGAACGCGGCCACGCCGCCGCCGACCGCTCCGAACAGGTGCGCCTGCCATGAGATGCCCTCGTTCACCCCGATGACTCCCGCGAGCATCGAGCCCCCGTACAGCGAGATGACGATCACGGCGACGACGGCGTAGAGCACGCGGTGCGCCACTCGTCCCGGCGCGAAGACGCGCATCACCACATATCCGAAGTAGCCGAACACCAGGCCCGATGCGCCGACCGTCAACGCTCCCGGAGCGTTGAAGAGCCAGGTGCCCGCGCCGCCGATGACGGCGATGATCGCCGTCGTGAGCCAGAATCGGCGGGCACCCTCGACGGCCACGAGGCTCCCGAGAACGAGAAGCGGCACGGAGTTCGCGATGAGGTGCGCCCAGTTCGCGTGCAGGAGCGGACCAAGCACGACGCCACCGAGACCTCCGAGGTCCCACGATCGAAGCCCGAAGCCCGTGAAGCTGCCGGGCAGGACGGCATCGGCGAGCTGAATGGCCCACATCGCCACGAGCAGCAGTAACGGAGCGGCGAACCGCCCGAGGGGGCTGACGCGCGAAGACGGGGCTGGGCTGGTCACGTCATGATCCTGACACGCCTGCCTGCTGGGAGGCTGAGCCCGGCGCCGGCGAAAGGAAAAGACCCTCCGCGCACCCAGCAGAGCCCGGTTACCCTTGCTGCGTTTCCGCCCTGGGGGAATTGGCCTGGATGCCGCCACGCGGAGAGCCGACAACCATCCTACCCGACCCGGCGGCACGCCTTCACGAGATCGCGCCCGGCCGGGCGGAGTCACGGGCCGATATCCGTCGTACGATCGACTCACGCGCACCGCAGCGCCGACGCGAGAGGGAACGCATGCCAGAGACCGCCCCCCTGATCCCGGGAGAGATCACCGCAGAGCAGTTCGCCGCGCAGACCTCCGCGATCCTCGCCTCCGTCGGCCGGGTGATCGACGGCAAGCCGGATGCCGTGCGCAGCGCTCTGGTCTGCCTGCTCGCCGAGGGGCACCTGCTCATCGAAGACGTCCCGGGCGTCGGCAAGACCATGCTGGCCAGGGCGCTGGCCGCCAGCGTCGACGCGACCGTCCGGCGCATCCAGTTCACCCCCGACCTCCTGCCCGGCGATGTCACCGGCGTCTCGGTGTACAACCCCGTCGATCGGGAGTTCGAGTTCAAGCGCGGCGCGATCTTCGCGCACATCGTCATCGCCGACGAGATCAATCGCTCCTCTCCCAAGACGCAGTCCGCCCTCCTGGAGGCGATGGAGGAGGGACAGGTGACCGTTGACGGTGCCACTCACCCGCTGCCCGAACCGTTCCTCGTCGTCGCCACCCAGAATCCGCTCGAGATGGAGGGCACCTACGCGCTTCCGGAGGCGCAGCGCGACCGCTTCATGATGCGCATCTCGATGGGCTACCCGGATCCGGCTGCCGAAGCTCTCATGCTGCGCCAGCGTGACGTCGTCAATCCGCTCTCCGCTGTCTCGGCGGTCGCCGACGCCTCCTCGATCTCGCAGCTCATCGGGTGGGCGCGGTCGGTGCATGTCGCCCCGCCGCTGGAGGAGTACGCGGTGGCACTTGCCCAGGCCACGCGGGTCGACCCCAGCCTGCACCTCGGAGCAAGCCCCCGGGCGACGCTGCAGCTCATCCGTGCAGCCAAGGTGTGGGCTGCTCTCGACGGCCGCGACTACGTCATCCCCGATGACATCACGGCCCTTCTCGTGCCCGTCTTCGCCCACCGCCTGCTCCCCGCTCGCGGCGCCCATCGCGCGGGGGCGCAGCCGGTCGAGGCCGCTCTCGCGCAGATCGTCGATCGGGTGCGCGTGCCGATGGCCGCCCGTTCCTAGAAGAGGCGACGATGCGACGACGGCGATCCCTCACCGGCCGAGGAGCGGCGACCATCCTCGCCGGCGTCGTCTGCGTGATCGTGGCGAACATCGTCGCCGCTCCCATCCTCGTCTACATCGGGGTGCTGCTGCTCCTGCTCACGGCGCTGTCGTTCGTCGTGGTGCGGTTGCCGCGGCGCAGCGGCTCGGTGACCCGGCAGATCTCCACGGATCTCATCACGGTGTCCGAGGCCTCCAAGGTGACCGTCCGGTTCGATCTCCGTGCGATCCGTGTGCCTCGCGGCCTGTGGCGCGATGCGCTGCCCGAAGCGGTCAGCGGCGTCGCCGGCGGCGAGTACCCGCCGCAGAGCGGCCGACTGAGCTACATCATCACGGGCGTCCGGCGCGGTGTCTGGCAGATCGGCCCGCTCATGCTGCGCACCGTCGACCCGTTCGGCCTCGCGCAGCGCGAGCAGGAGTTCGGTGAGACCCGCACGATCACCGTCGTCCCGGAGGTGTTCACTCTTTCCGCGCTCACCGTCCGCGTCGGTGCGGCCGGCGGCACCGCGCACACATCGTCGAGCAGGCTCGGCCAGGGCAGCGACAACCTCTCGCCGCGGCACTACGTCTCCGGCGACTCGATGCGGCGCATTCACTGGCGCGCCACCGCGCACCGCGGCCAGCTGATGGTGCGGCAGGAGGAGGAGGAATCCAGCCCCGACGCGCTCGTGGTGCTCGACCGTGGGGCCAGGCGCTGGAACCGCCCAGGGGATGCCGTCGACCCCGGCTTCGAGGCAGCCGTCTCGCTGTGCGCCTCCGCCGCGTTCCTGCTCGCGCAGGAGGGCTACAGCGTCGATGTCATCGACAGCGCGGGCAATGTGCTGGGCGCCCTGCGCGGCCATGAGGATGACCGCGACGGGCTGCTGGTGGCCCTGGCGATGATCGCCCCTCGCGGGGATTCGCGAGACCTCGCGAATCTCATCGGCGGGACGCCGCCAGGACCACTGGTCTACATCACGGGCCGGATCGACGAGGAGGACGCGGCGCTTCTTCGCCCCTCCGGTGCCGCGGCCGCGATGCTCTTCGCCGCGGAACCGCTTCCGGGTGCGATGGCGGCGGCTGCGGCGCACGGCTGGTCGACGTCCGAACTCGGTGAGGACATCGCCCGCGCGTGGGACGATGCCCTTCCGCAGCGACTCGGAGGCGGCGATGCCAGGGCGTGAGCAGCGCGCACGCGACGATCGCTCGTCGCGTGCGACGTCGTGGCACCGCGAGGATGAGCCGCCCACACGGCGGCTGCTGCCCGGGGCTCTCGCTGCGGCGGCGGCCTTCGTGGCACTGTGGCCCTTCACCTCGGTGATCGAGCCCGGCGCCTGGTCGCTCTCCGTCACGCTCGTCGTGGTCGCGACGGCCCTCACCGGCATCGCGGTGCGCACGGCGCTGCAGCATCGAGCGAGCTGGATGCAGGAAGCTGTGACCTTCCTCGCGCAGCTCGTCGTCGCCGCCGGCCTCGTCACGCTTATGGTCGCCGGCGACACCGCCCTGTTCGGCGTCGCGCCCACTCCCGCCACCTGGTCGATCTTCGGGTCGCTCGCTGAGAGAGCGTGGGAGGAGATCGCGTTCGGGTCGGCGCCGCTGGATGCCACGCCCGGGCTGCAGCTGGTGCTCTCCGCCGGCTTCGCCGGTGTCGCGATCGCGCTCGACCAGCTCGTCGCGCAACGCAACGCTCTCCTCGCCGTCCTCCTCACCGGGGTCATCGGCGCCGTGCCGATGATCGTCACCGTGGGTGGCGCCAACGTCGTATGGTTCGTGTTGCTGGGCGTGCTGACGCTGATGCTGTTCCAGTACACCGCGCGGCAGCATCCGCAGGCTCCCACCCGGACCTCTCCCTCGATCGCCGCGGGGATCGGCGTGGTGGCCCTGGCCGCCACCGTCATTCTCGCGCCCGGCGTGCCGATCTCCGCCAGCTGGGCGGGAGCGGGGGCCGGCGTCACGGTGAACGCATCGCTGCGGCTCGGTGACGACCTGCGCCGGCCGGCGCCGGTCGAGGTGCTGACCGTCGCCGCGGAAGGAGAGGTCGCGCCGTATCTGCGGCTGGCCACGCTCTCCCGGTTCGACGGCCGCATCTGGCATCCCGACGAGTCAGAAGTGCGACCGCAGACCGAGGGCTTCGGCGACCCGGACTGGTCGGATGCGATCGAGACCGAGGATCGGCTCACGTCGGTGCGGATCATCCGCATGTCCAGCTCGTGGCTGCCGGTGCCGTACCCCGCGACGCGGCTGCGTGGAGTGCCCTCTGCATGGCAGGTGATGCCCGACAATCGCACCGTGGTCTCCGAGAGCTCCGATGCCGTCGGCAACGACTACACGGTGTCATCGGTGGCGGTCACCCCGACGCTGGAGCAGATCAGGGCAGCGTCGGCCGCCGCGACCACGCCCGCCGGGGATGACGCCGACCTGCCGCCGGTCGTCGGCGCTCTCGCCACCGAGGTGACCGCCGCCGCCAGCAGCGACTACGACCGGCTCATCGCACTGCAGAACTGGTTCCGCAGCGACTTCACGTACTCCCTCGACACACCCGTCGAGGAGGGCTTCGACGGCACGGGCGCGGAAGCCGTGGCCGACTTCCTGGAAGAGCGCTCGGGATACTGCATCCACTTCGCCGGCGCGTTCGCCCTGATGGCGCAGGAACTCGGGATGCAGGTGCGCATCGTCGTCGGTTACCTTCCGGGCGTCCTCACCGATCAGGAACGTGGCGATGAGTCGGTCTTCTCGGTCTCCAGCGACCAGTTGCACTCCTGGCCGGAGGTGTTCTTCCAGGGCGTCGGCTGGGTGCCCTTCGAGCCGACCGCATCTCTCGGCGTGCCGACGCGTTTCCTTCCCGGCGCGAACACCGGCACCGGCACCGGCACGCCGACGGCGCCCGCCCCCACGGCCGAACCAGGGGCGGCTCCGACATCCGGACCCGAGCTCGAGCGTGGCGACGCGGAAGATGACGCCGGCGCGACGGGCCCCCTGCGGCGGCTGGACCCGACGCCGATCGCCCTCGGCGTCGCCGGCGCGGTGCTCATCGTCCTCCTGCCCGCACTCATCCGGCAAGCGCGGCGCAGCGTGCGCCTGCGCCGCGCCAGAGACGGCGACGCGATGGCTGCGTGGTCCGAGCTTCGTGACACGCTGCTCGATCTGCGGATTCCGGTGTCGGATGCAGACACTCCTCGGGTCCGCGCGGCGAACCTCACCCGAGAGCGCCGCATCGACGGCGACGCGATGAGACGCGTGACGATTGCAGTCGAGAGGGCGAATTACGCGAGGAATGCGACGGATGCCGGAGACCTCGCGGCCCCGCTCACGGAGATCCTCCGCGATCTGCACCGAAGTGTCGATGGCCGCGCACGCCTTGTCGCCGTGCTGATCCCCCGGTCGCTGATCGCCGGGCGCGGCGCTGACGCGCCGGTGCTGGCCTAGGACCGGTTCGGGCACCGGAGCTGTGCCGCCCGGGTTCTCCCTGCTGCTGCGGCGGCGGAGTCAGGCTGCGGCGTGCTGCGAGCAGGCCACGGAGCCGCATGCCTCGCAGACGACGAACTGCACCCGACACGCGAGGTCGGGGCAGTTCGCAGTGCGCTTGGTCGGCGCCGAGCATCCCGCACACTCGCCGATGACGGCCGCGTGGTCGGAGAAATCGACCGAGCCGCGTCCGTCGAAGACGTACAGCGACCCCTCCCACAGTCCGTCGTCGCCGAAGCGCTCGCCATAGCGGACGATGCCGCCCTCGAGTTGATAGACCTCGCCGAAACCCCGCGAGGTCATCAGACTGGAGAGCACCTCGCAACGGATGCCGCCGGTGCAGTAGGTCACCACGGGCTTGCCCTTGAGATCGTCGTACTCCCCCGAGTCGAGCAGACGCACGAAGTCGCGCGTCGTCTCCACGTCGGGAACGACCGCGTTGCGGAACCGGCCGATCTGCGCCTCGAGGGCATTCCTGCCGTCGAAGAACACCACGTCGTCACCGCGTTCCGCCATCAGCGCGTGCAGGGCCTCGGGGCTCAGCCGCGTACCGCCTCCGACCACCCCGTCCTCGTCCACGCGCAGCTCGCCCGGCGCCCCGAACGACACGATCTCGTCGCGGACCCTCACGCTGAGCTTGGGGAAGTCGACGCTGCGCCCGTGGACATCGAGGCCGGTGCCCTCGCTCCATTTGATGTCGGTGTCCTTGAACGGCGGATAGGACCGGAACGATCGTGCCCACTTCTTGAGGACGGGCAGGTCTCCCCCGAGCGTTCCGTTGACCCCGTCCTCGGAGATGATCAGCCGGCCGCGCAGCCCCAGCGCATCGCCGAGATCGCGCTGCCACACACGGATCGCCTCGGGGTCGGCGATCGGTGTGAACACGTAGAAGAGCACGATCTTAGGGGTGGCCACCTAGAGATCCTACGTGGCGTACCGGGGCGTGAGCCCGCGGTAGACCTTCCGAGTCTTAGCTGTTCTTGCATGTTCTTGCACGGTTCGCGTTACAGTATTTGGCATGACGACCCCACAACTCATTCTCATCGCCGGCCCCTACCGCTCCGGCACGGGTGGCGATCCGGACCTGATCGCGGCGAACCTGGAGAGGCTCGAAGCGGCCGCAGCACCCATCCACCGTCTCGGGCACATCCCGATGATCGGCGAGTGGGTCGCGCTGCCCGTTCTCCGCGGCCTCGACACTGCCGAGTCCGAGCAGACCGATGTGATGTACCAGACAGCGCACCGGCTCCTCCAGCACTGCGACGCCGTGCTTCGCCTCCCCGGAGAGTCCCAGGGCGCCGACACCGACGTGGCCATCGCCACGGAGCGCGGACTGCCCGTCTATCACTCGATCGCCGAGATCCCGGCGCACAGCTGAGACCCGCACGCCGCTTCTCGACGCGTCACTCGCGGCCGGGGCGATCGGATAGGATGGTCAGGTTGTTCCTGGTGACGTGTCCGAGCGGCCGAAGGAGCACGCTTGGAAAGCGTGTGTTGTGCAAGCAACCGCGGGTTCGAATCCCGCCGTCACCGCCAGACGACCGAACCCCCGGGAAGCGAGAGCTTCCGGGGGTTCTCTCGTCCTCGGGCTCGATGGGCAGTTCTGCCCATCGCCACATGACCGCGTCGCACCTACCTTTCAAGAGAGGGAGGTGCACGCATGGGCATGAACATTCCGAGCGAACTGGCGTGGGTGCTCGACATCCTCGGATACGAGTGGCCCGAACTCGACGAGGACGAGATCCGTCGGGCGGCCGTGATCGTGCGGCAGTTCAAGGACGATCTCGAAGGGTCGATCGCCGAGGCGAACAAGCGCGTCAACGACGATGTCACCGGCGCGCTGTCGGCACAGACGGCGGGCGCATATGCGAACGCGTGGAACGCCAATCGCGAGTCGAACATGCAGAGGCTCGTCGATCTCCTCGAGCCGGCAGCGCAGGGCATCGACCTCTTCGCCGATGCCGTCGTCGCCCTGAAAGTCAAGGTGATCGCGGAGCTGGGCATCACCGCCGCTCAGATCGCCGCGGCTGCGGCGACAGCCGTGGTCACGCTGGGAGCGAGCGCCGCGGCGAACGCGGCCATCATCGCGGCCCGCAAGGTGGCGCTCGACATCGCCACGGACGTCGCCGTGGAGCAGCTGGCCATTCAGCTGCTCGAGCTGGTCACCGAACCGCTGACGAATGTCGCTGTGTCGATCGCACGCACCATGCTCGACTCCCCGCTCGTCGAGGGTGCCCTGGGCGAGGTGTCCGAGTACAAGGCCGACCTCGAGGCGCTCGAGCAGACCGCGGGCGACCTCGAACGCACCGCCGGTGATCAGGAACGGCTCGGGCAGGACTTCATCGCGCAGATCTCTGCGCTGCAGATCTCGACGGCGGGGTGACGACATGGCCAGTCCCATGAAGAAGCTGAGCGACGATGTCATCGAAGCGCTCACGAAGGCGGGTGACGAGTTCGCGTCCGCCCTGCAACGGCAGTCGCGGCGCCAGCGCCAGAAGCTGCTGGACATCGTCGAGGAGACCCGGCGTCGCGACAGCGTGCTCGCGCAGCAGCGTCGCCCCGACCGGGACGGGCCGGGCGACGTCGACGACGTCGACACCAGCGTCGATGCCGACGGCCTCGACGTCCCGCCGGGTGGCCATCGCACGCCTGCGACGTTCGGCGATGCCAGCAGCAACAACTACCGCGACAACTTCTTCGAGGAGAATCCCGACGCCGATCCGTCGAACATCGTCCATCACGCGGTCGAGCAGGCGACAATGGACCGGTACCCCGACCTCATCACGCCGGCGCAGATGCATTCGCCGGAGAATCTCCGCGGCATCCCCGAAGGCATCAACAGCGCGGTGCACCTGAGTGCCATCCGCAAGATGTGGAACCAGTTCTACACCCACTACGGCAACCTGGGCAGGACCCCCACTCAGGCGGAGCTGCTCGATTACGCTACGCTGATCGACGATGCTTTCGGCGATCTGTTCGATCCCCCGGTGAGGTGACCGCGTGTACTACTACGTCGACGCTGAGGTCCCAGGGACCCTCGCTCCCGGGAGCTCGTTCGATCCGGCGCTGCGGGCGACTGACTCCGGCCCGCTGCACCTCGTCTTCGACGGGTGGATGGGTGACGACCTCGTCACCACCTCGCCGTTCTGGTTCGTGACCGCCCGTCTCGCCGACGCCCTCCGCGATTCCGATCTCTCCGGATTCGAGCTCGACCCGGCGACCGCATCGCAGAGCGATCAGTACGCGGCGACGACGGATCGGGCACTGGCCGACACGTGGCTCAGGCTCGTGCCCACCGGCTCCGTCGACCGAGGCGACGATCTGGCACTCGAGGGCAGGGCTGATCTGCTCGTGAGCGGCGCAGCCCTCGAGGTGCTCCGGTCCTTCGCGCTCGAGAACGCCGATATCGCACCCGCAGAGGACGGACCGCCCCCGTCGCCGGTCATGGCGAAGTTCCTCGCCCAGCAGGCGGCGAACGACGAGAAGTGAGGCCCGGCCGACCATGCCATCGATGACCATCAGCGGCGAGATCACCACTCTGATCAGCGCACTCGGCGAGCAGCCGGGCACTGCCGCGGTCGAAGCGGCGCAGGCGTTGCTCGGCCAGGTCACCGAGCAGCGCCTGACTCCCAAGGGCGGCATGGTCAAGAAGGACTGGCTGACCTACGAGTACCGGGACGAAGGCACCGCCTTGTCATTCGGTGACGACGAGCTCTGCAAGATCGTCGTCCGCGTGCGCCCGGAGAGCGGCTGGGCGGCATACCCGCGCCCCGAGAAGCTCATCGATGGCGTCGACCTCGCCACGACTCGCGAGGAACTGCTCACCCGACTGGGCGCCCCGAAGAAGACGCGCCCGGATTCGGACCTGTGGCAGATCGGTCGCCGCTTCCTGCACGTGCGCTACACCCCGGCTGCCGGCACCATCGGCCGGATCTCGGTCATGATGCGCTCCAACGGGCAATAGAGCCTCGACGTACTGGCCGCTGCGGGCGCCGGTGACCTCATCGCATCACAGCGACGGGCGGCGTCCTCGGCGCGGGAAGCGCACGCCGTAGCTCTTGCCACCGGGATCCGTGGGGAGCTCCTCCATGCCGAGGCGCTCGTAGAACGCCGCAGCGCCGGTGTTGTTCGGATCCATCCCGAGGTGAAGGCCCGCGACCCCGCGACGCGTCAATTCGTCGAACAGTGTGTCGATGAGCCGGCGTCCCAAGCCCTGACCCTGAGTCTCCGGCAGCAGATCGATGTGCAGATGCGCAGGGTACTCGGCGGCGTGCGGCTCGGTGCCTGGAGCGCGGCTGTACCCGTACTCGATCATGCGCTCCTCGCGCGTCGTGGCATCGGCGGGGCGGGGGAAGCGGTCCTGAAACCGCGGCCACCATTCGTCACGGAACCAGCGTGCAAAGGCATCCGTATCGTCGGTCGCCACGATGTACCCGATCACGCGCCCGTCCTCGGATTCGACCACCCAGGCCAGATCGGGGTGCCGCTCGACGTAGGGAACGGCGAACAGGTCGCCCCAGAGAGTGTCGTCCGACAGGATGCCGGTGGCATCGTTTCCGGCATCCGCGGTCTTGAGGCAGATCTCGTACATCGCAGGGCGATCTGCGGGCCGGTAGGGGCGGATGCGAGACACGAGCACTCCTCAGGACGATCGGGCGGTCCTTCAGCCTATCCGCGGATCAGGCGGAGACGTCCGGCCTTGGACCCAGTCGCTCAGCAGCGCGGCGATCATCAGCACGACGCCTGCGCCGACCAGGGCTCCGCCCAGGGTGTCGGTCGCCCAGTGCACGGACAACAGCGTGCGGGAATATGCCATACCGACCACCCACAGCACGCCCAGGAGCGCCGTCCACACCCCAGGGAAGATGACCCACACGACGACCGCGATGGTCGCCGCGTTCGCGACATGCCCGGACGGGAACGATCCATAGTCCGAAGCGACGAGCATGTCTTCGGGACGCGCTCGGCCGAACAGCTGCTTGAGCCCCTGCACGGCGGCCGCGCTGAGGATGAAGGCGAGCGCCGCGAACAGGGCGGAGCGCCAGCGCCGAGTCAGCAGCAGGGCGGCGATGGTGAGCAACGGCACCAGCAGGATCGCGATCCAGCCGCCCCCGATGCGGTTCATCACCTGCGCGAAGCCGACGATCAGCGGCACGCGGTGATCGGCGACGACCGTGTTCCACCAGCGGTCGATGGCGGGGGCGTCCGCGAAACCGAGCACGACGATCGCCCCCAGCAGCGTGGCACCCGTGAGGCACCCGACTCCCCACCACAGCAGTATTCGCCTGTTCATCGTCCTATTCTGGCCGATGAAGGCTGAATGGTCAGGGAGTCAGCATCCCGACGGTCCGCGGACGCACGACCAGCCACAGTGACAGCACGCCGATCGCGGCACAGCCGACCATGACCGAGGCCATCGTCGTCGCCGTGATCCCGGTGTCGTTGGACACCCAGCCGACGACCGGTGAGACGAGCCCGGCGACGCCGAAGTTGCTGGCGCCGATGATCGACGCTGCCGTGCCGGCCGCCTTCCCGTGGCGATCCAGCGCCAGCACCTGCACGTTGGGGAAGGTGAATCCGCAGGCGGTCATGAACACGAACAGAGGGATGACCGTTCCCCACAGGCCGAGCCCGAGCTGGTCGGTGACGATGATCGCGGCGCCAGCGAGCACGAGCACAGCGGTCGAGTACGCCATCACCCACTGCGGGCCGAAACGCGCAGCCAGCCTCGATGCGACCTGCACGCCGATCACGACGCCCAGCGAGTTCATGGCGAAGAGCATGCCGTACTGCTGCGCGTCGAGCCCGTGGGTCTGCTGGAAGAGGAACGGCGACGCCGAGAGGTAGGAGAACAGGCCCGAGAAGGTCATGCCGCCGATGATGAGCACGCCGATGAAGACACGGTCCGAGAACACGGAGCGGTAGCGCTGCAGCACCGTCGCCCCGCCGCGCTCCTGCCGCCGGGCCTTGGGCAGGGTCTCCGGGATGTAGAGCGCCGCCGCCAGCAGCATGACGACTCCGTAGACGGCGAGCACGACGAAGATGCCGCGCCATGGCATCAGGGTGAGCAGCCACGAACCGATGAGCGGCGCGATGACGGGCGCCACCCCGGTCACGAGTGCGAGGCGAGACAGCATGACGACGAGGCGGCGTCCGCCGAACAGATCGCGGACGATCGCCATGGCCACGACGCCGCCGGCCGCGGCACCGATGCCCATGACGACTCTCGATGCGCTCAGCAGTCCGAGGTCGGGGGCGAACGCGGCGGCGACGCTGGCGACGACGTGGAGTGCGGTGACCGCGACAAGCGGCAGCCGGCGGCCGATCTTGTCGCTGAGCGGTCCCACGACGAGCTGCCCGATCGCGAATCCGATCATGGTGCCGGTCAGCGTCAGCTGGATGGCCGCCGCGGTGGTCTGGAAGTCGTCCTCGAGCACGGGGAACGCCGGTAGATACAGGTCGATCGTGAAGGGACCGAGCGCGGTGAGCGCACCGAGCACGATGATGTACAGCACCCGCCGAGAAGTGGGGATCGAGTCGCCCGGGTGCAGCATGATCGGCGCGGTGGCCGGGTTCGAGCCGAGCACGCGGATCGCGCCGGTCGGCGTGGAGGTGCGGATGCTGCCGGTGGAGGTCCGGATGCTGCCGGTCGGGGTTCGTTCGACCGGCGGTGTCGAGATGGTGTCTGTGCGTGGAGCGTCGGGCACGACGGTCCTTCCGGTGTCTGGGCGCGTGCGACGTCGAATCGATTCGACGTTGGGGGAAGCATCAATGCTATCGGCTCGATCCCGACCGTCCGTGCGCTGCGGGGTCGAAAACGCACCTCAGAGCGCTCTTCGACGTGCGTTTTCGACCTGGCACCGCCGACCAAGACCGGCGGCCGCTGCGGCCGCGGCTGGTGTCAGCGCGCGACTCGCTGCAGACCCGATTCCAGGTCGGCGATGAGATCGCTGACATCCTCGATGCCGACCGACAGCCGTACGACGTTCTCCGGCACGGCGAGCGCCGTCCCGCGGACGGAGGCGTGCGTCATCTCCGGCGGGTAGCCGATCAGCGACTCGACGCCGCCGAGCGATTCGGCGAGCTGGAACAACTCGGTCGACTCCGCGAACGCGCGCGCCGCGGCAGGTCCGGCTGACAGTGCGAGCGACAGCATCCCGCCGAAGCCGCTCATCTGCCGTGCGGCGACCTCATGGCCCGGGTGGGCGGCGAGCCCCGGATAGAAAACCTGCTCGAACTCGGGGCGTTCCGCCGCCCATTCGGCGATGGCCTGCGCGTTCTCGGAGTGCTGCCGCATCCGCACCGCCAGCGTCTTGATCCCGCGTGTCGTGAGCCATGCATCCAGCGGGGCGGAGACCGCTCCGACGGCGAACTGCTGGAACTTCACCTGCTCGAAAAATCGATCGTCGGCGAACACCACCGCTCCGCCCAACACATCCGAGTGCCCGCCGAGATACTTCGTCGTGGAGTGCACGACGAGGTCGGCGCCGAGCGAGAGCGGCTGCTGCAACGCCGGCGACGCGAACGTGTTGTCGACGACGACGACCGCGCCAGCCGCGTGGCCGATCTCAGCGATCTGTGCGATGTCGATGACCTTCAGCAGCGGGTTGCTCGGCGTCTCGAGCCAGACGATCTTGGTCTCGGGACGAAGGGCGGCACGGATGACGTCGGCATCGGCCAGTTCGACCGTCGTCGTCTGGATCCCCCACGGTGCGAGCACCTTCGTCAGCAGGCGGTACGTGCCGCCGTAGACGTCATTGCCCAGCAGCACGTGGTCACCCGGGGCGAGCAGCCCGCGCAGCAGCGCATCCTCCGCTGCGAGGCCCGAGGCGAACGACAGGGCGGCATGGCCACCCTCGAGAGCGGCGAGCTGGGTCTCCAGCGAGGAGCGCGTGGGGTTGCCCGCCCGGTTGTATTCGTAGCCCTCGCGGAACCCGCCGATGCCGTCCTGCACATGCGTGGACGACTGGTAGATCGGCGGGATGATCGCACCCGTCGTCGGGTCGAACTCCTGCCCGGCGTGGATGGCTCGGGTGGCGAAAGCGTGGTCGGACATGGCCTCAGCCTACGACTGCCGCTTCAGCGGCATCCCCTCCTGTTACGCCCCGAGACGCCGTGCCCGCCGCTCCGGCAGACAGATACGCGAGGAGGTCCTGCCGGGTGAGGACGGTGTGCGGCTTGCCGTCTTCGGTGACCAGCAGCGCATCGACGTCGGCGAGCGCCGCTCTCGCCTGCGCCACAGGGGCATGGATGCCGATGAGGGGCAGCCGCTCCGCCGCGTGGGCCCCGACCGCGTCGGTCGGCTTCGCATCGCCGCTGAAGAGGAGATCCAGCAGCCCCTTCTCATCGACGGTGCCGAGCACCTCACCCATCATGACGGGCGGCTCGGCGCTGAGGACGACCAGCTGCGAGACGCCGTACTCGGCCATCATGCCGATCGCCTCGAGCACCGTGTCGCTCGGGTGCGCGTGCACGAGGTCGGGCAGACGCACGCCGGCCGTTCGAGATGCCTGGGCCGCACGGGCGTTCAGCACATCGGCGACGGTCTCGCCCTCGTCGATCTCGCTGAAACCGTAAGAGCGCATCCAGCCGTCGTTGAAGATCTTGCCGAGGTACCCGCGACCGCCGTCGGGCAGCAGCACGACCATGACCGCATCCGCCGGCAGCGATCGCGCCACCCGGAGCGCGCCGACCACGGCCATCCCGCTGGATCCCCCGACGAGGATCCCCTCCTCGCGGGCCAGCCGGCGCGTCATCGCGAAGGCGTCGGCGTCGCTGACCGCGACGATCTCGTGGGGCACCTGCGGATCGTATGCGCCCGGCCAGATGTCCTCGCCGACGCCCTCGACCAGGTACGGCCGCCCCGTGCCGCCGCTGTAGACGCTTCCCTCCGGGTCGACTCCGATGATGCGGACCCGGTCGTCGGAGATCTCGCGCAGGTAGCGCCCGGTACCCGTGATCGTCCCTCCGGTGCCCACGCCCGCGACGAAGTGCGTCACCGAGCCGTCGGTGTCACGCCAGATCTCCGGACCCGTCGTCTCATAGTGGCTGCGCGGGCCATTCTGGTTCTCGTACTGATTGGGCTTGAATGCACCGGGGATATCGCGCGCCAGCCGGTCGCTCACGCTGTAGTAGGACTCCGGGCTGTCGGCCGGTACCGATGTCGGCGTCACCACGACCTCGGCTCCGTAGGCGCGCAGCACGTCGATCTTGTCGGCACCGACCTTGTCGGGCAGCACGAAGACGCACCGGTAGCCGCGCTGCTGCGCCACCAGCGCCAGACCCACCCCGGTGTTGCCGCTGGTGGGCTCGACGATCGTGCCGCCGGGAGCGAGTTCGCCGGCAGCCTCGGCGGCGTCGATGATGCGCGTCGCGATCCTGTCCTTCGCCGATCCGCCGGGGTTCAGGTACTCGAGCTTCACGAGCACGGTGCACGCCACGCCCTCGGTGACGTGGTGCAGCTTCACCAGAGGGGTGTCACCGACGAGATCGATGATGGATTCGGCGTACTTCATGCCTTCAGGGTACGTGCGCGGATGCCGCGGCCGGGGGTGTGTTTCCCGGCCGCGGCATCCGTCGCCTCACTGGTCGGCAAATCAGCCCTTGGTCGACCCTGCCAACAGGCCCCGGACGAAGTAGCGCTGCAGAGCGAAGAACACGATCAGCGGAACGATGATCGACACGAAGGCACCGGCGGTCAGCAGGTACCATCCCTCGCCGCGACCGGTGATCTCGGCCAGCACCTTCGTGATCGGGGAAGCGGCGCCGTCTGCGAACACCAGAGCGACGAGCAGGTCGTTCCAGACCCAGAGGAACTGGAAGATCGCCACCGAGGCGATGGCGGGCATCGTTAGCGGCAGCACCACGCGGAAGAAGATCTGTCCGCGGGAGGCTCCGTCGACGCGTGCGGCCTCGATGATCTCGCCGGGGATCTCCGACATGAAGTTGTGCAGCAGGTAGATCGCCAGCGGCAGCGCGAACATGGTGTGGGCGATCCACACCTGCGCATAGCCGCCCGCGACGTCGAGCCCCAGCGTGATCTGCAGACCGAACAGGTTGATTCCCCGCGAGAACGACGACAGCAGCGGCACCAGAGCCATCTGGATCGGCACGATCTGCAGCGCGAACACGAAGATGAACAGCGCGTTTCGCCCCTTGAACTCGATCCACGAGAACGCGTACGCCGCCATCGCCGCGATCATCAGGGGGATGATCGTGGCCGGGATGGTGATGACGATCGAGTTGAAGAAGGACTCCAGGATCGTCAGCTGCGTCGTGCCGGACTGCAGCACCGCCGCATAGTTGTCCAGCGTCAGCTGTGGGTTGGTGAAAACCGTCCACCAGCCGGAGCTGTCGATGGCGTCCCGATCGCGGAACGACGAGATGAACAGGCCCAGCGTGGGCATGGTCCACAGCACTGCGATGACGATCGAGGCGACGGTGGCCCATGGCCGGCTGAGGCGCTTGCGCGCTCGACCGGCGGAGGCCTCGAAGCGTCCGGCGGTCGTGATCGACCTCGTGCTGGCGCCGGTCTCTGACTTCACGGTGTCGGTCATCGGATCTCCCGCTGCTTCTTGATCTGGCGCGCGTTGTAGATGACGATCGGCAGCACCAGGATGAACAGGATGACGGAGAGCGCAGCGCTGCGTCCCGCCTCGAACTTGGAGAACTGGGTGTACATCTCATTCGCCAGAACCGACGTGCCGTAGTTTCCGCCGGTCATCGTCCGCACGATGTCGAACACCTTCAGGGAGGCGATCGAGATCGTCGTCAGCACCACGATGAGTGCCGGGCGGATCGACGGGATCGTCACCGATCGGAAGCGTTCCCAGGCGTTCGCGCCGTCGAGTTCCGCCGCTTCCAGCAGCTCGGCAGGCACGCCCTTGATGGATGCCGAGAGCACCACCATCGCGAAACCGGTCTGCACCCAGATCAGCACCACGATGAGGGCGAGGTTGTTCCATGGGTTGTTCAGCAGGAACTGCTGCGGTTCTCCGCCGAACCAGACCAGGATCTGGTTGAGCAGGCCGATCTGCTCGAACTCGGGACCGCGATAGGCGTACACGAAGCGCCAGATGATGCTGGCACCGACGAACGAGATCGCCATCGGCATGAAGACCAGCAGCTTGTAGATCTTCTCGCCGCGGGTGCGGTCGATGAAGACCGCGTAGGCGAGCCCGACCATCGTGGAGATGGTCGGCACGAGCAGCACCCAGACGATCGTGTTGATCACCGAGGTGACGCCGTCGGACTGCGTGAAGATCCAGAGGTAGTTGGAGAAGCCGACGAAGTCGTTGCCCGTGGAGTTCCAGAACGACGCGTACACGGTCTGGATCGAGGGCAGGATGAGCCCGGCGAGCAGCAGCAGCATCGCCGGCCCCATGAAGGCGACCAGCTGGATGAGGTATCCGGCTCCGGCACGGGAGCGGTAGTCGAGGAAGAAGAACAGCGCGCCGACGGCGACTGCGACCCCCATCGCCCAGTAGTACGAGTTGAAGAACCACATCACCGCGAGCGGGATGAGCAGGCACATCGCGAGGCGGATGCCCGTGTAGAGCGCGCCCTTGCGCGGCGCGATGTCGACGAGAAGCAGGATCACCACCACGACCACCGCGAAGGCGATGACCACGGCGACAGCCTGGAGGATCGGCGGGAGCGCCCCGATCCATTGGAAGAACACAGTAGCGTTCACGGATTCCCCTTCATGAGACGGAGCTGATCAGCGGAGAGCGCGGCGGTGCGCGGTCCGGGTGCGAGAAGGAGGGCCGCCCATCGGGCGGCCCTCCTCATCCGATCAGCTGGACGGCCAGCCGGTCTGGATCTGTGTGAGCACCTCGTCCGTCGAGGTTCCGTTGATCCAGGCGACCATACCCTTCCAGAACGTGCCGGACCCGACGGCACCGGGCATCTGGTCAGAACCGTCGAAGCGGAACGTCACCGAGTCGTCCTGGAGGAGCTTGATGGACTCCTGCAGGATCGGATCCTCGACCACGTCGAGGTTGACGCCCTTGTTGGCCGACGTCACGCCACCCAGCGCCAGACGGCTGTCCGCCCACTCGGGGCTCGAGAGGTACTCGAGCACCTTCTGCGTCGCCTCGGAGTCGCTGAACGCGCCGACGATCTCGCCGCCACCCGTGATGAGCGTCTCGTCCGGGCTGGTGCTCGGCAGCAGGAACGCCCAGACGTCGCCGTCCTCGGCGAAGTTGGTGCCCTCGGGGAAGAAGCCCGAGAGGAACGACGCCTGGTGGGTCAGTGCGCACTCGCCGCTGGCAACCTTCGCGGCGACGTCGCCGAATGCGGTCGAGTTGATCGAGCGCACGTCACCGAAGCCGCCGTTGACGTACTCCGGGTTCAACAGCAGTTCGCCGGTCGCGTCGAACGCCGCCTTGATCTGCGGGTCGGTGAAGGGGATCTCATTCTTGACCCACTGGTCGTAGACGTCAGGGCCGGCGTTGCGCAGCACGAGGTCTTCGATCCAGTCGGTGCCGGGCCATCCGGTCGCGACGCCCGACTCGAAGCCGGCACACCACGGCGCCTGGCCGCTTGCGGTCTTGATCGTCTCGGTGAGCGTGAGCAGCTCTTCCCAGCTCGTCGGCTCCTCGACGCCCCACTCGGCGAACTTGGTCGGCGAGTACCAGACCCAGCCCTTGACGCTGGCCATCAGCGGCGCGCCGTAGAACTCGTCCTCGTACGTGCCGAACTCGACCCAGCCCTCGGTCCAGTACTCGTTCGCGTTCTCCTCGACGGCGTCGGGCGCCGGCTTCAGCAGGTCACGCGATGCGTAGTCGGCGAACAGACCCGGCTGCGGGAAGATCGCGATGTCAGGCGGGTTGCCGCCCTGCGCGCGGGTGCCGAGCTGGGTCTCGAAGTCCTGGCTGCCCTCGTACTTGATCTCGATGTCGTTCTCCTTCTCGAAGTCCGCCCAGGACTCCTGAAGAAGTTCCGCCTCGGCGTCGACGATGGTGCCGTAGATCGTGACGGTGTTGTCTCCGCCGTCGCCGCCGCCATCGCCTCCCCCGGTGGGCGCACCAGGAGCTCCACATCCCGCCAGGGCGATGCCCGTGACGCCGAGAAGGGCGAGCGGCGCGAGTCGCCGGTGTCGCTGTGACAGTGCCATGTGATTTCTCCTCTTCGAGTTCCACGTTCCCCGCAGGGGTGCGGCCGTCGGCCGCGCCGGTCCTGCACCCGAAGCCGCGCGGCGGCATCGTTTCGGGAACCGATTCCACGCCAACCTACTTGGCATGAGCATCCCGGCACAATGGGGATTGGTCACAAGCTCGCAACCATTGCCCGCCCGCATCTCCATGGCATGGGAGCGCTCCCGTCGCCCTTGTCTGAAACCGGTTCCCTTTTCTCGCCGCTGCGGCTACGCTGTGCACGGTGCGCGACGCCGCGCTCCGTCTTCGAGGAGGACTCATGAGCACGATCGCGGATGTCGCCGCCCGTGCCGGAGTCTCGAAAGCCACGGCCAGCAGAGCCCTCAGTGGTCGCGGCTACGTCTCGGAGAGCACGCGGCTCCGGGTGGCGGATGCTGCACGTGAGCTGGCATACGTGGCGGATTCCACGGCGACCAGCCTGGCCACCGGCCGCACGCACGCCGTCGGGGTGATCGTCCCCTCGGTCGAGCGATGGTTCTTCGCAGAGCTGATCGAGGGCATCCAGGGGGCGCTGTTGGAGCACGCCTACGATCTCGCCCTCTACAGCGCGCCCGACGGGTCCGACACGCGCTCCGCCGTGTTCGACGCGGTGCTGCCCCGGCGCCGATTCGACGGACTGATCGCTGCCGGCATCCAGCCCGGGTCGGACGAACTCGATCGCCTGCTCCAGCTGGGGCGGCCGCTCGTGAGCGTCGGCGCGTACGGCGAGGGCTCGAGCACGGTGTCGATCGACGACGCCGCAGCCGCTCGCATCGCCACCGAGCATCTCATCGATCTGGGGCACACCGTCATCGGTTTCATCGGCGGCTCCGCCGAGTCGCACGGTCACAGTTTCGGCGACGGCAGGCGGCTGGCGGGCTATCACGAGGCGATGCAGGCGGCGGGACTCGGCGCGCACATGCACGCCGTGCCCTCTCCCCCGACGATGCCCGGCGGCTATCAGGCGTCCGTCGACCTGCTCGGCGATCGGCGGCGACGTCCGAGCGCTGTCATCGGCGTCTGCGATGAGGCGGCGATCGGGGCCATCATCGCCGCGCGACGACTGGGCATCGCCGTGCCGACCGAGCTGAGCGTCGTCGGCATCGACGATCACCAGCACGCCGAGATGTTCTCGCTGACGACAATCCGGCAGCAGCCGCGCGAGCAGGGCCGAGAGGCGGTGCGGCTGCTGCGTCGCCTGCTGGAACGGCCGGACGGTGCCATCGAGCGCGTGGTGGCGGCATCCGCTCTCGTGGTGCGCAACTCGACCTCGCCGATCCGCTGAGATCCCGCAACCGCGCTGTCTTCCACGGATGCACGAAGGCCCCGGGGCGAACCCCGGGGCCTTCGTGAATCCTGAGACGCGATTACTTGAGGGTAACCGTTGCGCCTGCCTCTTCGAGAGCAGCCTTCGCCTTCTCGGCGGCCTCCTTGTTGGCGCCCTCGAGGACGGCCTTGGGAGCACCGTCGACGACGGCCTTGGCCTCGCCGAGACCGAGCGAGGTGAGCTCGCGAACGGTCTTGATGACCTGGATCTTCTTGTCGCCAGCAGCCTCGAGGATGACGTCGAACGAGTCCTTCTCCTCCTCGGCCTCGACGGCGCCACCAGCGCCGGCGGCGCCTGCGACGGCGACGGGGGCAGCAGCGGTGACCTCGAACTTCTCCTCGAACGCCTTCACGAAGTCGTTGAGCTCGACAAGGGTCAGGCCGGCAAACTGCTCGAGCAGCTCCTCGGTGGTGAGCTTCGCCATGATGTATCTCCTAATAGATGGGGTTTGTGAAAAAGATCGCCGGTCGCTTACGCGGCCTCAGCGGTCTCCAGCTTTTCGCGAAGCGCGTCGATGGTGGCCGCAGCCTTGCCCATCGTCGCCTTCATCATGCCCGCAGCCTTCGCAAGCAGAACCTCACGGCTCTCGAGCGAGGCGTACTTGTTGACCTCGTCGGCGGAGAGAGCGTTGCCCTCGAAGACGCCGGCCTTGATCACCAGAAGCGGGTTGGCCTTGGCGAAGTCACGCAGAGCCTTGGCGGTGGCGACGAAGTCGCCGTGCACGAACGCGACAGCCGACGGACCCTTGAGGTCGTCGTCCAGCGCACTGATCCCCGCGTTGTTCGCGGCGATCTTGGTCAGCGTGTTCTTCACCACGGCGTACTCGGCGTCCTGACGGATGCTGTTGCGCAGCTCCTTGAGCTGGGCAACCGTCAGACCGCGGTACTCGGTCAGCAGGACGGCGTTCGAGTTCTCGAATGACTTCGTGAGCTCGGCGACCGATGCATCCTTCTGCGCCATGGTCACTCCTTATGTGTACGAGGGACCTCACGGTGGTGAGGCTCCGACCTCGACCGCACGTCTGCAGAACAGCAGCGGTGCAACAGAAAAGCTCCGGCGCAAGCGCACGGAGCTTCGAGAAGATCGTGACACCTGCGCGGGCCCCTGCGATGCAGAGCTTCGATCGCCTCGCACTCGCGTGCACGACGATGACCAGCGGTCTTCGGTTGCCTCCACTCTAACCCACCGCGCGCGCTCACCCAAATCGTCTCAGTGCCTGTCCGCCGCACGCCCGGTGTGGCCCGCGAGTGCGTCGGCTGCCCGGATGAGCGCGAGATGCGACAGCGCCTGCGGGGTGTTGCCCGCGTGACGCCCCGCACCGACGTCGTACTCCTCGGCGAGCAGGCCGACGTCGTTGGGCAGCGCCAGGAGCCTCGCCATCAGTTCGTTCGCGTCGTCGACGCGCCCGCTGCCGGCATACTGCTCGACGAGCCAGAAGCTGCAGGCGAGGAACGGATGCTCGCCGCCCGGCAGTCCGTCGACGCCGGTCTCGGTGCGGTACCTGAGCAGGAATCCGTCGCGCAGCAGGGTGTCCTCCATGCGCGCGACGGTGCGCAGCATCCGCGGGTCGTCGGCGGCGCAGTACCCCACCTGCGGCAGCACCAGCAGCGAGGCGTCCACCTCGCGGGAGCCGTAGTGCTGCACGAAGCACCCGAGCTCCGGATCGACGCCGTGCTCGTCGATCTCCCGACGCAGGTCGTCGCGCACCCGCTCCCAGCGGTCGGCATCGCCGGTCAGGCCGTGCTCCCGCACCGCCCGCACACCGCGATCGAGAGCCGCCCACATCATGACGCGGGAATGCGTGAAGCGCTGGGGCTCGCCGCGGATCTCCCAGATGCCGTTGTCGGGCCGTTCGATCCCGTCGATGACGTTGCCGATGAGCGCCCGCTGCAACGGCCACGAGAAGTCTGTCTCGTCGAGACCCGCGATCCGCGCCGCTTCCAGGGCGACCAGCACCTCGCCGATCACGTCGCCCTGATACTGGCCGACGGCGCCGTTGCCGATGCGCACGGGAGCTGCACCGCCATAGCCGGGCAGGCTGGTGAGTTCGCGCTCGGTGAGATCGCGCTCACCGGCGATGCCGTACATGATCTGAACCTCATCCGGTTCGCCCGCGACCGCGCGAAGGAGCCACTGCCGCCAGTGATGCGCCTCGAGCAGGAACCCGTGGGCGATCAGCACCTCAAGGGTGAGGGCCGCGTCCCGCAGCCAGACGAACCGGTAGTCCCAGTTGCGGGATCCGCCGAACTCCTCGGGCAGCGACGTGGTGGCGGCGGCGACGATCCCGCCGGTGTCCTTGTTGGTGAGCGCGCGAAGGACGAGGAGCGAGCGCACGACCTCATCGCGGTGCGGTCCGTCGTGCTCGATGCCGCCGGCCCATCCCTGCCACCACGACCTCGTATGCGCGAACGCCTCTTCCACGTCGAGGGGCTCCGGCGGATGCCGGTGCGAGGCGAACCAGCTGAGGACGAGATCGCGCCTCTCGCCGGCCGCGACGGTCAGGTCGGCCCGGTGCACGTGGTCGTCGGCGACCAGCGCCACGCCGCGGACGATCACCGCCTCCGGGCCGGCGGTCGCGTGAAGGGCCGGCGCCTCGGCAGTGCCGACTTGACGCACCCAGGGGAGAGTCCGCGAGTAATCGAAGTGCAGTCGCAACTCGGTACAGAACTGGACGCTGCCCGAGATGCCGATCACACGGCGGACGACGTCGCTGCGGCTGTCGTGCAGCGGCATGAACTCGTGCACCTCGGCGATACCGGTCGTGGTCTCCCACCGGGTGACGAGGATGAAGGTGTCCGGCAGGTACCGCCTCTGCGCAGTGGCGGTGCTGTCGACCGGGCGAAGACTCCAGCATCCGTTGCTCGAATCGCCCAGGAGCGCACCGAACACCGACGGTGAGTCGAAGCGCGGCAGGCAGAGCCAATCGATGTCGCCGCCGCGCGAGACCATGGCCGCGGTGCGGCAATCACTGAGGAGCGCGTAGTCCTCGATCGGGGCTGGCATCGCAACGATTGTGTCATGGCCGCATCCCGGGCGAGCGGATACGGTGGAGCAATGACCGATGCGACGACGCTGGTGATCTTCGGGGTCTCAGGAGACCTCACCTCCCGGTTGCTGCTTCCGGCACTGGGGCAACTGCTCACACTCGAGACGTCCCGCCGCGTCCGGCTGATCGGTGCCGACCGGGAGGACTGGTCGGATGCCGACCTCCAGACGCTCGTGAGCACGGCCTTCGCCTCCGCTGATGCAGCAGGTGCGGTCTCGCGGGTCGACATCACCTACCGCAAGACCGACATCACACGGGCGGACGATCTCAGCGCGTTGCTCTCGGACTGCTCGGGGCAGGTCGCGCTGTATTTCGCCGTGCCGCCCGCGGTCACCACGGCCGCGTTCCAGGCGCTCACGCCCGAGATGCTGCCCGAAGGTGCGGTGCTGGTGATGGAGAAGCCTTTCGGCGTCGACGAGGCGAGCGCGCGGTCGCTGAATCGGGTACTCGCCAGGCTCGTCCCGGAGAGTCAGGTGTTCCGCGTCGACCATTTCCTGGGGCGCTCCACCACTCTTAATCTGCTGGGTGCGCGGTTCGCCAACCGGCTGCTGGAGCCGCTCTGGTCGGCCGAGAGCATCGAGTCGGTCGGCATCGTGTACGACGAGAAGCTGGGCCTCGAGGGGCGCGCCGGCTACTACGACAACGCCGGGGCCATGGTCGACATGATCCAGAGTCACCTCCTGCAGGTGCTCGCCGTGCTGGCGATGGAGGAGCCGGCCACGCTGGGCGAGGTCGACTTCCGCGCGGCGACCACGGCCGTGCTTCGGGCGACCACGGTGTGGGGGGATGACCCTGCCACCGCATCTCGGCGCGCGCGCTACACCGCGGGAACCGTCGCGGGCGTCGAGAAGCCGTCGTACGTCGACGAACCGGGCGTCGACCCGAGCCGCAACACCGAGACCCTCGCCGAGGCGACCTTCGAGGTGCGCAACGCCCGCTGGGCCGGCGTGCCCTTCACCCTCCGCTCAGGCAAGGCGCTGGGTGACCCGGCGCGGGAGATCGTCGTGCGTTTCCGGCCGGTCCGGCATGTGCCGACCGGCCTCACCGGGTCCGCCGACGGCGCGGTGCTCCGCTTCTCCCTCGGCCCCGACCGCATCTCGCTCGAGCTGAACCTCAACGGCGCCGACGACCCCTTCGAGCTGGAGCGTGCCACGCTCTCCGCCGATCTCGGTCAAGGCACGCTCCGCGCCTATGCGGAAGTGCTCTCCGGCGTGCTCGACGGCGATCCGACCCTCGCCGTCCGGGGTGACGCCGCAGAGCAGAGCTGGCGGATCATCGAGCCGATCCTCGCAGCCTGGCGGCGCGATGAGGTGCCACTGGACGAGTACGTCGCCGGCTCCGCCGGCCCCGCCTCGTGGGCCGCGGTGCGCTGACTTCGGTAATTGCGTCTGACGCCGAGTGCACCGGATGCTGTCGAATGCACGGGACATTTGCGTGAAGAAGCTGTGCATTCGGCGCGAACCCGCGCACTCGGTGGGGGCGCCGGTTCCGATCTTCAGGGAGACGCGATACTGAAGGAGGCGAGCCGCTCCGCCAATCGCCGTGCGGTCACGATGTGCTCGAAGCCCCATCGTGCGAATCGCCGCTGGGTGCGCCCGCGGATCCAGTCTTCACGCTGCTTCTCCTCGAGAAGCACCTGCTCGATGCTCTTTCCGGACCTCAGCGCCTCATCGAGGTACTTGCGCTCACCGTCGAACTCGCCGTAGCTGTCGACATCGTCGAGCCCGAAGTCGATGAAGTACCGCTTGCCGTCAGGTCCCTCGATCGGAACCTGCAGCTCGGGGGCCGCGAAGCCCAGCCGGTGCAGCTGCAGCCGGCTTACGCTCTCGCCGGGCAGCTGCGCTCGGCCGTCGGCGAATTCCGACACCCATCGCGCTTGACGGATTCCGCGCGCCCCGGAGGCGGCGGCCAGCCGCTCGCTCATCGCTTGACGCCAGGATGTGACCGCATCCAGGTCCCACTCCCACCGTCGCTCGGCCATCTGTCGTTCCGCAGCATCAGCGAGGGTCACGGCCGCTTCCAGAGGCAGGGTGCGGATGAGATCGAACACGGTGCGAGCGAGGCTGGTGCAGCGGATGCCGTCGATGGCACTCGTGTCGTCGACGGGCAACGGTGCGACATGCCGTCGCACATCCCGTGCACTCGAGATTCGCGACGGAGCGTCCGTGGTCATGTGCACCCGGGCGAACCTGATCCGGTACAGCGGCAACCTCCACAGCACGGCGGCCGAGGTGTGCGACATGACCGCGTTCCCAGAACAATCCCGCGCGACGGCGATGACGTGCGCTCGGTGGCGACCCTCGGGCCACAGCACCTCGCGGTCCTCGACGAGGATGTACCAACCGCGCCGGATATGGAACAGCATCCCTCCGCGCACTGCATCGGCGATGGACCGATCGGTCCATCCGTTCAGGAGGAGGTCCCGGCGGGAACGGACCAGATGCTCCAGGTGCGGTTCGGTGCGGGTGAGCATCCCTCACCCTGCTTCTCCGCCACGTCCGCCGGATGCCGGTGCCACGCGACCCGTGGAGAAGTTCTGCGATCGGTCGATCGTGCAGGACGAGGGCTACGCGCGCCGCGGATCGGCGACTGCACCGGATGCTGTCGACTGCGCGGGATATCCGCGCGGAGAAGCCGTGCGCTCGGCGCGATCCCGTGCACTCGGCGCAGCCGTGGGGCGAGACGACGGGGTTGGGGCGGAGGACAGGGGTGGGGACGAAGGGACAGGGCGGCGTGTGCGGACGGAGACGTCCGATGACGGGGTTAGGCTCGACAGGTGACCCCCGAACTCACCGCACGCATCGTCGCGGACTCCCGCGACCGCGTCGCGTGGATGAGGGCCAGATCACGCGGGATCACGGCGACGGATGTGGCCGGACTCACCAGCGAGAGATCGATCACTCGCGCCGCTGACGCCAAGCTGGGCGGCGGCCCACGCTTCGGGGGCAACGCCTACACCGACCACGGCCGACGGCGAGAGCCCGAGATCGCGGGCTGGGTGGCAGCCACTCACGGCATCCTGCCGTCCTCCGCTTTGTTCCGCGCCGAAGTCGAACATCGGCATCTCGCAACCCCCGACGGCATCGCTGTGGATACGGCCGGCCGCGTGCAGCTCGCCGAGATCAAGACCACCAATAAGCCGTGGCGGGGAATCCCCCGTACGTACCTGCGGCAGGTGTGGTGGCAGCAGCATGTGCTCGGCGCCGAGCGGACGCTCTTCGTCTGGGAGGAGCACAACGACTTCGCTCCGATCCACGACGAGCCTCGCTGCGTGTGGATCGACCGCGACGAGCGCGAGATCGCGAAGCTCGTCGGCCTCGCGACCTCGCTCATCGACGAGCTCTACCGCCGCACCACAGGACAGCAGCCGCCGACCCGAGTCATGGATGCCGTCGCCAGCCGCCGCGAGCAACTGCGCGAGCGAGACGCATTCCGGGCGCTCGCACTCGCGGACTGACGAGGGATCCTCGCGACTGTCCCCTCATCATCGGAGCGACAGCCACGCTGCCGAAGACCCGATCAGCCGACCAGCAGCAACCCACATGACCACCGAGGATCCCCGGCACAGTCACGGTCATCGAGCGCGGCTCGAGTAGTTGACGTGGGTCAACCATCAGCGTATAGTTGAGTCAGTTCAACTACTTTCGCGCGCCGCCGTCGTCGCAGCATCCGTTCTCTTCCCTGCGAAAGGTCGCCCATGACCACCGACTCCCCCACCCGTATGACGCACCGGCAGGTGCTCGAGGCACTCACCGGCCTCCTCCTCGGCATGTTCGTCTCGATGATCGCCGCCACCGTCGTCTCGACGTCCATGCCCGTGATCGTGCACGATCTCGGCGGCGATCAGGCGGCGTACACCTGGGTGATCACCGCCACCCTGCTGACCACGGCGATCTCGACCCCCATCTGGGGCAAGCTCGCCGACCTGTTCAACCGGAAGCTGCTGATCCAGATCGCGCTCGTGCTCTTCGTCGTCGCCACCGCCGCCGCCGGCTTCGCGCAGGACACGAACACGCTCATCGCCTTCCGTGCCGTCCAAGGACTCGGCGCCGGCGGACTCGCCGCCCTCAGCCAGGTGATCATGGCCGACATCATCAGCCCGCGCGAGCGCGGCCGCTACATGGGCCTGTTCGGCGCGGTGATGGCCGTCGCGACCGTCGGCGGACCGCTGCTCGGAGGGTGGATCACCGACGCGATCAACTGGCGCTGGAACTTCTTCGTCGCACTCCCGTTCGCGATCGCAGCCCTCATCCTTCTGCAGAAGACGCTGCATATCAGCCCTCAGAAGGCGCGCAAGGTCTCGATCGACTATGCCGGCATCGTGCTGCTGTCGACCGCGGTGTCGCTGCTTCTCATCTGGATCACCAACGCCGGCTCCAGCTTCGACTGGTGGGGCATCGAGACCGTCCTCATGCTCGGCGGCGTGCTCGTCGCCACGGTCGCCTTCATCGTGGTCGAGGTGAAGGTCACCGAGCCTCTCATTCCGCTGTCGCTGTTCCGCAGCCGCACCTTCACCCTGTCGGTGATCGCGTCGATCTCGATCGGCATCGCGATGTTCGGCACCTCGGTGTATCTCGCCCAGTACATGCAGCTGTCGCGGGGCGCCTCCCCCACCGAAGCAGGCCTGATGACGCTGCCGATGATGGCGGGACTCCTTCTCTCGTCGATCTTCATCGGCCAGCTCGTCACCCGCTACGGCCGCTGGAAGGGCTACCTGATCCTGGGCGCCGTGCTCCTGATCGCCGGGTCCACGATGCTGTCGACCTTGCACTACGACACGGACTTCGTCCTCGTGTCGATCTACATGTTCCTCACCGGCGCTGGCGTCGGCATGACCATGCAGAACCTCGTGCTCATCGTGCAGAACGTCGCCAAGCCCAGCGAGATGGGCGTGGCGAGTTCCGGCGTCACGTTCTTCCGCAGCCTCGGCGGCACGATCGGCGTCTCCGTGATGGGTGCCGTCGTCGCGAACACGATCACCGGACTGTTCGCCGAGGGCAAGGAGCAGCTCGCCAAGACGATCGCAGGCCTCGGCGAGAAGGGGGCCGCGGTCGCGGAGGAACTCGCCAGCGGCACGCTGCCGGAGGTTCGCCTGCTGCCCGAGCCCGTTCGCGTGATCGTCGAGGACTTCTATGCCCAGGCGATCTCGCACGCGTTCCTCATCGGAGTGCCGATCGCCGTGCTGAGCCTCATCGCGATCCTGTTCCTGCCGAACGCTCCGCTCACGACGATGACGACGGTCGAAAGGGCCCAGGCGGATGCCGCAGCGACGGCGACCGTCGAGGATGCCGCCGATGTGGCGCTCGCCGATGCGACGGCGTTGTCCGGCGCGCCGACGGGCAGTGCGCCGACCGTCCGCCGGCCTGCAGCGGATGGCGAGGGCGACGATGTCCGACGTTGAGGCACGGACCGCCGCCGTCCGCGCTCTGGAAGCGGAGTTCGGCGAGCTCATCACGCACTTCCGCCGGGTGATCCTGGAGAACGCGAACCGCGTCAGTCCCGGCATGCTCCCAGGCGCGTACAAGACGCTCACGACGATCGCCCGGTGCGAGGAGGTCACGGTGTCGGCGCTCGCGGAGCGGATGCTGGTGGACAAGAGTCAGGCGAGCCGGATGGTCCGCGAGCTCGAGGAACTCGGGCTCGTCGAGCGCTCCGCCGATCCCCGGGACGGCCGTTCGTTCCTGCTGCGACTGACGACCCTCGGCACCGATCGTTTGGCGGCCGCGCGTCTCCCGCAGGAGGGAATGCTGATGAACACCCTTCAGGACTGGAACCTGCAGGACATCGAGAACCTGACGCGGCTGCTGCATGCGCTCGCGAACGGTGTGACACCGGGCGCGGGCGACTAGTCGGACGGCACCGCCGTGCCGAGGATGCGTCGCGCTTCGAGCGCCACCTCCCCAGCGATCGTGTCGAGCAGGTCGGATCGCAGGTTCCACTGTTGCCAGTAGAGCTGGACCCGCAGCTCCGGGCCACCGAGCGGCACGAGCTCTCCTGTCTGCTGCGGAAGCGGTAGCATCCCCCAGCCGAGTCCGAGCCGCACCGCGAGTGCGTAGTCGTGGGACGCGGGCACGTAGTGCCGAGGCACACCCTGGTGCGAGACGCCCTGAGCGCTGAGCCACTCGTGTTGCAGTGCGTCGCGGCGGTCGAAGTCGACGAACGGTGCCCTCGTCAGGGCGTCCGGCGTCACGCCGTCCGGGAACCACCGGGTCGCGAACCCCTCCGTCGCCATGGCTCGGTACTCGAGTACCCCCAACGGCGTGGTCGAGCAGCCCGCCACCGGCGTCTCCTCGCTCGTGACCGCGGCCATGACCGTGCCGGATTCGAGGAGCCGGACTGTGAAGTTCTGGTCGTCGCGGTGCAGATCGAAGTCGATCTCATGCCGGTCGGACAGCCGCGCGAGAGGCGGGAGGAACCAGGTGGCCATCGAATCGGCGTTCACGGCAAGCGGCACGCGGATGCGCTCCGTCCCGCCGTCGGGGTCGAGTCCGGCGAGCGCGTCGTGCTCGAGGAGTGCCACCTGGCGGGCGAGTCTCACCACCGCCTCACCCGCTTCCGTCGTCCGCGCCGGTTTCGAACGGACGAGGAGGACGCGCCCGAGCTGCTGCTCGATGGTCTTCAGCCGCTGACTCACCGCCGAGGGGGTGATGTGAAGGCGCCGCGCTGCCGCATCGAGAGTGCCCTCGTCGACGACCGCCGCGACCGTCGCCGCGAGTTCCGGATCGATGCGCATGAAGCAATGCTAATGGTGCGGAAGGAATCTTCGCTGGTTTTGATGATGCGCGAGACATAGCGTGGAGTCATGCTTCCTCTGCTCGCCGGTCTCGGACTTGGACTGTCGCTCATCGTCGCCATCGGCGCACAGAACGTGTTCGTGCTGCGCCAGGGCATCCGCCGCGAGCATGTCATCGCCGTCGTCGCGATCTGCGCAGTGTCGGATGCCGTGCTCATCGTCGCCGGTGTCGCGGGTCTCGGGTTCGTGCTCTCCGCTGCACCGTGGCTGGTGTATCTGGCCCGGTGGGCAGGAGCGCTTTTCCTGCTCGGCTATGGGCTGCTCGCCGCACGACGCGCCTGGCGCGGCCAGGAAGGTGCAATGCGGGTCGAGGAGAGCGATCCGAACGAGTTCTCGTCGAGCAAGCAAGTGACCCGAGGCGGGACGACCACGCGCACCGCCCTCGCACCGGTCGCACTCACCGTGCTGGCCCTCACCTGGCTGAACCCGCATGTCTACCTCGACACGGTGCTCATGCTCGGCTCGATCGCGGCCACTCACGGCGACGACCGCTGGCTCTTCGCCGCCGGAGCCGTCGTCGCCAGCGCCGTCTGGTTCACCGCTCTCGGATTCGGTGCTCGCTACCTCGGGCGCTGGCTGCGCACCCCGCGATCGTGGCGCATTCTCGACGCGGCCATCGCGGTCATCATGATCGCAATCGCCGTCAGCCTCGTGCTTCCGGTCCTCGGCGGGTGAGTTTCGCTGCGCTCGGTGCCGGCGACGGTCACTGCACCGCGACGCGTCCGAGTTCGACGAGTGTCGCCTCCGGGGTGAGCGGATGAAAGGCTGCAGCTCTGATGTCGCGATAGCACCGTTCGATGATCGAACCGCGGAAGAACGATGCGCCGCCGGCGACCTGCATGGCCAGATCGCAGACCTCGACTCCGCGCTGTGCGATCTCCGCCTTGGCGGACATCACCGACAGGTACATGTCATATGAGGGCGTCGGGTCGTCACCGACGACCGCGAGTGCCCCGTCGAGGGCCCATGAGGCGATCCGCAGCTTCTGCCGCATCGTTCCGACGAGTCGCTGCACGAGCGGATCGGTGGCCCGCGGCCGGGCCGCAGCGAGAGCCGCCTCGTATGCGGCCTCGGAGACGCCGAGATAGGCCCCGGCGACGATCGAGAAGCCGATGCTCGCGATCACCTGAAGGGGCGGATCGACGATCCCATACGGCCGATCAGCGAGGACGCGCTCTGCAGACACGAACACATCGGTCAGCACGACGTCATCACTCGCCGTACCCCGCATCCCCAGGGTGTCCCAGGTCGCGTCGACCTCGACACCGTCTGCGCTCATGGGCACAGCCATGTTGAGCACCCGTCGTCCCCGCTCCGGGTCGTCGAGAACGAACATCGTCGACATCACCGTTCCATGAGAGGACTGGCTCGCGAAGCGTTTGCGACCCGAGACGCGATAGCCGCCTTCGGCTGCGACCGCCACTCCTGCCGGATGGGTGAAGTCTCCACCCCCTGTGGAGACCAGAACGATGCCCTCGTCGGCCACGCGGCGCAGCGTCGCCTCCGCGCCGGGCATGCCACGACGATGGCGCCAGGCCGTGAAACAGGTCACATGCTGATGCATGGCACTGGCGAGAGCGGTCGATCCGCAGTGATGGGCGAGTTCGCGTTGCAGAGCGGCGAGCTGTGCCACGGAGGCACCGTCGCCGCCCAGAGCGACAGGGACGGCCGCTTTCAGCAGCCCTGCCTGACGGAGCGCGTCATAGGCCTCTGTCACGAAGGTTCCATCACGGTCGTGCCTGGCGGCGTGCGCCGCGAGTGTCGGGCCGATCGCGGCTGCCCGCTCGAGGAGGGACGTGGCCCGGTGAGGGGTGGCGGTATCGGGCTGTTGTGTGATCGTCATGGTCTCAGCATCCGCGGGGCGATGCCGGTCGCCCCAGTGCGGATTCGGGACTCAGCCGGTACGAAAACAGGACTACCCGCGGCGAGCGAACGGGGCGACTATGGAGCATGACCGAATATGGGCGATACTGCCCGGTCGCCGTCGCCACCGAGATCGTCGCGGACCGGTGGACGCCGCTCGTGGTGCGCGAACTCATCCTCGGCAATACCCATTTCAACGACATCGCTCGGGCCATGCCGAGCATCTCGCGGTCACTTCTCGTTCAACGGTTGCGGCACCTCGAGCGGGCCGGTGTGCTGGAGCGGTGGCCGGCACCGACCGGACGCGGCACCGTCTACGTGCTCACTCCTGCGGGACGAGCCCTCGAGCGCGTCATCGATGCACTGGCCCGCTGGGCGATAGAATGGCACTTCGAGCAACTGGAGCCGCGGACCGTCGACGCTCAGACGCTCATGTGGTGGATCCATCGCCGGGTCGCGCCTGACCGCTTCCCGCCGGTGCGCGCCGTCGTCGAGTGGCAGCACACCGCGCCGAGGCCCGAGACGATCTGGTTCGTACTCGAGCACGGTGTGATCTCGGTATGCGTGCAGCACCCGGGGTTCGATGTAGACGTGGTGGTCAGGACCTCAACCGGGGACCTTGCTGACGTCTTCCAGGGAACGGCGAGCTGGGCCGAGGCCGTCGGCGCCGGCCGCATTGCCGTGACCGGCGCGCCTCGGCTGGTCTCGCTGCTGCCGACCTGGTTTCGCTGGAGTCCCTGGGTCGAGCCGACGCGGGAGCGCGCGCATCGGGTCGCCGGAGCGTGACCACGGACCGACCGGTTCCGCTCGCAGGTCGACATGCGAAAAGGCCCCCGCCTCACGGCGGGGGCCTTTCGCGGTGAGTCGACTCAGATCGCGTTGACGTCGAGCGGGATGCCGGGGCCGAACGTGGTCGACACCGCACCCTTCTGGATGTAACGGCCCTTCGAGCTCGACGGCTTCAGGCGGACGATCTCCTCGAGAGCGGCGTCGATGTTCTCGTTCAGCTGCTCGGTGGTGAACGAGGCCTTGCCGACGACGAAGTGCACGTTGGCGTGCTTGTCGACGCGGAACTCGATCTTTCCGCCCTTGATCTCCTCGACGGCCTTGGCCGGGTTCGGGGTCACGGTGCCGGTCTTCGGATTCGGCATGAGGCCGCGCGGACCCAGCACCTTACCGAGGCGACCGACCTGGCCCATGAGCTCAGGGGTGGAGACGGCGGCGTCGAACGACGTCCAGCCGCCGGCCACCCGCTCGATGAGCTCGGCGCCGCCGACCTCATCGGCGCCGGCCGCGATCGCGGCCTCGGCGGCGGGGCCGGTCGCGAACACGATGACGCGAGCGGTCTTGCCGGTGCCGTGGGGCAGGATGACGGTGCCGCGCACCATCTGGTCCGCCTTGCGGGGGTCGACAGCGAGCTTCAGCGCGACCTCGACGGTCGAGTCGAACTTCGCCGAGCCCGTCTCCTTGGCCAGGGCGACAGCCTCAGCGGGAGTGTAGAAACGGTCTGCCTCGATCTTCTCGACGGCAGCCTTGTAAGCCTTGGACTTCGTAGCCATGATTATTCTCCTCAGCCCTCGACCGTGATGCCCATGGAGCGGGCGGTTCCGGCGATGATCGAGATCGCGGCCTCGATGTCGTTCGCGTTCAGGTCGGCCTGCTTGGTCTCGGCGATCTGACGGACCTGGTCCTTGGTGATCTTCGCGACCTTGACGGTGTGCGGGGTCGCCGAACCCTTGGGGATGCCGGCGGCCTTCTTGATGAGCTCCGCAGCGGGCGGGGTCTTCAGGATGAACGTGAAGCTGCGGTCCTCGTAGACGGTGATCTCCACGGGGATGACGTTGCCGCGCTGCGACTCGGTCGCGGCGTTGTACGCCTTGCAGAACTCCATGATGTTGACGCCATGCTGACCGAGCGCGGGGCCGATCGGCGGCGCCGGGTTGGCTGCACCGGCGTTGATCTGAAGCTTGATCAGGCCGGTCACCTTCTTCTTCGGTGCCATTCTTGTTTCCTTTCATTCGAGCGGATGCCTGGCATCCGTTCTCCCGCGAACCCGGCATCTCCGGGCTGCGGTCGCCTGCGTGCACGCCGAAGCGGCACACAAACCACACAAGTCTACCCGATCCGGGCCGCCACCCGTAGCCACGCGTGTCAGGCCGAAACGCACAGGGGCCGCCGGTCTTCGATGCGTTTGCGACCGTGCATCCGACGCGGGCACTCCGCCTAGTCGCGGTAGAGCGCCACCATCCGCTCCCCGAGCTCGCGGAGCGCTGCTCGCACCTCGGCGGGTTCGACCACCTCCACGGCCCCCGTCCACCCCGCGAGCTGCTCGGCCAGGGCCTCCACCCGATGCGCGCTGACCTCCATCCACACGCCTCCGGCGTCGGCGAGCGCCTCGTCCAGCATCCGAGCCTGCGCCCCGAAACGATCACTGAGCGCCCTGGCCGCCCAGGGCTCGACACGCACGACCGCACGTACAGCCCCGCGGAAACCCTCGACCCGCTCGACCATCTCGGCCCAGGCGCGCGCCCGATCGAATCCCGCCGACGCAGCGCCTGGGACCGAGAGCACGCGGAGTTCCGCGATCCGGTCCGCCCGCAGCGTCCGCAGCCGGTTCTCATCCGCGACATCCGTCCCCGGGCGCACGGGCGCTGCGATCAGGTACCAACGGGATCCTCTGCTGCCGACCATCAGCGGCACGAGCTCCGACTCGGTGTCACCGGAAGCTCCCTGGTATCGCACCTGCACGCGGGAGCCATCGGCGATCGCACGCTGCAGGTGCGCCACCACCGGCGGAGGAGGGTCGCCCTCGGTCGTACCCCATGGCGCGTCACGGATTGTGGCCGCGGCAATGCGCTGTGCACCCTCGCGAAACGGCTCAGGCACAGCGCGGACGAGCTTGCGCATCGCCGCGATCCGCTCCGGTGACGTCGCACCGCTCTGAGTCAGCGCGACGAGCAGTGAGCTGACCTCGGCCTGAGTGAGGCCGGTGAGGTCGGTTCGCGCGCCTCCGATCAGACGCCAGCCCCCTCCCCTGCCCCGAGTCGGATAGATGGGCACGCCCGACATCGCGAGCGCCTCCAGGTCGCGGCGGGCTGTGGGCACGGACACCTCCAGCTCAGCGGCGAGCTCGGCGGCGGTGAGCTGCGGGCGCCCCTGGAGGAGAAGGAGAGCCTGGATCAGACGGTCGGCACGCATTCCAAAACTCTTTCTGAAGTGATCAATTGGTGATCACTTCAATCGAGAGCATAGAAGAAGTAGCAGAACAGCCCCTTCAGAAGGAGAATCTCATGTTCCGTGGCCTTGCCAACCTGAACCTCGTCGCAGCGGATATGGATGCCGCCGTCCGCTGGTACACGTCTGTCTTCGACGCGCCGCCGTACTTCGTGCGCCCGGAGCAGGGCCCCGCGCAGTACGTGGAGTGGCGATTCGGCGACGACGAAGACGAGTTCGCACTCATGGACGCACGCTTCCGCACCGCTCGGCGAGCCGGGCGGTGCGCTGATGAGCATGCACGTCGATGATGTCCGCGCCACCTTCGATCGCCTGATCGAATTGGGTGCTCGTGCGTTCGACCCGGTGACCCAGCGCGGAGACGGCTGGTGGTCGGCATCCGTCACCGATCCCTTCGGCAACCTGATCGGACTCATCCAGAGTCCGCACTGGGCCGCGCAGCACGCGAGCTGAGCGCACGAACGCCCCACCGGACTGGTCCGGTGGGGCGTTCTCGCGGGCTGATGCCTTAGAGCTTGGTGACCTGGTCGAACGACAGCTCGACCGGGGTCTCGCGCTCGAACAGGGAGACGAGCACCGTGAGCTTGCCGCTCTCGGGCTTGATCTCGCTGATCGAACCGGGAAGACCCGCGAACGAGCCCTCCTTGATGGTGATGGTCTCGCCGACCTCGAAGTCGACCTCTGCCGGCAGCGGACGGGCGACGGCCAGGCCGCCCTTCGAGGCGATGTTCTTCGCGGTCGGGACGTCCTTGACCTCGACGAGCGACTTCAGCATGTTGAAGGCCTCTTCGAAGCGCAGCGGCGTCGGGTTGTGCGCGTTGCCCACGAAGCCGGTGACGCCAGGGGTGTGGCGGACGACCGACCAGGTGTCTTCGGTGAGCTCCATCCGCACCAGCACGTAGCCGGGGATGCGCACGCGGGTGACCATCTTGCGCTGGCCGTTCTTGATCTCGACGACGTCCTCCATCGGGACCTCGACCTGATAGATCTCGTCCTCGACCTCGAGCGTGGACTTGCGTTGCTCGATGTTCGCCTTCACTTTGCGCTCGAACCCGGCGTAGGAGTGGATGACGTACCACTTGCCCGGGAGCATGCGCAGGTCGGCGCGGAAGGCCTCGTACGGGTCTTCCTCCACGTCCTCGTCATCGGAGCCCGTGGCATTCTCGTCGTCGCCGTTCACGTCTGGACCGTCATAGGGCTCGACCTCGTCGGCCGACGCGGCCTCGAGGTCGGCGACCTCCTCGGCCACGGCATCGTTGAGCACCTCAGCGGCGGCCTCGGACTCGGCTGCTTCGTTCAGGTTGAGAGCATCGTTCACGATCGCGTCCGCCTCCGGGTCGTCGATTTCGATTTCGTCGTCCGTGCTGCTGTCTTCAGCGTCGTCGCCCTCGATGTGCAGGGCGACGTGCTCTGCCGAGGTGACTGCCTTCTCCTCCGCGGCGAGGACGTTGCCCTCCTGGGCTTCGTCTTCCTCGCTGGACTGCTCTGCGGCTGTCGCCCAGTCGGCATCGTCGGAATATCGTTCAGACACGTTGTTTCTTTCCAATCACTGCGGCGCGAGCCGCGAGGGCGTCATCAGCCAGGGATTCCGAACACCCAGTGCGTGACCCAGGCGAACAGGCTGTCCAGGCCGTACACGATTCCCATGACGATGAGAACGAAGACGAGCACCACGGCAGTGAACTTGAACAGCTCCTTGCGTGTCGGGGTGACGACTTTGCGCAGCTCGGAGATGACCTGGCGGATGAACAGTGCGATCCCGCCGAAGAACCTCCCGAAGGCGTTCTGCTTCTTCTCACGGGTGGCGCCGGCCGCGACGACCTCGCCGCGCGGTTCGTCCTGATCCATCCTGAATGTACCTTTCGTGTGTCAGCGTTGCGCTGACGCGCAGGGCGGACAGGAATCGAACCTGCAACCTGCGGTTTTGGAGACCGCTGCTCTGCCAATTGAGCTACCGCCCTAGAGACCCGAGGTCTCGAGGAAGCCTGCGCTCCGCCTCCGAGTCTGCGATCAGTTGATCCCAGGCACGGCGAAAGAATGCAGACAACAACTGCTGTCCCAGCATACGGCATCCTCGACCCGCGCTCGAATCGGCACCCGGGAGCCGCGCGCGTCAGAAAGCTGCCGAAGACCGCGTCACCCGCGCCGCGCGGAATCCGCGGTATACGCCGCAGACCCGAACGCCTCTCAGGATGGTCGTGGCGTCGATCGAGTCTCACGGCACACAGTAATCGGGCCACCGGATCCAACGATGGGGCCAGGCGGTCGCTTCGGGCTCCCGGGGAAGCAGCTAGACCGCGAACTCAGGATCGAGGATGCCCCCGCGCGGTCTGCGGACGCCGGTGCCGCGAAGGCGCCGCCCGTCCGGCAGCTCGATGACACCCGGCTCGTCGTTCCATCACCCCACGCGCCGAGGTAGGGTTTTCCCCACCTCATCCGAGGGGTCGCCGCAGTGACCGGGGAGCACGCCGGCTCGTAGCGTCGAAGTCATGGTGAGCACCGAGAACCTGAACCTGTTCGCACAGTGGGCCGTCGATCTGATGGAGGCCCTCGGAAGCATCGGCGCCGGCGTCGCCGTGGCGGTGGAGAACCTCTTCCCACCGATCCCGAGCGAGATCATCCTGCCGCTGGCGGGCTTCGCCGCCAGCCGAGGGTCTTTTCCGCTGTGGGAGGTGCTGCTGTGGACGACCATCGGCTCCGTCGTCGGAGCCCTCGTGCTGTACGGGCTGGGGGCCTGGCTCGGCCCCGCTCGCCTTCGCCGCATCGCCGATCGGATGCCGCTGGTGAAGGTGAGTGACGTCGACCGCACCGACGCGTGGTTCTCGCGTCATGGTTCGAAGGCGGTGTTCTTCGGACGGATGATCCCGATCTTCCGCAGTCTCATCTCGATCCCCGCGGGGATCCAACGGATGCCGATCGGGCGGTTCATTCTGCTGACGACGGCCGGCAGCGCGATCTGGAACACGGTGTTCGTGGTGGCGGGCTACCTGCTCGGGGCGAACTGGCATCACGTCGAGCGGTACGCCGACGTGCTGCAGTATGTGGTGATCGGCGCCGTCGCGGTGGCCGCAATCGCGTTCGTGATCGTGCGACTGCGCCAGAGGAGCGACGGCAGAATGGTGTCATGAGCGGGGAGATCGTCGGCACGCCGAGCGAGAGTCCCCGGCCCTTGCCGACTCGGCGCGGGGCCGCGGTTCGCACTCTCACTCGGGGCGTGCTCAGCGCCGTGGCCGGGATCGGGTACGTGCCCGTCCTCGTGCTCGCATTGCTGATGGCCCCGGTGCGACCAGCGCAGACGGTCGCGCGCTGGATCGCTCGACGACTGACCTGGGCAGACGGCGTGTCTCGACGGGACCTTCCTGAGGGAGGGCGGCTCTTCGGCCTGCTGGCGACCTCCACTGTGCTCGGGATGCTGAGCGCGAGTGTCGTCACCTTGATCATCCTCGGCGCGAGCGTCAGCGTCCAGATGATCGTCGCGGCCGCGACCTCGGGACCCGTCACCCTGTTCAGCGCCGACCCGGGCCGAGTCACCTGGAGCACCGTCGCCGCGTTCACCGCACCCGGCGCTGTGCTGCTCTTCCTCGCGATCTCCGGCATCGCCGGAATCGCGTGGCTCGAGCGCCAGATGTGGACGGCGTTCGCCCGTCCCGGTGCCGGTGAGCTCGCGCAGGAGGTGACGCGTCTTCACACGACTCTCGACGACGTGGTCGCCGCCGTCGATGCCGAACGCCGACGGATCGAACGCGACATCCATGACGGGGTCCAGCAGCGGGTCGTCGCGCTGTCGCTTCTGCTCGCGCGCACCGAGCGCGCAGGAGAATCTGCCGAGGGCGCCGTGCTCTTGGGTCGGGCGCGCATCGAGGCGCAGCACCTCCTCGATGAACTGCGTGACGTCGCCTGGCGCACCTACCCGGCGATGCTCGCTCGCGACGGGCTCACAGTGGCACTCGAGGCGCTGCGCGATCGCACTCCGGTGGCTGTCCGGCTGCGCGCCGATGCGCGCCCCGTCGACCGCGTCGTGGAGACCACCGCGTACTTCGTCGCGAGCGAGGCCGTGACGAACGCCGTCAAGCACGCGAACGCCGCTGAGATCGAGATACGCACGCGGTTGGAGCACGGCACACTCGTCCTCACCGTCGAAGACGACGGCGTCGGCGGCGCCGACCCGACCGGGGCGGGACTGTCGGGGATCGCATCACGAGTCGCCGCACAGGACGGCAGGCTGCACATCGAAAGCCCGCACGGAGGCCCCACCAGGATCGAGGCGGTGATCCCGTGCGGATAGCGCTGGCCGACGACTCGGCACTCCTGCGGGAGGGGATCGCACAGTTGCTCACCGCCGAGGGGCACCACGTGACAGCAGCCGTCGGCACGGCCGACGAACTGATCGCCGCCATCGCCGAAGATGCACCGGAGGTCGTCATTGTCGACGTGCGGATGCCGCCGGACTACGTCGACGAAGGCGTCCGTGCAGCGCTGAGCATCCGCGCCGAGCACCCCGGCGTCGGAGTGCTCGTGCTGTCGCAGCACGTCGAGCGCCGGCACGCTCGCGATCTGCTGGACGGCCGCGGCGGCGTGGGGTATCTGCTGAAGGACCGCGTATCGGACATCGCCGGCTTTCTCGACGCGATCCAGCGAGTGGCCGACGGCGGCACCGCGTTCGACCCTGAGGTGATCCGTCAGCTCATCGCATCGCGGGCCGAGCCGGACCTGCGCCTGAGCGACCTGAGCGAGAGAGAACGCGCCGTTCTCGAACTCATGGCACAGGGTCACAGCAACGCGGCCATCGCCGAGCGCCTGTTCCTCAGCCTCAGCGGGATCGAGAAGCACATCAACACGATCTTCACCAAGCTCGCCGTCGACAGCGGAACCGCGTACAACCGACGGGTCCTGGCAGTTCTCGCGTTCCTCGGCCGCTGACGGCTCTCGCCAGGCCTGGATGCGACGAGGCGGCACCCGGACCGGGCGCCGCCTCGTCATCCCTGCGCATTCAGCCGATGCGGATGAGCTTCTTGTTCACGAACTCGTCGGCCGCGAGGTGCCCGAGCTCGCGGGCGGTGCCGCTGCGCTTGATCCCGCCGAAGGGCAGCTCCGGGCTGTCGGCGAGCACGAGGTTCACGTACACCATGCCCGCCTCGATCCGGTCGGCCACGCGCTGCGCCTGCTCCGGGTCGGTCGTGAAGACGTAGGAGCCCAGACCGAAGGTGGTGTCGTTGGCGAGCTGGACAGCGGCATCCTCGTCGGCGACGCGGTACACGACGGCCGCCGGGCCGAAGAGCTCCTCGTGATAGACGTTCATCGCGGGGGTCACGTCGGCGAGGACGGTCGGGGTGAAGAAGGCACCGTCGCGAGTGCCGCCGGTGAGCAGCGTCGCACCCTGCTCGACAGCCTGATCGATCTGCGCCTGCAGCCGTTCGGCTGCCGCCTCGGACGACACCGGGCCGAGCACGGTGTCATCGAGCATCGGGTCGGCCGGCTTCGCAGCGGCCATCGCGGCCGTGAACTTCTCCACGAACGCGTCATACAGCTCGTCGACGATGATGAAGCGCTTGGCGCCGTTGCATGCCTGACCGTTGTTGTCCAGACGTGCGTCGACGCCGGCCTGCACCGTCGCGTCGAGGTCGTCGGTGGAGAGCACGATGAACGGGTCAGACCCACCGAGTTCGAGCGCGACCTTCTTGAGGTGGCGCCCCGCGACCTCGGCGACGGCTGCACCGGCGCGCTCCGACCCCGTGAGTGAGACGCCCTGGACGCGCGGGTCCGCGATCATCCTCGCGATCTGCTCGTTCGTGGCCAGGACGTTCTGGTACGCGCCGGTCGGGAATCCCGCCTCGTCGTAGATCGCTGCGATCGCCGTGGAGGATTCGGGACACTGCGGTGCAGGCTTCAGCAGGATCGTGTTTCCGACGATCAGGTTCGGAGCCGCGAAACGCACGATCTGGTAGGCCGGGAAGTTCCACGGCATGATGCCGACGAGGGGTCCGAGCGAGGAACGTCGGATGATCGCCGATCCGTCACCTGCGATGTCGATCGGCTGGTCGGCCATGATGGCCTCGGCCTGGTCGGCGTAGTACTCGGCGATGTCGGCGGCGAAGTCGACCTCGCCCAGCGCCGCCTCGCGCGGCTTTCCCATCTCGCGCACGAAGATGTCGGCCAGCGCTTGGCGATGCTCGCGGTGAAGCTCGGCCACCCGGCGGACGAGGGCGGCGCGCTCGGCGACGCTCGACGAGCGGGACCATTCGCGGTGCGCGGTGTCTGCGGCCGCGATCGCCTCGTCGATCTGCTGATCGGTGAAGGTGTCGAAGGAGGCCAGGGTCTCCCCCGTCGCAGGATTGATGACGGCGTAGTCGGTCATGATTCTCGTCCTCTCACTCAGCTCTTCAGGCGACCGGGATCAGCGTGTACTTCGTCGACAGGTATTCATGGATGCCTTCGAAGCCGCCCTCGCGTCCGACGCCGGACTGCTTCACGCCGCCGAAGGGGGCCGCGGCATTCGACACGACGCCCACGTTGAGTCCCATCATGCCCGTCTCGAGGGCATCGATCATCCGCTGGCCGCGCTGCAGGTTCTCGGTGAACACGTACGACACCAGGCCGTACTCGGTGTCGTTGGCCAGACGCACGGCCTCCTCCTCCGATTCGAAGGTGGCGATGGCGAGCACCGGTCCGAAGATCTCTTCGCGGAGGATCGCACTGCCGGCGACGACGTCCGTGAGCACGGTCGGCTGGTAGAACGAACCGGTGCCTTCGAGCGCCTTGCCGCCGGCGAGCAGCGTCGCACCGCGCTCGACCGCGTCGTCGACGAGTTCGCCGGCCTTCGCCACGGCGTCGTCATCGATGAGCGGGCCGATGGCCACCCCCTCCTCGGTGCCGCGACCGATCCTCATCGACTTGACCCGCTCGGTGACGCGGCGTGCGAATTCGCTGGCGACGTCCTTGTGCACGATGAAACGGTTCGCGGCCGTGCACGCCTGACCGATGTTCCGGAACTTCGCAGCCAGCGCCCCCTCCACGGCCTTGTCGAGGTCGGCATCCTCGAACACGACGAAGGGCGCGTTGCCGCCGAGCTCCATCGACACCCGCAGCACGCCCTCAGCGGCCTGCGCGATGAGCTTGCGACCGACCTCGGTCGAGCCGGTGAACGACAGTTTCCGCAGCCGCGGATCGGCGATGATCGGAGCAGAGAGGGCGCTGGAGCGCGAGGTCTGCACGACGTTCACCACACCGACGGGAAGACCCGCCTGCTCGAGCAGCGACACGAAGAACATCGTCGTGAGCGGGGTGAGCGCCGGCGGTTTGATCACGACGGTGCAGCCGGCGGCGAGCGCCGGGGCGATCTTGCGGGTCGCCATGGCGAAGGGGAAGTTCCACGGGGTCACGAAGAACGACGGACCCACCGGGCGCTGCGAGACGACCATGTGGCCGGTCCCCTCGGGGTTGAGCCCGTAGCGGCCGTTGATCCGCACCGCCTCTTCGCTGAACCAGCGCAGGAACTCGCCGCCGTACGCGACCTCGCCTCGAGCCTCGGCGACGGGCTTTCCCATCTCGAGCGTCATCAGCAGCGCCAGATCCTCTTTGTGCTCCTGCACGAGGTCGAATGCGCGGCGGAGGATGTCGCTGCGGGTGCGTGGTGCGGTGGCCGCCCACGCGTCCTGGGCGGCGACCGCGGCGTCGAGTGCGCGGATGCCGTCGCCGGGCGTCGCGTCGGCGATCGAGCGGATGACCTCGCCGGTCGCGGGGTCCTTCACATCGAAGGTTCCGCCGGTCTCGGCATCCGTCCACCGGCCGCCGATGAACAGGCCCGTGGGGACGCTCTCGAGAAGGGCCTGCTCGGCCGGAGCGATCTGAGTGCTCATGGGGTTCACTTTCTGTGGGATGTGATGCGGGTCAGCGACGGCGACGGCTGGGCGGGGCGTCGAGGCTGAGGGTCTCGCCGCGGAAGAAGGCCGGGCGGCGGACCGCCTGCCAGATCATGACGGCGACCCCGGCGACGATGATGACCATGCCGAGGATGAACACGATGCCGACACCGCCGATCTGGGAGCCGGACCCGTATGCCGGGTCCATCGAGTCGATCAGCGTCGTGAAGAACAGCACGGTGAGGATGATGCCGCCCACCAGCGGGAACAGGAACGTGAAGAAGACGTTGCGGGTCGAATCGAACCACTGCTTGCGGAAGTACCAGACGCAGGCGAACGCGGTGATGCCGTAGTAGAAGCAGATCATCATGCCGAGCGTGAGGATCGTGTCCCACAGCGTGTCCTCGCTGACGACGCGCATGACCGCGTAGAACGCCGAGGCGACGACGGCCGAGACGATGGTCGCGTACCCGGGGGTGAAGAAGCGGGGACTCACCCTCGCGTAGGACTTCGGCAGGGCGCCGTAGTGCCCCATCGCGAGCAGCGTACGAGCCGGCCCCACGAAGGTCGACTGCAGCGATGACGCGGAGCTTGTGAGCACGGCGAGCGAGACGAGGAAGGCGAGCGGGCCGAGAATGGGTCCGGAGAGGTGGAAGAACACGTTCTCCTGGATGTCTTCGTTGCCCAGGCCCAGCTCTCCGGTGCCGACGCCGGCGAACATGATCATCGCCACCGCCAGCAGCAGGTAGAGCGAGACGATCGTCAGCACCGTGGCGGTCGCCGCGCGTCCGGGGGTCTTCTCGGGATTCTTGGTCTCCTCGTTCATCGTGAGGGTGACGTCCCACCCCCAGAAGATGAAGATCGACAGGGAGAGCCCCGCGGCGAGGGCGCTGAAGGAGGAGATCGCGAACGGGTTGAACCAGTTCAGGTCGAACGGCTGGACGTCGAAGCCGTTGCCACCCACGGCCTGCGCGATCGCCGCGCCGGCGAAGAACACCAGCACGAGGATCTGGAAGCCGACGAGCCAGTACTGCAGCTTCTGGGTCGTCTGCATGTCGCGGTAGGACACCCAAGTCGCGCCGAGCATGAACAGCAGGCAGACGGCGATGTTGATCCACGTCACGCTCGCGAGATCGGCGATCGCGGGGTCACCGGTGATCTGCGACAGCAGCAGGAAGAGGAAGTCGACGGCGACGCCGGCAAGATTCGACAAAACGAGGATCGTGGCGACCACGAGCCCCCATCCGGCCATCCAGCCCACCCAGGGACCGAACGCGCGGGCGGCCCAGGTGAACGAGGTGCCGGAGTCAGGCATCCGGTTGTTGAGTTCGCGGTAGCCGAACGCGACGAGGAGCATCGGGATGAACCCGATGAGGATGATCGCCGGGATCTGTGCGCCGACCTCGGACGCCACCGGGCCGATCGCGGCGGTGAACGTGTACGCCGGCGCGATGCAGGATATGCCGATGACGATCGCGCCGATGAGGCCGACCGTCCCGGCGCTGAGACCCTTCTTCGAGATCCCGCCGGTCACACCGGATTCGGGCACCGTCGCCCTGTTGATGCTGGACATCAGAGAACTCCTGCCTCGGCCCGCGTGCGCGGGACGACGATCATCGGTACGGGCAGCTCGCGCAGCATCTTCGCCGCGGTGGAGCCCAGGAAGAGCCGGCGGGGCTGAGCGAGCCGGCTGGAACCGACCAGCATCACCTCACCGGCGAGCCACGACAGGTGCGCGACGGCGTCCTCGACGCTGTCGCCCGCGGCCTTCTCGACCTCGGCGGTGGTGCCGTCGGGGAGGAGCTCGCTGGCGACCGCGAGCACATCGTGCTCGTGTGCGTTGCCGACGAGTCGCACGGCGCCGGTGTCGAGCCCGGGCGGGACGTCGAAGGGGACGAGCGAGACGAGCCGCAGATCGACGCCGCTGTCGACGGCCAGAGCCACGGCCTCATCGAGCAAGGCCTCTGCCCCCGGCCGGGTGCCGACGGCAGCGGTGACGCGGGAGATCGCGTGATCATCCTGCTGCGCGGCTCCCGTCGGCGCCAGTGCGACCGGGATCGTCGAGGAGTGCAGCAGTTCGGATGCGACGCTGCCGAGGCGATGGCGGCCGAAGAGACCGCCGCCGGCCGCTCCGATGACGATCAGTCGTGCACCGAACTCCTCGCCTGCCGCGATGAGTCCCGCAGCGTACGATTCCGCGAATCGGACGTGACCGCTGCGGACGAGCTCCTGGGGAAGCCGCACGATGGCGTCGTCGAGCCAGCGGCGTGCCTGCGAGCGGATGTGATCCTCGTACGCCCGCTCGGGCGGCACCGCGGCGCTTCGCGTGCCCTCGTTGGGGAGCACGATCACCAGGTGCAGCGTCGCCTTCAGGCTGCGGGCGAGTCGGGCGCCGAGCGCTGCGGCATCCGCCCCGGCATCCGTCGCGGTGTAGCCGACGACGATCGAGCCGCTCATGCGAAGACCTCCGCTGCGTGTCCGGCCGACCGGCTGGCGGTGACGATGTTCGACGCGGCGAGACGCCCCATCCGGATCGCGCCGTCGACGTGCTGGTACCCCGCGCCGGCCAGGTCACTGCATGCGAAGTGGACGGGGCCGACGGCGGCGCGCAGGTCGGCGCCGTAGCGGTGCAGGCCTCCCATGTCGAAGCTGGCGGCGTAGGCGCCGCGCGTCCACTCCTCGCTGCCCCAGTCGCTCTCGTAGTAGACGACCGGGTTCGCAGCCTCAGGACCGTAGTAGTGCGAGAGCGACTCGAGGACGCGCTCCTTGCGCTCCTCGGCAGACAGCTCGAACACGTCGTCGGCGTTCTGATCGGACACGAATGCCACCAGAGTGCCGCGCTCGTCGGCGTGATTGGTGTTGTCATACGCCTCATGGCACAGCTCGTACGGGCTGAACGCGGTGCCGCTGAGTCCGTTGTCGCGCCAGAACGGCCGGTCGTAGACGGCGTGCACCTTGATCACGAAACCCATCGAGAGGTGCTGGTGCATCTGGTGCTGCCTGCGCGGGAGGGCCGGCACGAACGAGATGCGGCTGTACAGCACCGGGGCGTGCGCCAGGATCGCATAGCGTGCGCTCACGGTGAGTTCGTCGGACGTTGCGGTGACACCCGCGTCCGACCATTCCAGCGATCGGACCGGCTGGTTCAGCATTACGTCGTCGCCTAGGCGTTCCGCCAGCAGCTGCGGCACCTGCTGAAGCCCTCCGACCACGCGCTTGTCGAGGATGAAGTCGGCATCGACCAGGTGGGAATAGGAACCAGCGGATGCGGCCATGAGAAGCGACTGCAGCAGGGAGAAGGCGTGGGTGGGTTTCGTGAGCATCGCCGACCCTGTCGCGAAGGCGAGGTTGCGGACAGCCTCGTCGTCGTCGGTCTGCGCGCGCAACCACGCGTCCCAGGTGATCGAGTCCCATTCGGCGGCCTTCGCATGCGCCCATGGGCGGTCCGGATCGATCTCGGAGACCATGGCGTCGAGGCGATCCGTGATCTCGGCGATGGTCCGCTCGGTCTCGGCGGAGACGGGGAACATCTCACCGGTGAAACGTGAGACGGTGCCATCGGGCCCGACGTAGACGCTCTCCCCCTCGCGGTAGCGGCTGAAGGTCTCCAGGCCCAGCTCCTCGATTGTCTCGATGAGGGCATCCTGATCGGGCGAGACCCACTGTCCGCCGATCTCGAGCATCGCGCCGTCGATGACGTCGGTCCACAGCCGCCCGCCCACGCGGTCGCGAGCCTCGAGAACCGCGACGGAGAGCCCGGCCTTGCGCAGGTCGTTCGCCGCCGTGAGCCCCGCGGCTCCGGCTCCGATGATGAGCACGTCGCGAGTGATCTCGGTCATCTGCAACTCCTTCGTCGATGAAGTGCCGGCCGCGACACGAAATCCCCCGATTCAGGTCGCGGCCGGACGTGGGTGTCATGCCGCGGCGAGCGCCGCGGCGACGATGTCGATTCCCTCGTTCAGGAGATCGTCGCCGATCGAGAGCGGGGGAAGGAAGCGGATGACGTTGCCGAAGGTGCCGCAGGTGAGCACGATGACGCCCTGCGCGATACATTCCTTCGCCACGGCGGCGGTGAGCGCCGCGTCCGGGGCCTTCGTCTCCGGGTCGACGAACTCCGCGGCGACCATCGCCCCGTGGCCGCGGACGTCGCCGACGCGCGGGTCAGAGGCCTGGATGTCGAGGAGCCGGCCGGTGAGGAGGTGTCCGATCTCTCGCGCCCGCTCGATCATCCCGTCGTTCTCGAACACGTCGATGGCGGCGAGTGCGGCGGCGCACGCGATCGGGTTGCCTCCGTAGGTGCCGCCGAGACCGCCGGAGTGCGAGGCGTCCATGATCCCGGCGCGGCCCGTCACCGCGGCGAGCGGCAGCCCGCCGGCGATGCCCTTCGCCGTGGTGATGAGGTCGGGCTCGATGCCGAACAGCTCGCTGGCGAACATGGCGCCAGTGCGGGCGAAGCCGGTCTGCACCTCGTCGGCGATGAACACGACGCCGTTCGCCCGGCACCAGTCGACGATCGCCGGCAGGAAACCGTCGGCGGGGACGATGAAGCCGCCCTCACCCTGGATCGGCTCGATGATCACGGCGGCCAGGTTGTCCGCGCCGATCTGCTTCTCGAGCTGCAGGATCGCACGGGCGGCGGCCTCGGGACCGCTCAGTCCGTCACGGAACGGGTAGGACGCCGACGCGCGGTAGACCTCCGGCGCGAACGGACCGAACCCGCTCTTGTAGGGCATCGATTTGGCGGTGAGCGCCATGGTGAGGTTCGTGCGGCCGTGGTAGCCGTGGTCGAACGCGACGACGGCCTGCCGGCCGGTGTGCTTGCGGGCGATCTTGACCGCGTTCTCGACCGCCTCCGCGCCGGAGTTGAACAGAGCGCTCTTCTTCGCGAAGGCGCCGGGTGTGATGCGATTCAGCGCCTCGGCCACCTCGATGTACGACTCGTAGGGCGAGATCATGAAGCAGGTGTGCGTGAACTGTGCGGCCTGGGCCGCGACAGCCGCGGCGACCTTCGGGTGCGCGTTGCCGACCGTGGTGACGGCGATGCCGCTGCCGAGGTCGATGAGCGAGTTGCCGTCGGCGTCGACGACGACTCCGCCTCCTGCGGCGACCGCGGCGACCGGCACGGTGTGGCCGACGCCGGCGGCGACGGCATCCGCCTTGCGCGACAGGATCTCCGCTGAGCGGGGACCGGGGAGCTCGGTGACCAGGCGACGCTGCTGCGGGAGCCCGGGTCCACCCAGGGGGATGGTTGCCGTTGCGGTGTCAAGGAGTGCCATGTCGGCGAGCGTATGCCCGCCCGCCGGCGCTCGCATTCGCCCGGTTGTACAATATTGACCTCTGATTCATCAGCATGTACAACAACGAGGTCCGATGCCTTCCGTGGAGCAGCCGACGCTGGGCACGCTGCTGCGCCGTCGCGACCTGGGCCTCCGCCTCGTCTCGGCAGCCGACGCGCTGCGCGACGGCGCACTCGATCGTCCGCTGAGGTGGGTTCACAGCTCTGATCTCGCCGATCCCACCCCGTTCCTGGCCGAAGACCTCGCGCTGCTCACGACCGGCACGCAGTTCGTCGAAGGAGACGCCGACGCGGCGGCGACCTACGTCGGGCGGCTGACGGATCGCGGCGTGGTCGGACTCGGTTTCGGGACCGACGTCCACCGCGCCGGGATCCCGGACGAACTCGCTGAGGCGTGCGCCGCGCGCGGCATGCCCCTGTTCGAAGTCCCCTACCGCACGCCGTTCATCGCCGTTGCGCGGGCACACTCCGAAGCCATCGCCGCGCAGGCTTATGCCCGGCGCTCCTGGGCACTGGACGCACAGCGCGCTCTCGCCCTGGCCGCCCTTCGGCCGCGCGGTCTCGACGCCACCGTCGCAGAACTCAGTCGCCGGCTCGACGCCTGGGCTGCGATGTTCGATGCCGCCGGCGCCGTCATGCTCGCCCACCCTCGGGGCACCATCGACGAGGAGAGCCTGGGCACACTGGCCGACCGGGTCGCCGAGATCCTCGCCAGGGGCCTCGAGGCCGGGCAATCGCTCGTGATCGCGGGACGGGCGTTCATGCTGTTCACCGTCGGCCGGGGCGGGCATCTGCGCGGAGTGCTCGCCGTGGCCACCGAGTCCCTCGACACAGAGGCGCGCTCCGTCGTCACCTCTGTGATCGCGATGGCCGGACTCGCCATGGAGCAGAGCGAGCAGCTCGCTCGCAGCCGACGAAGACTCCACACCCAGTTGCTTGAGTCTCTTCTCGCCGACCAGCCCACCCTCGCCAGACGCGTCCTCGGCGGCCTTCCTCCCGCACCCGTCGTCGTCGCGATCGCGCCGGACGCTCCGGCCGGGTCGCTCACGGACTGGTGGGAGCGCCGGCGTGCCGACCACGGCACCGCGTCGTTCGTCGCGGAATCCCCCGACGGCGTGGTGATCTGTCTGGCGGCCGGTGATGAGGAGCTCCTCGATGACGTCGCGGCGCGATTCGGCATCCGTTTGGGTGTCTCCGAGCCGGAATCCTACGATTCCTTCTCACGCGCCCATGACCAGGCCCTCGCCGCACTCCGCCTGCACGGCGCCGGTGCCGTCCGCTACGCCGACACGGTCGGCAGCAGCATCCTCAGTGCGCTCGCGACGGACGAAGCGCGTCTTGTCGCGGAATCGCGCCTCGCGCCCCTGAGGGAGCGTGATCGGGAAGCAGGAGCGGACCTGGAGCACTCACTGCTTCGCTGGCTGGAGCACGATGCGAGAGCCGAGCCCGCGGCAGCAGCGCTGGGCATCCATCGCCACACCCTGCGTTCGCGCATCGCGCAGGCAGGGGCGCTGCTGGGGATGGACCTGTCGACGTTCCCCGCCCGCGCAGAGCTCTGGACCCTTCTGCAGACAGCGAGGGACTGAGCCATACCCCTCGCCGGGACAGAACCACCGCTCAGGACGGCGCGTGCGCCTCGAGGAACTCGTACACGTCGGTCGTGTCGACCCCGGGGAAAGCACCGGTGGGCAGCGTGGCCAAGAGGGTCCGGGGCGTCTTGACGTTCGGCCAGGAGTTGTCACGCCACCGCGCCTCGAGGTCGGCCGGTGCCCGTCGGCAGCAGACCTCGACCGAATGCGTCGAGATTCCGCGATTCGGGGTGTCCCGCCCCACGAACCACCTCGTGTCGTCGAAACGCACACCGACGCTCACCGAGTGCAGCCCCTCGCTCGAGGCCTCGACCCGCGCCGTGCACCAGTACGTGCCGTTGCCGGTGTCGGTGTACTGGTAGTACGGGTTGAACCGGTCGTCCTCGTCGAACACCACCCGGCTCGTCCAGCGGCGGCAGCACATCTGCCCTTCGATGGCGCCGAGGCGATCGGTCGGGAAGTTCACGTCGTCGTTCTCGTACGCCTTCGTGATGGTGCCGGACTCGTGCACCTTGAGGAAATGCACCGGGATGTCGAGGTGCCGCGTGGCGAGATTGGTGAACCGGTGGGCGGCTGTCTCGTACGACACCGAATACGCGTCACGGAGATCTTCGATGGAGATCGCCCGCCGCTGCTTGGCGTCCTTCAGCACCGGGACGACGTGCGCCTCCGGGATCAGCAGCGCCCCGGTCAGATAGTTGGTCTCCACCCGCTGGCGGAGGAACTCGGCATAGCTGCGCGGTTCGGCGTGCCCGAGGATCCGGCTCGAGAGCGCCTGCAGCACGGCCGTCCGGGCGTCACCCTTCGCGGAGACCTGGCTGGAGAGGTAAAGCCGGCCGTTGGACAGATCGGCGACGCTCCGGGTGGTCTGCGGAAGGTCGGAGGCGTAGTGCAGGGTGAAGCCGAGGTACGCGGCGATCTCGGAGGCTGCGCGCTGGGTCAGTGGCCCGCCCGGGTGGGCGATCGCGGCGAGGATCTCGGATGCCTTCTGCTCGAGGTCCTCGAAATGGTTGTCCTGCCGGCGCATGAGGTCGCGCAGCTCGACGTTCGCGCGGCGGGCCTCTTCCGGGGTGGCGGCGCGTTCGTCTCGCAGCCGATCGATCTCGCCGTGCAAGGCGAGCATGGCGCGCAGCGCCTCGGTGGGCACCGACTTGGCGATCCGGAACGGCGGGATGCCGAGCGAGGCGAACGTCTGGCCGCTCATCGCTCTCTCCAGCGCGACCTCGATGGCGCTGCGCTCGTCGAGCGGCTCGTTCTCGAGCAGCGCGTCGATGGAGACACCCAGTGCGCGGGCGATGGCCTGCAGCTGGCTGAGCTTGGGCTCCCGCTTGCCGGTCTCGATCATGGACAGCTGGCTCGGCGCTCGCCCGACGGTGCCGGCGAGGTCGTCGAGGGTCAGCCCCCTCGCCGTGCGGAGCGCGCGGATGCGGCGACCGATCGTGAGGGTGTCGAGGGTTTCCGAGGCAGCAGCAGTGCTCATGTGCCCGATTCTGTCATACAACAGAATTTCGCTCGATCTTCACTCCGTCAGCACATCGGATATCTGCAGAACTTCACCCACAGTGGAACCACGCCACTCCGCCGGCGCTCCTGCAGACAGCGGGTCGTCCGCCGGAACCACCACGAGGAGGAAACATGAGCATCCACCCCACCCCCGGTCGCCGCCCGCTGCGAGCGGGAGATCAGACGCAGACCGCTGCGGAGCTCCAGCAGATCTGGGATGAGGATCCTCGCTGGGACGGCATCGAGCGCACCTACACGGCCGACGATGTCGTCCGCATCCGGGGCTCCGTGCGCGAGGAGTCGACCCTCGCGCGACGCGGCGCCGAGAACCTGTGGAACCTGCTGCACACCGAGGAGTACGTCCGGGCGCTCGGCGCCTACACCGGTGGCCAGGCGGTGCAGCAGGTGCGTGCCGGCCTCAAGGCCATCTACCTCTCGGGCTGGCAGGTGGCCGCCGACGGGAACCTTGCCGGCCACACCTACCCCGACCAGTCGTTGTATCCGGCGAACTCCGTTCCGGCGGTCGTCCGTCGGATCAACAACGCGCTCATCCGCCAGGATCAGCTCGAGCACGCAGAGGGCGAGATCACGCGGGATTGGCTCGCACCGATCGTCGCCGACGCCGAGGCCGGGTTCGGCGGGCCGCTGAACGCCTATGAGCTCGCACAATCGCTCATCCAGTCCGGTGCTGCCGGCATCCACTGGGAGGACCAGCTGGCCAGCGAGAAGAAGTGCGGCCACCTCGGCGGGAAGGTGCTCGTACCAACGCAGCAGCACATCCGCACCCTCAATGCGGCTCGTCTCGCCGCAGACGTCGCCGATGTCCCCACCGTCATCATCGCGCGCACCGACGCCCTCGCCGCCGATCTGCTCACCAGCGACGTCGATGAGCGCGATCAGGCCTTCACCACCGGCGACCGCACGAGCGAAGGTTTCTACCGGATCCGCCCCGGGATCGACTCGGTCATCAGCCGAGGGCTCGCCTTCGCGCCCTACGCCGATCTGCTCTGGGTCGAGACCGGCGAGCCCGACATCGAGCTGGCACGTGAGTTCGCGGCCGCGATCCACGACAGATTCCCCGGCAAGCTGCTCGCCTACAACTGCTCGCCGAGCTTCAACTGGCGCCGCCACCTCTCGGATGCCGAGATCGCCACCTTCCAGCAGGAACTGGCGGAGCTCGGCTACAGGTTCCAATTCATCACCCTGGCGGGCTTCCACGCGTTGAACCACTCCATGTTCGACCTCGCCCGCGGCTACGCCGATCGCGCCATGAGCGCCTACGTCGAGCTGCAGGAAGCCGAGTTCGCCGCCGAGGCGCACGGCTACACCGCCACCAAGCATCAGCGCGAGGCGGGCACCGGCTACTTCGACGTCATCTCCACCGCGCTCAACCCCGACAGCGCCACCCTCGCCCTGGCCGGCTCCACTGAGACCGCTCAGTTCCACTGACCGCGCGGTTCCGCTTCGCACCGAATCAGACAAGGAACACGACCATGAACACCATCACCACGGCCCCAGCCGAGACCACGCATCAGGGTCCTGCGATCCACATCAGCGGTCCGATCCGCGCCCGCTACGACGAGATCCTGACCCCCGAGGCGATCGCCTTCCTCACCGAGTTGCACCACCGGTTCTCCGCCCGGCGGCACGACCGGCTCGCCGACCGGATGCGCCGCCGGTTCGAGATCGGCAACGGCCGCGATCCGCGGTTCCGCGACGACACGGCGCACATCCGCGAGGATGCCGAATGGCGCGTCGCCGGCGCGGGCCCGGGCCTCGAGGACCGCCGGGTCGAGATCACCGGCCCCACCGAACCGAAGATGACCATCAACGCGCTGAACTCGGGTGCCAAGGTGTGGCTGGCAGATCAGGAGGACGCCACCAGCCCGACGTGGAAGAACGTCATCGAGGGGCAGCTCTCGCTGCGCGACGCCATCCGCGGTGAGCTCTCCTTCACCTCAGCCGAAGGCAAGGAGTATCGCGTCACCGCCGAGCGCACCCCGACGATCGTGATGCGTCCACGCGGCTGGCACCTCACCGAGAAGCACATCGAGTTCACCGATCGTGCCGGTCGCCGCATGGCCGCCTCCGGATCGCTGGTGGACTTCGGGCTGTACTTCTTCCACAATGCGAAGGCGCTCATCGATGCGGGGCGCGGACCGTACTTCTACCTCGCGAAGACCGAGTCGAGCGAGGAGGCGAAGCTGTGGGACGACATCTTCAGCTTCAGCGAGGAGTATGTGCAGATCCCTCACGGCACGATCCGGGCGACCGTTCTGATCGAGACTCTGCCTGCCGCGTTCGAGATGGACGAGATCCTCTATGAGCTGCGCGACCACTGCGCCGGCCTCAACGCCGGGAGGTGGGACTACATCTTCTCGATCATCAAGAACTACCGGGGCCGCGGCGCGCGGTTCGTGCTCCCCGATCGCAGCGAGGTGACGATGACGGTGCCGTTCATGCGGGCGTACACCGAACTCCTCGTGAAGACGTGCCACAAGCGGGGCGCCTTCGCGATCGGCGGCATGAGCGCGTTCATCCCGAACCGCCGCGACGCCGAGGTCACCGCACGTGCGATCGAGAAGGTCGCCGCCGACAAGAAGCGCGAGGCCGGCGACGGCTTCGACGGCACGTGGGTGGCGCATCCCGATCTGATCCCGACCGCCCAGGCCGAGTTCGATGCGGTGCTCGGAGATCGCCCCAACCAGGTCGATCGTCAGCGCGACGACGTGCATGTGACGGCATCCGATCTGCTCGATCTGCACATCGGTCGTCCGATCACCGCGCGCGGCGTGCGCGAGAACGTCTCGGTGGCCATCCGCTATCTCGAGGCGTGGCTGCGAGGTCTCGGCGCCGTGGCGATCGACAACCTGATGGAGGATGCGGCGACGGCGGAGATCAGCCGGTCGCAGGTGTGGCAGTGGATCCATCAGGACCGCACCGTCGAGGACGGCACGGTCATCAGCCCGGACCACATCGAGGGACTGATCGCCGAGGTGCTCGACGAGGTCGAGCGCAACGAGGGCGACCGCTTCGACGACGCTGCCGACCTGTTCCGCGAGGTCGCGCTGCAGGAGGAGTTCCCGGCGTTCCTCACCGTCGGCGCCTACGCTCGCCATCTGGTGGACCAGGACTGACACGACCAGAAGCCCCTCGCTCCCGCCGCTGCGGAAACGAGGGGCTTCGCCGTGCTCCTGGCTGGCCGAGGCCACACGGCGGTCAGCGCACCACCGGAGGCTCGGCGTCCAGCCGAGCGCGGACGTCCGCGTCGAGAACGAGATCGGCGGCTGCGAGCGCCTCATCGAGTTGTGCGACGCTGGAAGCCCCGATGACGGGGATCACCGGCACCTCAGCGCCGAGCAGCCAGGCCAGGGCGACCTGATTCGCGGTGGCGCCGATGTCGGCCGCGACCTCGTGCAGGAGAGCGCGGCGCACGTGGCTGGTGGGATGGTCGACGCCACCCCAAAGCGGCTTGTCGAGCCGCGCGATACCGCCCTGGTGAAGGGGCGAGTACACCGTGATCGCCAGCGGCGGGCGCTCTGGTGTCCCGGTGGATGCCGCGTAGTCGAGCAGGCCGGGGGTGACGAAGTTGTTGCGGCCGTACTTCGGGGCCGGGTGGAGGTAGCTGTACTGCTGCTGCACGAACCCATAGGGCGCTACTCCCTGACGCTTCGCCTCCTCACGCGCCTCGACGACCCGCCAGGTGGCGACGTTCGAGATGCCGGCGATACCGATGAGCCCGTCGCGCTGCAGCTCACCGAAGGCATCGACCGTCTCGGCAAGGTCGGTGTCGAGATCGTCGACATGGCCGTAGAGCACATCGATGTGATCGACGCCGAGATGCCTCGCGCTCTCCGGCGCCTGCCTGCGGACGACCTCGGCCGAGAGCCCCTCATAGTTCGTCGGCGGTGTGGTGGACAGCGGAAGAGCCGGGTCCTTCTGCGCAGCGCCCAGTTTCGTGGCGATCCGCAGATCATCGCGGTTGCGGCGCTCGCGCATCCAGCGGCCGAGCAGGTCCTCGCTGTCGCGGCCGTGGCCGCCCGACCACACGCTGTAGTTGTTCGCAGTGTCGATGAACGTTCCTCCGGCTTCGACGAAACGGTCGAGAACCGCCCGGGAGGTCTGCTCGTCCGTGCGGGTGCCGAAGTTCATCGCGCCCAGGCACAGTGTCGAGACGTCGAACGAGGTGGTGCCGTTGGAGACGGTGCGGTACTGCATGGTGGTCCTTTCGTCGTTGATCCAACGGTAGGGAGAAAGTGGCCAGGGACTACACTCCAATCACAATGCAGAAGACCAGACCGATTCTCGCGTGGGAGACACTGCTCGACCTCGACTCGGGTGCGGATGCCGGCATGACCGCGCTTCGGCAACCGCTGCGCGGCCGTCTGGAGCGGGCGCTGCGCGCAGCGGTCGCGGAGGGACGGTTGCCGACGGGTGCGGCGCTGCCCGCCAGTCGCGTGATGGCCGAGACGCTGGGGGTGTCGCGGTGGGTCGTCACCGAGGCCTACGGTCAGCTGGTCGCCGAGGGCGTGCTCGAAGCCCGAACCGGTTCGGCGACCCGCGTCGCGGCGAGCGCGGCGCCCTCGGCCCTCGAAGGCGATTCGGACGCCCGCAACCGGCCCGCTGGCGTTACCCTTGCCGGCGTTACCCGGCCCCCGACCGACGCCAGGGGACCACGCGCTCCACGTTTCGACCTTCGTCCCGGCATCCCGGATCTGCGGGCGACACCGCGGTCGCGCTGGAGCTCGGCGCTCCGCTCGGCACTGGTCACGCTGCCGGATCACGAACTCGCCGCTGCGCATCGATGGGGATACGCGCCGGCCCGCATCGCCGTCGCCGAGCATCTGTCTCGCTCTCGGCACGCGGTCGCCGTGCCGGAGAGGGTGCTGCTCACGCACGGTGCCGGCGACGGGATGCGCATCCTCGCCGAGGAACTGCACCGGCAGGGGCACCGCTGCATCCTCGTGGAAGATCCGAGCTGGCCGCGCCTTCGGGAGATCGCCGGCCGGGCAGGGCTCCGACCCATCCCGATCCCCGTCGACGACGACGGCATCGACGTGTCCGCGCTCACTGATGCGGCGTCTCGGAGCGGTGCCCGCATCGCGTTGCTGACCCCCGCTCATCAGTTTCCTCTCGGCGTCGCCCTGTCCGCTCCCCGCAGGGAGCAGATCGTCCGCTGGGCGCGCGATCAGGACGCCATCCTCATCGAGGACGACTACGACGCCGAGTTCCGCTACGACCGCCGGCCGATCGCGGCACTGCAGCGGCTCGCGCCCGACCGCGTCGCGCTGCTCGGCTCTCTCTCGAAATCCGTCTCACCCGCCCTCGGAATCGGCTGGGCGTTGCTTCCGGCCGGCATCGATCCCGAACCCTCCGCCTCATCGCCGTCGCTGATCGACCAGGCAGCCCTTGCCCGATTCATCCTGCACGGCGATTTCGAGCGACACCTGCGCGCATCGCGCATCCGGTTCCGCCGACGGCGCGCTCGCATGCTCGAAGCGCTGCGCACCGAGCTCCCCGCCCTCACCCCGTCCGGCATCGCGGCCGGGATGCATCTGGTGCTTCCGCTGCCGCCGGGGTGCACCGCGATGCAGGTGATCGCCGCCGCTCCCGCCGATCTCGCCATCACCCCGCTTGATCGCTATGCCGCCGATCGCGAGGCACCCGATGCCCTGGTGCTCGGGTACGGCAATCTCGACGACGCACTCGTCGAGGCGGCGGTGGCACGGGTCGCCGGGATCATCAGGGAGCTGGATCCCGGCAGGCGATGACGCGGGGCCTGTGGAGAACTCCGGTCGCCGAGGATGCAGGCCCGGTACGGTCCCTCCATGTCCGAAACGCGATCGCACTCCGTCCGCCGGCGCCGCCGGTCGATCGGGATCGTGCTCCTCTGGATCGCTGCGCTCTTCATCGGGCCGACTCTCGTCGCTCAGGCGCTCGAATCGTGGCTGGTTCCGGTCGGGATGCCCGCGGAAGCGCTGTTCCTCCTGGCGGTGCCGGTATGGCTCATGCAGGCGGCGTGGTGGCTGATCGGCGTGACGGCGATCGTCGGGCTGATGCTCGTCATCGGCACGCCGGGGTCGATCCGTCCCGCCGTCTTCGGCGCGGTCGTGCTGGTCACCGGGGTGATCACGGTCATCGGCTTTCATCTCGACGGAGCCCTCTTCCTGCCGTGGGCGCCACGATGAGCGGCTGCGGCACCGCCCGCAGCGCCCCGAGGTGACCGGTCACGCGCCCGTCACGCGAAAGAGGCGGCGACCGAGTTGCGGTGATAGTCGAAGACGATGCTCGTGCGCGTCGAGGCGACGCTGCTCTGCGCGGAGAGATGCTCGAGCACGAATTCGCGCATCTGCGACGAGTCTGCGACCGCGATGTGCAGCAGGAAGTCGTCGTCTCCCCCGAGGAAGAACACCTGGATCACCTGCGGCAGCCCGCGGACTCGGTCGGCGAACTCGACGATGCTCTCTCGCCGGGCGCTGGGCCGAAGGCTCACGCCGATGACGGCCTGCAGACCGGCCCCCAGCGCACGCTCATCGACGCTGGCGTGAAACCCGGTGATGACCCCGCGATCGCACAGTGACCGCAGTCTCGCGTGAGCGGTCGAGGGGGCGACTCCCAGCCGCCCGGCAAGCTCCGCGTTGGTCATGCGCCCGTCGGCCGTCAGCAGGCTGACGATCTGCGCGTCGACGGCGTCGAGCCGCTGAGGCTGAACAGTGTTCGGCGGGACGGCCGCAGGAGGCGTGTTCATGCGAATCATTATTCAGGATTCGGCATCCGATCGAATATTCTCCATTGAATCTGTTGCCCGATCGACGGTTCTGCGATTCTGGGGAGGTAACCGCACACGCCGAACCCGGGAGGATCAATGAAGATCGGGGTGCCCACAGAGGTCAAGAACAACGAGAACCGCGTCGCGCTCACGCCCGCCGGTGCCGACCGGCTCGTCCATGAAGGTCACCGCGTCCTCGTGCAGTCCGGCGCAGGACTCGGCTCGCGCATCGACGACGATGCGTATCGGGCAGCCGGAGCCGAGATCGTCCCGTCAGCGGCCGAGGCATGGGGCGACGCCGACCTCGTGATCAAGGTGAAGGAGCCGATCGCGCAGGAGTACGGGTTCCTCCGTTCCGACCTCACGCTGTTCACCTACCTGCACCTCGCCGCCGATCGGGCGCTCACCACCGCGCTCGTCGACGCCGGCACCACCGCCGTCGCCTATGAGACGGTGCAGCTTCCCGACCGGACGCTGCCATTGCTGGTTCCGATGAGCGAGATCGCCGGCCGCCTGTCCGTCACGATGGGCTCGTACGCGTTGCTGCGCTCCAACGGCGGCCGCGGCACGCTGCTCGGCGGCATCGCGGGAACGCCGCGAGCCAAGACCGTCGTGATCGGCGGCGGAGTGGCTGGCGAGCACGCCGCCGCGAACGCCCTCGGCCTCGGTTCGAAGGTCACGGTGATCGACATCTCGCTGACCCGGCTGCGCGAACTCGAGCATCGCTACGGCGGAGCGCTCGAGACCCGCGCCTCGAGCCGCTACGACATCGCCGAGGAACTCGCCACGGCCGACCTCGTCATCGGCTCCGTGCTCATCCCGGGGGCGGCGGCGCCGAAGCTCGTCACCGACGACATGGTCTCGACGATGAAGGCGGGCTCGGTGCTGGTCGACATCGCGATCGATCAGGGCGGATGCTTCGAGGGATCGCGTCCGACGACCCATGACGACCCGACTTTCGCGGTGCACGACTCGGTCTACTATTGCGTCGCCAACATGCCCGGCGCTGTGCCCGAGACCGCCACGCGCGCCCTCACCAATGCCACACTCCCGTACGTCTCCGCCATCGCCGGGAAGGGATGGGAGCGGGCGGCATCCGACGATGCGGCTCTCGCCAAGGGTCTGAACGTGCAGGGCGGTCGCATCACCCTGGCCGCGATCGCCGAGGCACACGGGCTGCCGGTCGCCTGACACGACACCCGACGTGGTGTGAAAGATCTGGCGATGTTGTCGAGTGCCGCGATGGTCAGGTCCGCAGCGACGCGAGTACGCTCGTAGGCGTGACCGAACGCGCTCCCCTCTCTCGCAAGCTGTCCGCCATCGCCGAGTCGGCGACGCTGAAGGTGGATGCCAAAGCCAAGGCATTGAAGGCCGAAGGCAAGCCCGTCGTCTCCTATGCCGCTGGCGAACCGGATTTCGCGACGCCGCAGTTCATCGTCGACGCAGCGGCCGCAGCGCTCGCTGACCCCGCCAGCTACCGCTACACGCCGGCGCCGGGCCTGCCCGCGCTTCGCGAGGCGATCGCCGCCAAGACACTGCGCGACTCCGGGCTCGAGGTCTCACCCGCCCAGGTCATCGTCACCAACGGTGGCAAGCAGTCCGTGTACCAGGCATTCCAGGCGGTGGTGAACCCGGGCGACGAGGTGCTCCTTCCCGCTCCGTACTGGACGACCTACCCCGAGGCGATCCGTCTGGCAGACGGCACCCCCGTCGAGGTGTTCGCCGGAGCCGACCAGGACTACAAGGTCACTGTCGAGCAGCTCGAGGCGGCGCGCACCGATCGCACCACGGCACTCGTGTTCGTCTCCCCGTCGAACCCGACGGGCTCGGTGTACACCGCCGAGGAGACGAAGGTGATCGGCGAGTGGGCCGTCGAGCACGGGATCTGGATCATCTCCGACGAGATCTACCAGAACCTCACCTACGAGGGCGCCACTGCGACCTCGATCGTCGCGGCGGTGCCGGAGGCGGCGAACCAGACGATCCTCGTCAACGGCGTCGCCAAGACGTACGCGATGACCGGATGGCGCGTCGGCTGGATGGTGGGTCCTGCCGATGCGATGAAGATCGCCGGCAACCTGCAGTCGCACCTGTCGAGCAACGTGAACAACGTCGCGCAGAAGGCGGCGATCGCGGCTTTGAACGGCCCGCAGGACGAAGCATCCGAGATGCGCGAGGCTTTCGATCGCCGACGCCGGCTCATCGTCGCCGAACTGTCGAAGATCGAGGGGATGCGTGTGCCCAACCCGCTCGGCGCCTTCTACGTGTACCCCGACGTGCAGGGATTGCTGGGTCGCACGTGGGGTGGCGTGACGCCGACGACGTCGCTCGAGCTCGCCGACCTCATTCTCGAGCAGGCCGAGGTGGCCGTCGTTCCAGGCGAGGCGTTCGGGCCGAGCGGCTACATCCGGATGTCGTACGCGCTCGGCGACGACGCGCTGCTCGAAGGCGTGCAGCGACTGCAGCGGCTCTTCGCCTGATCACGCCTCGGCCTGGAACCCCACGAGCCAGCTGATGCCGTAGCGGTCGGTGAGGGTGCCGTCGTGGTCGCCCCATGGTCGCTCCTGCAGCGGATCGATCACCTGACCGCCGTCGGCGAGCGCGTCGAACCAGCGGGTGAGCGTCGCAGGATCCGCGGCGCCGAGCAGTGAGAACATGGCACCGTTGATGTGAACTGCGTCCTGGTCCGGCCCGGCATCCGCGGCGGACAGCGCCACAGCGCCGCGGATCTCGCCGTGCGCGATCGAGTCGCCCGCGCCGTCGGTGCGGCCGAACTCGGCATACGTGTGGAGGTCGAGTTCCCCGCCGAAGATGCCGTGGTAGAAGCGCAGCGCCTCGGCCGCGGTTCCGGGGAAGAAGAGATAGGGAACGATTCCGGTCATCCGCCGAGCGTACCCGGCGGCGCCGACTCCTAGAGCTCCACGCCGATGAGCACGGGCTCCGGCTGCAGCAACAGCCCGAACTCGGCCTGCACCCTGCTCTGGATGAAGCGAGCCAACTCCGCGACCTCGCCGGCCGTCGCACTGCCCCGGTTGGTGAGCGCCAGCGCGTGCTTGGTCGACACCGAGGCGCGTGAGCGCGGCAGCTTGAATCCCTTCCGGATGCCGGCCTGCTCGATGAGCCACGCCGCGCTGACCTTGACGTCCGGGGCCTCGTGATGCGGCGCCGGGAGGTAGCCGTCGTAGGCTGCGAGCGGGATCACCGTGACCGAGTCCAGGTCCGGCGCCACGGGCCAGCGCGGGCACTCGGCAGGCAACGCCCGCGCCACGACCTCGGGCACCACCGCATTCTGGAAGAACGAGCCGACCCCGTGCGTGTCGGGGTCGTGCTCGTCGAGCAGCATCCCCTTCGACGCACGGGTCGCGAGGATGCGCTCGCGCACCCAGCTCAGGGGAACCGCGCGGTCGTCCTGGAGACCGAGAGCCCGCCGCAGCTGATCTCCGCGCACCGTCCGCTCGGTCGCGACCAGCAGATCGACCGTCACCGAGAGGATGACGGCACGCCGTTGCGGCTGAGCGCCGTAATGGTGCTTGAGCACCGAGGTGCGAAAGCCCAACCCGAGTTCTTCCGCCGGGACAGCGGAGACCTCGCCGGTGGACTCGTCGATGAGGTCGACCTCGACGAGCGTCTCCTGGATCTCCTGGCCGTAGGCGCCGATGTTCTGGACGGGTGAGGCGCCGACGGTGCCAGGGATCCCCGACATGGCTTCGAGGCCGGCGTAGCCGCGTTCGACGGCGTATGCGACGAGATCGTCCCACCCGTGGCCTGCCTGCACCCGCAGGCGGATGCGGCCCGGATGTGGAGAGGGGAGTTCCTCGATGCCGTTCGTGAGCACGCGGATCACCGTGCCGTCGAAGGAGTCGTCGCCGACGAAGAGGTTCGAACCACCGCCGAGCACGAACCAGTCCTCGCCGCGAGACCACGTCTCTCGCAGGGCGCTCACCAGCTCGTCGGTCGTCGCGGCCTGCAGCATCCTCCGCGGCGCAGCTCCGGTGCGAAGCGTCGTGAGTTCCGACAGGGGAACCGGATCCATCTCCGGTGAATTCTCGAGTGTCATGTCAGACCGCGACGCGCAGCTGCGCCTTCACGAGCACGGTCGCGCCGGCGGACGTCACCTTGAGGTCGATGCGTGCCGCCGAGTCGTCGACGGCCGCGACGGTGGCGAGCACGTGCACGTCCGCCCCCTCCTGCGGGTCGACGATCACGGGCTTGGTGAAACGCACGCCGTAGTCGAGGATGCGCACGGCCGGGTCGAGCGCCGCGAGCACGACGGAGGAACCGATGCCCATCGTCAGCATCCCGTGCGCGAGCACACCGGGAAGGCCGACGGATGCCGCGACGTCGTCCCGGTAGTGGATGGGATTGAAGTCACCGGACGCACCCGCATAGCGTACGAGCGACTCGCGGGTGAGGTGAACCGTCCGCTCGGCGATCACGTCTCCGACTGAATAGGTCATCACTCGCCCTCTCCTTCTTCGCCGGAGCCGACCAGGAGCACGCTCGTGGCGGTGACGACGTGAGTGCCCTCGGCGTCGGTGATCTCGGCTTCGCTGGTGATCATGGCGTTGCCCGCCATCATCCGGATGCCGGTCACCGTGAGCCGCGCGGTCAGCTCATCGCCGGCGACGATCGGGCGGGTGTAGGCGAAACGCTGCTCGGCGTGGATCGTGCGGGCGAGTTCGATCCCGGAGTCGGCCTCGGCCAGCAGCTGCTGCAGGGTGTGGTCCTGGATCACCATCGCGAATGTCGGCGGGGCCACCACATCGGCGTAGCCGGCTGCGCGGGCCGCCTCGACGTCGGTGTGCTGCGGCGCTTCGGCGAAGACCGCACGTGCGAACTCACGCACCTTCTCACGTCCGACGAGGTACGGGGCAGTCGGCGGGAAGTCTCGCCCCACGAGTTCGGTGTTCACTGGCACCCTTCGATCCTACCGACGACGTGGAGGGGCGACTCTCCGCCGGCGCTCAGCTCGAGCCGTCCGAGTCAGCGCCTGCGGCGCCCGCGGATCGCCTTGAGCGTCATCTGGATCGCGATCACGACCAGATAGGCAGCGAAGAGGATGTTGCCCACTCCGGGCTCGATCACGGTGGCGAGCCAGGCGCCGAGTGCCGTCGTCGTGCAGGCCGAGAGGCCGATCACCACCGCCGCCCGCAGATCGACGTTGCGATGGCGGATGTTGCCTACCGTGCCGGACACCGCCGTCGGAATCATCATCAGCAACGAGGTGCCCTTGGCGACCAGATCGCTCGTGCCGAACGCGATCATGAGCACCGGCACCACGATCACTCCCCCGCCGACCCCGATCAATCCCGCGAGGATGCCGGTGCCGACACCGACCGCCACCAGCGACAGGCCGCTGAGCCAGGTGAGTGTGAACTCGGCGTCACGGGAGGGGATCACCAGGAACAGGCTGATGATGACGATGACGAGGAATCCCACGAACCCCCATCGCAGCGCCGTCTGCGAGATGCGCGGGAGCAGCCGCGTGCCGATCTGCGCTCCGACCACGGCCCCAGCGGCGAGGATGATCGCCGGAACCCAGGCGACGGATCCGCTCACGGCATACGAGACGACGCCGATGCTCGCCGTCGGCACGATCGCGGCGAGTGATGTCCCGGCGGCGAGGCGCTGATCGAAGTGCAGCAACAGCACCAGCAGAGGGACGATCACGGTGCCACCTCCGACCCCGAACAGCCCCGACAGGAGCCCGGCGATCAGCCCGATGATGACGAAGGCCGTGTAGGCGCGAGGCCCACGGTGCAATCCGGCCGCGGCATCGCCCACTTCTCGTTCCCCTCACGCCCGCATCGAACGACGGGAGTGGTTCCAGCCTAGACCTCGCGTGCTCGCCGCTCGCGCGTCAACTGATGACGATCGGTGTGCCCAACGGGAGAATGCCTGCGAGGTAGGTGATGTCGTCGTTGTTCAGTCGGATGCAGCCATGACTGGCCGCCTGTCCGATGCTGCTGCTGTCATCGGTGCCGTGCATCCCGATCTGACCCGGTCCGCCACCGAAGCTGTTGAGGACGTCGGAGAACGCCGAGATTCCGTAGGCGTATGGTCCATAGCCCTGGTTCGTCGGCGCGAGCAACTCTGTGAGGTAGAAGCTTCCCAGCGGGGTCGGAGTGTCGCCCGTTCCTACTGCGGCGCTGAACGTCTTGACGGGCACGTTGTCCTGCAGCAGTGTGACCGAGCGGTCGGTCGTCGAGACTTCGAGACTGTAGTCGACAGCGGCGATCGTGACGTCGCTCTTCCGCACCCAACCGACGGTCCCGTTGGGACGCATCGGCAGTTTCACTCGCAGCCAGTCCCCCTGGGCTTCCTCGACGAGGAAGACGAGCGGTGCGCCGGAGGCGGTCGGGTTGGCGAACCGGGAGACCTCGGCGCCGTCCGGCGCGTCGAGCGCGACCGTCTCGGCGACGACTGCGGTCGCGACCTGAGCCACGCTCACCTCGACGGGCTGCGGCGTGCCCGAGGGCGGCTTCGGCGGCGATTGTGCCGGGGCACGCGACTCCGTCGGCGCGGGCGCCGGTGAGGAGCATGCCGTCAGCGCGGTGACCGCGAGGACCATCGCCACGAGCAGGGCGGCCGTTTTCGTCGTCATATCAGTCGTGCCCTCCCGTCCGACGCGTGAGTGCCCCGCCCGGGCAGCCGGGCGGGGCACTCACGCGAACTGTCAACCTGTGAAATCAGCCGGGCGCTGGATCGGCGTCGGTACCGGTGCCACAGCCTGAGCGGCGAAGTGGTAGGTGTTGCCGCCGAAGGTCACGCTGCGCACCAGTGCAGTGTCACCCGGATCGACGAAGACGCCGACGGCGAGCACCTCGGGAACGCCGTCCTGCGCGATCGCATCATCGAACGCCTCGACGATCTCGTCCCAGGTGTGCTCTCCCTGCGAGAGGATCAGGACGTCGCCGATCGCGACGTTCTGGCTCGAGAACCAGGTGCCGCCCGGAGTCGGAGCTCCGGTCGGGACAGGACGCAGAGTCGTGAACCCGAGATTTCCCTCGACGGTCGAGTTGAAGAAGATCGGGTACTGGAAAGTCAGGGTGCCGTCCGCGTCGACATCCGATCCCTCGACGAGGGCAGCGAATTCGGTGCCGGCCGCGATCGGGATGATGCCGCCGTAGAGGAACTGCGTCCGCCCGGTGAGAGTGATGCCGGTCGCGTCGTCCACGGGCGCGGTCTCGGGCTGCGGGTCCCCGGTGAACCATCCGTTGGGGTAGCTCTCACCCTCGGTACCCTGCGAGTTGTCGGGAACGTAGATGTCCGCGGCGATCGCGGGGCCGGCGATGGCGAGCGAACCGGCGAGCGCGAGCGCGAACCCTGTCGCACCGATACGTGACTTCTTCATTGACACTCCTTTGTGTGACCCGTGCCGGGCGTGGCAGCGCACGAAGACAGCCGCGTGCGGGTGGATACCGGAAATCTATCCATAGCCGCCGCATAAGTCCAGGAGCTCGACGAAGCGTCATTCTTCCGAGACTGCATCGACACGAAAGAACCCGCCGTCCTGAAGGACGGCGGGTTCTCTCGTGACGCGAGAGTCGTTACTCGGACTTCTCCTTGACGGCATCCGCTGCGGCAGCCTCGGCTGCCTCACCCTCGGCCTGCGACTCGGCACCGGCGTCGGCGGCATCGGCCGACGAGGTCTCCTCGGCGGGAGTCTCCTCTGCGGCGTTGGACTCTTCGACGGGAGCTTCCTCCACGGGGGCCTCCTCGGCCGGCTTCTCGGTCTTCGCGGCCGACTTCTTGGTCGACTTCGCCTTCGGCGTGACGGGCTCGAGAACGAGCTCGATCACGGCCATCGGCGCGTTGTCGCCCTTGCGGTTGCCGACCTTCGTGATGCGGGTGTAGCCGCCCTCACGCTCGGCGACCAGCGGCGCGATCTCGGCGAACAGGGTGTGCACGACTTCCTTGTCACCGATGACCGAGAGCACCCGACGACGCGCGTGAAGGTCGCCGCGCTTGGCGAACGTGATCAGCCGCTCGGCGAGCGGACGAAGACGCTTGGCCTTGGTCTCGGTCGTCTTGATCGACTTGTGAGTGAAGAGAGCCGCCGCGAGGTTGGCAAGCAGCAGGCGCTCGTGGGCGGGGCCGCCTCCGAGGCGGGGACCCTTGGTGGGCTTAGGCATAATCGTCTAACTCCTGGTCAGAATTTCGGGAAGGTCAGAAGGACTCGTCGTCGTTGCCGCCGTAGAAGTGGGCGCCGTCGAAACCGGGCACCGAATCCTTGAGCGACAGACCGAGCGAGATGAGCTTGTCGCGCACCTCGTCGACCGACTTCTGGCCGAAGTTGCGGATGTTCATGAGCTGCGTCTCCGACAGGGCGACGAGCTCGGACACCGTGTTGATGCCTTCGCGCTTGAGGCAGTTGTACGAGCGGACCGACAGGTCGAGGTCCTCGATGGGCATGGAGAGCTCGCTGGAGCTCACCGCCTCGACCGGCGCCGGGCCGATCTCGATGCCCTCGGCCTCGACGTTCAGCTCGCGGGCGAGGCCGAACAGCTCGGTGAGAGTCTTGGCAGCCGAGGCGACAGCGTCACGCGGGAGCATCGAGGACTTGGTCTCGACGTCGAGGATGAGCTTGTCGAAGTCGGTGCGCTCACCGGCACGAGTCGCCTCGACCCGATAGCTGACCTTGAGAACCGGCGAGTAGATCGAGTCGATCGGGATCTGACCGGCCTCGGCGTACTCGTTGCGGTTCTGCGTGGCCGAGACGTAGCCGCGACCGCGCTCGATGGTGAGTTCGAGCTCGAACTTCGCGGTGTCGTTCAGGGTCGCGATGACGAGCTCGGGGTTGTGCACCTCGACACCGGCCGGAGCCGAGATGTCTGCGGCGGTCACTTCGCCCGCACCGGTCTTGCGCAGGTACGCCGTGATGGGCTCGTCGCGCTCGGACGAGACGACCAGCTGCTTGATGTTGAGGATGATCTCGGTGACATCCTCTTTCACACCGGGGATCGTGCTGAACTCGTGCAGCACGCCGTCGATGCGGACGCTGGTGACAGCGGCTCCAGGGATCGACGAGAGAAGGCTGCGACGAAGCGAGTTGCCGATCGTGTATCCGAAGCCGGGCTCCAGAGGCTCGATGATGAACCGGCTCCGGTTCTCGACGATCTTTTCCTCGGTGAGTGTGGGACGCTGTGCAATGAGCACTCTGTGTTCCTTTCGATCACATGACCGCTATATGA
>NZ_JAPSHY010000009.1 GCF_031179285.1 Microbacterium sp. | reverse complement strand
CGGGGCCGGCGCCGTCGAGCGCGGCGGACTCGTAGAGGTCGCGGGGAACGGCCTGCATGGCGGCGAGCAGGATGAGGGCGTTGTAGCCGGTCCAGCGGAAGTTGACCATCACCGCGATCGCGATGTGCGACAGCGCGGTGTCCTCCTTCCACTGCTGGTCGGCGATGCCCACGAGATTCAGCAGGTTGTTGGCGAGGCCGTCGGCCTCGTTGAAGACACTGGAGAAGATGATCGCGATCGCGACCGGCGTCACCACGAACGGGATGAGCACGCTCATCCGCCAGAACGTCGGCGCGCGAAGACCTCGGTCGAGCAGGTAGGCGATGAAGAGGGCGATGGCCAGCTGCGGGATCGCGGACAACAGGAAGATGCTGAGCGTGTTGAAGATCGAGTTCCAGAACATCGAGTCGGCGAGGATCTCGGTGAAGTTTCCGACGCCGACGAACTCGCCCTCGCCTCTGAGCAGGTCCCATTCGTGGACGGCGACCCAGACGGTGTAAAGCAGCGGGAACAGTCCCACCACCCCGAAGAGCAGGAAGAACGGCGAGATGTAGAAGTACGGAGAGGCGTTCTGGTCGAACCGCGACACGCGATGGCGCCAGGGCCGCTTCGCCGCGGCATCCGCTTTCACCTGCGAATCGGATGCCGCGTCTCTGCGCTCCGTCGGAGGGGCGGTGAGAGTCATGAGAGTTCCTTGTCTCGGCGGGAGGTGCCCGGCAGGGTGGTGCCTCGACGGGCTCAGCGACCGTGGGGTCACTGAGCCCGTCGAGATGCGGAGCGGGTCAGTCGACCAGCTTCTTCAGGAGCTCGATCGCAGCATTCCAGGCGCCCTGGGTGTCGGTCTCACCGCGGTCGAGTGCGCTGAGGGCGGGGCCGAACACGTTCTCCTGGATGACGGAGTCGTCTGCGCCCTTGAACTGCGCGACGACGCCCTTGGCCCGCTCGGCGAGGATGGCACCGGTGGGAGCGCCGTTGAAGAACTCGTTCGGCGTCGCCTCGGCTGCCAGGGTCTCCTGCGCCTCGATCGTGGAGGGGAAGTTGCCCGCGGCGGCGGACTGCTTCACCTGCTGCTCGGGCTGCGTCAGCCAGTTCGCAAGCTCTGCAGCGGCCTCCTGGTTCTTCGAGGACTCCGTGACCGCCAGCCACGCGCCGCCCCAGTTCGCTGCGCCTCCGGGGAAGACGTCAGCGAAGTCCCAGCCGGTGGTGGCGTCTCCGCCGCCGGCCTCGACCTGACCCTGCACGACTCCCAGCATCCACCCAGGGCAGACGAACGTGGCAAAGGTGCCGTCGACGAACGACTTGCCGCCGTTCCAGTCCCACGCCTTCTGCGCGGCGGACTGGCCGCCTTCTGTCGCCGCTCCCAGCAGCTCGAAGCGCTCCTTGAGCTCGGCGTTGCCCTCGACGTTCAGCTCACCGTCGGCGGTGTAGTAGCCCTCGTCGAGCTGGTTGACCATGGCGTTCCAGACGAAGCCGGAGTGGTCATACCACGCCTTGCCGGTCTTCGCGGTGTACTCGGCGCCGACGGCGAAGTAGTTCTCCCAGTCGCCGTTCAGCAGCTCGGCGACCGACTCGCGATCACTCGGCATCCCGGCGGCCTCGAACGCGGCGCCGTTGTAGCAGATGCCGCTCGGCCCGATGTCGGTGCCGTAGCCGATGACCCGGCCGTCCGGGTCGGTGACCTGGTCGTACTTCCACTCCAGCCAGTCGTCCTTGCGGTCTTCGATGCCGTGGTCGCGCAGGTCGATGAAGGTGTCGGGGGCGTCTGCCATGATCGCGCCCAGCCAGCCCTCCTCGATCGCGACGATGTCGCTGAGGCCGGAGCCTGCGCCGATCTTGGTGAAGACATCCGTACGGGCGTTGCCGCCGGTGTCGATGTTCGTCGCCTCGATGGTGACGTTCGGGTTCAGCTCTTCGTACTCCTTGTAGAGGTCGTCGTAGCCGAAGGTGCCGAACGTGGTGATCGTCAGCGTGACGTCACCGTCGGCGTCGCCTCCACCGGCGTCGCCGGTGCTGGAGCAGCCGGCCAGGGCGAGGGCGGAGACGGATGCCACGGCGGCTGTCGCCAGCATCCGATTGCGGGCACGTGTGTTCACAGTTCACTCCTTTGTGCAGGGGTCGTGCGGGTGGGATGGTGATTCCGGGCGATCGGTGGGAGCGCTCCCACGATCTGAGGTGCCACACTATGGGAGCGCTCCCACGGATGTCAAGCGTGGGACGAATCGAGGTGGAGACGACGATCCGCGGTGGTTCCGCCAGGAATCCCACCTCGAATCGTCCGATGTACCTCGATCCGTCAGCGGCGGCGAGCGGATGCCGGAGGCGTCACAGTCGATGCGGGTAACCTTGCCCGGTGCCCGAAGCAGACCTCTCCCCCGCCCTCACCCGCGCCCAGTCACTGATCCGGTCGGTGCCCGACTACCCCGAATCCGGCATCGTGTTCCGCGACATCACGCCGCTGCTCGCTGACGCGGAGGCACTGCGGGTCACCACCGAGGCGATCATCGAGCCGTTCGCCGGACAGTTCGACGTCGTCGCCGGGATCGAGGCGCGCGGCTTCATCCTCGCGGGCGCCGCCGCGATCGCCGCCGGCGTCGGCCTCATCCCGATCCGCAAGGCGGGGAGGCTTCCCCGGCCTGCGGCATCCGTCGACTACGCCCTCGAATACGGCACCGCCACGATCGAGATGCATGACGATCTTCCCGCGGGGTCTCGCGTGCTGCTCATCGACGACGTGCTCGCGACCGGGGGCACGCTCGCCGCGGGCCGCGAGCTGGTCGAGCGCCTGGGCAGTCATGTCGTCGGAATCTCGGTGCTGTTCGAGATCGCCGACCTCGGTGGTCGCGACGTCATCGGCGACCTGCACACGGTGTTCCACTCCTGACGGCGCCGCTCGCCGCGCCGTCGGCGTGGGAGTCGCCGGGCTACCGGTTGCGCTCCGACTGCCTGCTGTCGTGCGACCCGCCCACCTCCTCCGGGAGCTCGTCGATGGGGATCAGCACGATGTCCTGGACCTTCCAGTCCAGGTCGATGCACTGATCCCGCGCCTGCAGGAGCTCCTGCAACTCGGGCATGCGACCCTGTTTCGGAACGACGAACGACTCGACATGGAAGACGTGCCCCTGGTCGCGCACTCGTGAGCCCGCCTTCTCCACCCAGGCAAGGCCGCGCAGATGCTCATCGATCTGCCGCGTGATCGGGTGGACCTTGCCGTCGTCGAACGTCGTCGCGGCCGTGTCCATCAGGTCGGTGATCGCGGCTTTCATGTTCTTGATGCCGTCCCAGAGGATGCTCGCGGCGATGAGCAGCGCCGCCACGGCATCCGCCCACCACAGGCCGACGCCGATGCCGGCCACACCCACGATCGATCCGACGGCGGTCATCCAGTCGGCCTTGTTCATGTCGGCATCCGCGTAGAGAACCTTGTCGTGCAGTTCCTTCGCGAGCCGCATCTTCACCCTGCCGAAGTAGATGGGCAGCGGAATCGTCAGCGCCATCACGAGCATCATCAGCCAGCCGAGCCAGATCGGCTGTCCGAACAGCACCACTGAGCCGATCGGCGGGTGTTCGGCACCGATGAGTCCGGTGACGGAATCGACGATCAGGAATGCACCCATCGTCAGCAGCGCGACTCCGGCGACGAGGTGGGCGACGCCGACCGCACGGTGGAACCCGTAGGGGTAGCGGGCGGTGGGTGCCCGATTGACGATGCGGACCGCCATGAGGAAGGCGATCGGAGGGGCGAGGGAGAGCAGATCTTCGATCCAGGCCGCCTTCATGGCCTGGGAGTTGCCCATCACCAGGAAGACAAGGGTGATCGCCACCGCGAGGAAGGCGAGCGTGAACCACTCGATCCTGATCGCGGATCGCAGAGCCTTCTGCTGCTGTTCCGGCAGCTCCGTCCGACCGAACCGCACCGTCATGATCCCGTCTCCTCGAACAGGAACGTCTCGAGTGTGGTGAGGAACCGGTTCTCGCCCATCCGCACGATCATGACGTGCTTGGCGGTGCCTTCGGCAGTCGTGGACTCGGTGTAGGGCCGCGTCACCGCGGCTTTCTCGGTCCACGGGGTGTCGTCGTGGAAGCCGCCGATCACGAGGTCGAGCTCGCCGCGTTCGAGAGCCTGCATCAGCTGCGCCTCGCTGCCGACGGACCAGTCGAGCTCGGCATCGAGCTGCTCGGCGAACCCCGACACGAGAGCGGGTTCGGTGCCGCCGGGCTCGCCGCTTCCATCGACGTCGACCCAGGGCGGGTTGGCCGTCACACCGACGCGCACCGTGCCACCCTCGACGCGCTCGGTCGTCCCCTCGGGGTCCGCCGGCATCTGGATCCCGCATCCGACCAGGGTGCAGCACAGGGCCGCGCCTGCGAGCGCGATGACGTGTCTCCTCATAGCGCTGACCATAGCCAAGTGCAGCCGTCCTCGCCCATCCTGCGGCACCCCTTGACAGGCATCCGGTCGTCGGCCCACCGCGTCGACCGGCGCGAGCAGCCAGGCGGCTGCACGGTAGACTGGTCACGCCCGTCCGCCCGCGACATCCGGAGCCGTTCATGCCCACCATCGTCGTCGACGTCATGCCCAAGTCAGAACTGCTCGACCCTCAGGGGAAGGCCGTCTCGGGCGCGTTCGCTCGCCTCGGCGTCAACGGCTTCAGTGACGTCCGCATCGGCAAGCGCTTCGAGCTCACCGTCGAGGGCGAGGTCACCGACGATCTGCTCGCCGAGGCCAAGCGCGTCGCCGACGAGGTGCTCTCCAACTCTGTGATCGAGGATGTCGTCGGCATCGAGGTGGTCGAGTGACCGTCCGCATCGGCGTCATCACCTTCCCCGGGTCCCTCGACGACCGCGACGCGCAGCGCGCCGTCCGCATCGCCGGCGCCGAGCCCGTCGCGCTCTGGCACGGCTCGCACGATCTCGAAGGGGTCGACGCGCTCGTGCTGCCCGGTGGGTTCAGCTACGGCGACTACCTGCGGGCCGGCGCGATCGCGTCGCTGTCGCCGATCATGACCGAGGTCAAGGATGCCGCGGCCGCGGGCATGCCGATCCTCGGCATCTGCAACGGTTTCCAGATGCTCGTCGAGGCGCACCTGCTGCCCGGCGGGCTGATCCGCAACGACCACCAGCACTTCGTGCGGCGCGATCAGCGTCTCACGGTCGAGAACTCCGACACCGCCTGGACGAACACCTTCCGTCGCGGTCAGGAGATCGTCATCCCGCTGAAGAACGGCGACGGCGGCTACATCGCCGACGATGAGACACTCGATCGCCTCGAGGGCGAAGGTCTCGTCGCGTTCCGCTATGCCGGCGTGAATCCGAACGGGTCGCTGCGCGACATCGCCGGGCTCACCAATGAGCGGGGCAACGTCGTCGGCCTGATGCCCCACCCCGAGCACGCGACCGAGCCCGGGTTCGGCCCCGACACCGCTGTCGCCATGCGCAGTGGAGTGGACGGCGTCGGCTTCTTCGCGAGCGCCGTCGCCGCCGTCGCACGCGTCGCTGCGTAGTAGCGGTTCGACCGGCGTTCACGGCGCAGGCTTCGGCCAGCGGCATCCGCTTCGGCCAGCACGTCCGCTTCGGCCAGCGGCATCCGCTTCGGCCAGCTGCATCCGCTTCCGGTCGCGGGCTCCGCGGCCGGTACGGATGCACGACCGCGGTACGGATGCACGACCAGTGCCCGGCGTTTCGCCCTGCATTCGTGCATCCATCGTGCATCTGTGCCCGCACGTCCTCCCGGGTCGGCCCCGGCATCTGCATGACCATTTCGCACATGCATGACCGTGCGGGTTGATTACTCATGCAAAGCGGCGCCGGGTCATGCACTCCGCGCATCCGCCGGCGGTTCACCTGCACGACCGCGGTACAGATGCACGACCGATGCCGGTCGTTTTGTCCCGCATCCGTGCATCCATCGTGCATGTGTGCACCCGGATGCCGGTGCCAGCCACCGAACGTCGGATGCCGCGTGCCAGCCGCCGAACGTCGGATGCCCGATGCCGGCGCCGGATGAACACCGGATGCCGGATGCCGGATGCCGGCCGGCACGCCGACGCGACTACCCCAGCGCCGGCGGCCACACCCCGATCAGGATCGCCATCACGAGCAGGGTGACCAGCTCGTGCGCGATGTTCATGGTCGTCAGCGCCGTCGGCCGCCCCTCGAATGCGTCATGGGTGATGAAGCGTGCGGCGGTGAACCCCGCCCACAACGTGACCGCGGTGATCACGGCGCCCCAGAAGAACGATCCGCCGTAGAAGTGCCATGCGATCGCCGTCGCGCCGGCGAGCACCCACGCGGTGATGAAGCTCACCAGGACGGTGGTCACGATCGCCATCGTCGCCGATGACGCAGGCTTGTCCATGTCGACGTTCGCCAGCTTCGACCAGCGCGTGCCGAACACCTTCGGCGCGTACCAGACCGATCCGACGAGCATGCTCGACGCGGTCGCCAGCAGCACTGCCCAGTAGTTGATCTCGGGAACCATGATGTCTCCTCGCCGTCGACGCGGGCCCTGCGGGCCCGTCCTGCGCTGAGCGTAGCCCCGCGCCGGAGAGGACAGAGGAGGCACGCAGGTCGAGCCGTCACCGAACCGATTCGATCCCTGAAATGGCAACAATGTAAGCGTTTGCACTAGCCTGATGCCATGGCACAGCTTGAACAGATCGCAGCCCCCGGTTCCGAATGGTGGCGCAGCGCCGTCATCTATCAGATCTACCCTCGCTCCTTCGCCGATGCATCCGGCGACGGCATCGGTGACCTGCCGGGCATCACGTCCCGTCTCGACGATCTGAAGGACCTCGGCGTCGACGCGATCTGGCTGAGCCCGTTCATGACGAGCCCGCAGCGCGACGCCGGCTACGACGTCGCCGACTACCGCGATGTCGACCCGCTGTTCGGCACCCTGGCCGACTTCGACGAGATGCTCGCGCAGGCGCATAACCGCGGCATCCGCGTCATCGTCGACCTCGTCCCCAACCACTCCTCCGACCAGCACGTCTGGTTCCAGGAGGCACTCAAGGCCGGCCCTGGAAGCCGCGAGCGCGCCCGCTACGTCTTCCGCGACGGGCGCGGCGAGAACGGCGAGCTCCCTCCGAACAACTGGGAGTCGGTGTTCGGCGGCGGCATGTGGGAGCGCGTGACCGAGGCCGACGGCACCCCGGGTCAGTGGTACCTGCACATCTTCGATGCGACCCAGCCGGACTTCGACTGGACGAATGAAGAGGTCCGCGAGGAGTTCCGCTCGATCCTGCGCTTCTGGCTGGACCGCGGGGTCGACGGTTTCCGCGTCGATGTCGCCCACGGCATGGTCAAGGAGGCGGGGCTCCCCGACTACGCTCCGGTGGCCGACGCCGACTCCATGGGCGGCCGCGAGGACAACGTGCCGTACTGGGGTCAGGAAGAGGTGCACGAGATCTACCGCGACTGGCACCGGGTGCTCGCCGAGTACGACGGCGACCGCGCACTCTGTGGTGAGGCGTGGCTGCCGACGCTTGCGAAGACCGCGCTCTGGGTGCGCCCGGATGAGATGCATCAGACCTTCAACTTCCCGTACCTGATGACTCCGTGGGACGCGAAAGCGCTCGGCGACATCATCCGCGAATCGCTCGACGAGTTCGGCAAGGTCGGCGCCCCGAGCACCTGGGTGCTCTCCAACCACGACGTCGTCCGCCATGCGACTCGGCTGGCGCTGACGGCCGAGAACCCGCAGGGCGAGGGCATCGGCCCCTTGACGCCCAACAAACCGGACGCCGCGATCGGACTCGCGCGAGCCCGCGCCGCGACGGCCCTCATGCTCGCCCTTCCCGGGTCGTCGTACCTGTACCAGGGTGAGGAGCTGGGTCTTCCCGAGGCGATGGAGATCCCGGACGAGTTCCGTCAGGACCCGACATGGTTCCGCACCAACGGCAAGCGCTACGGACGCGACGGCTGCCGGGTTCCTCTCCCGTGGGAGGCGGAGGCTCCGGCGTTCGGCTTCAACCACACCGGTGCGTCCTGGCTGCCGCAGCCGGCGGAGTGGGCGACATACGCCCGCGACGTCGAGGCCGCCGATCCGGCATCCACCCTGTCGCTGTACAAGCAGATGCTCGCCGCACGGCGCGCGCACGGCTTCGGGAGCGGCTCGCTGGTCTGGGAGGACGCAGGGCCGGATGCCGTCGCATTCCGGCGCGGCGACATCCACGTCGTGTCGAACCTCGGCACCGAGCCGATCGAGCTCGGCGAAGGCGTCACGTTCGAGCTGAAGAGCCAGCCCTTCGAGGGCACGGCGCTGCCGGTCGACACCACCGCCTGGTTCCGCCGCTCATGACCGTGAGACTGCATCTTCCCGCCGAGACTGTGGCGAAAAGCCGGGGTCTCGGCGTGGGAGTGCAGTCTCGCGGAGGGTGGCGGGGGAAGCGGGAGCGCTGACGTGGCGAGCATCGACGAGGTGGCGCGCCTTGCGGGCGTCTCGACCGCAACCGTTTCCCGCGCTCTCAGTGGCCGCGGGCAGGTCTCCGAGGCCGCCAGAGAACGGGTGCGGAAAGCTGCCCAATCGCTCGGCTACGTCGTCTCGTCGCGGGCGTCGAGTCTCGCCTCGGGGCGCACGAGGAACGTCGGCGTGGTCGTGCCGTTCCTCGATCGCTGGTTCTTCAGTGCTGTGCTCTCCGGGGTGTCGAGCGCTCTCATGCGCCACGGATACGACATCACGCTGTACAACATCACCGCCGACAGCGACGTGCGAAGCGAGGTGTTCGGAACCTTCCTGCGTCGACAGCGGGTGGATGCCGTCATCGCCGTGTCGATCGAACTCGATGCCGACGAGACGCAACAGCTGCTCGATCTCGGGCTGCCCGTCATCGCGATCGGGGGGCCGAATCCGAAGCTCGACACGCTCACCGTCGACGACGTCGCCCTGGCGCAGTTGGCGACCGAGCATCTGATCGGGCTCGGTCATCGAGACATCGCGCACATCGGCGCGAACCCGGAGTTCGACCTCGACTTCCACATCCCCACCAATCGGCGCCTCGGTTTCGAGAAAGGACTCGCCAGTGGCGGGATCCCGCTGAACCCGGTCTTCTTCGAGCCCGCGGACTTCACCGTCAGCGGCGGTTATCGGGCGGCGAAGCAACTTCTCGGCCGACCAGGACCCCGGCCCACCGCACTCTTCGTCGCGTCCGACGAGATGGCCATCGGGGCCATCCTCGCCGCCCGCGATCTCGGGTTTCGGGTGCCGCAGGATCTTTCGATCGTGGGCATCGACGGGCACGAGCTCGGCGAGTTCTTCCAGCTCACGACGGTCGATCAGTTTCCGCTGGGCCAGGGAGAACGTGCGGCCGAGGCGGTGCTGGCGAAGCTGGCCGCGACCGATGCGGCTCCGGCCCGGACTCCTGCGGCGCTGCCGTACGAGCTGAACGTGCGCGGCACGACAGCGCGACTCTGACGCCGGCCGGAAGATCCCGAGGGTTCCCGAGGGATCCCGGCCGATCGGCCGATGTGGCAAGGTTCGCCGTTCCGCAAATGTGAAGGCATGCACCCACCACGATCACCGCATCGCCGAGAATGGCTCATCGCCGCCTCGCTGATCCTGCTCGCCCTCATCCCGTCCGTCGCCGGGGCCGTGCGCCTCGAAGAGATCGCGTCGGGCGCTGCCGAGACCGCGGCGAACGCGCGGTTCGTAGGGATGCCGCTGCCCGTCGTCGCTCACATCCTGGCCGCGCTGGTCTACTCGCTGGTCGGCGCCTTCCAGTTCCTGCCGGGACTGCGCCGGCGGCACATCGGATGGCACCGGTTCGCGGGACGCTTCCTCCTGGTGCCGGCGGGGTTCATCGTCGCGACCAGCGGCCTGTGGATGACGGCGTTCTACGACGTACCGCCCGTCGACGGCCTGGGCCTTCAGATCTCGCGCTACCTCGTCGGGCTCCTGATGATCGCGTGCCTTGCCCTGGGGCTCGGGGCGGTCTTGCGCCTCGACATCGAAGCGCACCGCGCATGGATGATCCGTGCTTACGCGCTCGCGTTGGGTGCGGGTACGCAGGTGCTCACGTCCGCGCCGTTCCTCATCGCATTCGGACCGCCGGACGAGCTCTGGCGTCTGGTGCAGATGGATGCCGGGTGGCTGCTCAACATGCTCGTCGCGGAGGCGGTGATCCGACGTGTGCGGGTGCGACGACCCGCCGTGCTTGTCGGCCATGGGTAGCATGCCCCTCGTGGGCACATCGACCGAGCAGCATCCGACGACCGTCTCGCTCGCCGTCCGCCCCCGCGGGCGGGACTTCGTTCTCGCCGGCGCGCTGATCGCCGCCGTCGTCGTCGAGGGCACGCTCCGACGCGACCTGTCGTGGCCGACGGTGACGACGGCGATCACGGTCCTGCTGCTCGCAGGCCTCCCCTGGCGGCGGCTCCACCCGCTCGCCCTCGTCATCGCCACGACGGCCGCCACCGCTTCTCTGGGGGCGGCTCAGCTTTTCGCGGGAGTCTCGCCGGATGGCATGGCCGCGATGTTCGGGCTCATCCTCGGCCCGTACTCGCTGTTCCGCTGGGGCGCGAGAAGATCACGCCTCGTCGGCGGCACAGTCCTCGGTGCCGGCGTGGTGCTGTCGACGGTGCTTCGTCCCGAGCCGGGTGCCGAGAGCCTGATCGGCGGGATCGCCGGCGTGCTGTTCGTGGGCAGCGCCTGCCTTCTCGGGGCGCTCCGACGAGAGCGAGCCGACCGCCTGGTGAAGGAGATCGCCGTCGTGCGGGCCCAGGAGCGTGAGTCCCTCGCCCGCGACCTTCACGACACCATCGCCCATCATGTGTCCGCGATCGCGATCCGCGCCCAGGCGGCCGGACTCCACACCCGAGACCCCGACGTCGTGTCGGAATCGTTGCGGGTGATCGAGCGCGAGGCGACGGCTGTACTCGGTGAGATGCGAACCCTCGTGCGTGTCCTGCGCACGCCGGCGGCCTATGCGCCGCCCGCCGGTATCGCAGCGATCGAGCGCCTCTCCGACGACGGACCGCCGCAGATCTCGGCGCGGGTCGAGGCCGTCGACACGCCGTCCGACGTCGTCGCGGGCACCCTCCATCGCATCGCACAGGAGGCAGTGACGAACTCCCGACGCCATGCCATCGGAGTCACGGCGATCTCGATCGTCCTCCGCACGGACGGCGAGGACCTGCTGCTCGATGTGCTCGATGACGGGCACGGCTCGGTCGCCGGCTCCCCGCCGGGCTTCGGACTGAGAGGCATGCGCGAGCGCGCCGCCCTGCTCGGCGGATCGATCGAGGCCGGCCCGCACCCGGCGGGCGGATGGATGCTGCGTGCCAGGCTCCCGCGGAGCACTCGATGATCCGCGTCCTCATCGCCGATGACCAGGAACCGGTTCGCACGGGCCTGCGTCTGCTGGTCGACTCGCTGGCGGGCGTCGAGGTCGTCGGAGTCGCCGCCGACGGCCTCGAGGCGGTCACCCTGGCGCGACGGTTGCACCCCGACGTGGCGCTGCTCGACATCCGGATGCCGGAGCTCGACGGCATCCAGGCGACGGCGAGACTCGCCGGCCCCGGCGTCGACGACCCGATCGCCGTCGTCATCATCACGACGTTCGACCTCGATGAGTACCTGCACCGTGCGTTGCGGGCGGGCGCGAGGGGCTTCCTGCTGAAGGACGCCGGCCCCGACCTGATCGGTGACGCCATCCGCGCCGCAGCCTCCGGAGAGGCGCTGATCTCGCCTCGTATGACGATGCGGCTGCTGAACACGTTCGCCGCTGCGCGCGGCATCCAGCCGGCACCCCCGGATCCGCTGACCGAGCGCGAGGAAGAGGTGCTCGTCCTCCTCGCGCGAGGGCTGACCAACGTCGAGATCGGTGATTCCCTCTTTCTCGCGCTCGGCACGGTGAAGACGCACATCGGGGCGATCCTCACCAAACTCGGCGCGCGCAATCGCGTCGAGGCCGCGATGTGGGCCTACGACACGGGCCGGGTCGGCGCGCAACGCTGAGTTCCGGCCGCAGCACGGCTCGCCCGGGCCCGGCTGCTTCCTCGCACGGCGCGGCCTGAGCCGACATACTGGGGCGATGGATGCCATCAACGACCTCGTGACCTCGCTCGGCGGACAGCTGTGGAGCTGGATCGTGCTGCCCGTGCTCGTCGTCCTCGGGCTGTACTTCACCTTCCGATCGGGCGTCGTGCAGTTCCGGATGATCCCTGAGATGTTCCGCACGCTCACCAATCGCACCCCCACGGACAACGAGGGGCGGCCTCAGTCTGTCTCTGCCTTCCAGGCGTTCACGATCTCGGCGGCGTCTCGCGTCGGGGTCGGCAACATCGCCGGCGTCGGCACGGCGATCGCGATCGGCGGGCCGGGAGCGGTGTTCTGGATGTGGACGATGGCCTTCATCGGCGGTGCCTCGAGCTTCATCGAATCGACTCTGGGACAGGCCTTCAAAGTCCGCGACAAGGACGGCTTCCGGGGCGGCCCGGCGTACTACATGCAACACGGCCTCAAGGCGCGGTGGATGGGAATCCTCTTCGCGGTCGTGCTCATCCTCTGCTTCCCGCTGTCGTTCAACTCCCTGCAGGCGAACACGATCAGCGCGACCATCTCGGGAAGCTTCGGCGGCGAAGTCGGCTGGATCCCGTGGGTCGTCGGCGGCGTGCTCGCCGTGCTGACGGCGCTGGTCATCTTCGGCGGCGTTCGCCGCATCGCCTCGGTCTCGCAGGCGGTCGTGCCTCTCATGGCGCTGCTGTACCTGATCGTCGGACTCGTCATCGTCGGCATGCACATCGAGCGTCTCCCCGAGGTCTTCGCGTCGATCTACACGCAGGCGTGGGGCACGCAGGAGGTCGTCGGTGGCACGATCGGCGCCATCATCATGGTCGGTGCGCAGCGCGGCATGTTCTCCAATGAGGCCGGTCTCGGATCGGCACCGAACGCCGGCGCGACCGCCGCGGTCACTCACCCGGTGAAGCAGGGACTCGTGCAGACGCTCGGTGTCTACTTCGACACCTTCCTGGTCTGTTCCATCACGGCGTTCATCGTGCTCGTCTCGACACCCGATCTCGCGAACGCCGAGCGAGGCATCGTCCTGACCCAGAATGCGCTCGTGAGCTCACTCGGATCCTGGTCCAACATCCTGCTGAGCATCATCATCTTCCTGCTCGCGTTCAGCTCGATCCTCGGCAATTACTACTACGGCGAGTCGAACATCGAGTTCATCAACGCCAAGCGCGGCGTTCTCACGACCTTCCGCGTGGTCGTCGTCGCCGTCGTGTTCCTCGGCTCGATCGCCTCGGCGGACCTGATCTGGAGCACCGCCGACGGCATCATGGGCGTCATGGCCATCATCAACCTCGTCGCGATCGCGCTGCTTTCGGGCATCGCGTTCAAGCTCCTGAAGGACTACTCCGAGCAGCGACGTGCCGGTCTCGATCCCGTGTTCACGCGAGCGCGTCTTCCCGAGGCCACCGGCATCCAATGCTGGGAGGACGAGCTCAGCGTGACCGGACCGATTCCGGTGGTCGCGTCACGTCGCTCGACCCGCAGTTGACCTGAGAGGGGCGGTCCTCGACCGCCCCTCTTGCGGGGGACTGAACGCCTGTTTAGACTACTGAACATGCGTTCAGCATCCGACGACCTCACCACGCGCGCCCGTATCCGCGATGCGGCCATCGTGTGCTTCGCTCGCAGCGGAGTCGACGGTACGAGCCTTCGGCAGATCGCGAGCATGGCCGGCGTGAGCGCCGCCCTTATCCTGCATCACTTCGGCAGCAAGGAAGGGCTGCGCGACGCCTGCGACGAGTTCGTCGTCGCCTCTTTCATCGACGAGAAGGACGCCATGACCGGCGCGGCCGCCGCCGAGATGATGCGCGCGGCTCTCGATTCCCGCGAACGGTGGTCGCCACTGCTGGAGTACATGACCCGGATGCTGGTTGACGGCTCCGCGGCGGCCGACCGCCTCTTCGACGCATTGCTGGCGGGAACCCGAAACATGCTCGAGCGTCAGATCGCCGACGGCGTGGTGCGGCCGCAGTCCGACCTCGACGCGACCGCCGCCTACATGACCCTGTACGGGCTCGGGCCTGTGCTGCTGCAGCGCCATCTGGCGAGGTCGCTCGGCGAGGACGGGCTGTCGACCGGGCTGCTCGAGAGGTCGACGCTCCCGGTGCTGGAGTTGTTCACCCACGGCCTGTACACCGACGACCGGCTGCTCGTCGCCGCTCGTGCTGCACTGCAGCGCAAGAGCGGCCCACGCTCCGACAAGGGAGAGAACGACCCGAATCAGGATCCGGATCCGCCGCTTTGATGCGCCGCCCCGACCCTGATCGCTCCCACCTGAAAGGAGCAGGGACCGTGAACCCTGCCATCGAACTCGCACGCCTTCACAAGACCTACGGCCGCCACACGGCGGTCGACTCGCTGACCCTCTCCATCGAACCCGGTTCCGTCTTCGGGCTGATCGGCCCGAACGGGGCAGGAAAGACGACCACGCTGCGCATGATCCTCGACATCATCCGGCCCACCTCCGGCACGGTGCGCGTGCTCGGGGAGGACCCGCGCACCGCCGGATCGACGCTGCGCCGACGTATCGGCTTCATTCCCGGAGAGCTCCGCCTGGACGGGCGGATGACCGGCCGTCGGATGCTGGACTTCTACTCGGAGGTCTCCGGTCCCGTGCGCACCGGCGCCGTCGACGAGCTCGCCTCGAGGCTCGGCCTAGATCTCACACGGCAGGTGCGCACCCTGTCGAAGGGGAACAAGCAGAAGCTCGGCATCGTGCAGGCGTTCATGCATGAGCCCGAGCTTCTCGTGCTCGACGAGCCGACGAGTGGCCTCGACCCGCTCGTGCAACGGGAGTTCCTCCAGCTCGTCCGTGAGGCGCGCGGTCGTGGCCAGACCGTGCTGCTCAGTTCTCACGTGCTCAGTGAGATCCAACAGACCGCGGATGCCGTCGCGGTGCTCAGCGCCGGCCGCATCGTCGCCGAAGGCGACGTCGCCTCGCTCCGACTCGGCGCGATCCGCCGTGTCCGCGCCGGATTCGCGGTGAGCGACCCGGAGACGGTGCGCACGGAGATGGCACGCCTCCCCAACGTCGCCGACGTGGAGGTCAGCACCGCCGGTGAATCGGTGCGACTCTCGGCGACCGTCGAGGGCGACATCGATCCGTTCATCAAGGCGATAGCCCGCCATCGGGTCGTCGACCTTTCCGTCGAGGAGCCGGACCTCGAGGAGTCGGTCCTGCGACTCTACGGCGATACCGACACGTCGGCGAAGGGGGCCGGACATGAGTAAGCCGCTGCCTGTCTTCCGTCGCGCACTGCGTGAATCCTGGCGTGGCCTCATCGGCTGGACGCTCGGCGTCGCCGCCGTGCTGTTCATGTATCTGCCGCTTTTCCCGAGTATCGGAGGTAACGGGCAGATGCAGCAGATCATCGAGAGCCTGCCGCCGGAGCTGGTGAACGCGCTCGGGTACGACCAGATCGGCACCGGCGCGGGCTACGCGCAGGGGACGTTCTACGGACTCATCGGCTTCCTGCTGCTCACGATCGCGTCCATCGGCTGGGGCGCGGGAGCGATCGCCGGCGCCGAGGAGTCGAGCCGCCTCGAGCTGGATCTGGCTCACGGCATCGGACGAGTGCCGTACGCGCTCGAGATGGCAGCGGCGATGCTGGTGCGGCTGGTCTGGCTCGGACTGTTCGCCGCCGTCGTCGTGCTCGCGCTGAACGACTCGGCCGAGCTCGAGATCGAAGCCACGCGCATTCTGGACGCGACCGTCGTCTTCGTCGGAGTCACCATGCTCGCGGGCAGTCTCGCCCTGTTCGTCGGCGCGCTGACCGGCCGGCGCGGGCGCGGGGTGGCCGCCGGTGCCGGCATCGCCGTCGTGGGATACGCATTCAACGCCATCGCGAACCAGGTCGAAGATGCCGAATGGCTGCGATTCCTGTCGCCGTACTCGTGGGCGTTTCATCAGCCACCCTTGCTCGACGGGTTCGATCCCGTCGGCTGCATCGCTCTCTGGGGCTGCACCGCCGTGCTCATCGCCGGCACCGCCGTCGTTCTGCGCGGGCGAGACATCGTCGGCTGACCGACCAGCACCGGTGTCCTCGCCGCCGGACGGCGCACGAGGACACTGGTCATCGCAGGGTCGGCTCCAGGAGTAGTGTGCTTCCTCGTGGCATCACCTCGATCGACCGGCCGTCTGTTCTCGAACAGCCGCCACCACCTCGCACCCGCCCAGATCATCGCCTTCGGATTCGGGCTGGCGATCCTCACCGGTACCGCGCTGCTGATGCTGCCGATGTCGTCGGCGACCGGCCACTGGACAGGGCCCGTCGAGGCGCTGTTCACCTCCACCTCGGCGGTGTGCGTGACCGGGCTGGTCGTCGTCGACACCGCGGTTCACTGGAGCCCGTTCGGGAAGATCGTGATCTTGCTGCTCATCCAGCTCGGCGGTCTGGGAATCATGCTCTTCGCCGCGCTCGTCGGACTCGCGCTCGCCCGGCGGTTCACCGTGCGATCACGGATGATCGCGAGCGCCGAGACGAAGACCGTCGGTGGTGGCGACATGAAGCGGGTGGCGACCGGCATCCTCGTCACCACGCTCGCGATCGAGGCGGTCGTGGCGCTGATCCTGTTCGTCCGTTTCAGCACCGGGTACGGATACGACGTCGGTCGCGCGGGCTGGCATGCCGTCTTCCACGCGGTCTCCGCGTTCAACAACGCCGGCTTCGCGCTGTACACGGACAGCCTGATGGGCTTCGTCTCGGATCCGTGGATCTGCCTGCCGATCTGTGCCGCGATCATCCTGGGGGGCCTCGGGTTCCCGGTGCTGCGGCAACTGCGCCGCGGGTTCCGCCGCCCGCTGCACTGGACGATGAACACCCGGACCGTGCTGGCAGCCACCGGCGCCCTGCTGCTGGTGGGAACGCTGTACGTGCTGGTCACCGAATGGAGCAATCCCGGTACCCTCGGCGCGCTTCCCGCGCCCTCGCGGGTGCTGGCCGGGTTCTTCCATTCCGTGCAGGCACGCACGGCCGGATTCAACTCGCTCGACGTCTCCCAGATGCATGACGAGACCTGGTTGGGTACCGACGTGCTCATGTTCATCGGCGGAGGGCCCGCCGGTACCGCCGGCGGCATCAAGGTCACCACCTTCGCCGTGCTGTTCTTCATCATGTGGACGGAGTTGCGCGGCGGCACCGCCGTGAACGTCTTCGGCAAGCGGCTTTCACGTGCGGTACACCGCGAGGCGATCACGGTCGTTATCGTCGCGCTCGGGGCGGTGATGGCGGCTGTGATCGCCATCCTCGCGATGACGGACCTCGACCTCGACCGCGTTCTGTTCGAGGTGGTGTCCGCCTTCGGCACCGTCGGCCTGTCGACGGGAATCACGGCAAATCTCCCTGCGGCGGCGCAGATCATCCTCGTGCTGCTCATGTTCCTCGGCCGGCTCGGCCCGCTGACTCTGGGTTCTGCACTCGCGCTGAGAGAGCGACGTACCGCCTATGAGCTCCCGAAGGAGCGGCCGGCGATCGGCTGACGCCGCCGCCGAGTCTCGCTCTCACCCATCGAAAGGACCCCACGTGCCCAAGTTCCTCTCATTCGGACAGGATGCCAGACGGATCGCCGAAGCCGATTCGGTCGCCGTGATCGGACTCGGCCGATTCGGCACCTCCCTCGCCCTCGAGCTGATGGGATCCGGCACTGAAGTGCTCGGCATCGACGCCTCCGAAGACACCGTCCAGGCCCTCAACGGCCAGCTCACCCAGGTGGTGCGCGCGGACGCGACGCGGCTCGATGTTCTCAAGCAACTCGCGATCGATGAGTTCGATCGCGTCGTCGTGTCCATCGGCTCCGACATCACCGCATCCATCCTCACGTCGTCGCTTCTACTGCAGCTCAAGGTGCCTGTCATCTGGGCGAAGGCCGTCGATGAACGCCACGGCGCCGTGCTCGAGCAGCTGGGGGTGCACAAGGTCGTGTACCCGGAGAAGGACATGGGGCGACGGGTGGCACACCTCGTCCGCGGTGCTGCAGCCGACTATCTCGAGATCGACAAGGGGTACGCCATCGTGAAGACGGTCGCTCCCCACCATCTGCACGGGATCACATTGACCGAGGGGTCCGTGCGCGCGACGCACGGGGTGACGATCGCGGCATACCGTCCGGCTTCCGGCGACTGGCGCAACGCCCAGGCTGACAGCGTGCTCGGAGAGGGAGACACCGTCCTCGTGGTCGGACCGACCGACAAGGTCGAGAAGTTCGCGCAGCTGCGCTGAGCTCAGACCGAGCGCAGTGCGTCGGAGGCGGCGTCCAGCGCACCGCCGTTGAGCGAGAAGTACGCCCACTTGCCGCGCTGCTCGCGACTGACGAGCCCGGCGTCGGCGAGAAGCTTCATGTGGTGGGAGACGGTGCCCTGCGAGAGGCCGATCGGAGCCGTCAGATCGCAGATGCACGCCTCGCCGCCCTCGCCCGCGGCGATGAGCGACAGCAGGCGGACGCGTGTCGGGTCGCCGAGCGCCTTGAACACGCGCGCGACGCGCTCGGCATCTTCGACTGACAGCGACGAGGTGACGCTGGGCACGCAGCAGGAGGTCGCTTCGATGGTCGCCGGAAGACTCATGCCATCATTCTCGCACGTATTGACATTCTTCGATAGATGGGCGACAGTCGTCATATCGAAATTTCTCGATCTGAGGAGACACGTGATGTCCGAGCTTCCCATCGTCGTCATCGGAGCAGGCCCGCAGGGGCTCGCCGCCGCCGCCCACCTGAGCGAACGCGGTCTCGAGGCCGTCGTTCTCGAACGCGGTGAGGGCCCGGGCGCAGCGGTGAGCGAATGGGGGCACGTACGACTGTTCTCTGCGTGGCCCGAACTCGTCGACGGCGCCGCGCGCCGGCTTCTCGAGCCGACAGGGTGGCGCGCTCCGGCATCCGGATACCCCACCGGCGCCGAATGGGTGGGCGGCTATCTCGCCCCGCTCTCCGCAGCCCTCGGCGACCGCGTGCGGTACGCGACGACGGTGACCGGTGTATCGCGTCGTGGCAGCGACAAGGTCGTCGACGGCGGCAGAGACACCCGTCCGTTCGTGATTCACACCACCGACGCGAACGGAGATGAAAGCCGCCTGCTCGCCGGTGCCGTCATCGACGCCAGCGGCACCTGGGGTCTGCCGAATCCGGCGGGAGCCGACGGGTACCCGGCGCGCGGAGAGGCGAAGGCGTCGGACCGCATCTCATACCGCATCCCGGACGACGTCTCGACACTCGCCGGCACGCACGTGGTCGTCGTCGGAGCCGGTCACTCCGCCGCTCACGCCGTGCTCCGACTGACCGAGCTCGCCCGGCGCGAACCAGCGACCCGCGTGACCTGGCTGCTGCGCCGAGGGAACGTGGCGAACGTGCTCGGCGGCGGCGCAGGCGACGAACTGCCCGAGCGTGCCGCTCTCGGATCACGCGCCCGCAACGTGATCGAGTCGGGCCTCGTGGATGTCGTGACGGGATACCGCGTCACGGAGTTCCGACGGGATGCCGGCGCGCTTACCATCGTGGCCGAGGACGGACGCGAGATCTCCGGCGTCTCGCAGGTGTTCGCCCTGACCGGGTTCCGCCCCGACACATCGATCCTGCGTGAACTGCGCATCGACCTCGATCCCGTGCTCGACGCCGTCGCGGGGATCGCTGCCGAGATCGACCCCAACATCCACTCCTGCGGCTCGGTATCGGCGACGGGCGCGCGCCAGCTCGCCCAGCCGGAGCCGGGATTCTTCATCGTCGGCGCGAAGTCGTACGGCCGCGCACCGACGTTCCTGGCGCTGACCGGTTACGAGCAGGTGCGGAGCGTGACGGCCCACTTGGCCGGAGACCACGCGGCGGCCGCGCGCAACGATCTGGTCCTGCCCGCGACGGGCGTGTGCGGCGGATCGGGCGACTTCGATTCCGCCGGCAGCGGAGGCGGCGGATGCTGTGCCGCGCCTTCCGTGCTGCAGGTCGGTCTGCGCCCGGCGCTCGCGACCAGCTGAAGCGTGGATACTGGAGTCGACCACTTTCCATCGGAGACGCCATGACCGACGCCACCAAGCCCTCTGTGCTCTTCGTCTGCGTTCACAACGCCGGCCGCTCGCAAATGGCCGCCGGCTTCCTACGTGACATCGCGGGTGACCGCGTCGAGGTGCGCTCGGCGGGCTCGATGCCGGCCGAGCAGATCAATCCGATCGCCGTCGAGGCGATGGCCGAGGTCGGTATCGACATCACGTCGGAGCAGCCGAAGGTGCTCACGACCGAGGCCGTGCAGGCCTCGGATGTCGTCATCACCATGGGGTGCGGCGACGCCTGCCCGTTCTTTCCCGGCAAGCGTTACGAGGACTGGGAGCTCGACGACCCCGCCGGCCAGGGCATCGATGCCGTGCGGCCGATCCGCGACGACATCCGCGGCCGCATCGAAGTTCTCGTCGGAGAACTGCTGCCCTGATCGCGCTCGCCTTCGGGGCCAATGGTTCCGGCGGCGATCACGTCGCTGCGACGACGGCTCGCGTCTCTCGGTTCCAAGCTTGTGACGCAACCTGCACGGCGTCCCACGGGCAGCCGAGCGGAGGCGTATAGGAGAGGTCGAGGTCGCTCATCGCAGCGACACTCATCTGGTGATGCAGCGCGGTGGCGTAGGTGTCGACGCGTTTGGAGATCTCCGCGCCCCGAGCGCCGACAAGCTGCGCACCGAGAAGGCGGCCGTCGCGGGTGTCACCCGTGATCCGGATGCTGATGGGGGTCGCGCCCGGGTAGTAACGCTTGTGGTCGTCGGCGATTGCCGTGTGACTGTGCGGCGCGAACCCGGCTGCGGCGGCTTCGTGGTCACGGAGGCCCGTGCGCGCTGCCACGACGTCGAACACCTTCACCACCTGCGTCCCGAGGCTTCCTGCGAACGATGCGTCTCCGCCGATGGCGTTCTCGCCGGCGACGCGGCCCTGTTTGTGAGCGGTCGTGCCGAGTGGGAGGTAGGTGACGCCGAGGAGGCGGTGGTGTGTGACCACACCGTCGCCGGCCGCCCAGACGTGCGGCAGGCCGGTGCGCATCCGCTCGTCGACGACGACGGCGCCGCCGGGACCCGTGGACGCGCCGGCCGCGGTGAGAAGACCCGTGTTGGGACGCACACCGACGACGACGAGGATCACGTCCGCGCTGCGTGAGAAGGCCTCGCCGTCGCGGGTTCCGCTGACGGTGATCCGCCCCGCGTCGCGTCTGACGGCATCCACGCGGGTCCGGGTGAGGACATCGACGCCGTGTCGGGCGAGTTCGTCGTGAACGAGGGAGCCCAGTTCGGGGTCGAGGGTGGAGAGCACTTCGGGGCCGCGCTGAAGCTGGGTGACCTGGAGGCCCCGCACGGTGAGCGCCTCGGCCATCTCAAGACCGACATAACCGGCACCGACGATGATCGCCGTTTCGGGCAGGTGGTCGTCGAGGTACTTCTCAAGCGCGAATGTGTCGCCCATCGAGTGCAGCAGGTGCACCCCATCATCGGGGCCGAGTCGGTCGAGGCCCGCGATGCCGGCAGTCGACGGGGATGCCCCGGTGCCGACCATGAGCTCGTCGTAGGCGATGCTCGATTCGGCACCGTGCGTGTCGCGGACCGTGAGGCGGCGGGCGTCGACGTCGATGGCAGTGGCGAGGGTGTTCAGCCGGAGGTTCATGCCCGTGGCTTCGAGGTCCGCGTGGGTGCGGTGAGCGAGCGACTGCCAGGGCTGCACTTCGCGGGAGAAGTAGTACGGGATGCCGCAGATGGAGAAGTTCGGGTAGGCGTCCGCCACGACGACGGTGACATCGGCGGACGGATCGAGTTCGCGGGCACGGAGGGCGGTGGAGATTCCGGCGTCGCTTCCGCCGATCGCTACAAGATGCATGGGGTCCCTTTCGCGGGGCTGAGTCTCGGGCTGGCGGGGAGTACGGGATCATCTTGACTCGGCAGGAGTAGTTCAGTCAATATTGAGACAATGAACACTGAGCGAATTGACGATGTAGAGGCCCGCGCCGCGAAGCACGCGGCGTTGAGTGATCCGTCACGCCTTCGGGTCGTCGACCTCCTCACGCTGGGCGATCTGTCTCCGACGGAGATCCGGGTCGCACTGGGCCTTCCGTCGAACCTCGTCACCCATCATCTGAACGTGCTGGAATCCGTGGGGATGGTGTCTCGATCGCGCTCGGAGGCGGACAGGCGACGCAGCTACGTCCGCCTCACCGAAACAGCACTCCATGGGCTCACCCCCGGGCGGGTCGAGCGCGCGAGCCGAGTGGTGTTCGTGTGCACCGCGAATTCGGCGAGGTCGCAACTCGCGGCGGCCTTATGGTCGACGCGCAGCGCCATCCCCGCATCATCGGGCGGCACACACCCTGCAGCGCGGATAGATCCGGGCGCCGTAGCCGTGGCGGATCGCCGCGCGCTCTCCCTGTCTGCTCAGCCACCACGCGCGCTGGACTCAGTGATGACCCATTCGGATCTCGTCGTGACCGTGTGCGACAACGCCCACGAGGAACTCGGTGCCACCGGCCACCTGCACTGGTCGATTCCCGACCCGGTGCGCCTGGGCACCGATCATGCCTTCGACGTCACCTACGACGAACTCGAGCGCCGCATCGCGGAACTCGCTCCCCGCCTGGCCGTCAGCTGAACCGAGCGAAAGTGAAACCCGTGACCCACGCGACCCAGACCGTCCTCTTCATCTGCCAACACAATGCAGGTCGATCGCAGCTCGGCGCGGCCCTCCTCGAGTACCTGGCCGGCGACCGCTTCACCGCCGCCTCCGCGGGCATCTCCCCTGCCGACGCCGTGAACCCCGCCGTCGCGGCCACCGTCGCCGAACTCGGCATGGACATCGCTGACCGAGTGCCCCGCGCCGTCACAGTCGGCGATCTGGACACCGCCGACATCGTCGTCCTCATGAAGCCGGGGCTGACTCTGCCATCGAGCCCCCGCGGGAGGGTGATGGAATGGTCGTTCCCCGACCCGGCAGCCTGGAACGTCGCCGCGGTACGCCCGTTGCGCGAAGCGGTGTCCGAGAAGATTCGAGCGACGCTTCTCAACTGAGGCCGAGCGGCTGAGTCGTGGCCAGGCCGATGCCGCAGCACTCGCGTCACGTCCGCGACCGGTGGTCCGTTGCATCAATCGGCGGTCGGTGCCGTAGTCGGCGTTGCGGTGGCTGCCGCATCACTGCGACGGTGACCGCGCTGATCGGCGCCACCGGCTGAAGCCAGACGTGCCATCATCACAGGGCCCGCATCGAAACGGGCCCTCGGCATCTGCCGCCCGGCAGGAACGCGAGGTCCGAAAGCCGCCAGCATCCCGGCCGTGATCCGACATACGCTCGGGCCGCAACGGTCAGCGGTTTCACCTCCGGAGGGGCAGCGATGAATCAATCGAGCAGCAACCGGCGGATCGGCATCGAGTTCATCGCACTGGCGGTGGTGTGGGGATCGAGTTTTCTCTTCATCAAGCTCGCGCTCGACGGGCTCAGCCCCGCGCAGGTCGCTTTCGGGCGTCTCGCCTTCGGCGCCGTCACGCTGGCGCTGCTGATGACGATCACTCGCCGCAGGTGGCCGACGGGCCTGCGTACGTGGGCGCATCTCGGAGTCATCGGAGTGTTCCTCTGCGTACTCCCCTTCCTGCTGTTCTCCTGGGCGGGGCAGTACATCCCGTCGGGACTGTCGAGCATCTACAACGCCACCACGCCAGTGGCCACGCTGCTGGTCTCACTTGCGATCCTGCCCTCGGAACGCCTGACCCGCGCGCGCGTCGTCGGCCTCCTGCTCGCAGGGGTCGGCGTGGTCGTCGTGGCCGCCCCCTGGAGTTATCTCGGATCAGATGCGTGGAGCGGTCCCGGACTCATCGCGCAGGCCGCGTGTCTCGCGGCCACCCTGTCGTACGGATTCGCGTTCGCCTACACCCGCCGGTTCCTCAACACGGCGACGATGGATCCCACCGCCGTGGCGGCAGCTCAGATCGGCATCGCCGCGGTGATCCTCGGGGCCATGATGCCGTGGATCGGCATGGACCCCGTCGAGCTTTCTCCCACCGTACTGAGCAGCGTGATCGTGCTCGGCGCCGTCGGCACCGGACTGGCATACGTCTGGAACACGCGGATCATCCAGAACTGGGGCGCCACCATCGCGTCGAGCGTCACCTACCTCACCCCGGTCGTCGGGGTGCTGCTGGGAGTCCTCGTCCTCAGCGAGACTCTCCACTGGCACGAGCCGGCCGGCGCCGTGCTGGTCCTGCTGGGCGTTGTCGTGAGTCAAGGGCGCACGAGGGCAATCGTCGACTGGTTCGCGCGAAAGCGGCCATCGCGAGCGGCCACCCCCTCCGCCTGAGGAGCCGGTCGGCCGACGGCCGCGCCGCCACCCTTCGTGCGGAACGATTGACGCGGATTGACCGCCGCGAGCGTCAGGACATCAGCTGACGCATCTCGGCGTAGGTCAGCTCGACGTGCTTCTGGAACGTGATCTCCGGGTCGCCTTCCAGCCAACGCTGGAGCGACTCGGCGTATCCGATCATGCCGAATCGAGCAGTCAGCCGGGCGGCCGGCTCGGCGACCCCGGCCTCGACGAACGCAGAGCAGATCGTCTCCTCGTACTGCCGGTGCCGCGCTCGCTCTCGAGCCTGCAGGGCCGGGGAGGAGCGCACCAGTCTCCAGCGTTCGATCAGCTCCTCACGTCGATCCTCGACGCTCCGCGCAACCGTGATCGTCGCGTCGCGCATCGCGGCGATCGGATCATCCGTCAGGTGCTTGGTGGCGAGTTCCTGGGCGAGGAGTCCACGGAAGCTGTCGTCCTCAGCGAAGAGAAGGTCCTCTTTGTCCACGAAGTAGCGAAAGACCGTTCGCTCGCTGACTCCGGCCGCTGAGGCCACTTGGGCGACGGAGACTGCTTCGAATCCGTGGTCGATGAACAAACGCAGCGCCGAATCGGCGATTGCCAAACGCGTACGCGTCCGTTTCAGAGCTCGCAACCCGGATGCCATCGAACCAACGTACTGCGCCGTGCAGTCGCTGGCCAAGACAATTGTGGCAGTGACTGGCAATTGGCAGTCACTGTCATTATGCTGTTCGCACACGTTCCGATGCACGAGGAGTCTCATGCTGATTTTCATCGCGGGTGCAGCCACGCTGCCCAGCGGGCGCGACAGGTCGCCTTCCGTGACGTATTGCTCGCACGGTGCCTAGCGGGGGGATCATGGAAGCACTCGAGATACTCCGCCACGTCCTCGTGTTCGTTCACCTGATCGGGTTCGCTGTGCTGTTCGGCTCCTGGGCCGCCGAGGCGTACAACCGTCGCGTGCAGGTGACGCGACTGATGGACCTCGGCGTCTCGATCGCCGGTATCGCGGGCTTGATCCTGGCCTTGCCATGGGGCACCGATCACGAACTGAACTACGTCAAGCTCGGCATCAAACTGGTGGTGCTGACCGCCATCGGGATTCTGGTCGAACGCGGATTGTCACGCCAGCGCGCGGGCGGCGCCATTCCGGCCAGCGCATTCTGGGCCATCGGAGTCCTTACCCTGCTGAACGCGGGCATCGCCGTCATCTGGCGCTGACGCCTGGCGGAGGCAGCTGGTCGGCCTTGTTCACAGGGCTGATCATCGACTGCTGTCACAGCCGCGGATCGAGCCCGTGCTTGCCCGTGGTGACTCCGGCTTCCAGCCGCTCGAGCACGGCCGGTCCGTCACCGAGCGAGTGCATCTGCGGTCGGCCGGGTGGGTACACCCCGCGCTCGATGAGCGCGCTCAGCTCGGCGATCAGGGCGTCATAGCCGGCGGGATGCGCGGCGGCGAGCGCGCCGATGTGCAGGCTCCGCAACTGCGCATGGTGCTCGAAGATGAGATCCGCTGTCGAGACGGACCCGGGCCCCGACGATGACCCGAAGATCACCACCCGACCGCTGAACGGTTTGGCGACCGCCATGCTGGCTCCGAGCGTGTCCTTCCCGACGGACTCGAGAACGAGATCGACCCGCCCGGTTCGGTCGAGGATGGACCGGGCCAGCTCAGGATGCCGAGCGTCGATGACCTCGTCGGCGCCCAGTGCACTGAGCACGTCGTGCTTCGCCTGCGCCGCCGCGGCGATCACGCGAGCACCGTAGTGACGCGCGAGCCGGACGGCGGCTTGGCCGACTCCTCCCGCGGCAGCGTGGATGAGAACCGTCTCGCCCGCACGAACCTCTCCCACCGTTCGCAGCGCCGCCAGCGCGGTCGCCCAGTTGAGGATCATGCCGAGGCTCTCAGCGTCGCTCCAGCCGTCGGGGACAGCGACGAATCCGGCGGCGGGCACCGCGCTGTACTCGGCGAATGCGCGCCTGCCGTTGCCGATGATGTGCGATCCGATCGGGAAGGGATCGGCGATCCGCGAGCCGACGTCGATGACCTCGCCGACGACCTCGAACCCCGCGACGTAGGGAGGGCGCGGACCGCCGCCGTAAGTGCCGCGCGTCTGAGAGACGTCGGCGAAGTTGAGGCCGGCCGCGCCGACGCGGATCAAGTACTCGTTCGGACCCGGGTCGGGACGGGGGATGTCGGTGAGCACCATGTCGCCGGGGCCGTGCAGCGAGCGCTGGACGAGCGCTCTCATCATTCCGGGGAGAGCAGGGGTTCGCGGTTCGATCATTCTTCGAAGCTACGAAGCTGACACCGGTGTCAAGGTCAAGCGTCGTCTGAACGGTCCGATCCCAACGCGGCCAGATATTCCGCGAGTGCGGCCTCCTGAGCACTGAGCGCGGCGATCCGCGCCGAAAGCCGTGTGCGATAGCGGCGCACGTCGTCTACCAGAGCAGGATCGACTCCACCCTCGGGTTCCGGGGGCGCCTGAAGCACCCGCCGAATGAGCCTCACGGGCAGTCCGGATTCCAGCAGCGAGCGGATGACGAGCACCCGGTCGATCGTGCTGCCGCAGTAGTCGCGGAACCCGCCTGTCGTCCGCCCCGGCACGATGAGACCCTGATCCTCGTAGTACCGCAGGGACCGCGGACTCGCCCCGCTGGTCGACGCCGCCTCAGAGATCTTCACGCCGGATGCAACCACCGTTGCGACGCGGGGCTTCCCGGAGGCTATTCGCCGCGCTGATAGACGTCCGGGATGCCGTCGGCGTCGGCGTCCACCGCCTCCTGCTCGGCGATGGCCCGGTAGCGCCGGTTGCGGAGCCCCAGGATGACGGATGCCGCCGCGGCTGCGAGGACGGAGGCGAGGAGCACTGCCAGTTTCGCGGAGTCGTGCTCGAGGCCACGCGGGAAGCTGAGTTCGGCGACGAGCAGCGACACCGTGAAGCCGATGCCCGCGAGGACACCCACGCCGGCGAGGTCCACCCAGCCGAGGCCGTCGCTCATGCGGCTGCGGGTGAGCTTGGTGGACACCCAGGTCGACAGCACGATACCAATGGGCTTGCCGAGCACCAGCGCGCAGACGATCGCGATCGTCACCGGGTGGGTCAGCGTGTCGAGCAACCCGTCGCCGACGACCTGCACGCCCGCGGCGAAGAATGCGAAGACGGGCACGGCGAAGCCTGCGGAAAGCGGCCGGAACCGGTGCTCGAACTCCTCGGCGAGGCCGACGGTCTCGACGCCGTCGGCATCCGTCGTGCCGGAGCGGACCGGGATCATGAATCCCAGGGCGACGCCGGCGATCGTCGCATGGATGCCGGAGGCGTGGACGAACGCCCACACCACCACTCCGATCGGGAGCAGGATCAGCCAGGCCGCGAAGCGGTTGCGCAGGAAGAATCCTCGCCGACGCTGCGCGAGCAGCCCGTAGAGGGCGAGGGCGAGGATGGCGCCCGGAATCGGCATCGGATTCAGGTCGTCGGTGTAGAACACGGCGATGATCACGATGGCGATGAGGTCGTCGACGACCGCGAGGGTCAACAGGAACAGGCGCAGCGCCGCCGGCAGATGCGATCCGATGATGGCCAGCACCGCCACGGCGAAGGCGATGTCGGTCGCGGTGGGCACCGCCCACCCGCGCAGCAGTTCGGGTTGCGGACCGACGATGATCACATAGATCAGAGCCGGCACGACGATGCCTCCGACGGCAGCAGCGACCGGAACGACCGCCGTGCGGATGTCGCGCAGGTCACCGACCACGAACTCGCGCTTCAGTTCGAGTCCGACCAGGAAGAAGAAGATCGCCAGGAGGCCGTCGGCCGCCCACGCGCCCAGGCTGAGCCTGAGGTGCCACGGCTCGTAGCCGATCTCGAAGTCCCGCAGCGCGAAGTAGCTGTCGGCGAGCGGCGAGTTCGACCAGATCAGAGCGATCGCCGCCATCACGACCAGCAGCAGACCGCCGACGCTCTCTTTGCGCAGCAGCACACCGATCCTGCGCACCTCGCGGTAACTGCCGCGGACGGGGAAGACGGCGGGGAATGAGCGGCGGGTGTCAGCCATGGGAGCTCCGAGGTGTCGACGAACGATGTTGTCGACCAGGCTTCCCGACGCTCCTCCTCCACCCTATCGCGGGTGCGAGTCCGGATGCTGAGCGTGCCTGCGGACTTCAGCGTCGCCGCGGGATCGGGTGGAATTCCCGATCGAGGTAGACGACCGGCGTCCCCGGATCCCCGAGCAACACGTCGAGCACCTCGGCGATGACGACCGTCGACGAGCCGACGACCACCGAATGCAGCGCTCGGCAGCGCAGCGCCGCTCGCGCCGTGGGCAGAACCGGCTCGCCCGTCTCGAGCGCGGTCCAGCCCTGCTCGGCGGTGAAGCGGTCTGCGCCGCTGACGGCGAAGCTCTGGGCGAGCGCGGTGTGCTCATCGTCGACGAGGTGCACGACGAAGGTCTCGGCGCCGAGGATCGCGCCGGCTGAGCCCGTCGCCCGCGTCACAGAGAAGACGATCGCAGCAGGATCGACCGCAACGGAGGCGACGCTCGACGCCGTGAGTCCGACGGGGCCGGTCCCGGTGGCGGCGGTGATGATGGCGATGCCTGCCGGGTGGGATCGGAACGCCGCCTTCAATCGCTCCCCGATCGGGGTCGGCTGCGGATCGGCGGTCATCGTGTCAGCGGGGTCGAGGTCACCGTGCCACCCTAGAACCTCGAGTCCACTCGAGGTCAAATCGGCATCCAAGCGGCGTGACCTCAGCTCACCGTGAACTCCGACGCCAGCAGCACCTCATCTCGAGAAGAGGGCCCCACGAGCAGTTCGAACATGCCCGGCTCGACGAGACGGATGCCGTCGGCGTCGACGATCGTGCACTCGGCCACCGGCACCTCGAGCCGGACCCGTGCCGACTCACCCGGAGCGAGCTCGACCTGACGGTAGGCCTTCAGTTCCTTGTCCGTCCAGCTGACGCTCGTCACGGCATCGCGCACGTACACCTGCACGGTCTCGCGCACGTGCCTGTCGCCGGTGTTGGTGACCGTCACGTGACCCACGATCGTGTCGGTCTGATCGAGCGCTGTCTGCTCGAGCGACAGATCGGCATACTCGACGGTCGTGTACGAAAGTCCCTCGCCGAACGCCCAGGCAGGCGCCTGGGTGAGGTCGGCGTATCTGTCGCCGTGCTGCCCGCGGATCTGGTTGTAGTACGTCGGCTGCTGTCCCACGTGACGTGCGAACGAGATCGGAAGCCGGCCCGACGGCTCGACCGCCCCGGTGAGGATCTCGGCGAGCGCGCGCCCGCCCTGCATCCCCGGGTTCGCCGCCCAGACGACCGCCGCGGCCCGGGAGGCGGATGCCGGGAGCACGAGCGGCTTCGACGCCAGCAGCACCACGATCACCGGCTTTCCGGTGGCGATCACGGCGTCCAGCAGTGCGATCTGTCCGCCGATGAGCTCGAGCGTCGCGGTGGACCTCCCCTCACCGACGAGCTCGATGCGGTCACCGACGACCGCGATCACCACGTCGGCTCCGGCTGCCGCTGCCACCGCCTCCGCGATGAGCGCCTCATCGGGCGCGCAGGGCTTGACGATGGGCGGACGCGGCTGCCCATCAGGGAAGGTCGCCCCGGCCGGGTCCGGAGTGAGCGTGAGGATGTCCGCGCCTCGGGAGAACGTGACCTCCCACGGTGCGATCTCGCGCAGGCCGTCCAGCACCGTCGTGATCATCTCCCGCGGCTGGCCGTCCAGCCAGCCGGCCTGGCCCGAGCCGCCCGCCCAGTCGCCGAGCTGATTCTGCGCGTCGTCGGCAAGGGGCCCCACGACGGCGACCCGCCTGCCGGCTTCCGGTCGCAACGGCAGGAGGCCGTCGTTCTCCAGGAGCACGATCGAGCGCCGCGTGATCTCGAGGTTCAGGTCGGCGTGCTCGTCGCTGCCGACGATCTGCTCCAGCCCTTCGGCGGGAAGCCGCCGGTCCTCGAACAGACCGAGCTCGAACTTGAGGGTGAGGATCCGCCCGACGGGGACGTCGAAGGCGTCATCCTCGAGCAGGCCTCGGGCGACGGCGTCCAGCGCTCCCTCGAAGAAGCCGGGGGTGTTCATGATCACGTCGTTGCCCGCCCTGACCGCCGCGGCCGAGGCGTGCGCGTAGTCGGGCTGCACCCGCTGTTCCCAGACCATCCGTCCGACGTTGTCCCAGTCGGTGATGAGGGTGCCGGTGTAGCCCCACTCACCTCGCAGCACATCGCTGAGCAGCCAGTCGTTGGTGGTGATCGGTACGCCGTCCATGGTCTGGTAGCCGAGCATGAACGATCGGCAGCCCTCCCGCGCCACCCGCTCGAACGGCGGCAGGAACCACGAGCGGAGCTTCCGGCGCGAGATGTCTGCCTCGCTGGCATCGCGACCGCCCTGGGTCTCGGAGTACCCGGCGAAGTGCTTGGCCGTCGCGAGGATGGCGGTGGGGTCGTCGAGACCGTCACCCTGATAGCCGCGCACCATGGCGGAGGCGAGCTCACCGAGCAGGAACGGATCCTCGCCGAACGTCTCTCCGATCCGGCCCCACCGCAGATCTCGGGCGATGCAGATCACGGGTGAGAAGGTCCAGTGCACGCCAGTGGCGGCGACCTCGATGGCCGTCGCCCGCGCCACGCGCTCCACGAGCGCCGGATCCCAGGATGCCGCCATCCCGAGCTGCGTCGGGTAGATGGTCGCCCCGGGCCAGAACGAGTGTCCGTGGATGCAGTCCTCGCCGACGAGCAGCGGGATCTGCAGGCGGGTCTGCGCAGTCAGCGCGTTGGCGCGCACGATGCGCTCCGGCGAGGTGTGCAGGATGGAGCCCGCGTGCCGACGCAGAACGTGGTCGTCGAGGTCGTCTCTGGCATCGAGCTGCAGCATCTGCCCGATCTTCTCCTCGAGGGTCATCCGGCCGAGGAGATCGGCGACGCGTTCGGGGATGGGAAGTGCGGGATCGAGGTAGGGAAGGGAAGCGGTCAGGGTGTCAGTGGTCATCTCTTCGCGTTCTGCGTCGTGTTCTGCGTGGAATTCGTGTTCGAGGGGATGCCGGGGACGGCGCGCACGGCCGTCACCGGGTCGTTCACGTCGAGCCCCTTCTTCTTCATCGCTCTGGCGCGGTCTCCGGCCGAGCGGAGCCGGGGGTTGACGTATTCGTCGATCCCGAAGTTGATGAGGGAAAGGGCGACGCCGATGATGGCGATGCAGAGGCCGGCCGGCACATACCACCACCACAGCCGCGGGAAGGCGCCGTTCTGCTGCGCCCAGAACAGGATCGTTCCCCAGTTGAGGTTGTTGACGGGGATCACGCCGATGAACGCCAGCGTCGTGAGGCCGAGGATCGCCGCGGTCACGGTGCCGACGAAGCTCGAGGCGATCAGCGCCATCAGGTTCGGCAGCATTTCGATCGCGATGATGCGGCGCAACGGCTCGCCGTTGGCACGCGCGGCCTGGATGAAGTCGCGGTTGCGCAGTGACATCGTCTGGGCGCGCAGCACCCGGGCACCCCATGCCCACCCGGTGATCCCGAGGACCGCGGCGATCACGATCAGCGGCGGGTTGTCGAACTGAGAGGCGACGATGATGATCAGCGGCAGGCCGGGGATCACGAGGAAGACGTTGGTCAGCGCCGAGAGCGACTCGCTCTTCCAGCCCCGCAGATAGCCGGCGATGACGCCGATCGCGATCGCGATGATCGTGGCGATGACCGCCGAGAGGAAGCCCACGACGATCACGCCGCGGGTGCCGTAGATGATCTGGCTGAGGACGTCCTCTCCCATATGGGTCGTGCCGAGCCAGTGCTCGAACGACGGCGGCTGCCTCAGCGCCGTGCGGTCCTTCTGCGTCGGCCCGTAGGGTGCGATCCACGGCGCGAGGAGCGCGACGACCACGAACACCCCGAGGATGATGAGCCCGGCGATCGATTTGCGGTTGCGGAACATCGCGAACGCCTGTGCGAGCTGCGTCCGGAAGGTCTTCTGCGGCGCCGCGGTGACCGGGGCGCGAAGGGTCGCCGTCTCCGGCATCCCGGTGACGACGGGGGTGCCGTCCGGGGCGTTGCTGCCGGTGGATGTGGGAACGGTCATCTCAGGCCTCCGTCTGGCGCGTGCGCGGATCGAGGTATGCGTAGACGACGTCGGCGAGGATGTTGGCGACCAGCACCGACAGCGTGATCACCAGGAACACGCCCTGCATGAGCGCGTAGTCCTTGGCGTTGGTCGCATCGAGCAGGAGCTTTCCGACGCCGGGATAGCTGAACACCATCTCCATCACGATCGTGCCGCCGACGATGAATCCGATCGACAGCGCGAAGCTCTGGATCTGCGGAAGCACAGCGTTGCGCGCGGCGTACGCCCACAGCACCCTCTTGTTCGGCATGCCCTTCGCCTGCGCGACGGTGATGTAGTCGTCATCGAGCACGGTCAGCATCATGTTGCGCATGCCGAGCATCCATCCGCCGAGAGACGCGATGATGATCGTCAGCGCGGGGAGCGTGCCGTGCGCGATCACCTGCCCGATGAAGTCGAGACTCCATTCCGGCGACTGGCCCTTGCCGTAGGCATGTGAGGAGGGGAACCACTTCAGCGTCGACGAGAAGATCGCGATGGCGATGAGACCGAGCCAGAAGTACGGGATCGTGTTGAAGAACGTGGTGATCGGGATGAGCGCGTCGAGCCTGCTCCCCCGCTTCCAGCCGACGATCGCCCCGCCGATCGTACCGATCGCGAAGGAGATCACGGTCGCGAGCCCGACGAGGCCCAGCGTCCACGGCAGCGCCGAGGCGAGCACCTCCCCCACCGGCCGCAGGCCGTGCAGGGTCGAGATGCCGAGATCTCCACGCAGCAGCATGGCCCAGTACTCCACATACTGCTGCCAGACCGACTTGTCGGAGTCGATGCCGAGCAGGATGCGCAGCGCGTCCGCCGCCTCCGGACTGATGTTGCGGTTGCGCGCGAGATACGAGCTGACCGCGTCGCCCTTCATGAACCGCGGCAGGAAGAAGTTGATGGTGATCGCGGCCCACAACGTGAACAGATAGAACGCGGCGCGCCCCGTGAAGAAGCGCCACGGCACGCGGCGCTTGCCAGGCTCGGCGGCCGTCGCGGTCGTTCCGACATCGATCGCGTCGCGCTCGACCTCGCCGTCCTGGTCGAGCTGGGGGGCTGCGGTGGTCACTGTGCACCTCCGGTCGAGGCGGACGCGAAGTGCTTCTCCGGATCGGGGGAGGCGGCGCGCAGCTCTCGCGTGTAGGGATTCTGCGGATTGAGGATGACGTCGTCGGCGGTGCCGTACTCGACGACCCGGCCCTGATTGAGCACCATGATCTCGTCGCTGAAGTGACGTGCGGTGGCGAGATCGTGCGTGATGTAGAGCACCCCGAGGCCCTCTTCGCGCTGCAGATCGGCGAGCAGGTTCAGCACGCCGAGCCGGATGGACACATCGAGCATCGACACCGGTTCGTCGGCGACGAGCAGCGAGGGCCGCGACGCCAGGGCACGCGCGATGGCGACCCGCTGGCGCTGACCGCCGGACAGCTCGTGCGGACGACGATCGATGACGGCATCCGCGTCGAGACGCACGCGCGCGAGGAGTCGCCGCACCTCGTCGTCGGTCTGATTCTTCGGCACCACGTCGTCGAGCCGGAGGGGGCGCTCGATGTGATACCGGATCGAGTGGTACGGATTGAGCGAGGCGAACGGATCCTGGAACACCATGCGCAGCTGCTGGCGGTATCGCCTGAGCGCCTTGCCTCGGCGCGGTATCGGCGCGCCGTCGAGCAGCACCGCCCCGCTGGTGGGTGTCTCGAGCTGCGTGAGGATCTTGGCGATGGTCGACTTGCCGCTGCCGGACTGGCCGACGAGCCCGATCGTCTGCCCGGACACCAGCGTGAAGCTCACGTCATCGAGCGCTTTGAGCTGGCCCGCTCCGCGCAGGTTGTAGGTCTTGGTCACGTTCTTGAACTCGAGGGTGGTCATCGCGTCAGCACTCCTCGCTGTCCGGTCAGCCGGGGGAAGGAGGACAGCAGGGTCTTCGTGTACTCGTGCTGCGGCTGAGTCCAGATCTGCTCGGCGGTCGCGAGCTCGATGATCTCGCCCTCGCGCATGATCGCGATCCGGTCGCTGATCTCCAGCAGCAGCGGGAGGTCATGGGTGATGAAGATCACCGAGAAGCCGAACTCGTGACGCAGCTGCGAGATCTGCGCCAGGATCTCGCGCTGCACCAGGACGTCGAGAGCCGTCGTCGGCTCGTCCATCACCATCAGCTGGGGTCGCAGGGCGAGCGCCATCGCGATCATCACGCGCTGTCTCATGCCGCCGGAGAGCTCGTGAGGGAACGAGTCGATGCGGTGCCGGCCGACCTTGACGACCTCGAGCAGCTCTTCCGCCTCGGCTCTGCGCTGCCTGCGGGTCAACCGCGGGCGGTGCACCTCGTACACGTCCTCGAGCTGGGACCCGACGGTCGCGACAGGGTTCAGCGCGTTCATCGCCCCCTGGAAGACCATCGAGACCTTGTCCCAGCGGAAGCGCTGCATCGCGTCGACGCCGAGTTCGTTGATGTCGACGTCGATCCCGGACGCATCGTGGAAGGTGACGGTGCCGCCGGTGATCACCGCCGGGGCGCGCAACAGGCGCTGCAATCCGTACGCGAGCGTCGTCTTGCCGCATCCGCTCTCGCCGGCGAGACCGAGGATCTCGCCGCGCTCCAGTTCGATGGTCACGTTCTTCACCGCCGGCACGGGCGGGTCGACGTCGTACACGACCGAGAAGTCGCGCACGCTGAGCAGGGGGTCTGGCATGGGGGTGTCCTTCGTCGAGGGGTGGGGAGCCGGAGCCGTGGCCCCGGCTCCCCACCCGCAGCTCCTACTCCGCGGGCTTCAGCTTCGTCAGGATCTGCACGATGTTCTGCTGCGTCGGGTCGGCAGAGGCGTAGGGATCCTCATCGGAAGGCCAGCCGACGTAGTTGCGCGTGTTGAACTCGCCCAGCAACGGGTGAGCACCGAGCGGGATCGCCGGCACCTGCTCGACGAAGATCTGCTGCAGGGTCTGCAGCGCGGTCGTGCGCTCCTCGTCGGACGACGCGTTCGCGTACGTGTTCAGAGCCTCGGTCGCCGCCGGGTCCTCGAAGCGGCCGAAGTTGAAGCCGGCGACGCCTTCGGGCGAGATCCAGCGCGGGTCCATGGTCGAGGTGTAGAGGCCGTAGGCCGTGCCGCTGTCCTCGAGCCAGTGGATGATCGCCGAGAACGTTCCGTTGTCGCGGGGGTCCGCCCAGCCACCCCAATCCGGCATGTCGATCTTGACCTCGGCACCGATCGACTCCTTGACGTCTTCCGCGATCAGCTCCTGTGCGGTGTTCCAGTCGCTCCAGCCGGAGGGCACCGAGAGAGTGAACGACACCGGTGCGCCGTCCGGGTCGATGAGGGCGTCGCCCTCCCACGTGTACCCGGCGGAGGTGAGGAGCTCGCGAGCCTTGTCGGGGTCGACGGAGTACTCCTGGCCCTGGAACTCGGGCTGGATCTCGTCTTCGAGGATCGACGAGAGGCCGGTCACCGACCAGACCGGTTCGCTGGCACCTTCACGGGCGATGTCGACATACGCGTCGCGATCGATCACCCAGGCGAGAGCCTGACGGAAGGCCGGGTCGTCGAACGGCTTCTGGTGGAGGTTCATGAACAGAGTCGCCGAACCCGTCGTCGGTGCCGCCCAGAACTTGTTGTGCTCAGGATCGGCGTCGATGAACTGCTCCTGCACCTGCGGGATGAACGCCTGCGCCCAGTCGGCCTCGCCCTGAGCGAGGGCCGTGGTCAGGGCCGTGTTGTCTCCGTAGGAGACGTAATGCAGTTCGGGCACGGCGAGGTCGCCTGCCCAGTAGTCGTCGCGTGCGGCGAGCGTGACGGATTCGGTCGACCAGTTGGTGAGCTCGTACGGGCCGGTTCCGACGAGGTCGTCGCCCTTGACGGGGTCGGTGGCCGGGTCTTCGAGGTTCTCCCAGATGTGCTTCGGGACGATCGGGACGTGCAGGACGCGTGCCTGGTTGACGTACTTCGACTCGCCGAACGTGAGGGTGACGGTGTCGCCATCGACCTCGGCCCCCTCGAACTTGAGCCCGGCGGTGTCCAGCGCGGGCGTGGAGACGAGCTCGTACGTGAAGACGATGTCGTCAGCGGTGAACGGTTCGCCGTCGCTCCACGTCACGTCCTTGCGGGGCACGATCGTGAGCACGGTGTAGTCGTCGTTCCACTCGATGCTCTCGGCGAGCCACGGGGTCACACCTCGGTCACCGGTCTGGTTGACGAGTCCGAGCGACTCGAAGATGACCTTGCCGTAGCCGTACTTCGATGCCGACGAGTCGCCCACGTACGGGTTGTTGGATTCTGTGGTGATCGCGCCGTCGGGCTTGGCGATCGTGAGCGCGGGTGACTCGCCGGAACCGCTTCCGTTCGAGCCACCGCCGGCGCAACCGGCGAGCGCCGATACACCGAGGGCGGCGATCGCGGTGGCGGCGATCAGGGACTTTCTGAGCTTCATTGCTTCTCCTTGGGCACGGGTCGTTGTGCTGCGCGGCGACGGGACGGCATCGCCTCGCTTCGCTGTATTACTTACTGTCGAGAAAGTAAGCTAACGCGAGGTTACTCATTGGTAAGTAGAATGGCAAGCACGGATGCCGACGAAAGGGAGCGAAGCGGTGACAGACATCGATGAGCCGTCGCGTGTGCGCCCAGCCACCCGTGCGAAGCGGGAGCAGATCCTGAAGGCCGCTGTCGACATCTTCGGCAACAAAGGCTCGACGAACGGCACACTCGCCGATGTGGCCGAGCAGGTCGGTCTCACCCACGCCGGGGTGCTGCATCATTTCGGGTCGAAGCAGAAGCTGCTTCTCGAAGTTCTCGCCTATCGTGACGAGACCGATGTGGCCGACCTCGTCGAGAAGCACATCCCGGGCGGTCCCGAGCTGTTCCTGCACCTCGTGCGCACGGCCTTCGCCAATGCGCACCGGCCGGGCATCGTGCAGGCGTACGCGGTGCTCTCGGCAGAGTCCGTGACCGACGATCATCCGGCGCGCGAGTATTTCGAGGAGAGGTACGTCACCCTTCGCCGCGAGGTGAACGCCGCGTTCCGCGCGCTCTGCGCTCAGGAGGGCGTCACCGAGCCCGACGTGATCCATCATGCGTCCGCCAGCATCCTGGCCGTCATGGACGGACTGCAGCTGCAGTGGCTGCTGCACCCCGAGGTGATCGAGCTCGGCGAGGCGAGCGAGTTCGCGATCCGCGCGATCGTCAATGCGGTGCTGCGGCCGGGGCCGGAGCTTGCGACCTACCGTCGCCCTGACTGAGCGCGGGCGCGGCGATAGGCTCGTCGGCATGGCCATCGACCTCGAAGCGCTCTACATCGACCTGCACCAGCATCCGGAACTGTCGTTCCAGGAGACGCGAACGGCCGGCATCGCCGCCGCGCACCTGCGCGATCTGGGGCTGGAGATCGAAGAGGGTGTCGGTGTGACGGGTGTCGTCGGGATTCTCCGCAACGGCGACGGGCCCGTCGTGTGGCTGCGCGCCGACATGGATGCGCTGCCCGTCGAGGAGCAGAGCGGCCTCGCGTACGCGAGCACGGCCAAGGGGGTGGACCCAGCAGGAAACACCGTGCCGGTCATGCACGCGTGCGGCCACGACATGCACGTGACGGCGATGATCGGCGCGGTCGAGAAGCTCGTCTCCGACCGTGACGACTGGTCGGGCACGCTGGTCGTCCTGATCCAGCCGGCCGAGGAGTACGGTGCCGGCGCTCGCGCGATGCTCGCCGACGGCATCATGGACCGCTATCCGAAGCCCGACGTGGTGCTCGGCCAGCACGTCACTCCGCTTCCCGCCGGAACGATCGGCGTGCGCCCCGGCACGCAGATGGCGGCATCCGACGGACTCACCGTGACGCTTCATGGCCGTGGCGGCCACGGCTCACGCCCGCACTCGACGATCGATCCGATCGTGATGGCGGCGGCGACGGTCATGCGCCTGCAGACGATCGCCTCGCGCGAGGTCGATCCGCGCGATGTCGCGGTGGTCACCGTCGGCTCGATCCACGCGGGCCTCAAGAACAACATCATCCCCGCCGAGGCGAAGCTCGAACTCAGCCTGCGCTACCCGAACGACGAGATGCGCGACAGAGTGCTGGCGAGCGTCGAGCGCATCGTGCGCGCTGAGGCCGCCGCATCGGGCGCCGAGAAGCAGCCCGAGATCCGCACCGACCACACGTTGCCGCCGACGATCAACGATGAGGATGCGACGGCACGCGTCACCGCCGCTCTCAAACGGGTGCTCGGCGAGGCCTCCGTGATGGACCCGGGAATGTTCACGGGCAGCGAGGACGTGTCGTGGTTCGCCCGTGACACCGGTGCCCCACTCGTCTTCTGGTTCTGGGGCGGCATCGACCCCGCTCGGTTCGCCGCGGCAACGGCGGCCGGCACGCTCGACCGCGACATCCCGACGAATCACTCGCCGTTCTTCGCGCCCGAGATCCACCCGACGATCGATGTCGGCGTGACGGCACTGTCAACGGCGGCGCGCGAGTTCCTCGGCTGACGCGGCGTCCGGGACGGGCTCCGAGCCGGCGTCACGCGGTCTCACAGCGGGCGAACGGCGATGGACTCACGGTCGTATGCCTGCCGCGCGGAGCGCAGGCACCGCGAACAGAGGATCTCGACGCGCCACGGATGACCTTCCCCACAGACGCAATCGATGCTGACGCGCCACTTCGCCCGCCGCCCGCACGGTTGATATGCTGCCTCGTCACCGTGATCGCATTCACAGCGCTGGCGTCCGCGGTCGATGCCGGTGAGTTCGTCGACGTCGACCGCCTCGTCCGCGCTGATCATCGCCTGACCCATCGTCGCCTCGCCTCCACGCTTCCCAGGTGATGCTCCCAGAGCTCGCCTGCCGGCCGCAAGGCCGCTCGGCCCGATCTACGCGGTCAGCCGCCGATCGCGTTCATGCCGCGTGCAGGCTGAAGGAACGACGGGTCGTCGATCGCGTGGCCGGGGAGCTTGCCGAGCACGCACGAACGCAGTAGCGCGGCGATGTCACCGGCGCGCTGCCCGGGGACGGAGCCGCCGCCGCGAAGCAGCGCGGTCAGGTCGTACTCCGCCATCGAGAACAGGCAGTTGCGCAGCTGGCCGTCGGCCGTCAGGCGCAGTCGGTCGCACGCGCCGCAGAACGGCGCCGTCACCGAGGCGATCACGCCGACCTCGTGAGGTCCGCCGTCGAGGCGCCACTTCTCGGCGGGCGCACCGCCGCGGCCCGGGACAGGTTCGAGTTGCCACCGTTCGCCGAGCTTCGCGAGTATCTCCTCACGCGTGACCATCGTCGCGCGGTCCCAGGTATGGCCGGCGTCCAGCGGCATCTGCTCGATGAATCGCAGCTCCGCCCCGACATCCATCGCGAAGGAGACAAGGTCGACGAGTTCGTCGTCGTTGACCCCGCGCATCGCGACCGCGTTGAGCTTGAGAGGGCGGAGTTCGGATGCTGCGGCTGCCGCGATGCCCTCGAAGACGTCGTCGAGCCGGTCGCGCCGGGTGAGGTCGGCGAAGCGCTGCCGGTTGATCGTGTCGATGCTGATGTTCAGGCGCGTGAGTCCGGCGTCGATCAGCTGAGGGAGCTTCGCCGCGAGACTGATGCCGTTCGTCGTCATCGCGACCTCGACAGGCCCTTCGGCGCCCTCGATGCGGGCGATCCGTCGCACGACCTCGACGATGTCGGCGCGCAGCAGCGGCTCACCACCGGTGAGACGGAACGTGCGGATGCCGAGCGAGGCGGCCACCTCGGCGACTTCGACGATCTCATCGGTCGAGAGGATGCTGGTGCGAGCGAGCCACTCGTTGCCCTGCTCGGGCATGCAATAGGTGCACCGCAGCGAGCAGCGGTCGGTCAGCGAGATGCGTAGGTCGCGGTGCACGCGACCGTGGGTGTCGACGAGTGGGCCGGTTGCGGCTTTCGTCGCGGCGACGGGCGCGGCGCTCGAAGTCCGAACACCGATGACGACCGGAACGGCCCTCATCGCATCGCCTCGGACCCCGTCATGTCCTGAGCGTAGCCCGCGCGAGAACCGGCGGGATCGTTCGTGCGTCGATGAACGGCACATTGCCAGGGCGGCGGGTCACACTGCGGGGACGAGCCGCACGTCCGAGGGAGCCACGTGCAGCCGGATCACGTCGCCCGGTACTCGTCCCGCTACCTCGTGAAGAGAGAGGTCGACCGCGCAACCGGACTGAGTATGCGCCCGCACACCGGCGAGGGTGGGTTCGAAGCGGGTGATGGTCGTCTCCCATCCATCTGGCGCGTCCGCGGCGAGAATCCGAACCGCATCCGCACGGAACACAGCTGCGATCCGGGCGCCACCGTCAGCGGCGAGCGCGCGCGATTCGGCATCCGCACTGGTCAGACGGATGTGGCCGCTCTGCCACGCGCCCTCGCTGGCGATGCCGACGAGCCGGTTGACCCCGGCGATCGACGCGACGAAATCGGACGCGGGTGCCGAGAGCACCTCCCGAACGGGCCCTGCCTGCGTGGCGCGACCCGATTCCACCACGATCAGCCGATCCGCCAGCGCGACGGCGTCGGCGGCGTCGTGCGTGACCGCCACGGTGGTGGTGCCGGCGAGCTGGTCTCGCAGCATCCGCCGGATGTCTCCCGCGGTCTCGGGGTCGAGCGCGACCAGCGGCTCGTCGAGCAGCACGACGCGGGGGGATGCCGCCAACGCGCGCGCGACGGCGACGCGCTGTCCTTCCCCGCCCGAGAGCTCGCGCGGCATCCGGTCTCCGGCACCGGGGAGCCCCACGCGGATGAGCCACTCCTCGGCTGTGTCACGCGCCGTGCGGGCGGCCGCCCCTTTCGAGCGGGGGCCGAAGGCGACGTTCTCGCGGACGGAAAGGTGGGGGAACAGACGCGCGTCCTGACCGAGCAGCACGACACCGCGATCCATCGGCGTCGCACGCACCCGCGGCGCGGCGACGCGGTCGACGGTGCGTCCCTCCACCGAGATCTCCCCGGCCGTCAGCTTCTGCAGCCCCGCGAGCGCCTGGAGAAGGGTCGACTTGCCGGCCCCACTGGGCCCCATCACGGCCAGCGTCTCCCCCGTGGCGGCCCGCATCGCGACGTCGACGGTGAAGTGCTCCCGCTTCACAACGATATGAGCGCACAGACCCGGCACCTCGGCGCCGTCCCCCACGCTCATCGGGCCGCACCCGGTCGCCAGCCACGCACGAGCAGCAGCACCGCGATCGCGGCGGCGAGCAGCAGCAGTGACAGGGCGACGGCCGCACCCCGAGACACTCCGGCCCCGTTGAATGCGGTATAGATCGCCAGCGGCATCGTCTGCGTGACGCCGGGGCGATTACCGGCGAACAGTGCCGTCGCGCCGAACTCGCCGATCGCCCGAGCGAAGCAGAGCACGATGCCCGCGACGATCCCCGGAGCCGCGAGCGGAAGCGTGATGCGACGCAGGATCGTCCATCTGCCTGCGCCGAGAGCCGCCGCCGTGCGCTCGTAGTCGACACCCGATGTGCGCACGGCCCCCTCGACGGCGAGCACCAGGAACGGCAGGGCGACGAACGTCTGCGCGAGCACCACGGCGGGCGTGCTGAACGACAGCCCGAAGCCTCCCAGCCAACCCGCGCGTCCGAAGAGATACAGCAGAGCGACGCCACCCACCATGGGTGGCAGCACCAGGGGCACCGTCACGGCCGCGCGCAGCACGGCCGCGAGCCGCGGGCTCGAGCGGGCGATGAACAGCGCCAGCGGCACTCCGATGAGGATGCACAGCACGGTGGCGGTGAGTCCGGTGCCCAGCGAGAGGGCGAGTGCCGACAGGGCGGCGTCGGAGGTCACATCGGCGACGAACGTCGACCACTCGACGCGCGCGATCAGTGCCGCGAGCGGCAGCACGAGGAAGGCGAGCCCGATGGATGCCGGGACAGCGAGCGCACGGGGGGCGTACCCGCTCGTGTCGGCGGCGCTCACGGCGTTCCGAACCCGAAGTCGGCCAGGATCGCCTGCCCGGCATCCGACAGCACGAAGTTGACGAACGCCGAAGCGGTGCCCGGGTTGCGTGCGTCCGTGAGTGTCGCGATCGGGTAGCGGACCACAACCTCCTCCGCGCCCGCGGGGACGATCGTCTCGACGTCGTCACGACCGATCGCATCGGTGGCGTACACGAGTCCGGCATCGGCCTCGCCGGCGGTGACCTTCGTGAGCACGGCCGTCACGTTCTGCTCGAGGCTGGCGGGTTCCAGTGCGATGCCGGCGTTTTCAAGGAGGGTCGCGGATGCCGCGCCGCAGGGAACCGCGGCGTCGCAGAGCACGGTGACCCCGTCGGCGAGGTCGGCGAGGGTCTGCACATCGCCGGGGTTGCCGGTGGGGACGGCGATGACCAGTGTGTTCGAGGCGAACACACTCGGCTCGCCGGCTGTGCTGTCGAGCTGGGCCATGGTGTCGTCGTCGGCCGTCGCGATCACGTCAGCGGGAGCGCCCTCGAGCAGTTGCGTGACGAGCGTCGGCGAGCCGTCGTAGACGTGACTCATCTTCACCCCCGGATGCTCGGCGGTGAAGGCGTCGCCGATCGCGTCGAACGCGGCGGAGAGCGACGCTGCCGCGTACACGACGAGGTCGCCGCTCGGGGCGCGCTCCGCCCCGTCCGGCGTCGGCGCGGCACCTGCGGAGCAACCCGCGAGCACCGCTGCGGCAGCGGCGGCGAGGACGACGGCTGAACGACGCAGGGAACGGCTCATGTCAGCCCTTCGGAACCTCGACCGTGACCTGGGTCGCCTTGACCGAGGCCGTCGCCAGCGACCCGACCTCGAGCCGGAGTTCGCGCGCGGCTTCGGCCGACAGCAGCGATACCACCCGGTGGGGGCCGGCCTGGATGTCGACCTGCGCCATCAGTCCGTCGATCTGCACGCGGGTCACGATTCCGACGAACCGGTTGCGAGCACTGGAGCGGGCGTCGATCGGATCCGGAGACTCGGTGGCGAGTGCGATCGCGCGTTCGGCGAGCGCGTCTCCTGGGATCTCAGCGGGCACCGCATCGGTGACCGGCAGCACACCCTGGTCCACCCAGCGCCGCACCGTGTCATCGCTCACTCCGAGGAGCTGGGCTGCGCGGGCGATGCGATAGCTCTCCATCGGTGCATACTACCGCAGATGCGGTCTCAGACGGGAGAATCATCCGCTTCTGCGTCAGCCACCTCGTCGACCCGCTGCTGCCGGCGACCGCTGTGCCCTGGACACGCCGCTCGACGGGGCGCATGATGACCACATGACAGCGTTTCAGACGACACACGCGTTCAGCGGCTTCAGCGTCGATTCCATCGACGCCGCCCGATCCTTCTACGGCGACACACTCGGCATGGAGGTCACCACCGACGCGATGGGCTTCCTCAACATCGCCCTTCCGCAGGGCGGGTCGATCTTCGTCTACGAGAAGCCGGATCACTCTCCGGCGAGTTACACGATCCTGAACTTCCCCGTCGACGATGTCGAGGCCGCCGTCGACGATCTCAACGCACGCGGCGTCGTGACCAAGATCTACACCGACCCCGACTCCGGGACAGACGCCAAGGGCATCTCGCACGGCGGTCCGGGCCAGGGGCCGGACATCGCCTGGTTCAAGGACCCCGCAGGCAACGTCCTCTCCGTGCTCGCGGCGAGCTGACCGCCGGATCCGCGAGCTCTCGCGCGTCGCTACCCGGCCCGGTCGGCGGCGGGGACGGCCGCGATCGCGCTCACCTCGACGAGCGCGCCCGGCACGGCGAGACCTGTCACCGTGACGACGCTCACCACCGGCGCCGCGCCGCCGAGGGCTGCCGCCGCGACGGGGTAGGCCGCGACGAGATCGACGCCGTCGACGATGATGATCGTCATCGAGACGAGGTCTTGCATGTCGGCATCCGCTGCCCGCAGCGCCTCGCGGAGGTTCTCCATCACCCTGCCGACCTGAGCGGCCGCATCGCCGGCCCCGACGAGCTCGCCCGAGCCGTCGACGGCGTTCTGCCCGCCGACGAACACCGTGGCGAACCCCGGTGGAACCACGGCCACATGGTTGAAGGCGGGCGATTGCACCAGGCCCGCCGGAGAGATGAATCGGATCGATGTCATCGAGGCTCCTTTCGATCGAGACGCAGGGACAGCAGGCAGATCGCGAGCGCCACCGCAGCGGCCGAGGCGGCGACCACGGGCAGCACAGTCAGCCCTGGGCCGTCGACGATCAGCGCACCCGACCAGGCGCCGATCGCGATCCCGGCGTTGAAGGCGACGACGGCCATGGCGCTCGCCGCCGTACGCAGCCGGTCGCTCGCCAACCGGAGGGTTCTCGCCAGCAACAACGGTGGAAGGGCGCCGATGGCGATTCCCCACACCACGAACGACACGATCGCGGCCGGCAGCGATTCGGCGCCCGCAGCGAGCGCCAGGAGCGCGACGAAGAGCAGCGCGAGGGCGGCGATCATGGCCGCCCTCGGAACGCGGTCCGCGGCGAAGGTCACGATGACGAGCCCGATCAGCCCCCCGACGCCGGAGAGGAGCAGAAGCACGCCGACGGCCTGCTCGGGGATGCCGACGCGATCTGTGAGGAACGGCGAGACGTAGGTGTAGAGGGAGAAGTGCGCGAACGCCACGAAGAGCTGTACGAAGACGATGAGGATGACAGGAACGAGCGTGGCGTCCGACCCTCTCCGGTCTCCTTTGTCCGCACGAGATCCGGCGATGGCCGGCAATGTCAGGCGGATGACGAGGGCGCAGGCGGCCAGCAGCGCTGCGAGCATCCAGAACGTCGAACGCCAGCCCGCCGCCTGCCCGATGAAGGTGCCCAGCGGCACGCCGAGGAACACCGCCACAGCCGCTCCGGCGCCGGTGATCGTCACCGCCCGGCCGGTGTGAGCGGGTGGGGATATCGCGGCGGCGAAGACCATGACGGTCGACCAGAATGCGCCGTGCGCCGCCGCCGCGATGATCCGGCAGACAGCGACGACCTCGAACGTGGGCGCCAGCGCCAGGGCGATGTTGGCGAGCGCCATCACGGCGAGCGCTCCGACGAGAAGCGCGCGACGGTCGAGTCGGCGCAGCAGCCGCGCCAGCGGAAGACTCGCGACGGCGATCGTCACCGCCCATGCCGACACCATCAGCCCGGCGGCGCTGACGCGGATGCCGAACTCAGCGGCCACGTCGGGCAGGAGCCCGGCCGGCACCAGTTCGACGGTCACCGTCGCCCACACGGCGGCCGCCAGCAGCAGCAGGGGCGCGACGCGAAGGCGAGCGCCCGCCTCCGCTGGCGGATTCGTAATTGTGCGACCCATGCACGATAGTATTCCGGTGGCCGCACCGAACATCAAGAGGCGGTCACCGGAATCAGAAAGGCGATACGGATGCCGCTCGAAGAGCTGATGACGCTCGGGCGCGCCGTCCCCATCACACGGTGGGGAGAACCGGTGCTGCATCGACCGTGCCGGCCGGTGACGGACTTCGGACCGGAGCTGTGGGACCTGCTGGGCATCCTCTTCGCGACCAATGCCGCCGCGGACGGGGCGGGGCTTGCGGCACCCCAGATCGGCGCGGATCTCTCGGTCTTCGTCTACGACTGCGAAGACGCCTTCGGTCGGCGCCGGCAGGGCCTCGTCTGCAATCCGACGATCGACCTCGCCGCCGACCCGGTCGACGCGACAGACCTCGAGGGATGCCTGTCGTATCCGGGCGCCGCCGTGCCCGTGGCACGACCGGATTTCGCCGTCTGTCGCGGGCACGATCAGTACGGCGATCCGATCACCGTCCGAGGCACGGGGACTCTCGCCCGGTGCCTGCAGCACGAGAGCGATCACGTGAACGGGATCGTGATGGCGGATCGGCTGTCGGTGGAGCAGCGCCGCGAACTCCGTCGCGAGATGAGAAGAAACGCCGCGCACTACCCCGCCACCTGGCCGGCATAGACACGCGAAAACGGGAGCGCCGCTCAGCGACGCCCCCGGTTTCAGGGGTGGGATACCCTCGTCTGACGATCGTCAGCGCTGCTTCGCGAACCGCGCCTCCGCCTCGGCCCACTCCGCAGCGCGAAGCTTCGCGAGCCGCATCTCCTCGGTCTCATCGAAGACGTACCACTGATCAGCGGGCTGGTCGGGCAGTGCACCACGAAGGAACTCCCCCAGGTAGTGCAGTGGCCCTTCCCACCCGATGGCGGGGCTGAACTTGTCCCCGGAGAGATCGGTGTGGAAGACGTCGGCGACCGAGGCATGCTCGAGCTCGAGCCATGTCGCGTCGTCGCCGTCGTCGACCAGGCGCACCTCGACCTCGTCGGCTTCACCGCGGTCGGGCGGGAGCCATTCCAGGCGGAGGAGATTCGGGGCCTCGCAGACGAGGATGCGTCCGCTCGCCTGTCCTTCGAACGCGTAGTGCCCTCCTTCGCGGAAGTCTCCGCTCACGGGCAGGAAGAAGCGATCGATGCGATCCGGTGACGTGATGGCCACCCACACCTCGTCGATCGGCGCCTCGAAACGGCGACGGAGCACCACCGCGTGCGCGGGCCCGTCCTCGATGTTCCGACGCGTGACGATTCGTTCGATCGCGTGCAGACTCGCTTCCTCGTTCGCGATGTCACTCATGCGTGTTCTCCTCTTTCTCGATGGGTGTGCGCCGATCTCTGGTCGACGTGGTGATGGATCTGGATCAGGTTCCCGCAGGTGTCGTCGAAGACCGCCGTGGTGGTCGCCCCCATGACGGCGGGCCGCTGGGTGAAGTGGACACCCAGGCTGCGCAGGTGCTCGTACTCGCTGTCGACGTCGTCCACCGCGAACGAGTGCGCCGGGATGCCGTCGGCGGCGAGCGCCGCTCGGAACCGCGTCACCGCCGGGTGCGCGGCCGGCTCGAGAACGAGCTCGACACCGTCACGATCTGTCGCCGAGACGAGTGTCAGCCAGCGATCGGCCCCGAGCGGAACGTCGTGCTTGACGAGGAATCCGAGCGTCTCGGTGTAGAACCGGCGGGCCCTCTCCTGATCGTCGACGAACAGGGTCACCCAGGTCACGCGCATCCCGGTCCTTCTGGGGTTCAGCTCCTCGCGGGATTCCGCCGGACCGCTGCGCCTTTCGGGCGTCTGCTCGAGCCAGCGATCGATGACCGGCCGCAGCGGGGAGGTGTCCAGGAAGAGCAACTTGTACCGCCCTTCGCGCCTCGACGTGACCAGGCCGACCCTCTCCAGCACCTCGAGGTGCTGCGAGACGGCTTGCCGCGTCGACGTGAGAGCGTGATTGGTGACCAGACGCGCGCACAGCTCGAAGAGCGACTGGCCGTCCTTCGCTTGCAGCTCGTCGACGATCGCACGACGTGTCGGATCCGACAATGCGCTGAAGACGTCCATCTCACCCTCCTGGTCAGGCAAGCGGGGGCTTGCCTGACCAGGATATGCAAGCCAGCGCTTGCCTGTCAATGTCACATTGCTCTCGTCACGTCCTCGACGGGGCGATCGACCGTCGCCCGCCGTCCGATCGCGCCGGTGACGGGGAGGACGAGAAGTGCCACGACCGCCAGCGTGCCCACCACGATCCCGAGCGCTCCTCCCGTGATCAGAGAACCGCCGACGGCGAGTGCGGTGGGGGCGACGGCGGCCAGCGCGACGACGAGCCCCAGCACGGTCCCGGTCGTCGCGAGAACGGCTGTCTCCGACCCGAGCACTCGCAGAACCTGTCGTCGCGTCGAACCCGTGAGGCGGAGCAGGGCCAGTTCGCGACGGCGCGCGAGGATCGTCACGCTGAGGGTGTTGATGACCGCGATGGCGGCGTAGGCGACCGTGATCGCCACCATCAGCGTGTTGATGATGGTCTGCACTCCCAGTCCCGAAGCGGCCACCGAGGCGATCGAGCGCCCGTCGCGCACGGACACGCTGCTGCCGTCGAACTCCGCGCGAAGCGCCTCGTGCAACGACGCGTCCGAGACGCCGTCCGCCGGGGTGACGAGAATCGTCGACGCCTCCCGCGTGGTGGTGTGGCGCGCGAGCAGGTCGGCCGGCAGCAGCAGACGTTCGTAGCCGACGCGGTCGGGATAGGTGGCCACCAGCCGGAGCGTCGCTCCCGCGCCGTCGCCGAAACGGAATGCGATCTCGTCACCCACGGACAGGCCGAGTTGGTCCGCGTTCCGTCTCGGCAGCGCGATCGTGTCTCCCGAGAGATCCGCAAGCGTTCCCTGGTCGGCGTCGAAGTTCGTCACATCGGCCGTGGTGATGCCGACGACGCTCCAGGGGCGATCCGGATGCGAGGGATCGTACGGCTTCTCGATCCACCCGCCGCTCAGCACGATCGCGCCTGCAGCACCGACGACATCGAGCGCGGCGGCGCGCTCGATGACCGCATCCGGCTGCCCTGCCGAGTCGAGCACCGCGCCCGCTCGGAACGGTGCGACCGCGGCCGCCAGCGCGGCTTCGCGCTGGATGTCCTGAGACGCCAGGTTTCCGACGCCGATGCCGACCACCAGGGCGATGCATGCCGTCACCGCGCTGAGCTGTCCGGACCTCAGCCGGAGACTGTCCGAACTGATCACTCCGAGGTGGCCGGCGGTCGCACGCAGAACGGGTCGAAGCATCACGTTGCCCAGCCGCAGCCAGACCGGCGCCAGCAGTGCCGCAGATATGCTGCCGGCGAGCACGGCGGGCCCGCTCGTCGCCGTCACCAGCGCCGGCGGCATCAGGCAGGTGATCACCGCGAGCGCGATCGCGCCCAGACCGAAGACCACGCCGAAGATCCACCGGGCCACACCCATGCGCACCTTCGGGATGTCGGCCTCCTGCAGGGCGTCGATCGCCCGTGATCGACGGGCGCCGCGCGCAGCGGCTGCCGTCGCCAGGAAGAGGACGAGCAGCGGAGCGACGGCCGCGATCGCCACCGGGATGACACCGACCTCGAGCTCGAGGACCGGCGGGAAGAGCCCTGCGGCGGACACGATCGCGAAGACTCCGGCGCTGATCGGGAATCCCACGCCGACGCCGACGATGATGCCGGAGATCCCGACCACCATCGTCTCGATCATGATGGCCCGTCGCGCCTGCCTGCCGGTAGCACCCGTCGCACGCAGAAGGCTGATCTCGCGCGATCGCTGACGCACCGACAGCGAGACCGTTCCCGAGACGATCGTCCCGAGCACCACGAGGACGATGCCCGCGAACACGGCACCGGTGACGATCGCGGGGATGCGCGAGGCGGACACTGCGGGATTCTCCGCCGCGCCGCGCCCGCCTCCTTCCAGGATCACGGCCCCGGGTACCGCCGCGTGGATCCGCCCGCGCAGCTCAGCGAGGTCTGCCTGGCCGGCGGGATGCACGGCGACGGCGTCGACGACCTCGCCTGCGGCGACCTCGGTGGCGACGTCGTCGGAGACGAAGAGGGTCGGCGGTGAGTTCGAGTCGCCGACGACGCCCGCGACCCGTGCGCCTCGCGGTTCGCCGCCGAGCACCACGGTGACGGAGTCGTCGACGGAGAGTGACATCCGCTCGGCCAAGGACGCGCTGATCGCGACTGCCGAGCCCGTCGGGAGCTCACCCGCATCGACACCGAACGGGCCGGATGCTGCGGATGACGCGTTCTGCGCAGTGACGGGGATCAGCTCATCGCCGTGCTGGATCCTGCCCTCGAGGAAGTGGACGGGCACGGCTGCGTCGACGCCCGCCAGATCACGGATGTCGGCGACCGCCTCCGCGGGGACCCGGTGGCGTTCGGGGTACGGGCGATAGTCCGTCGTGGGATCGCCTTCCGGCGTCAGCATGACGTAGTCGGGGCTGCCGATGACGATCATCTCGGCTGCGGACAGACGATCGGCGGGAGCGGTGAGCCTGATGCCCGTCTCGAAGAACCCGCCAGCGGTCATGACCAGTGCCGCGCCGAGAGCCGTGGCGATGAAGACTGCTGCACACGCGGCCAGGCGGTGCCGGATGCTGCTGAGAGCGATACTCCACATCAGCGCACCGCCATCCGGCTTGCGACCCTGGTGAGCTCGGCCGCGACGCTCTCGGGCGTCGGGCCGTACAGCGTCGTCGCGATCTGCCCGTCGACCACGACCACGACCTGGTCGGCATACGACGCGGCGATCGGATCGTGTGTCGTCATCAGGATGGCCTGGCCGTGCCAGGTCACGGACTCCCGCATGAGGGTGAGCACGCTGGCCGCAGTGGCGGTGTCGAGCGCCCCCGTCGGCTCGTCGGCGAACAGAACGTCCGCACGGCCGGCGAGCGCGCGCGCGATCGCCACACGCTGCTGCTGACCGCCGGAGAGCTCTCCCGGTCGATGGTCCGCCCGGTCTGCCAGCCCCACGCGTTCGATCGCCCGATCGACGGCGGCGTCATCGACGCGTCTGCCGGCCAGGATCATCGGCAGTGCGACGTTGCGCCGCACCGTGAGCGCGGGCATCAGATTGAAGGACTGGAAGATGAAAGCGGCGTGCTCACGGCGGAACTCGGTGAGCGCATCGTCCGACAGGCCGTCCAGGTCGCGGCCCGCCAGCCGCACGGATCCGGACGAGGGAGTATCGAGGCCCGCGGCGCAATGCAGAAGCGTGCTCTTCCCGGATCCGGAAGGACCCATCACCGCGGTGAAAGACCCGCGTGCGACGTCCAGGGTGACTCCTCGCAGCGCCTGCACGGTGCGGGCTCCCGAGTTGTACACCTTCCGCACATCGGAGAGGGCGATCGCGGGGCCGCCGCGATCGTCGAGCTCGTCGGCGATCTTCTTCTTCATGGTTCCCGTCCTCAGGATGGATTATTGTGTGACCCATGCACAATAACCGATTCCGGCGAGGAATGACAGACGGTGGCCGCGGATGCAGAGCGCGCCGCGCCTCGAAGCGTGATTACATCGAGGGATGACCCAGACGGATGCTCCCGAGCCGCCGAGGCTCCTGCCTCCGCAGCTGCGCCGCGCCTGGGGCATGCCGCAGCAGCCCGGCAAGCGCGGACGGCGTCCCTCGCTCGAGCTCGAGACGATCGTCGCGCAGGCCGCCGGACTTGCGGACACCGGCGGGATGGCGTCGGTGTCACTGGTGCGGCTCGCCGACGCTCTGAACGTCACGACGAACGCGCTGTATCGCTATGTCGACTCGCGCGAAGAGCTCGACGTGCTGCTGCGCGAGTACGCTCTCGCCGATCCCCCGCTCACGGCGACGACCGACGACTGGCGCGCCGCAACACGCGAGTGGGCAGGCGCGCTTCGCGAGCGGTATCTGCGGCATCCGTGGCTGGCGGATCTCACGCTCACCGTACCGATCACACCCAACGCCCTGGGCTGGCTCGAGGCGCTGCTGGCGGCACTCGAGAGCAGCCCGCTGCCAGCGCCTGACATCCTTCGCGCTGCCACCCTGCTCGACGGCTACGTCCGCTTCCAGTTCATCACGCAGCGAGACCTCGGAGCCTGGACCGAGCACCCGCTCTCAGATCGCGACGTCGTCGAGCAGGTCGCTCCGCTGATCGATGCACGGGGATATCGCCGCGTCGCCGCGCTGTTCGGCGCCGGACAGTATCAGGAGCCGACGATCGCCACGCACGATGCCGATTTCGAGTACGGACTCGAACGGATTCTGCGCGGTATCGCCGGCTGATCGCTCCCGCCATCACGGCGCGCCGCCGGGGTGGGGAGGCATACCCTGAAGCCATGGACCCTCTCGTCGCTCCCGCTCCGGCATTGGAGCCGGCCGAACTCGTCCGCACGGCCCGCCATGCCGTACTCGCGGGCATCGGCGAACAAGGACAACGCCGGCTGTCGGCGGCTCGCGTGACGGTGATCGGCGCCGGGGGCCTCGGCTCACCCGTGCTGCTGGCGCTCGCGGCGGCCGGAGTCGGCACGATCACGGTGATCGACGACGATGTCGTCGAGCTGACGAACCTGCAGCGCCAGCTCGCGCACCGTGTCGATGACATCGGTACGCCGAAGACGGCATCCGCTGCCCGTGCGATCACGGCCCTCGCTCCCCATGCGACCGTCAGGGAGGTGGGCGAACGCCTGGATGCCGGCAACGCCGAACGCCTGCTCGCCGGGGCAGACGTCGTCGTCGACACGAGCGACTCGTTCCAGACGCGCCGGCACGCGGCCTCGGCGACGGAGGCTCTCGGACTGCCGCTGGTGTGGGGCGCCGTGCAGGAATGGCACGCACAGGCCACGGTGTTCTGGGCGCGTCCCATCGTCGGCGAGCCGGTGGTGCTCGCCGACCTCTTTCCCGTCGGAACGGAGGGCGAGCCTCCCAGCTGCGCCCAGGTCGGCGTGCTGGGGGCGCTGTGCGTTCAGGTGGGGGGCGTCCTCGCGAGTGAGGTCGTGAAGCTCATCACCGGAGCGGGAGAGCCCCTTCTCGGCCGCCTCGCGATGATCGATGCCCTCACCGCCCGCCAGCACGAGATCGCGATCCGCCCCGCCTCGGCGGTGCCGGCGTGAACGGCGCGTCCGGCACGAGGAATCTGCGCTCCGTCGAGGAGCAGCTGGCGCGCGTGCTCGACGCCGTACGCGTGCTCGGGGCCGAGACGCTCGATGTGGCGGATGCGGCGGGGCGGACGCTGGCTGAGTCTGTGACGGCGGCACACGACATCCCCCTCTTCGACAACTCCGCGATGGACGGTTTCGCCGTGCGCGCGGCCGATGTCGCCGGCGCATCGCCCGAGAGTCCGGTCTCGTTGCGGGTCGTCGCCGACCTCCCGGCCGGGGTCTCGGCTGACCCGGCGCTGGGCGCGGGCGACGCTGCCCGCATCATGACCGGATCGCCGGCACCCACCGACGCCGATGCGATCGTGCCGTTCGAGGACACCGCCGGCGGACTCGCCGACTCGCTGCGCGAAGTGCGGGTGCTGCGGGCGCCGGCGCAACCCGGGGCGTTCATCCGCCGACGAGGTGCGGATCTGCGCGCGGGCGACGAACTGGTGCCCGCGGGAGACCGCATCGGCCCTTTCCAGGTCGCGGCGGCGGTCGCCGCGGGTGTCTCCGTCGTCACGCTGGCGCGTGCACCGCGCGTGGCGGTGGTGTCGACCGGCAGCGAGCTGCTCGCGCCCGGTGAGGCGCCGGCGCGCGGTCGTATCCCCGATTCGAACGGTCCCCTTCTCGAGCAGCTGGTGGGCGGTGCGGGTGCCGAGGTCGTGCTGGCCGCGCGGATCCCCGACGACGCGCACGCCGTCACGGAAGTGACGGCGCAGGCTCTCGAACGCGGCGCCGACGTGATCGTGTTCACCGGCGGGGTGAGCGCGGGAGCATACGAACCGGTGCGCTCGGCCTTCGACGGCGGCGGCGAGATCGAGTTCGTTCCCGTCGCCATGCAGCCTGGGAAGCCGCAGGCGTTCGGGGTGCTGGGTGCGGGCTGCCTGGTGTTCGGCCTGCCGGGCAACCCGGTGAGCGTCGCCGTCTCGTTCGAGGTGTTCGTGCGCCCGGCGCTGCTCGCGATGCAGGGACGCACCGATATCCATCGCCCGCTCGCTCCCTTCACGGCAGACACCCCGTGGACCACTCCTCCCGGCCGTCGTCAGTACCTCCCCGCCGTCGTCGACGTCGCAGCGCGCACGGTGCGGCCGGCGACCGCCGGCGGGTCGGGGTCGCATCTCGCCGGAGGTCTCGCCCGCGCACGCGCTTTCGCGATCGTGCCGGCCGAGGTGGATGCCGTCGCCGTCGGCGATGCGATCGATGTCATGCTGGTCGAATGAGCTTCCCCCACCTCGACGCCGCCGGACGCGCTCACATGGTCGATGTCACCGCGAAGCAGCCGACCGTGCGCACGGCGACGGCCCGCGGGTTCGTGCGCGCCGGTGCCGACGTGATCACCGCTCTCCGTGACGGCACCGCGCCGAAGGGCGACGTTCTCGCGGTCGCTCGCATCGCCGGCATCCAGGCCGCCAAGTCCACCGCCGCCCTGCTTCCGCTCGCGCACGTGATCGGCGTGCACCGGGCGAGCGTCGAACTCGAGATCGTCGACGCCGGGGTGCAGATCGAGGCGACCGTCGGCACCGCCGATCGCACCGGCGTCGAGATGGAGGCCCTGACCGCCGTGTCGGTGGCGGCGCTCGCGGTCGTCGACATGATCAAGGGCATCGACCGTGCCGTCATCATCGAAGACGTGCGCATCGTCGCGAAATCCGGCGGGCGCTCCGGTGATTGGGTCCGCCCCGGCGAACCGTCGCCCGAAGCGGCGTATCCCGCGTCGGACGAGTCGCGATGACCCTCGTGCGGTACTTCGCCGCGGCGGCGGAGGCGGCCGGGCGCGAGACCGAGGAGCGCGACGAGCGCACCCTGCTGGCACTGCGTGCAGCGGTCATCGAGCAGCATCCGGCTCTCGCCGACATCCTGCCGCGGTGCGCAGTGCTCGTCGACGGCGTGCGCGCTGACGACGATCGCCGGCTCGATGAGGCACGCCTCATCGACGTGCTGCCCCCGTTCGCGGGCGGGTGAGTGCGAGGCGGCTCAGCCGCCGATCCCCTTCCATGAGCTCGACCCATCGGACTCCAGCTGACGCTTCCACACCGGCAGGTCCCGCTTGATCGCCTCGATGACAGCACGGCACACGTCGAACGCCTCGGCACGATGCTCCGAGGCGACGGCGATGATGACAGCGGCATCGCCGACGTCCAGCCGGCCCGTGCGGTGACTGACCGCCACCAGAGCGGGCGCGCCGCTGCCGGCGACCGCCTCTTCAGCGAGCCTGCGCAGCGTCGCCTCGGCATCCGGATGCGAGCTGTAGTCCAGGCCGACGACGGGTGTCGTCGCGTCCGGGTCGTTGTCGCGCACCCGTCCGATGAAGGTCGTCACCGCACCGAGGCGATGATCCTCGACCGCGGCGAGATGGGCGTCGAGATCGAGGGGCTCGTCCGACATGGCCGCCAGTCGTACGTCGTTCATCAGTGATCTCCGCCCGCTACCTGTTCGATTGTGTGCACGGCCACCGCGAGCACGATGGGAACGCCGGAGGCGACGGCGCGAGTGGATCCGGGCAGATTGACGACCAGCGCCCCCTCGGGGTCGACGATGCCGGCGAGGCCGCGTGACAGCACGGACAGGGGGGTGTCGGCGAGCCCGCTGCGGCGCAGCTCCTCCGCGATCCCCGGGATCTCGCGGGTGATGACCGCTCGCGTGCCCTCGGGCGTCTCATCCCGCGGCCCGACCCCGGTGCCGCCCGTGGTGAGGATGAGCCGTGCCCCCGCCGCCACGGCCCGGCGCAGCGCGTCCTCCACCGAGCGCGCGCCGTCCGGAACGATCTCGGCCTCGCCGCAGGTGAATCCCGCCTCTCGCAGGAGTCCGACCGCCAGCGGCCCGCCGCGATCTTCCCGAACGCCCTCGAAGCACCGGTCGGAAACCGTGATCACGGACGCGGTGAGCGGGGTCATGGCCCCACCCTAGGCTCTGGGGACCGGATGCGCACGGGTCAGGTGACGCGGATGAGGGAGCGCTGCCAGCCGGACGAACCGTCGGGCGCGATCGGGGCTCGATCCTCGATCTGCAGGTCGCCGTTCTTGTTGACCGCGCGAACCGCGACATAGTGCGTCCCCGGGGTGGCATCCCACTCCATGAACCACTGCACCCAGGTGTCGTCGTTGATGGGTGTCGACATCGTCGCCGGCATCCAGTCGCCGTCGTCGATCTGGACTTCGACCCGCTCGATGCCGACGGACTGCGCCCACGCGACGCCTGCGATCGGGATGCGACCGGCGGGAACCGCTTCGCCGATGCTGGGGGTGTCGAGCCTCGATGAGAACTTGATCGGAGCCTTGGCGCTGTAGCCGCGCGGGGTCCAGTAGGCCTCGTCGTCGGCGAACGTGGTGACCTTGAGCTCGGTGAGCCACTTGGTCGCCGACACATAGCCGTAGAGACCTGGCACCACCATGCGCACGGGGAAGCCGTGCTCGAGCGGCAGCGGCTCGCCGTTCATACCGACCGCGAGGATCGCGTCGAGGTCGTCGTCGGTCAGGGCGGCCAGAGGGGTGCTGGCGGTGTAGCCGTCGACACTGCGGGACAGCACCATGTCGGCTCCCGATTTCACGCCGGCCTTCTTGAGCACGTCACGCAGTGGCACACCGAGCCACATCGCGTTGCCGACGAGTTCACCGCCGACCTCGTTCGAGACGCAGGTCAGCGTGATCGCGTACTCATCGATCCCCATGTCGAGGAGGTCCTGGAAGGTCAGCTCCACGCGCTGGTCGACCATGCCGTCGATCACGAGGCGCCAGGTCGCGGGGTCGATGGTGGGGACGGTGAGGGCGGTGTCGACGCGGTAGAAGTCCTTGTTCGAGGTGAACAGCGGGCTGAGCCCGGGGATGTCGAGTTCGGCTCCGGCCGGGACGGTCACCGTCGTCCCCGGGGCGGGCAGTCGCAGGGCGCTGCGGATCGACTCCACGGAAGCGACCGCCATGCTCACGGTGCGAGAGGCGATGCCGACGACGACGGCGGACACTCCGGCGATCCCCGCCAGCACGAAGAAGCGGCGCCGGTCGACGCCCGTCGGTGCTGCGGCGTGGTCGGCAGCGGTCGGTGCTGCGGCGTGGTCGGCGGCGGCGCTGTCCGGCGCGTCGTCGCTGAGCGTCGACACCCGCCATGCGCGCAGGCGGCGGCTGAGAAGCACGAGGAGGACGGACCCGGCGATCGTGCCGAGGAGCGGCGGGAGGAAGGCGAGCGCCGTCACGCCGGCGCGAGTGACGATCGCCGCGGTCGAGAGCGCCCCCGCGACGACCAGCGCGATGACGCCGAGCGGCGGCCGCACCAGCTGGAGGATCCCGGCGATCGCCGAGGCGATGACGACGGCGAGGCCGAGACCGGCGAGGAGAGCGATCTTGTCGTACTCGCCGAACGTGGCGATCGCGAACTCCTTGAACGGCTGCGGCACGATGTCGATGACGAATCCGCCCACCGCCAGGATCGGGCTTGCCGATCGCGCGAGAAGCAGGGCGAACAGCTCTGCTGTCGCGAGGAAGACGGCGCCTCCGATCACGCCCGCGAGGGCCGCCCACACGATGAACCGCCTGCCACTGCTCTGCTGCGCCATGGTCTTCTCCCTGTTCCCGGTGTGCTCCCTGCTTGTTCGGAGCCGCAGCGCGAACGGATCGCGACGATCGGCGCGGAGGTGTTCAGACCGCGATGACGCGGGGCGGTGCGAGTTCGCGGGGACGGACGCCATGGGCCTCGCGGTGCAGGCGTTCCATCCGAAGATCCAGTTCACTCGCGGCATCCGCGGCATCCGTGAGGCTGTCGACCAGATGCCCCGGGATCTGCCCCTGGAACTTGTAGTGGATCTTGTGTTCCAGACTCGCCCAGAAGTCCATCGCGATCGTGCGGAACTGCACCTCGACGGGGACCGCGATGGGGCCGGTGGAGAGGAACACCGGTACCTCGATGATGGTGTGAAGGCTCTTGTAGCCGTTGGGCTTCGGATCGGCGATGTAGTCCTTCACCACGCGGACCGTGACGTCGTCCTGCTGCGTCAGCAGATCGAACAGACGGTAGACGTCAGCGACGAAGCTGCACGTCACGCGCACGCCCGCGATGTCGGTGACCTCGGCCCTGATGGTGTCGAAATCGGGCTCGATGCCCTTGCGTGCCACCTTCTCGACGATGCTGTCGGGCGACTTGATGCGGCTCTTCACGTGCTCGATCGGGTTGTACGCGTGGTTGTGGGTGAACTCATCGCGGAGGATCGAGATCTTCGTCTCGACTTCGCGCATCCCGAACTCGTACTCGCGCAGGAACCGCTGGAACTGATCGCGGAGTTCTTTCGCCTCGGAGATGGCCTGCTCGTCGACGGAAACCGTGGTCATGATGGTGACGTTACGCATCCGTGATCGGAATCGGCTGGGTGTTCGCGAGCAGCGGACGATGATCAGCGTGACATCGCGGCGTCGATCAGCACCTCCGCGGCATCCCGCGCCTGCGCCGCGACCCGCGGGTCGGCGGAGATCGCGGCGGTGCTCTGCGCGCCCTCAGCGAGAATCGAAAGCTGCGCCGCGAGCACCGGCGGCGCCCCGATCTCGTCGACCAGCCCTGCCATGTACCGCTGGAACGACGCCTTGTGCTCGCGGACGGCGGCAGCGACATCGGGGTGGGTGCCGCCGAGTTCGCCGAACGCGTTGATGAACGCGCAGCCGCGGAAGCTGTCGGTGCAGAACCACTCCTCGAGGTAGCCGTACACGGCGAGCAGCCGCGAGCGGGCATCGGGCCCGGCATCCGCCACGGCACCCGACAGCGACGACTCCCACTCCGCGTGCCTGCGTGCGAGGACCGCGGCGACGATGTCCGTCTTCGCGGGGAAGAGAGAGTAGAGGCGCCTCAGCGACACGCCGGCGGCCGCGCGCAACTCATCCATCCCCACGGCCGCGTATCCCTTGCGGTAGTAGAGCTCTTCGGCGGCGGAGAGGATCCGCTCGCGTGCCTCGTCTTCGACCATGACAACAGTGTACTTGACATGAGAACGGACGTTCTCTACTGTGGGACCTACCAGCGAGAACGAGCGTTCTCGGATTGATGAGAGGATCGAATCATGGGTTACATCACTGTCGGAGACGAGAACAGCACACCCGTCGAGCTCTACTACGAAGACCAGGGAGCGGGCCAGCCGGTCGTGCTCATCCACGGCTACCCGCTCAACGGGCACAGCTGGGAGCGTCAGACCCGTCAGCTCCTCGCCGACGGCTACCGCGTCATCACCTACGACCGCCGCGGATTCGGGCAGTCCTCGAAGGTCGGCAGCGGATACGACTATGACACCTTCGCGGCCGACCTCAACACGGTGCTGGAGACCCTCGATCTTCGGGACGTCATCCTGGTGGGCTTCTCGATGGGCACGGGAGAACTGGCGCGGTACGTGTCGCGGTACGGCCACGAGCGTGTCGCCAAGCTCGCATTCCTCGCCTCGCTGGAGCCCTTCCTCGTGCAGCGCGACGACAACCCCGAGGGCGTGCCGCAGGATGTCTTCGACGGCATCGAGGCGGCAGCCAAGGGCGACCGTTTCGCCTGGTTCACGCAGTTCTACAACGATTTCTACAACCTCGACGAGAACCTCGGCTCTCGCATCAGCCAGGAAGCGGTGACCGGCAGCTGGAACGTCGCGATCAGCAGCGCTCCCGTCGCGGCCTACGCCGTGGTCTCATCCTGGATCGAGGACTTCCGCGACGATGTCGAGGCCGTCCGCGCCGCCGGCAGGCCGACGCTGATCCTGCACGGCACGAAGGACAACATCCTGCCCATCGATGTCACCGCCCGTCGCTTCCACCAGGCGGTGCCGGATGCCGACTACGTCGAGGTCGAGGGTGCACCGCACGGGCTGCTCTGGACCCACGCCGACGAGGTCAACGCAGCGCTGAAGGAGTTCCTGGCGAAGTAGGGCGTGCGGCGGCATCCGCGCTCTCCCCGCTCCCGCGCCCGCCCGGCTTCTGCGGTCCGCCGCGCAACTTCTGCGGCCAATCCGAGCTTCTGCGGCCAAAATCCTCGGATCTGGCCGCAGAAGTGTGTCCGGGCCGCAGAAGTCCCGGGCGGCCGGCCCGCTCGGGCGGATGCCCGGGTCAGGAGGATATGACGGGAATCGCCCTGATTCGGGCACTTCTCCTGATCTCGGCACCAGTGGCCGGGACCGACGGGCGAAGGGGACCGACCCAGTGGGTCAGGCGTCGCGCGAGCGCCAGAGCAGCCAGACGAAGTAGGGCGCTCCGAGCAGCGCGACGAGCAGACCCGCCGGCAGCTGGGCGGGCAGGATGATCGTGCGTCCGAGGGTGTCGGCGAGAGCGACGAGCACTGCGCCGAGCAACACTGCCACCGGGATCACCCGCGTGTGCCGTGAGCCGACGAGGGCGCGGGCAGCGTGAGGGGCGACCAGGCCGACGAAGCCGATGACACCGACCGCTGCGACGCTGAACGAGGCGAGCACCGCGGCCATGACGAGCAGCACGAGGCGGCTGCGCTCCAGCCTGATGCCCACGAGCCGCGGAGTGTCCTCATCGAGCGACATGACGTCGAGGTCGCGGCGGGCGGCGAACACGACCGGAAGCGCGATGGCGAGGACGATCGCCACCGGGATCACCTGCTCCCAGACCCGTCCGTAGGTGGTGCCGGCCAGCCAGGTGTAGATCCTCGGCGTGTCCCATGGGTTCGCGCGCAACAGGAAGAAGGTCGTGAGCGACGTCGTGCCGTACGCGACACCGATGCCGATGAGGATGAACCGGTCGGCGTTGAGACCCCGCCGCCACGCCAGCGCATACACGAGCGCGAAGGCGAGCAGCGATCCGGCGAGCGCCGCTGCGATCATCCCGGCCGTCGACGCGACGGCACTGGTCACCACCAGCACGGCTCCGAGACCGGCACCGCCGGTGACACCGAGGATGCCGGGGTCGGCGAGCGGGTTGCGGCTCACGGCCTGGAAGATGCCGCCCGACAGCGCGAGCGCCCCACCCGCCACGACCGCCGCGACCACCCGTGGTGCGCGTTCGTCGAGGGAGAAGGAGATCAGGGGCGGAGCCTCTCCGCTGAGCCAGAGCGCGATGTCACCGGTGAGAAGCCAGGTGCTTCCCGCCAGCAGTCCGAGGACGACGGCGCCGGCGAGCGCGGCGACGGAGACCGCGACGACGATCGCGAAGCGACGAGAGCTGCGTACGCCGAAGCGCACCTTCGGCGGTTCACGGGTCGGGCCGGAGTCGCGGAGCCGCCGGGCCATCAGCACGAGAACGAGCGCGCCGACCAGCGTCGTGGCGACCCCGGTCGGCACAGCCAGCGCGGCTTCGGCGCCGATCAGCATCCGAAGGACCGCATCGGCGAGGATCACGATGATCGCGCCGATGAGCCCCGCTGTCGGGATGAGCATCGCGTGGCGGTGAAGGCTCGGCACCACCCGCGCGAGCAGGCGAGCGAGCACCGGAGCACAGAGCCCCACGAAACCCATGGGACCGGCCAGCGCCACGGACACTGCGATGAGGACGACCGCGAGCAGGATGCCGATGACGCGCGTCGACCGGATCGGAACGCCCAGCGACGACGCCGTGTCATCGCCGAGAGCCAGGACGTCGAGGCGGCGAGCGAGAACGATCGCCGCGATCGTCACCACCACGATGATCGGTGCCGACTGCACGAAGGCTTCGAGCCCGAGCTGCGAGAGACTTCCGCTTCCCCAGGCGTACAGGCCCTTGGTCTCCTCGTCGAACAGCACCAGCAGCGTGGAGGTGCCGGCCTGGAAGGCGAGGGCGAGCGCGGAGCCTGCCAGGATGAGGCGCGTCGTCGACGATCCCGCTCCGCCCGCGAGCCCGAGCACGATGCCGGCCGCGACGATGCCACCCGCGAAGGCGACGGCGCCCGAGGCCCACACCGGGATCGCGATCCCGAGGGCGGTGACCGCCGTGACCGCGAGGTACGCCCCGGCGGTGACGCCGAGGGTGTCGGGCGAGGCGAGCGCGTTGCGGGCGAGCGACTGCAGCAGGACGCCCGCGACCCCGAGGGCCACCCCCACCGCCGTCCCCGCTGCGAGCCGCGGGATGCGCGCCCCGGCGAGGATCTCGGCGTTGGCGAATACAGCGCCACTCGTCCCCTGCGTGAGGTGCCAGCATCCGACCGCGACCAGCACGATCGCCAGGCCCAGAAGGATGCCGGCGCCGCCGAGGCGCGAGGAACGTCCGGTGGGAAGCGGTGCCGCCACCGTCGTCTCCCGCGCCTCGGAGACGGTCACTGGGACAGCACCTCGAGGTACGCGTCGATGATCTGCTGGGCCGAACGCGGGCCGCCGAACATCCAGATGCCCTCAGGGAACGCCCGCACTCGCTCGTCCTTCACCGCGGGTAGCGAATCCCACACGGCGTTGCCCTCGACAGCATCCATGAAGATGCTGCCGTCCTCCTCCTTGGTGCCGGAGTAGATGAGGGTCGCATCGCCGACGGCGGTCATGCCCTCGATGTCGGTCTGGCCGAGCCCGTACGCGGGATCGACCTCTCCGATCCAGGCGTTGGTCAGCCCCAGTCCTTCCCCGATCTCGCCGACGAGGGATCCCTGCCCGAACGGACGCAGCGACACGTTGCTGCCGTCGATCCAGCCGTCGAAGAAGACGAAGCTGTCGAGATCGGCTGCATCGCTCGCGAGCTTCGCCTTGGCGTCGGCGAGGTGGGTCTCGAACTCCTCGGTCACGACCTGGGCGCGCTCTTCGCGGCCGGTCGCCTGGGCGATGAGTTCGAAGGTCTCGAGCATCTGCGCGAGCGGGTCGGCGGCGTCGGCGCCGAGGGTCGCGAGCACCGGGACGCCGTAGGCCTCCAGCTGGCCGATGATCGCGTCGTCGCGGGTGTAGGCCTCGACGATGACGAGGTCGGGCTCGGCGGCGAACAGCGCATCGAGGTTCGGCTCCTGACGCGTTCCGACGTCGATGACGTCCGCCGGAAGCTCCTCCGCCTTGACCCAGGTGCCGAACCCTTCGGCGTCGGCGACCGCGATCGGCGCGACGCACAGGGTGAGGGCATCCTCGACCTGCTGCCACTCGAGCACGGCGATGCGCTCGGCCGGCTCGTCGAGTTCGATCGTGCGTTCGAACGCGTCGGTGAGAGTGACCGGGTCGGTCGAGGTCGCCGTCGTGTCGGCTTCGCAGTCCTCGCTGGTCGCCGCCGCGGGTGCGTCGGAGCCGGTCGAGGTCGTCGGCTGCGTGGTGCCGCAGCCGGTGAGCGCGAGCAGCAGCGCTGCGCCGGTCGCGAGCGCGATCAAGGGAGTCTTCTTCATGGTGTCCTCAAAGGGTGGTCGGGTGTGGGTCGAGGGAGATCAGGCGGATGCCGCGAGGGGGAGCCGTCGGATCCTGCTGTGGTGCCGGCCCTGCGGCTGCACGTGCACGCGCCCGGTGACCGGGTCGACGGTGGTCTCGATGCGCAGGCCGTAGACATACGAGAGGTTCTCGCCGGTGAGGACGTCGGCCGGGTCGCCGGCGGCGTGCACGCGGCCCTGATGCATCAGCACCACCTCGTCGGCGACGGATGCGGCGTGGTCGAGATCGTGCAGCACGACGCCGATGGCGGTGCCGTGATCGTCCGCCAGATCGCGCACCAGGTCGAGGGTTTCGATCTGGTAGCGCAGGTCGAGGTGGTTGGTGGGCTCGTCGAGGAGCAGGATGCCGGTGTCCTGAGCGAGCGCGGTGGCGAGCCACACGCGCTGCAACTCGCCACCGGAGAGCTGGTCGACCGCGCGATCGGCCATGTCGGTGAGGCCCGCGAGGGCGAGGGAGCGCGTGATGGCGGCGCGATCGGCATCCGTCGATCCCGAGAACCGGCCGCGGTGAGGGTGACGGCCGTAGGCGACCACGTCGCGCACCTCGATGCCGGAAGGGTGCGGACGCGACTGCGAGAGCATCGCCACGGTGCGGGCGAACTCCTTCGCCGAGAGCGCCGACGAGTCGCGGAGGTCGCTGTCGACGCCGATCTGCACCTGCCCCTCCTCGGTGCGGTGCAGCCGGGCGAGAGCGCGCAGCACCGTGGACTTGCCGCTGCCGTTTGGTCCGATCAGCGCCGTAACGGTGCCGGGCGAGAGCCGGAGCGAGACGTCGTGGACGACGCGGGCACGTCCGTAGGAGAGCACGAGGCCGTCGCCACGAAGCTCACTGCCGGGTATCGGGAGATCACGGGTAGACACGTTAGGAGAGCCTAACCTATTCGCGTCGATCACACATCTCGGCGTCACAGTGCTTCAGTCGGCGACCGAGGCGGAGCGGACGCGGAAGTCGGCGACCGGCGATCGACCGCCCCACTGATCGCATGGAGCGTGATTCAGCGGCCGCGGCTGGCGCCTGACGGCACAACCACTCAGGTCGAGCCGGACATCTCTCGCTCAGTCGAGCAGAAACTCGCGAATCTGTTCGGCGATCGGCTCGGGCGCCGCCCAGAACGCGCCGTGACCTTGCCCAGGCAGAGTCAGCACAGTGACATTCGGCAGGAGGTGGGCCAGCGCATCGGCGGCCAGTCGGAAATAGGACTCGCTGTCGCCACCGACAGCAACCGCCACCGGGGCGTCGATCGACCACCGATCGGCGGGCAGTGGCTTGCCGTCCTGGAGGCCGCGCAGGATTCGGCCCTCATATGCGAACGTGTGGGCGTACCGGACCATTTCATCCCACGAGGGATCCTCCTTCATCGGACCGATGTACTCGGCCGGGACACCGACCATCTCGGTCATCACGTACTCGACGGCCTCGCTACGCCTGCCCGAACCCACTAGTTCTTCCACGTGCTCGACGTAGTCAGCAGGTGCCGGCGGGCGGGAATCGTCGACGAAGAATGGCGGGTCGTAGAGGTAGACCCCAATGACCTTGTCGCCGAGCGCGGTCGCAGCGTCCAGCGCGATCGCGCAGCCGCCGGAGCCACTCGTCAGGGCAGCCGAGCCACCCGCGACCTCGACGAGCGCGGCGATGTCTTCGAGTTCACGGGCCGGGTCATAGGGCTGCGGGTCGCCGCTCTCTCCGCGTCCGCGGCGGTCGAAGCTGATCACCGTGAAGTGCTCGGACAGCGCGGTGCTGAGGCCTGCCACCGCCGTGTGATCCTCGGCGACATTGCTGATAATGATGATCGCCGGGCCCGCGCCGGCCTGCTGATAGGCGATCGTGGTGCCGTCGGCGGAAGTGAGGGTCTGCATGTTCGTTTCTCCTTGGGTTGTGTCCAGCAGGTCGTCGAGCCGCTCGAGTGCTTCGGCATAGCCGTCGGCCATCTGCAGCTCGACCGCCCGTCGCAGGGCATTGCTGTCGGGGAAGGTCGCTTCGACCGCAACGCGGCAGCCAGTGCGTCCCGGTTCGAAGGTGACGGATGTCGGAAAGGTGCCCAACTCGTCGGGTTGCCAGGCGTCATCGGCGAAACTGTCCTCGTACGCCAGTTCGATGTGCGGGTTCACGAGTCTGTAGGTCGCGACACCGCGGATCGGCGGGGCGGATCCGTCTTCCGGGGCGAGCTGGAATCGCCACCTGCCGCCGGCGCGTACATCCATCTCGTACACGGTCGCCGCCCAGCCCGTCGGCCCCCACCATTGCGCGATGGCGTGAGGGTCGGTCCATGCCCACCATGTCCGATCGACCGACGCAGCGTAGGTGCGGCTGATGCGTACGGTGTTGCGATCCCGATCTATGAAGATGCCATTGTCAGGCATCGTCCGCGCCTCCACTGCTCGTCTCATCGAGGAAGGCGCCGAGGCGATCCAGTCGCTCCGACCATAGGCCGGCGAACTGCTGGGTCCAATCACTCAGACCCTGCATAGCGGCCGGACGAAGCTCATAGATCCGCTGCTGTGCACGCTTCGTCACATCGACCACGCCTGCCTCAGCAAGCAGCCTCAGGTGCCGGGACACCTGAGGTTGACCCATGTTCAGGTCGTCGACGATACCGCCGACGGACCGCGGGCCATCCTTGAGGAACTCGACGATCCGGAACCGAGTCGGCTCCGAGATTACAGTCAACTGCTGCTGAACGATGCTGGGCATGTAACGAATATATAGCCAACGTTATATACACGCAACTATATATTTAGGTTGCGAATGTGGGAGTGAGTCGCGGCGCTGCGGCTTCTGCGTGGAACTCTCAGCTCAACCCCGCATGGCGACGCCGCGGCGCCAGTAGCCCATGAAGGCGACCTGCTTGCGGTCGACGCCGAGGTCTTTCACCAGGTGGCGGCGCAGAGTGGTGACGACGCCGCTCTCGCCGGCGATCCAGAAGTAGCGTTCGGCCGGAGCATCCGCCGAGGCGAACTCCTCCCCCAGGTTGGAGTGCGCCGGAGTCTCCCAGAGCAGCTCTTCTCCCTCGATGTCCTTCACGGTGATCTCGTCGTCGGCATCGGCATCGCCGAGATAGCCGAGCACCGCGGGGATGAGCTCGTGGCCGTGGAGCTGACCCGGTGTGCGCGGCAGCCACCGGACCTCGACGCCGGCCGGGGCGTCGATCGGCAGGACGTCGGGCGGCGAGGGCACCTCGATGAACGCGACGCCCGTCAGGTCTCGCGGAGCGTCTTCGAGGATGCGCGCGATCGCGGGAGCGGCGGTCTCGTCGCCGGCGAGCACCACACTCCCGGCGTTCCCCGGCGCGTATTCGATGCCGCCGTGGTCGGCGACGCCTCGACGCGGGCCGATGAGGAACAGCTCCTGCCCGACGGTCGCCGCACTCGCCCACCGCGACGCCGGACCCGAGAGGCCGGGCTCGAGGTGCAGCACGAAATCGACGTCGACCTCGGTCCCGGCATCCGTCACCCGCAGCTGACGCACCGAGTACGTGCGCATCGACCCGCGTTCTGCCTCGGGAACGGCGAGGAACGAGCCCCACCAGTCATCGCCGTCGCCGTCCAGTGGCGGAAGGATGCCGGATGCCGGCGGGAAGACGAGCTTGATGCGAGCGTCGAAGACCTCACCCGGCGTGCCGAACTCCGACAGCTGTCCACCGCCGAAGGTCACCCGCGCGAAGTTCGGCGAGACGCGTTCGACCCGGCGCACCTCGGCGCGGGCGAGGGCGTAGGTCGGACGCTCAGTCGTGGTGGTCTCAGCGGACATGATGCCTCCCGATTGGTGTGACCATCGGCTTTCCTGATACCGGGTCGGTGGTGATCTGATTGGCCATGCCGAAGACCTCTTCGACGAGGCCTGAGGTGACGACCTCACTCGGCGCACCGATGGCGTGCACGCGGCCGTCCTTCATGGCGACGAGTTCGTCCGCGTAACGGGCGGCGAGGTTCAGATCGTGCAGCACCATGACGATCGTGGTGCCGCGCGAGACGCTGAGGTCGGTGAGCAGGTCGAGCACCTCGACCTGGTGGGCGACGTCGAGGAAGGTGGTCGGCTCATCGAGCAGCAGGATGTCGGTCTCCTGCGCCAGCGCCATCGCGATCCAGACACGCTGCCGCTGGCCGCCGGACAGCTCGTCGACGCTGCGATCGGCGAGGTCGGTGATGCCGGTCGCTGCCAGGGCATCGGCGACGACCTCGTAGTCGTGCGTGCTCCACCGCGAGAGCACCTTCTGATGCGGATGCCGGCCACGGCCGACGAGGTCGGCGACGGCGATGCCCTCCGGCGCCACCGGCGACTGGGGCAGCAGACCGAGGATCCGGGCGACTTCCTTGGTCGGGCGGGCATGCACGGACTTGCCGTCGAGCACGATCTGGCCGGTACGCGGATTCAGCAGCCGTGCGAGCGCACGCAGGAGCGTGGACTTGCCGCAGCCGTTCGCCCCGACGATCGTCGTGATCCTTCCGGGCGCGATCCGCAGATCGAGCGCGTCGATGACGATCCGGTCTCCGTACGACAGCGTGACGCCCTCGGCCGTCAATGTGTGCGCCTCGGTCACAGCGAGCCTCCCGAGCGGTTGGTGCGGATGAGCAGGTAGATGAGGTACGGCGCCCCGAGCACACCGGTGATCACGCCGACCGGGTAGCGCCCGTCGAGTGCGAACTGCCCGATGAGGTCGCCGCCCAGCACGAGCAGGGCACCGACGAGCGCGGCGGGCAGCAGCAGGCTCGCGCCCGGTCCGGTGATGCGCGCGGCGATGGGACCTGCCATGAACGCGACGAACACGATCGGACCGGTGGCGGCGGTGGCGAAGGCGAGCACGGCGACGGCGCCGAGGATGAACAGCACCCTCGTGCCCTCCACGCGCACCCCGAGTCCGGCGGCCGAATCATCGCCGAGCTGCAGCGCCCCGAGCGATCGGCCCTGCGAGAACATCGCAGGGAGGATGACCGCCGAGGCGATGGCGAGCGGCACGATGCGTTCCCAGGATGCTTCGTTCAGGCTTCCGGTGAGCCACTGCATCGCCGTCTGGATGTCCCACTGCGCGGCACGCGAGAGCAGGTACGACACCACGCTCTGCAGCATCGCCGCGACGCCGATGCCGATGAGGATGAGCCGGGTGCCGGCGAAGCCCCCCTTGTTCGAGAGCAGGTAGATCGCGGCGGCGGTGACGAGTGCGCCGCCGAGCGCCATCAGCGAGACCAGCGGACCGTCGAGCGAGAGCACGATGATGCCGACCACGGCGGCGGCGCTCGCGCCCCACGAGATGCCGATGATGTCGGGAGAGGCGAGGGGGTTTCGCAGCAGCGTCTGGAACGAGACGCCGGCGATGCCGAAGGCGAGACCCGAGAGAACGGCGAGCACCGTGCGCGGCAGTCGCAGCTCGCCGACCGTGAACGACGCACCCGGCACCGGCATCCCGACGATGACCTGCGCCACCTCGACGGGCCCGTAGAAGGTGTTGCCGACCATGAGGGCGACCGCGATCAGTGCGACGAGCAGCACCGCCAGCGCGATCGATGCCGTGGCATGGCGGCGGTGGCGAGACCGGCGGCCCGCGATGATCATCGCGGTGCGGTCGGGCGCCTGCGCGGCGGGAGCGGTCGACACGGCGCTCACAGCTCACGCACCTTCTGCCGGCGGACGATCCAGATGAAGAACGGCGCCCCGATGATCGCCGTGACGATGCCCACCTGCAACTCCTCGGACGTGGGCGACACGACACGGCCGATCACATCGCTCAGCACGAGGAGCGCCGAGCCCGCGACCGCCGAGAACGGCAGCAGCCAGCGGTGATCGGTGCCGATGAGCATGCGGCAGACGTGAGGAACCACGAGTCCGACGAAACCGATCGGCCCGGCGACCGCCGTGGCGGCTCCCGCCAGGATGACGGATCCGATGGCGGACAGCAGCCGGGTCCGGTTGACGTGCTCGCCGAGGCCTGCGGCCATGTCGTCACCGAGTGCCAGCGAGTTCATGCCGCGCGAAGAGAGGAAGCAGATCAGCGCGCCCGCGGCGAGCACCGGCGTGAGCACGGCGATCTTCGGCCAGTCCGCGCCGCCGACGCCGCCGATCTGCCAGGACTGGAACACCTGCAGCAGATCCACCCGGGGCAGCATGATCGCGCTGATCAACGATGCGAACGCGGCCGACGTGGCGGCTCCGGCGAGGGCGAGCTTGAGCGGCGTCGCTCCCCCGCGCCCCATCGAGCCCACCGTGTAGACGAAGATCCCGGCGGCTGCCGCGCCGATGACAGCGACGAGGATGTAGCCCCACGTGTCGGCGAGACCGAAGAAGGCGATGCCGATGACGACGAAGAGGGAAGCGCCGTTCGAGATGCCGAGGATGCCGGGTTCGGCGACCGGATTGCGCGTGACCGCCTGCATCGTGGCACCCGAGAGTGCGAGGGCCGCGCCGACGACGATCGCCAGCACGGTACGCGGGATGCGCTTGAGGATCGCCGCCTGCTCGACGGTGTCGGAGTGTCCGCCGAGAGCGGCCACGATGTCTTCGGCGCTCACCGCACGCACCCCGAACGACACCGACAGCAGCGACGCGGCGATGACGACCCCGACCCCCGCGAGCAGCCAGAGGGTGCGCGCGCTCACCGGACGCCGCAGGTCGGCGGCGCCCGGTGAGGTGGTCGGGGCGAGTGCGGTCACTCGGAGATCAGCGGCGCTTCGAGTGCGGCGAAGTACTCGTCGATCCCCCACGAGATCGACAGCGGCGACGGGTTGGCGGATGCCGCGAGCGGTGTCGCGTCACCGAGCACGGCGATGCGTCCCTCCGCGATCGCGGGGATCTTGGACAGCAGCGGGTCGGCCTGCAGGAGCGGGACGGTCGACTCGTCTCCGTAGCTGACGAAGACGTCGACGTCGGCGAAGAGCTCGGCCTCCTCGGAGCTGACGGAGAGGTAGAACTGTTCGCTGTCGCTGTTGTCCTCGACGATCTGCGGGAGGGGCAGGCCGATGTCGTGGAGGAATCCGGGACGCGTGTCGATCGCCGTGTAGTAGAGGATCTGGCTGAGGTCGTTCGGGTCGATGGAGGCGAACAGCAGCTTCTTGTCCTTGAGTGCGCTGTGCGCTTCCAGCGCTGCATCCGTCTCGGCCCGAAGCTCCTCGATCAGCGCCTCGCCCTCCTCCGCGAGACCGACAGCCGTCGAATTCATGGTGATCATGTCGTCGACCGATGTCGCCCACTGGATCTCGGGGTAGGCGACGACGGGAGCGATCTTGGAGAGCTTGTCGTATTCCTCTTCGGTGAGACCCGAGTAAGAGGCGAGGATGACGTCGGGACGCGTGTCGGCGACGGCCTCGTAGTCGATGCCGTCGGTCTCATCGAACAGGACCGGGGTCTCGGCGTCGAGCTCTTCGAGCTTGTCCTCGACCCAGGGCAGCACCCCGTCGCCGTCATCGTCACCCCAGGTGGCCTTGCTCATGCCGACCGGCACGATGCCGAGGGCGAGCGGCACCTCGTGATTCGCCCAGGCGACGGTCGCGACACGCTCCGGCTTCTCGGGGATGGTGGTCTCGCCGAAGGCGTGTTCCACCGTCACCGGGAAGGCGTCGTCGGATGCCGGATTCGCCGTGCCCTGGACGGAACCGGGGCCGGCGTTCGGGGTGGAACAGGCCGCAAGACCGAGAGTGAGAGCGGCGGCGGCACCGAGGGCGAGGAGTCGGGAGGTACGCACAGGCGTTCCCTTCGGGTAAGGGTCGGGAGAGGGCGCGGATGCGCCAGATTTGGTAAGCCTGCCCTAATTTATCAGAGCTTAGGGTGACCTCACTCCCAGGTATGCGAAAAGCCGGCCGCTGCCCGAAGGCAACGACCGGCTTGAAGCGCTCAGAGGTCAGACTCGGAGCGACTCTCTCGCATTCAGAGCGGGCGAATGTTCGCAGCCTGCATGCCCTTGGGGCCACGCTCAGCGTCGAATTCGACCTTCTGGTTCTCGCGGAGCTCCTTGAAGCCAGAGCCGGAGATAGCCGAGAAGTGGGCGAAAAGATCGTCCGAGCCGTCATCGGGAGCGATGAAGCCGAAGCCCTTTTCCGAGTTGAACCATTTCACAGTGCCAGTGGCCATGTGTTTCTTCTTTCTGTTGATCGGGCCGTTTGCACGGCCTTGAGCGCCGCGCCGGAACCTCCGGCGGGCACGTGCGGGGACGCTCTCGTGTAGCGAGGCGACGGAATGAGGGGCGCTGAGCACGTGGCCTTCAGCGCCGGGGTGGGCGGCGACGAGCACAGCCGAGACCGATGCCGCGACGGCGGCTTCGGCGTCGAGCGCGGAATCGTGATGACCGAGGTGCTCACCGCGCGCGCCGAAGGCGGAGACGCCGTCGAACTCGACGACGATGTGGCCGGCGTATTCGCCGGCTCGGGTGGCCACTCGGACGTCGACGTCGGCGTCGCGCCAGTGGAGTTCTTGGCTGGGTGCGCATGCACCGCAGCCGACTGCGTATGACAAGTGAAGAAGCTTTCGGTGGGATCCGTGCCGAACCGAGCGGTGCACAGAGATTCGGATCCAGGTATAGGGCCACACACGTCGCACAATGCGTTCGCGGGCCGGTGATGTATGAAGCCTCCGGTAGGAGGGACGCATCCACAGTAGCACGTCGGAGCCGAATCCGAACCGGCCGTTCTCCGTGAAGCCGGCACCGAGGGACTCAGCTGACGACGAGATCGCCGGCCTCGGCTCTTCGCTGCGCCGCGAGCGCCGCTTCGGTTCGGGTGCTGACTCCGAGTTTGCGAAGCACGGCTGACACGTGCACGCTCACCGTCTTCACGCTGATGTAGAGGCGTTCGCCGATCTGGCGGTTGCTGAGCCCTTCGGCGATGAGATCGAGCACCTGCTGCTCCCTGGCCGTGAGCTGGTGGTCGCGCTCGGCGGCGACCGCATCCGCACTCGGGGCAAGCCCCGCTGCGCCGGCGAAGGAGCTGACGGCTGTGCGGAGCTGCGCGTGACCGAGCTGCTCGGCGATCGCTGTCGCCTCTGCGAGCACCACACCGGCAGCGGCCCGGTCGTCGTCCCGTACCAGGAACCGACCGAGTTCCAGCCTGGTGATGGCCCGGAAGAGCATCGGCACGTCATCGCCGTCGGCTGCCGTCACCGCGACGCGCAGCGCCGATTCGGACGGCGCGAGCAGCGCGTCGAGTATCGACGCCCATGAGCCTCCGCGCAGCTGCTCTGGCTGACCGTCCCACGCGGATCGGATGGCGTTTACGGCGTCTGCGACGCCTGTGTCCTTCGCCCTCAGCTCGGCGATGACCCACCCGGCCTCCAGCAGCAGGCGGCGCTGATGCAGGAGCACCGGGCCGTCTTCGCGAAGCATGTCGAGGATCGCGCGCAGCGCCCCTTCGTGATCGCCGGCGCTCTCGGCGACCGCGACCTCCATCACGAAGCGGTCGTACCAGATCTGGCGTTCCACCGCCCCGGTCTCGAGGAACGCCGGCCGCCACTCGCGCAGCAGTTCGGCCGCTTCGTCCGGCCGCCCCCTCCACGCCAGCACGCGCACCCGCGACATCGTCGTGTACATGCGGAAGACCCGCGGCGGACTGTTCTGCAGATCGCGGGCGAGCAGGCGCTCGACCCGCTCGATGAACCCGAGTTCGAGAAGCGGCACCATCATGTTCTGGGTGAGGATCGCCCCGGATGTTCGCTCGACGCCGAAGGCGCGCGCCCGCACGAGTCCTTCCTCCGCGACGTCGACGGCTTCGCGATAGCGACCGAGCAGCGTGAGCGTGTCGGAGAAGTTCACGCGGTAGCGCAGCTCCGCGCTCGTGTCGCCCGCCCGCTCCCGCGCGGTGTCGTAGGCCGCGATGCCACCGGCCACGTCACCCATATGGATGAGGCAGGCTCCGCGCACGTTGCTCGCGACCGAGAGCTCGGTCTGCGACCCGGCACGTTCTGCGTACTCCTCCGCCTGCGCGGCGATGCCGAGAGCCTTCTGCCGATGACCGGCGATCATGTTCCTGCTGGCGAGGTGATTGAGGATCGTCGCGCGCAGACGATCGTCTCCGCCCTCGGTCTTGAGCACGGCGAGCGCCTCTTCGAGCAGCTCGATGGGACCCGGACGGCCCAGCTGGGTCAGATACAGAGCCTTGTCTCGCAGCAGGCGCGCGTGGGTGCAGGGATCGGCGGGGGCCTCTGCGATGTCACCGAGCGCGATGTTGACCACGGCCAGCGCACGCTCACTGTCACCGGCGTTGCGCAGGATCGAGCCGAGCTGTCCCAGAAGCGCGATGCGCCCGGTACCGGCGGCCTCGGCGGCATCCGGAACGCGCGGCCACAGTTCGAGCGCGAGTTCGCCGAAACGGGCGGCGCTCGCGAACGCGTAACGCGCTTTCGCGTGCCCCATCGCCGTCACCGCAGCAGTGAGTGCGCGACGGTCATCCTGCGCCAGCTGCCAGTGATACGCGAGCGCGGCCGCGTCGCTGCCGCCAGCGGCCTCCGATCGGGCTTCGAGCGCTTCGGCGTATGCGCGGTGAAGGCGGGAACGCTCGCCGGGGAGCAGATCGTCGTGCACGGCCTCGCGCAGGAGGGCGTGGCGGAAGCGGTAGCCGTCGTCGACCACGACGATGATCCCGCTGTGTGTCGCCTCGCGCAGGGACTCGTCCAGCCGGGTCGGCGGCAAGTCGACCAACTCGGAGAGCAGCGCATGCGAGATCACGCGCTCCGATCCCGAAGCGACCTGCACCACGCGTCTGGCGTCGTCGCTGAGCCGGTCGAAGCGGCCGAGCAGCAGATCGCGAAGACGATCGGGCAGCGGGCCGGACGCGCAACAGGCGATCTCCTCGATGAAGAAGGGCACACCCTCGGCGCGCTCCTGCATCCGCGACAGGGCACTGTCGGTGAGGGCGAGACCGGTCAGCTGCTCGGCGAGCCGGCGCACTGCGCCGTCATCGAGCCGCTTGAGCGCCACACGCTCGAGCAGCCTCGCCCTGCTCGCCTCGCCGATGAATCCGCTCACGGCATCGCCTCGACGGATGTCGTCGGTGCGGCAGCTGATCACCAGCAGGATGCGGCCCCGCGCGAGGGAGCGCAACAGGAACGACAGCATCGCGAGGGTGGAATCGTCGGCCCAGTGGATGTCTTCGACGATCAGCACCTGAGGGGCACGATCGGCCGCCGCCTCGATCAGAGTTGCGATGGCGTCGCGCAGGCGCTCCGGGCTGGTGCGCTCACGGTCGGCGGGGGTGTCGACGAGCTCGGGGAGCAGCATCCCGAGTGCCTCGGTACCGATACCGACGGCCGCGCGGGACTGCTCGATCCCCAGCAGCGCGACCAGGGAGCGAAGGATGCCGGTCAGGGGGCCGTAAGGGCTCCGCGCCGAGCCGAGATCCAGGCACCAGCCGACGTGCACGTCGGCGCGGGTCGCGATCCGGTCGCCGAACTCACGCAGCAGCCGGGACTTCCCGATGCCCGCCTCGCCCTCGACGAGGACGGCCGTCGGCGTGCCCTCGGCCGCGCGCGAGAAATGCTCGTGCAGCAGCGCCAGGTCGGCGTCGCGGCCGACCATCACCGCGCTGGACACGGAAGGGAGCATGAACTCATCGTCCCACTCCCTTCCGACATCGGGGGCGTTTCGAGACAGCGCGACCGTCACCGCTGCAGAAGACGGCTCCGCCTGTGCGAGGGTCAACGAGCCAGCGCCAGCTCGCACACTCCCTCGGCGCACCGCGGGGCCGCGGGGGCGGCCGCCGCGCGGCGGGCGCCGCCCGTCATCCGACGGACGGCGCGACGGAACGCGCCCTCAGGGCGGCGGATGATCTGATCGGCGTGCTCCTCGATGAAGCGGCGGTGCTCTGCCGCCCGCTCCAGCTGCTCGAGGTCGAGTTCGGTGGCACGGTAGGCGAGATAGGGGTGTTCGTACATGGTGGGTCTCCTTCTCAGCGTTCTGCTCTATCCCTAGAGTCCGCTCTGAGGTACCCCGACGACATCGGACGAATGCCCTATCTTCGGCTCACTCCATGCTCTGATCCGGCGCGCTCTGGAGGTAGACGAGGATCGCGCGGACGCGGCGGTTCTCGTCGGCGGGCTGAAGACCGAGACCGGCGAAGATGTTGCCGACGTGCTTGCGGACGGCGGCGACACTGAGAAAGAGGCGGCCGGCGATCTCACTGTTCGAGGCGCCGTCGGCCATGAGTCCGAGAACCTCGCGCTCTCGAGCTGTGAGGCCTGCCAGCGGCCCGGGTTCGCGAGCCCGGAGCAGATGACGCGTCACCTCGGGATCGATGACCGTGCCTCCTGCGGCGACGGCCCGCAGCGCCGTGTCGAAATCCGACACGCGGTTCACCCGTTCCTTCAGTAGATAGCCCACCCCGCCCTCCGGCAGGGTGAGCAGCTCCCTCGCGTAGCGGTCGGCGAGGTACTGCGACAGTACGAGAACCGGTTGGCGCGGCTGCCTCGCGCGGATATCGAGGGCGGCGCGCAGCCCGTCATCGGCCCCGCCAGGCGGCATCCGGACATCCGTGACGACGAGGTCCGGAGGCGGTGCGAGCGCTCGGTGCGCTGTGATGAGCTCGGTCGCCGACGAGGCCGCAGCGACCACGTCGTGCCCGAGACGGTCGAGCAGAGCGGTGAGGGCTTCTCGCAGGAGCGTGGCGTCGTCGGCCAGGAGGATGCGCATGACTCAGCGACCTTCCGCAGCTCGCGCGAGCCCGTCCGGCAGGTGCAACGACAACTCCGTCGGACCGCCGGCGGGACTCGAGACGCGCACCGACGCGCCCAGCGCCTCCGCCCGCTCGATGATGCCCTGCAGGCCCGTGCCCCGCTGCGGGTCGGCTCCCCCTCGACCGTCGTCCGACACGGTGACGCGCCACCCGCCGGTGACGGCATCCAGTCGCACCCGCACGCGCGTCGCCGTGGTGTGCTTGGTGGCATTGGTGATCGCCTCGGCGACGAAGAAATACGCGGCGGCTTCGGCCTCGGCTGTGAACCTCGGGATGCCGGCGCCGTCGATGGTCAGCGGGATCGCGGTGCGGCCGGCGAGTTCGTCGAGCGCCGCACCGATGCCGTGATCGGTGAGCACGGCGGGATGGATGCCGCGTACGGTCTGCCTGAGCATCTCCAGCGCACGCTCCGTCTGATCCTGCGCCTGCTGCAGCGCGGTGCGCGCGGCGGTCGGATCCCCCGCTGCCAGCTCGAGGTCGAGGATCCCGAGACGCCGGCGATCCCCACGAGCTCCTGCTGGACGCCGTCGTGCAGATCGCGCTCGATGCGGCGGCGCTCGCTCTCGTGGGCGGTGACGATGGCCGCGCGAGAGCGCGTCAGCTGCGCGACGCGGGCATCGATCTCGTCGGCACGTGGGTCGAGGAGCCAGCGCACGTAAACGCCCTGCGCGGCGGCGAGCGCGAGGTTCATGTAGGCGGCGACCGCGAGGAAGACGGGCAGCAGCAGCAGCGGCATCCACCAGTCTCCCGGGCCGAGGCGCATCCGCAGATCGGCGAACACCAGCACATCGACGGGTGCGACCCGAGCCTGGAGCGGCAGCACCACGAGAACGATGAGGATGACCGCCTGGGCGAACAGCGAGCACAGGTTCACCGCTCCGAAGACGATGCCCCCGAGCATCGCCAGCGTCTCGCGCCAGGTCGCCGGCTCCGTGAGACGGATCGTCAGCCAATGGTGCCGTTCACCGGGCGGGACGCTGACATGCGCGCTTGCCGGGCGCTCTGCACCGAGCAGGCGCAGCCGCTTGCGCTCGAAGACGGCGGCGAGCATGCCCCACAGAGGAAGGGCGACCAGCGTGAGAATCAGCGCGGGAACGAGCACGACTGTCATCAGCACGCCGGAGATCGCATAGAGCAGGGCCACCCACGGCCAGCGAGTGACGAACAGCCGCCACGGCGGCAGCATCAGCGCCTGCCATACCGTCGTCGCTCGCACCAGCTCAGACTACGCAGACCGTGCGGTGACCGGGCCTTCCCTGGCGCGGAAGTAGCGCTGACGCTACCTGCGCGGTCGTGCCTGCTCCGCTGCGCGGTCGACCGGGCCCGGCTGTGATGGGACCATGACAGATCTCCTTCCGGGCGCCGCCCTCACCGCCCGCGGCATCACCAAGAGCTTTCCCCTCGACGGCGGGGCGCGGGTCGACGTCCTGCGCGGAATCGACCTCGACGTCCTCCCCGGCGAGATGGTCAGCATCGTCGGCCAGAGCGGATCGGGCAAGTCCACGCTCATGTACTGCCTCGCGGGACTGGAGCGACCGGACGCGGGAGCGATCGCGGTCGGCGGCGAGCGGATCGACAGAGCCTCCCCCGCTCGGCTCGCGCGTCTGCGCCGAGACCGGATCGGCTTCGTGTTCCAGAGCTACAACCTGATCCCCTCGCTCACCGTGCAGGAGAACGTCGCCCTTCCCGCTCGCCTCGCCCGCCGCAGCCGGCCCGACACGGCGGCGGCGCTGGCAGCGGTCGGACTGAGCGGGCACGAACGCAAGCGCCCTGGAGCGCTGTCGGGGGGGCAGCAGCAACGGGTGGCGATCGCCCGGGTTCTGGCGGCCGAGCCGCCCATCGTCTTCGCCGACGAGCCGACCGGCGCCTTGGACTCGGCGACCGGGGCGGATGTCTTGAACCTGCTTCGCTCCTACGCCGGCGCCGACCGGAGCGTCGTGCTGGTCACCCACGATCTGGATGCTGCTGCTCGCGCGGACCGCACCATCGTGCTGCGAGACGGTGCAATCGTCGAGATCCTGCTTCGCCCCTCGGCGCTGGACATCCTCGCCGCCACCCGCGGCGAGTCGGTGCGCGATCGGGGTGCGGCATGAACCGGCTGATGATCGCCGAATTGCGCTCCGGCTGGGCCGCGTGGATCGGTGTGGTCCTGCTCGGCGCCGTTCTCGCCGTGGCCGCGGGAATCGGACTCAGTGCCCTCGAGACGGGAGCGCGCGCGGGCGATCTTCAAGAGGCGTTCAACAGCCTCGGAGGCACCGTCCTGCTTTTCGCCATACCCAGCGGCATGGCCGTGGTGGCGGCCGTCGCGCGTCTCGCCGTCGATCTCGGGCGAGCCTCCTACGCGCGCTGGCAACTCGCCGGGGTGTCGCCGTCGCAGGCGTCGTCGGTCGTGCGCCTTCAGCTGGCGGCCGCCGGTGTCATCGGCGGAATCATCGGATTCGCTGCGACGCCGTTGGCCGCGGCGCCCCTCATCCGGGCGGGCTTCAACTCTCAGTCCCCGCTGAGCGAGGTGGAGATCGTCACGGGAGCGCTCACGTTCGTGGTCGTCGTGCCGCTCACCGCCGCAGTCTCGCTGATCGGCGGCCTCCGCGCCGCGCGCGGTGCGGGACGAGGCTCTCCCCTGGCGGCGCTGCGCGAACCCGAGACCTCGGCGAAACGGATGCGCTGGTGGCGCTGGGCGATGCTGCTCATCGTGTCGATCGGCGCGGCATCCGGTCTGGCATCGGTGCTCGGCACCTCGGATCGTGGATCCTTCATGTCGCAGTCCGTGCTCATCCCGGTGTACCTGACCGTTCCGCTGCTCGCCGCGGGCCCCGCGCTGTACCCGCTCATCCTGCACGCCTGGACGTCGATCATCCCGGCCTCGGCGTCGTCATCGTGGTATCTGGCGCGGCATCAGGCGCGTTATCACCTCTCGCGCAGCACGGCATCCATCACGCCCCTGTTCGCGGGCACCGCGCTCGTCGGCGGACTGTTCACCATGGCCGCGACGACGAACGCATCGTTCCTCGCGGGCGGTCAGAACCTCGCGACCCTCAGCGTCCCGCAGGTGCTGCTGATCGCCGGCGGACCGATCGGCCTCGCCGCGGTGGGGGCGGCGGTGGTGGTGTTCATGAGCAACCGCACGCAGGGACACGAGCAGGCGCTGCTGCGCGCGGGGGGCGCGTCCGACGCCACCGTGATCTGCTCGGCCCTGTGGCAGGCGCTGATCCACGTCGTGACCGCGCTGCTGCTCGCGCTGACGGTGATGCTCGCCACCGCCCTGGTGAGCATCGTCGCGCTCTCGCGGTTCACCCTGGCCGTCCCCGTCATCGATCCAGGGGTCGCGGGGCCGCTCGCCCTGATCGGGCTCGGGCTCACGGTGCTCGCGACGACGATCCCGGTGATGATGCGGTTGCGCGAACCGGTGGCGTCGCGGCTGGCCGCGATCTGACCCGCCCCTGACGCGCGAGAGGCCCGCGCCACCAGCCGTCGGCAGGGGCGCGGGCCTCTCGTGTCGTCGCGGTTACTGGTCGACGTCGCCGCGCCAGGAGCCGGTCTCGACCCCACGGCTCTCGATGAACTCCTTGAAGTTCTTCATGTCCTTCTTCACGGCGTGCGACCCGACTCCCACGAGCGAACCGACCTTCTCGAGCAGGCCTTCCGGCTCCCAGTCGATCTGCACGGTCACGCGGGTCGAGGTCTCGGTCAGCTTGTGGAACGTGACCACACCGGCGTGCTCAGTCTCCCCGCCGATGCTGTTCCATGCCACGCGTTCGTCGGGATGCTGCTCGGTGATCTCGGCGTCGAACTCTCGCGTCGCGCCGCCGACGTTGATCTTCCACCGCGTGTGGGTGTCGTCGATCTGGGTGATGGATTCGACCTCGTCCAGGAACTCGGGGAAGCTCTCGAACTGGGTCCATTGGTTGTACGCCGTCCGGATGGGCACGTCGACGTCGATGGTCTCGATGATCTGCACCACGGGATGCTCCTCACTGTCTGGTCCGTCCATTCAGCACCAGCTTGACGAGTTCGGCGACCGGGTTGACATCCGCGCAACCTGCGTTTAGCGAGCCGCCGGTCGCAGAAGCGTGGCACGCAGCGATGGCCGCGATTCTTCGGGGACGATGACAGCGAGGATGCGCACGAGAGTGGTCATCCACACCAGGCCCAGTCCGATGACGATCGCCTCCAGCGCCGTGATCGAGAAGAGCCGGAACACCATCGAGAGCATGACCGCCGCCGCGATGAGGATCGCGATGGCGATGGTGGTGATGACGAGCGCCCTCGGGGCGTTCGGGATCGTGAACGTCGTGGCCGCTCCCGCGGCGGCGAAAAGCGCGAGTGCACCGAAGGCCGAGATGTTGTGCGGGATCGGCGTGAGGTGAAGGGGCAGCAGTCCGACGGCCGCGAGCAGCACCCCGGCGAAGGCCCAGAGCGCCACCACCCATCCGATGCGGCGCAGCGCCGCATCGCCCCGCAGTCGATGAAGATCCCGCCCGATGTACGATCCGACGGTCGCCACGAGGAGTCCTGCGACGACGAGGGTGCCGTTGAAGGCCCAGGCGCCGGCGCCCGCGCCGAGCTGCGAGAAGTTGAGCTCCCACCAGCGCGGATCGGCCGCGGTGAGCATCGCGAAGAGCGTGCCGATCACGAGGTACGCGAACAGGAGCCCGGCAAGGTCTGCAGTGCGCAGGCCCACGCCGGCGCCGAAGGCGAATCGCCCGCCCATCGCACTCGCGACACCGGCGAGCACACCCCCGCCTACCGCCGGGAGCTCGACGCCCTGCAGTCCGACGCCGAGGATCTCGCCCGCCAGCAGCACTCCCATCGCGGTGACGCCGGCGAAGGCGATAGTGAGCGCCACCGCTGAGGCATCCGACGCCTGCGCCTGCCAGCGCGGCATCCGTCCGGTCTCACCACGGCGGTGCATCAGGGTCGAGACGACGAATGCCGCGGCTGCGCAGACCGCGGCGACGACCGCGACCGGAAGCACGACGGATCCGTCGCCGGCCAGCGGTCGCGGCACGCCGCGAAGCAGCAGCGTTCCTGCGAGGGTGCCCACGACGAAGCACAGTGCCGTCGCCCAGATCGCCCTGGTCTCCTGCCGCAGCCGTTGTGCCTGATCCATGCCTCCATCGAAGCATGGGCGGCCGACGACGTGTCGCTCCCACATCGGGCGACGAGCGGGTCGCCCCGCGAGTACCGTTGCCCACATGCGCATCCCGGTCAGCGTCCGAGCCTCGAAGCGGGCTCCGCTGCTGCAGGTGGTCAAATCCGCCGCGGCGACGATCGCCGCGTGGCTGCTCGCCGGCTGGGCATTTCCCGGCCAGCTGCCGGTGTTCGCCGCGATCGCCGCCCTTCTGGTCGTGCAGCCGAGCGTCAACCAGTCGCTGTCGAAGGCGCTGGAGCGCAGCATCGGCGTCATCATGGGCGTCATCATCGCGGTCGCCCTCGGGCTGCTCCTCGGCTCGCCCAGCTGGATCGTCCTGCTCGCGATCGTGGTCGCGATGCTCGCCGCCTGGGTGCTGCGGGCGACACCGGGCACAGGCAATCAGGTGGCGATATCGGCGATGCTCGTGCTCGCCCTCGGCTCGTCCAGCCCGGAGTACGCGTTCGCACGTATCGCCGAGACGCTCATCGGTGTGGTCATCGGGATCGTCGTCAACGCGCTGATCGTCCCCCCGGTGCTGGTCGCGCCGGCGCGGCGCGACATCGGGCTGCTCGGCGGCGAACTCGCCGCGAGCCTGGATCGTCTGGCCGATGCACTGCCATCCGTGCAGACACCGGCAGAGCTGCAGGAGATCATGCTCGAAGCGCGGCTGCTGCGCCCGATGAGGGATGCGGCGGAGGCATCCATCACGGCGGGCGAGGAATCGCTGACACTGAATCCGAGACGGTCGACCCACCGCGCAGAGCTCCGCGAGATGAAGCAACTGCTGGAGCGGCTGTCGCCGATCGTGACCCAGGTGATCGGGATGACCCGAGCGTACTTCGACCACTACGACGACTCGCTCGGCCATGAGCCCGCGATCGCCGCGATCGCCGAGCAGTTGCGTCGCGCAGGTCACGACGTGCGCCTCGCCGTGCAGATCGCGGACGTCTCGCCGGAGCCCGAGACGCTGACGTCGGCGATCCCGGCGCTGACCGCACCCCTGGTCGTGCGCCCTCCGGCGTCGGCGCACTGGGTCCTCGTGGGGTCACTGATGGAGGATCTCCGCCGCATCCGAAGTCAGCTCGTCGGAGATGACTGACGCGACTGCCTCTTCGCGTCGGCCACTTCGATCTCGCGTCATCGAGAACGCACGAACCGCCCTTCGCGAGCCTCGGGAAGGGCGGTTCGTGCGCTCGCGGCGGACGACGCCGTGGTCAGGGGGTGTCGCCGACGGCACGCGGCTGCGGCAGGGCGACCATCGTGCCGGTGTCGGTGAACTCCTGCTGGATCTCGTCGTCGTGCTTGTAGGTGAACAGGCTCACAACGACAGCGGCGACGAAGGCAAGCACAAAGGCGGGGAGCAGCTCGTAGAGCCCGGTGTTCAGCGCCTTCCAGATGAACACCGTCGCGGCTCCCACGAACATGCCCGCCAGCGCGCCCCAGTTGGTGAGCTTCCGCCAGAACAGGCTCAGCAGGATGATCGGCCCGAATGCCGCGCCGAATCCCGCCCAGGCGAAGGAGACGAGTTCGAGGATCGTCTCGTTCGGGCTGATCGCCAGGACCGCCGCGACCACGGCGACGAGCAGCACGGCGATGCGCCCCATCAGGACGAGCCGCTTCGACTCGGGTGGATCCTTGCGCAGCACCCGATAGAGGTCTTCGACAAGGGCCGACGAGCTCACGATCAGCTGGCTCGAGATCGTGCTCATGATCGCCGCGAGGACCGCGGCCAGCACGAGACCGGCGACGAACGGATGCAGCAGCGTCTGCGACATCATCAGCACCACCGTCTCGGGGTTCGACAGGTCGAAACCGGATTTGGCGACGTAGGCCACACCGACCAGCCCCGAGAACACTGCACCGGCGAGCGACACGACCATCCATGAGATGCCGATGCGGCGAGCGCTCTTCGCCTGCTGCGGGCTGCGCAGCGCCATGAAGCGCACGATGATGTGCGGCTGACCGAAGTAGCCGAGTCCCCAGGCGAGCGACGAGACGATGGCCAGCACCGTGCCGCCGGTCAGCGCCGTGCCGCCCAGCAGAGAAAGGTGACCGGGGGCGGCGTCGTCGAGCACTGTGCCCATCTCGCCGAATCCGCCGACGGCGATGACGGCGGCGATCGGGATGACGATCAGGGCGATCACCATCATCAGGCCCTGAACGACGTCGGTGAAGGATGCACCGAGGAATCCGCCGAAAAGCGTGTAGGCGAGCGTGACACCCGTCACGAGCAGCATCCCGGTCAGGTAGTCGCCGTTGAACGAGCTCTCGAAGAAGACGCCGCCCGCGACCATCCCCGAGGAGATGTACAGCGTGAAGAAGACGAGGATCACGACGCCGGAGAGGATGCGCAGCAGACGCGTGGTGTCGCGAAGACGATTCTCGAAGAAGCTCGGCACCGTGATCGAGTTGCGCGAGACCTGCGTGTAGGCCCGAAGGCGCGGGGCGACGATGAGCCAGTTCAGGTACGCGCCGATGGTCAGGCCGATCGCGATCCACGCCTCGATGAGACCCGAGACGTAGATCGCTCCGGGAAGACCCATCACCAGCCAGCCCGACATGTCGGAGGCGCCGGCGCTGAGCGCGGCCACCCACGGCGGCAGGTTTCGTCCGCCGAGCATGTAGTCCTCGTGGTCGGCGGTGCGCCGGAAGGCGATGTAGCCGATGAGGAGCATCGCGGCGAAGTACAGCCCGAGGGCTGCGAAGGTGAAGATCTGGTCAGACATCGGCGTCCTTCCCGGCGGTGGGTCTCACCGCACGCGTGGTGCTCCGATGATCTCAAAGACGGATGCCGTCGGCCAGTGCGGCCGCGGCGCGCCGCGCCCCCGGCATCCGTCGGACGCCGGGCGCCGACCGTCAGCCCTCAGCTCTCAGCCCTCAGCCCTCAGCCCTCAGCCCTCACCCGCGACCCTGGTCGTCGCGCGCTCGGCGAGGAACTCCGTCCAGGTCTGGTCGCCGCGCCGCGCGGTTTCCTGTGCGAGATTCTCTCCGGCCCGGTAGGCGCGGCCGATCGCTCCGGGGATCCGAAGCGGCAGCAGCCTCCGCGTGCGCCCACGCGCCAGGTCGAAGGCGCGCACCAGGTCGCGCACGTCCTGCGCCTCGGGGCCGGCGAGGTCTGCCACCCGTCCGCCGGGCTCGCTGAGCGTGAGCTCGGCCAGCCGCTCGGCCACCTCCTCCACGCCGACCGATTCGAAGCGCAGCCCACGCGGCGCGATCCGCATCGCCGACAGCACCTTCGCGATGGGGACCACGAAGTCATGGAGCTGAGCCACCCGGAGCACGGTCCACGGGATGCCGCTGCGCTCGAATTCCTGCTCGGCGGCGAGCTTCATCCGGAAGTAACCGATCGGCATCCGATCCGCTCCGATCACCGAGATGAGCACGAGGTGTCGGACTCCCGCGCGGCGAGCCGCCGCGACGAGGTTCCGCGCCGCGACGTCATCACCCTTGGCGCCGCCCGCGAGATGGAGCACCGTCTCGATACCCGCGAGCGCCTCGTCGAGACCGACGTTGTTGACCGTGTCTCCCTGGACATAGCGAATCCCCGGTTGCGAGGCGCGGGAGCTCCTGGTGAGAATCCGGACATCTCGGTCTGCGGCGCGCAGCAGCGCGACGGTGTGGCGTCCGATGTTCCCGGTGCCGCCGGTGACCAGAATGGGAGTGCTCATGATTCGTCGTCCTTTCAGGTGTCGCGACGGCCTGTCACATACCGGCTATCGCATTCGTCGACATCACGACGAGCGTCGATGAGGAGATGTGACATGGATGACGAAGCACTCGCGAGAAGGTTCGAGGCGGCTCGGCCGCGCCTGCGTGCGATCGCCACACGGCTGCTGGGTTCGCACGCCGATGCCGACGATGCGGTGCAGGAGACGTGGCTGCGACTGGCGCGATCGGATGCCGCGGAGATCGACAACATCGACGCCTGGTGCACGACCGTAGTCTCGCGAATCAGCCTCGACATGCTGCGGGCCCCTCGGTCGACGCGCGAACGGTCGTGGCAGGTGGAGCCGTGGCGCGACGAGCCGGTGGACCCAGCACCCGACCTCGCCGACCTCGTCGACCGATCCGATCGCGTCAACGTGGCGCTGCTCGTCGTGCTCGACACCCTGAGCCCCGCCGAGCGCATCGCGTTCGTGCTGCACGACGTCTTCGGTCAGCCGTTCGATGAAGTGGCGACCGCCATGGAACGCTCCCCCGAGGCCGCCAGGCAGTTGGCCTCCCGAGCGCGACGTCGGCTGCGTGACGCGACCGTGCCCGCGAGAGCCGACCGTGCCCGCGGTCGCACCCTCGTCGAGGCGTGGCTGACCGCGGCGCAGCAGGGTGATCTGGAGGCGCTGCTCGGCCTGCTGCACGAGGATGCGATGCTCCGTGCGGACTACGGCACGAGCAGCCAGAACCTTGCGGGGGCGGCTGAGATCGCCGCTCAGGCCGTGCTGTCGGCACGCCTCGCCGCCCATTCCACCCCGGTGCTGATCGACGGTCGTCCTGGAGTGGCGGCGACGTTCGGCGGACGCGTCGTCTCGCTGATGTCGTTCGACATCGAGGACGCCCGGATCATCGGCCTGCACGTCCTCGCCGACCCTGCGCGCCTTGCGGACGTTGTGATCTGAACCCTGCCGCGGCGCGGGCTTGCGCACAACTCCTCAGAATCTTCACCTCCAGAGGCTGCTGCCCGCTTTCCGCCGGCGTGCCACCGGAATCTGAGGAGTTGTGAACGGTGAGAGGATCGGGGGATGCTCCTCGACTCCGCCGCCGTCTCCGACGCCGATCCTGATGCGGTGTATCTGGCGTTCGCGGACTGGGTCGAGTCGACCGGTATCAGCCTCTACCCGGCGCAGGACGAGGCGATCATCGAGATCGTCTCCGGCAACAACCTGATCCTCAGCACCCCGACGGGAACGGGCAAATCGCTCGTCGCGATCGGTGCGCACTTCGCCGCCCTCGCCGCCGGACGCCGCAGCTACTACACCGCTCCGATCAAGGCGCTCGTGAGCGAGAAATTCTTCGCGCTCGTCGACGTCTTCGGCGCCGAGAACGTCGGTATGGTCACCGGCGATTCAGCGGTGAACCCCGACGCACCCATCATCTGCTGCACGGCCGAGATCCTCGCGAACGTCGCCCTCCGGCAGGGGCCCTCGACCGACGTCGGTCAGGTCGTGATGGATGAATTCCACTTCTACGCGGATCCCGATCGCGGGTGGGCGTGGCAGGTGCCGCTGCTCACGCTGCCGCAGGTGCAGTTCGTGCTGATGTCGGCGACGCTGGGCGACGTCACCGAGCTCGCCGCCGATCTCTCCCGGCGCACCGGGCGCCAGACAGCGACGGTCACCGGCGTGGAGCGCCCGGTGCCGCTGCACTTCTTCTACGAGACGACGCCGATCCACGAGACGATCGAGGATCTGCTGAACACCGGGCAGGCGCCGGTCTATGTCGTGCACTTCTCCCAGTCCGCGGCGATGGAGCGCGCCCAGGCGCTGTCGAGCACGAAAATCGCGACCAGGGAGCAGCGGGATGTGATCGCCGAGCTCATCGGCGGATTCCGCTTCACCACCGCGTTCGGCAAGACGCTGTCGCGGTTCCTGCGCGCCGGCATCGGTGTGCACCACGCCGGAATGCTGCCGAAGTACCGCCGCCTCGTCGAACAGCTCGCCCAGCGAGGGCTCCTCCGCGTCATCTGCGGCACCGACACCCTCGGGGTCGGCATCAATGTGCCGATCCGCACCGTGCTGCTGACGGCACTGACGAAGTTCGACGGCACGCGGATGCGTCAGCTGAACGCGCGCGAGTTCCATCAGATCGCCGGTCGTGCCGGTCGCGCGGGTTTCGACACCGCCGGCACCGTCGTCGCACAGGCGCCGGAACACGAGACCGAGAACATGGCGGCGATCCGCAAGGCAGGCGACGACCCCAAGAAGAAGCGCAAGATCATCCGCAAGAAGGCCCCGGACGGGTTCGTCTCCTGGGGCGAGCCGTCCTTCCGCAAGCTCATCGACGCGGTGCCCGAGACGCTCACCTCGCACATGCAGATCACGAGCGCGATGATCCTCAACGTCGTCGGACGTGGTGGTGACGTGTTCGCCAATATGCGCGCGCTGGTATACGACAACCACGAGCCGCGTGTCCGCCAGCGCGAACTCGCCATCCGCGCCATCGGCATCTACCGCACGCTGCGCGAATCCGGTGTGGTCGAGCGCACGCCCGACGGCGAGATCCGGCTGACGGTCGACCTCGCGCCGAACTTCGCGCTGAACCAGCCGCTGTCCCCCTTCGCCCTCGCCGCGTTCGAGCTGCTCGACCCGGAGTCCCCCGGCTTCGCGCTCGACATCATCTCGATCGTGGAGGCGACCCTCGACGATCCGCGGGCTGTGCTCAGCCAGCAGGAGTTCCTCGCCCGGGGTGAGGCGATCGGAGCGATGAAGGCCGAGGGCATCGAGTACGACGAGCGGATGGAACTGCTCGAAGAGGTGACCTACCCGAAGCCGCTCGACGAGTTGCTGACCGCCGCCTTCGAGACGTTCAGCGCCGCGCAACCCTGGATCCGTGACTTCGAGCTGCACCCGAAGTCGGTGGTCCGCGACATGTACGAACGCGCCATGTCGTTCGGGGAATATGTCGCCTACTACAAGATCGCCCGCTCCGAGGGCGTGGTCCTGCGCTACCTCTCCGACGCATACCGCGCCGCGTCGCAGACCATTCCCGAAGAGCTCAAGACCGACGATCTGCGCGACCTCATCGAATGGCTCGGCGAGCTCGTCCGCCAGGTCGACTCGAGCCTGCTGGACGAGTGGGAGGAGCTCGTGAACGGCAGGCTGCAGAGCCCGGACGACGAACCGATCGTCCCGCCCGCGCCCAAGCGCCTCACCAGCAATGCCCGGGCCTTCCGGGTGCTGGTGCGCAACGAGCTGTTCCGCAGGGTGCAGCTGGCCTCACGGGAGAACGTCGACGCACTGGCCGAGATCGACCCCTCATTCGGGGCCGATGCCTGGTCGGATGCACTGGATGCGTACTACGCCGAGCACGACGAGATCCGCACCGGGCCCGATGCGCGCAGCTCGCAGCTCCTCATCCTCGACGAGACGGGCCCGGTATGGACTGCCCGGCAGATCCTCGACGACCCGGCCGGCGACCACGACTGGGGAATCACGGCGACGGTCGACCTCGCCGCATCCGATGAGGCGGGCGCCGCCGTCGTCACCGTCACCGCTGTCGACCGGCTCTGACCCGGAGAGCGCGTCAGCGCACGGCCGCGGCCGTGTCCGCACCCACAGCGGATGCCGCCATCGCGGCCTGCACCAGCCGCGAGACGAGCTCGGGGTATGCCACCCCGGCCGCCTGGAGCATGCGCGGCACCTGCGAGGCCGCGGTCATCCCCGGCATCGTGTTGACCTCGTTCAGCACCGGACCGGCGTCGGTGAGGAAGAAGTCCATCCTCGCCACGCCCGCGCATCCGAGCGCCTCGAACATCGTGACAGCCGCCGCCGTCAACGCACGACGGTCCCCGTCGCTCAACTCAGCGGGGACGACGAATCGCGCAGAGCCGTCGTACTTGGTCGCGGTGTCGAACAGTCCGTCGGTCTGGATCTCGAGTGCGGGCGGCGCCCACACCGAGCCGTCGGCCTCGCGCAGCACCGCGACGTCGATCTCCCGTCCGTGCATCACGCGCTCGACGAGGATCCGGTCGTCGTACTCCGCTGCGGCGCGCAGTGCCGGCACGAACTGCTCGGCGTCCTGCACGAGGGTGACGCCGAAGCTGGATCCGGCAGAGACCGGTTTGACCACGACATCCTCATCGAACTCCGCATCCTCGATGTCCCTGGCGGTGAGCACGATGCCAGGGGCCGTGCGAAGACCCGCCGCCTCGGCCACCAGCTTCGTCGCCCACTTGTCCATCGCGATCGCACCGGCGGCGAGTCCGGAACCCACGACCGGTGTGTGCGCGAGCGCGCAGAGGGCCGCCAGCGTGCCGTCTTCGCCCAGCGCGCCGTGCAGCGCCGGGAAGACGGCATCCGCTCGCCCGATGAGCTCGACCGCCGCCGCCAGCGATCCGGATGCCCCGTTCCCGAGCGCGACGCCGTCCCGCATCCAGGTGCCGTCCGCGGCGATCGTGACCGCCGTGACCGCGAAGCCTCGGCCGCGGAGCGCGGTCGCGACGGCTGCCGCCGATGCGAGCGACACCTCGTGCTCCGGGCTCTGCCCGCCGCCGATGACCAGGATGTCGTCGTTCATGTGATGCTCCTCTTCACTCGCGGCCCGATGCCGGTGACGATCGTGTGCGGGATGGTGTCGGACCACGCGGCCCATTCGTGGATGCTCGGGACGGCTCCGCCCTCGGGGCCGAACACGGTCGCCACGGTGCCGCGCGGGTAGGCGACGTCGCCGGTGTCGATCACGATCTGGTCCATCGACACCCGCCCCACGATCGGATGCCGGCGCCCGTCGACGTGCACTGCGGCGCGGCGGGAGAGCGCCCTCGGGATGCCGTCGGCATAACCCAGTCCCACCACGCTCAGGTGGGTCGGCCGGGCGCTGACATGACTCCACCCGTAGCCGACTGCCGTGCCCTGCCCCACCGATGCCGTGTGCACGATCGGTGCGGTCAGCCGGGACGCGCCCGCCAGCGCAACGCTGCCGGACGGATCGATTCCGACGAGCCCTGCGCCGATCCTGACCATGTCGAAGTGGGTTGCGGGATCCGTGAGAGCCCCCGACGTCGCCGCCAGGTGTTTCGTCAGCCGTCCGAGGCCTGCCGAATGCGACGACCGCACAGCCGCCTCCATCCGCGCGACCGCCGGCCGGTTCAGCCCCGGTTCGGCACGGTCGGCGAGCGGCAGGTGCCCCATGAGGCCCACGACCTCGATCCTGCCGAGGCCGTGACCGGCACGTGCCACGCGGAAGAGTTCCTCCCAGTCCGTGCTCGGACAGCCTCCTCTAGCCATCCCGGTGTCGACGCTGAGGTGCACACGGATGCCGGGTTCGCCGAGGGATCCGGCATCCGCGATCAGCTGACGCAGTTCGTCGACGGAGCCGACGGCGACGTCGATACGGTCGGCCGCTGCCCGTTCCGCGTCGATGCCGGACGGATGCAGCCACGCGACGATCGGCACGGTGAGGCCCGCTGTACGCAGTGCGGATCCCTCGGTGGCATCGGTGACCCCGAGTTGCTCAGCGCCCGCGGCGACGGCGGCGAGTGCGACAGGCACCGCGCCGTGGCCGTAGCCGTCGGCCTTGACCACGGCCATGATCCGCGCTCGTGTCCACGCTCGCACGGCAGCGACGTTCGCCGCGACTGACGACGGGATCGTGTGCAGGGTCGGGCCCTGGAGCGCCGTGCCGAGAATCGGACCCGTCTTCTGCGCGATGGTCATGGGTGCATCCGCGGGTCGTCACCGGCGTCGTCGAACATCTGCGGGCAGCCGTCGTCGATCGCCTCCGGGCGCAGTTCGTAGTGCCAGGCTTCGTTCGCGTACGTCTGGCAGAGCCCGTATTCGGCACCGTTGCGGGCGAGCCAGTCGAGCGCGTCGACCGGTGCGAGGTCGACGGCGTCGCCGGTCACATGCGCCGAGGCCTCCGGTGGGGCCACCCACCGCGATGCCTCCTCGATCGAGCCGTAGTCGGCGATCGCATCCGTCAGCAGCTTCTGCTGGAGGGCTGCGGATCGCCATCCGCTGTTCACACGGAACTCCACGCCGTCGTCGGCGGCATCCGTCGCCGCCTCCCGCAGCGCAGAGAGGAGGGCGGGGTCGAGCTTGCTGATCGCCGGGAGGGTGTCATCGAAGACAGTCGGCTTGCTGTCGTCGCGGATCACCCCGTCGGCTTCGCTGGGCGCGAGGGTGGAACCGTCCGGCTCCCCGACGTCCGGAGGTGTCGCATCCCCCGGTGCGACAGACGTCGGGGAGCTGTCCGCGGCCGTCGCCGAGGATGCCGCCAGCACGGCCTGCTGCGCGGCGATCACTCCCCCCGTGGCGAGGCCGAGCGCGACGCCGGCGGCGATGATGCGGCGCCGGAGGAGCTGCCCGGCGGGCACAGACGTGGTGTTCATGTCGATCAGTCAACGCACCGGCCGGTTGCGACGCCGTATGCGGTTTTCGATATGTTCGCGATATGCCCGGGTGCGTAGGATCTGAGCAATGAGAGCCGACACATGCGTGTGCTGATCGTCGAGGACGAGCTGTATCTCGCCGAAGCCATCCGCGACGGGCTCCGGCTCGAGGCGATCGCCGCCGACATCGCCGGCGACGGCGATACGGCGCTCGAGCAGCTCGGCATCAATTCCTACGACGTCGCGGTTCTCGATCGCGACATCCCCGGGCCGTCGGGCGACGAGGTCGCCCGTTCGATCGTCACGTCCGGCAGCGGCATCCCGATCCTGATGCTCACCGCCGCCGACCGCCTCGACGACAAGGCCTCGGGATTCGAACTCGGAGCCGACGACTACCTCACCAAGCCCTTCGAGATGCGCGAACTCGTCCTCCGGCTGCGTGCGCTCGACCGTCGCCGGGTGCGCGCCCGGCCGCCGGTGCACGAGATCGCGGGGCTGCGGCTGGACCCGTTCCGGCGCGAGGTGTTCCGCGACGACCGCTACGTGGCGCTCACGCGCAAGCAGTTCGCCGTGCTGGAAGTGCTGATGGATGCCGCGGGCGGCGTCGTGAGCGCCGAGGAGCTGCTCGAGCGGGCATGGGATGAGAACGCCGACCCGTTCACGAACGCGGTGCGGATCACGGTGTCATCGCTGCGCAAGCGGCTCGGCGAGCCGTGGCTCATCCTCACCGTGCCCGGTGCCGGGTACCGGATCGACACCGGGGCGGATGCCGGTGCATAGGCGTCGAGGGATGAGCGCGCGGCTGAAGCTCACCCTCAGCTACGCCGCAATCGTCGTGGTGTCGGGGGCGCTGCTGCTCGCCACCGTCGGGCTGTTCCTCTTGCGATACGTGCCGGACACCGTCGACTTCTTCCCCAATCGCTCCGACCTGCTGCGCGCATTCGTGCCGGTGGCGACGGTGGTGATGATCGTGCTGCTCGGGCTGGGGTTCGCCGGCGGATGGATCCTCGCCGGGCGGATGCTGGCACCGCTCGACCGGATCGGGCGCGTCGCGCAGCTGACGGCGCAGGGGTCACTGTCGCACCGGGTGGCGCTCGAAGGGCCCCGAGACGAGTTCCGCGACCTCGCCGACGTGTTCGATGCCATGCTCGAGCAGCTCGAGGCGCACGTCGAGGAACAGCGACGGTTCGCGGCGAACGCGTCTCATGAACTGCGCACCCCGCTGGCGATCTCGCAGGCCCTGCTCGAGGTCGCTCGTAATGATCCCGACCGGGATGTCGATGAGCTCATCGACCGTCTGCTCGAGGTCAACACGCGGGCGATCGAACTCACCGAGGCGCTGCTGCTGCTCAGCCGCGCCGATCGTCGCGTGTTCGCTCGGGAGACCGTCGACCTCTCGCTCATCGCCGAGGATGCGGTCGAGACACTGGCACCGCTGGCCGACCGGCGTCGGGTCGCTCTCGACGTCGGCGGCGACCCGGCGCGCACCCTGGGCTCTGCGGCGCTGTTGCAGCAGCTGGTGACGAACCTGGTGCACAACGCGATCGTGCACAATCTGCCCGAGGGAGGCACGGTGACGGTGCGCACCTATGCACGGGTCGAAGCGGTGGCCGTGGTGGTCGAGAACACCGGCGAGCAGCTGTCGCCGCATCGGGTGGCGATGCTCGCCGAGCCGTTCCAGCGCGGAGCCGAACGCAGTCGGGGTGCGGAACGCGGTCGTGCGGATGGGCACGGTCGAGCGGATGACCACGTCGGCGTCGGTCTCGGGCTCGCCATCGCTCAACGCATCGCCCAGGCTCACGACGGCTCACTGCACCTGTCACCGGGAGCGAACGGCGGGCTGAACGTGACGGTGTGGCTGCCGCATCCGTACCCGGCGCCGCTGCCGCGCGGGTGAGGTCGCCGTCTGCGTGAGACATCAGTTTCCGCGTGAGACATCAGGTTCCGCGTGAGACATCAGTTTTCGGGTGAGACATCACGCCGCGCATGGTGTCTCACGTCGAGAGTGGTGTCTCACGCCAAAAAGAGCGTCTCACGCGGCGAGGTGTGTCTCATGCGGCCTGTCCCGCACCCTTCGTGAAGCGCTGGGCCATCTCAATCAGTGCCCGCCGGACGTCTTCGCCGTCGAGCAGCTCGAACTCGATGCCGCACATGCCGATGTACAGCGCGAACTCCTCGGGTGAGTTCGCCCCCGCGGCGCAGCCTGCGGCGTGGGGCGTGCAGAAGCAGGACTCCGAAGTGCCGTCGGCGGTCATCGCCTTCGCCCATGACGTGGGATTGCGGTTCGCTGAGGAGGCGAACACGATCGTGCGCTGGAGGGACGTCGAAGGGCGCGGAGGGCACTTCGCCGCGCTCGAGGAGCCCGAGATGCTCGTCGACGACATCCGCGAGTTCGTCAGGATGCTGCGCTGAGCGCTTCCGGCCGGGCCCCGGCGCTGCGGGGCCTCGGCGCTGTTGGGGCCCAGCGCTGCTGGCGCCCGGCGCTGCTGGACCCCGGCGCTGCTGCGAGAGACACCACGCATCTCGTGAGACATCACATCCTGCGTGAGAAACCACGCCTCACGTGGTGTCTCGTGCGTGATCTGGTGTCTGAGGCGTGAAATGGTGTCTGGTGCACGGGATGCCGTCTCACGCACGGAGTGGTGTCCCACCTCAACCTCTCGCGCGAGACAACACATTCTGCGTGAAAAATCACACCTCACGTGGTGTCTCACGCGCGACGTGGTGTCTCACGCGAGGTGGCGGGGCATGCAGGGCGCAGAAGAGGGGAAGCGCCCCGCTCACCAGGGGCTGGGCTCGTAGTCCTTCAAGAACACACCCTGGATGTCTTCGCCGGCCTCGCCGCGCACGATCGGGTCGTACACGCGGGCGGCACCGTCGACGAGATCGAGCGGCGCGTGGAAGCCCTCCTCGGCGAGGCGGACCTTGGTGTAGTGCGGGCGCTCGTCGGTGATCCAGCCGGTGTCGACGGCGGTCATCAGGATGCCGTCGGTCTCGAGCATCTCGCCGGCGCTGGTGCGGGTGAGCATGTTGAGCGCAGCCTTCGCCATGTTCGTGTGCGGATGCCCCGGCCCCTTGTAGCGGCGGGAGAACTGCCCCTCCATCGCCGAGACGTTGACCACGTACTTCCGTCGCGCAGACGACGCCGCCATCGACGGACGCAGTCGGCTGATCAGCAGGAAGGGCGCCGTGGTGTTGCACAGTTGCACTTCGAGCATCTCGAGCGGGTCGACCTGGTCGATCGACTGCACCCAGCTGTTGACGCGGTTGACATCGGGAACGAGCCCTCCGGCGTCGATCGCGGTGCCGTCGGCGTGCTTCTGAAGCGACGACGATCCCGGCGCCATCGCGAGCCGGGCGAGGTCGTCGGCCGTCAGGGCTTGCCCACCCTGCTCGGCGACCGTGCCGCCGAGGGCAGCGACCGACAGCAGCGGATGCGCGTCAACAGACGCCTGCAGCGCCTGCGGGTGCGGATCGGCGGTGTGCCCGAACGTCTCCATCTCGGGCAGCGGTCCGTCGGGGAGCGGCTGGAGCTCGGCATCCGCCAGCAGTGAGTACGCACCGGGCGAGCGGCGAACCGTCTGTGCTGCGTTGTTGATGAGGATGTCGAGGGGCCCCTGCGCTGCGACCGAATCGGCGAGACCGATCACCTGTGCGGGGTCGCGCAGATCGATGCCCACGACGCGGAGGCGATGCAGCCAGTCCGCGGAATCCGGCAGGGCCGAGAATCGCCGAACGGCATCGCGCGGAAAACGCGTCGTGATCGTCGTGTGGGCACCGTCGCGGAGCAGCCGCAGGGCGATGTGCATGCCGATCTTGGCGCGTCCGCCGGTGAGGAGTGCCCTCCTGCCGGTGAGATCGGTGCGCGCGTTGCGCTTGCCGTGGCTGAAGCGCGCGCAGTCGGGGCAGAGCTGGTGATAGAAGGCGTCGACCAGTGTGTACGGCTGCTTGCAGATGTAGCAGTTGCGGGGCTTGAGCAGCTCGCCGGCGATGGGAGCATCGACGCTCGTGGCGAGCTCGATCCCGCGAGTCTCATCGTCGATCCGGTCGGGTGCTCCGGTCGCGGTGCGGGCGACGACTGCCCGGTCGGCTTCGGCGACGGCATCCCTGATCTGCTTGCGGCGCACCCGCTTGACGGCCTTGAACATGGCGGCGGTGGCGCGGCGCACGGTGACGAAGTCGGGATGCTCCTCGTCGAGCTGATCCATCTGCTTCAACACCCGAAGCGTCGTCGCGAGGTCATCGGGGTCGATGCCGGCACCGAGGTCGGAGGAGGCTGCGGTGTCGGTCATTGTGCCGATTTTACGCGAGCGTCCTGGGCCTTCGGTCCGGGTGGCGTCCGCACGCCTGGTTGCGACGATCCGAGTAGGACGGACGATTCGAGGCGTAATTTCCGGAGATCACACCTCGGATCGTCCTCTTTACCTCGAATTGTTGGCAGGGCCCCTCCAAGGAAGACAGCGATCGAGGACAGAAAGTGTCCAGGTTGACCGGGAGAGTGAGGGACAAACGAGGAAAGGAATCCACATGACAATCCTGGTCACCGGTGCCACGGGCACAGTGGGACGCCATGTCGTCCGGCAACTTCTCGACCGAGGCGAGAGCGTTCGCGCGCTCAGCCGCGACCCCCAGAGGGCGAATCTCCCCCACCAGGTCGAGGTCATCCGCGGCGACCTCGCGGACGCGGAGTCCTTCGGTCGAGCGGTCGACGGGTGCGAGGCCGTGCACCTCATCACGTTCACCGGCGAGTTCGGCGAACCTCTGACGAACGGGCCGGAACTCATCGCCGCCGCAGAAAAGGCGGGCGTGCGTCGTGCGAGCGTGCTCGGCGGGTGGGACCAGAGCACGCTCGAGCCTGCGCTCGAGTCGGCGCACCTCCCGTGGGCACTGCTCGCTCCGGTGGAGTTCATGGCGAACGCGCGAGAATGGGCACCCGAGATCGTCTCGGATCGGCGCGTGCGCACCCTGGCGGATTGGCCCAGCGCCATGGTGCACGAAGCGGACATCGCGGCGGTGGCGGTGCAGGTGCTGCTCGACGCAAGCGGTGACCTCACCGGCGGGCAGACCTATCAACTGACCGGACCGGAAGCGCTGACTCCCGCCGAACGCGCCGCACGGATCGGCGCGGCGTTGGGTGAAGAGGTGACCTGGTTGCAGCTCACCGAAGACGAAGAACGCGAGCGGTTGCGATCGTTCGGCTATGACGAGGACTATGTCGAGTTCGGGATCGAGCTCGCGAAGAATCCTCCCGTTATCGGCCAGGTCGTGCAGGACACCGTACCGCGGCTGACCGGGCGGCCGGGGCGCACCTTCGCGCAGTGGGCGCAGGAAAACGTCGAGCTGTTCCGATCCTGACCCGTCGTCCGCAGGTTCCCCTCGGGCCTGCGGACGACGGCCTGTGTCAAGCCGGATGCGGGTGTCGGCTCCCCGGCGTATGGTCGCAGCATGAGCAGCACAGCATTCGGAGAACGTCACGGGGTCATCCCCTCCTACCTGCTCGCGCGGCTGGCCGAGTCCGGCCGCTTTCCTCGGGCCGCTGCGGCCGCGCGCCAGACGCTGACCGCCGGCCGGCCTCCGTTCCGGGCCCGGATCGACCTCTCGATCGACGAGTCCGGCGCGCTGGTCGCATCGCTGTCCGACGCCCCGAACCGCACCGTCAGCGACGCCGGCAACACGCAGGAGCTGCCTGGGATTGTCGTGCGCGGCGAAGACGATCCGCCATCCGACGACGCCGCCGTCAACGAGGCCTTCGATGGCCTCGGAGCCACGTTCGAGCTGCTGCTCGGGGCGTTCGGCCGCAACTCTCTCGACGATGCGGGTGCCCCGCTCGACGCCACCGTCCACTACGGCGTCGATTACGACAACGCCTTCTGGGACGGCCAGCGCATGGTGTTCGGCGACGGCGACGGTGAGGTGTTCGAAGGCTTCACCGGCTCGGTCACCGTCATCGGCCACGAACTCGCGCACGGTGTCATCCAGCACACGGCGAACCTCGAGTATCACGGCCAGCCCGGCGCTCTCAACGAATCGATCGCCGACGTCATCGGCGCCCTCACCGAACAGCACCTCAGGGGCCAGACGGCGGATGCCGCGAGCTGGCTGATCGGTGCCGAGATCTTCACGGAGGCCGTGCAGGGCAGGGCGCTGCGCTCGATGATCGAGCCGGGCACGGCCTACGACGACGACGAACTGGGCAAGGACCCGCAGCCGGCGCACATGCGCGACTTCGTCAAGACCACGGAAGACAACGGCGGGGTGCACATCAATTCCGGCATCCCGAACCGCGCCTTCGCCCTGTTCGCGACAGACCTCGGCGGCAACGCCTGGGAGCGGGCGGGCACGGTCTGGTACCGGGCGCTCACCGGCGGGCTGTCGAGCACGGCGACGTTCACCGAGTTCGCCGACGCGACCACCGCCGCTGCCGCCGAGATCGACCAGGCCACTGCGGATGCCGCTCGACGCGCGTGGGCAGCCGTGGGAGTCTATGAGGATGAGCGAGTCCCCCCGATCGACTGACCCCCGGGTCGTCATCGCGGTGGTGCGCACGGGCGGCATCGCCGGCATCCGTCGTCGTTGGCAGGTGGAACCCGACCCCGACGACACCTCGGAGTGGATCGCGCTCATCGAACGCTGCCCCTGGGACGACGAGAGCGGGGACGACTCCGGCGCCGACCGTTTCATGTGGACCATCCGCGCCCGCACGCCATCGCAGAAGCACGAGCGCGACCTGCCGGATTCCCAGCTCTCGGGGCCCTGGCGAGAACTCGTCGACGCGGTGCGCCGCGCGAAGAAGATGTCAGACAACGCTTGAAAGGAAGCCCATGCTCACCGCCGATGAAGCCGCCCGGCTGCTGCAGCACGCGAACGATGCCCGCACGCGCGGTGATGTCATCCTGCACCTCCAGGTGGAGGTCAGCCGGCTCACGGGCGAGCGATCCGCGTGGGGATCCGCCGAGAACGCCCTGGCGAGCAATGAGAGCATCGGCTATTTCCTCGGCCAAGTGGAGGCCGTCGGCTGGCGACTCGAGCAGACCGGATACACCTTCGTCGAGGCCGGCGCGACCACCTCGGCACGGATGCTGAGCACGGGCACCGGCGTGGTGAACCACGGCACCGTCAACGGCTACTTCACCTTCCGGCGCACCTGAGTCCGGCTCGGCCCGACCCCACCGTGATGCCAGGACCGGACACCGCGGGTCCGACGCGGGTATCGACGTGCCCGCACACTTGCAGGGACAAGGAACGGATGCACGACCGAACCACGGCGATTCCCCCTGCATCCGTGTATTCGTCGTGCATCCGTACCGGAAGCGACGCCACTCCGACGCCCTTGCCGACTGGTCCGCCGGCCGACTGTGCGCCCCACACCGCCCCCGGCGGTGGACATCTCGGTTAATGATCAGTAATCTAAATCGCATCCGACGATGGAGGGTCACCGTGCCGAACTCGCCCGCACCCACGGCGACACCGACGTATCGCGACCTCGTCGCCGAACTGCGCGAGCGCACGGCCCAGGCGCGACTGGGGGGACCGGCGAAGTCCCGCGAGAAGCACGTCGCACGCGGCAAGCTGCTCGCACGCGACCGGGTGGACCAGTTGCTCGATGTCGGGAGCCCCTTCCTCGAGGTCGGCCCTCTCGCGGGCTACGAGCTGTATGACGACGACTGCCCCGCCGGTGGCGTCGTCGCCGGCATCGGCCTCATCCACGGCCGGCACGTCATGGTCGTCGCGAACGATGCGACGGTCAAGGGCGGCACGTACTATCCGATCACGGTCAAGAAGCACCTGCGCGCACAGGAGATCGCGGCCGAGAACCGGCTGCCGTGCGTGTATCTCGTCGACTCCGGCGGTGCTTTCCTGCCGATGCAGGACGAGGTGTTCCCCGACCGCGACCACTTCGGGCGCATCTTCTACAACCAGGCGCGCATGTCTCGCGACGGCATCCCGCAGATCGCGGCCGTGCTCGGCTCGAGCACCGCCGGAGGTGCCTATGTGCCGGCGATGAGCGACGAGACCGTCATCGTGCGCGGGCAGGGAACGATCTTCCTCGGCGGGCCGCCGCTGGTGAAGGCGGCCACCGGCGAAGTCGTCACCGCTGAAGACCTCGGCGGCGGCGAGGTGCACACCCGGGTCTCCGGTGTCGCCGATCACCTCGCCGACGACGACGCTCACGCCCTCCAGATCGTCCGCGACATCGTAGAGACCCTGCCGCCGTCGCCGCCCTACGTCGTCGACCCGGAAGATGCGGTCGAAGAGCCGGCATCCGTCGATCTGCTCGACGTGGTGCCCGTCGAGCTCACCGTCCCGTACGACGCTCGCGAGATCGTCCGCGCACTCGTCGACGGCGGCGCCTTCACAGAATTCAAGCGCGAGTACGGCACGACGCTCGTCACCGCGTTCGCGCGGATCCACGGTCACCGCGTCGGCATCGTGGCCAACAACGGCGTGCTGTTCGGCGAATCCGCGATGAAGGGCGCTCACTTCATCGAACTGTGCGACCAGCGTCGGATCCCCCTGATCTTCCTGCAGAACATCACCGGCTTCATGGTCGGGCGGGAGTACGAGGCAGGTGGGATCGCCAAGCACGGAGCGAAGATGGTCAACGCCGTCGCGTGCGCGACGGTTCCGAAGCTGACGGTGGTGGTCGGCGGCTCGTTCGGCGCCGGCACCTACTCGATGTGCGGCCGGGCGTACTCGCCGCGCTTCCTGTGGCTGTGGCCGGGCGCGCGTGTCTCGGTGATGGGCGGGCCGCAGGCGGCATCCGTACTCTCCACCGTGCGACGCGACCAGATCGAGGCGGCCGGCGGCACTTGGTCGGCCGATGAGGAGGCCGAGTTCCAGGCTCCGATCCGCGCCGCGTACGAGGAACAGGGAAGCCCGTATTACTCGACGGCGCGGCTCTGGGACGACGGGATCATCGAACCCGGCCAGACCAGAGACGTCCTCGGACTCGCGCTCGACGTGATCATGCGGGTGCCCTTCGATGAGCCGCGCTACGGCGTTTTCAGGATGTGAGCGAGATGCACACCACCGAGCCGGTCGCGCTCTTCGACACCGTCCTCATCGCCAACCGTGGCGAGATCGCCTGCCGCATCATCGCGACGCTGCGCCGCCTGGGCATCCGCTCCGTCGCCGTGTACAGCGATGCGGATGCCGGTGCCCGCCATGTCGCGCTGGCCGATGTCGCGATCCGCATCGGCCCCGCCCCCGCGGCCCAGAGCTACCTGAGCATCGAGGCGGTCATCGGCGCTGCACAGGCGACCGGCGCCCAGGCGATCCATCCCGGGTACGGATTCCTCGCCGAGAACGCGGAGTTCGCCCAGGCGTGCGCCGCCGCCGGCATCGTCTTCATCGGCCCGAGCGCTGACGCGATCAGGACGATGGGCGACAAGATCACCGCCAAGCAGACGGTCGAGCAGCGCTCGGTGCCCACGGTGCCCGGCATCGCCAGGGTCGGACTGAGCGACGCGGACCTCATCGATGCGGCCGAGAGCGTCGGATACCCGCTGCTCATCAAGCCGTCGGCGGGCGGTGGCGGCAAGGGCATGCACGTCGTGGAGCGCGCCGATGAGCTTGAGAGCGCGATCGCGGCCGCCCGCCGCGAGGCGCTGGCAAGTTTCGGCGACGACGCGCTGTTCCTGGAGCGCTACCTGACCACTCCCCGGCACATCGAGGTGCAGGTGCTGGCCGACCGGCACGGCAACGTCATCCACCTCGGCGAACGCGAGTGCTCGCTGCAGCGCCGCCATCAGAAGGTCATCGAAGAGGCGCCGTCTCCGCTGCTCGACGAGGCCACCAGGGCCGCGATCGGCGAGGCGGCCTGCCAGACCGCCCGGAGTGTCGACTACGAAGGGGCAGGCACGGTCGAGTTCATCGTCGAGGCGACGCGGCCGGATGAGTTCTTCTTCATGGAGATGAACACCCGGCTGCAGGTCGAGCACCCCGTCACCGAGCAGATCACCGGCATCGACCTCGTCGAGCAGCAGCTTCGCATCGCCGCCGGCGAGCGCCTCTCGCTGACGCAGTCCGATGTGGTGCTGCGAGGACACAGCATCGAGGCGCGGGTCTACGCCGAGGATCCCGCGGCGGGATTCCTGCCGACCGGCGGCCACGTCGACCTGGTGTCGCACCCGTCAGGACCCGGCATCCGCGTCGACACGGCGATCGATTCGGGACTCGACGTGTCGATCGACTACGACCCGATGCTCGCCAAGGTCGTCGCGTGGGGTGAGGATCGCGAGCAGGCCAGGCGACGCCTGGTGCGAGCGCTCGACGAGACGGCCGTCTTCGGCTTTCCCGTGAACGTCGAGTTCATGCGGCTGCTGCTCGAACTCCCCGAGGTCGCCGCGGGCGACCTCGACACCGGGCTGATCGCACGCCGACTCGACGACATGGCCTTCGCCGAGGTCGATGACCGCGTCTTCGCCGAGGCGGCGCTGCTGCTGGACTCGTCCGCCCGTGAGGGCACCGGCGCGGGTCCGTGGCATCGAGGGAACGGCTGGCGCCTCGGTGCCGCGGCTCCCCGGCGCTACGTGCTGCATGTCGGGTCGCAGAGGCGCGTCGTGCTCGTCGCCGGGTCCGGATCCGAGCTCTCCGTGCAGGTCACCACGCCGAACGCCTCGGGTGCCGCTGCCGTCCCGGACGCCGATCGCGTCGCGGCATCCGTCCGCCCGCTCGACGGCGACCGCTACGCGATCCAGGTCGGTGTCGACACGCGCTCCGTCACGGCCCTGCCCGGCCGCGACCGGGTGGCGATCGCTCACGGCGGCGCGGTGTTCGAGGTGGTCGTCGAGCGACGCGCCCACGGCGCCGGCGACGACGCGGCCACCGAGCCGCAGCTGGAGTCCCCGATGCCCGGAACCGTCGTGCTCGTTCCCGTCGACGACGGTGCGCACGTCGAGGTGGGAGATGCGGTGATCGTCGTGGAGGCGATGAAGATGGAGCACGTGCTGCGCGCGGCTGTCGCAGGCACCGTCGCGCTGCGCGCAGGGCGAGGCGATACCGTGTCGCGAGGGCAGACGCTGGCGGTGATCACTCCGACGGCGGATGCTGCAGAAGTGGCGGATGCCGCAGGAACGGCGGATGCTGCGACGAACGAGGAGACCAGGGGGACGACACCATGAGCGACCGCCGCATCGAGCAGCGAGGGCTCTACTTCGAGGAGTTCGAGGAGGGCGCGACCTACCTGCACCGGCCGGGGCGCACGGTGACCGAAGCCGACAACGTGCTGTTCACGACCCTCACCATGAACACCCAGGCGCTGCACCTCGACGCGGCCTGGAGCGAGGGCACCGAATTCGGAGAACGTCTCGTGAACAGCATGTTCACGCTGTCGACCCTTGTCGGGCTGTCGGTCTCTCAGCTGACGATGGGCACGATCGTCGCCAACCTCGGATTCGACGAGGTCGCGTTCCCGGCGCCGGTGCGCGTCGGTGACACGCTCTACGCCGAGACCGTGATCGCGTCGAAGCGTCGCTCGTCGTCGCGGCCGACCCAGGGCATCGTTACGTTCCAGCACACGATGCGCAATCAGGATGGGACGGTCGTCGCCACAGCCACCAGGTCGACGCTCATGCAGTGCCTTCCCGAGGGCGAGGCGCGGTGATGGGGCCCGCGCTGCTGTTCTGCCCGGCCGACCGCGGCGACCGCTACGAGAAGGCGCTGGCGGCGGCCGATACCGTGATCATCGATCTCGAAGACGCCGTCGCGCCGCACGACAAACCGGCAGCGCGACAGCAGCTGGCGGCATCCGCTCTCGATCCTTCTCGCGTGATCGTTCGGGCGAATCCGGCATCCGGTACCGAGCACGCGCTCGATGTCGAGGCCCTCGCCCACACCGAGTACCGCACCGTGATGCTCGCGAAGACCGAGTCCGCCGCCGACGTCGACACGTTGTACGAGCGCGGATGCCGCGTGCTGGCGCTCTGCGAGACCGCACTCGGAGTCGAACGTGCCGGCGAGATCGCCGCCCACCCCGCCGTGATCGGGCTGATGTGGGGCGCGGAGGATCTGATCGCGAGCATGGGCGGACGCTCGAGCAGGTACGACGACGGCCGCTACCGCGACGTCGCCCGATACGCTCGCTCGCGCGTGCTCGTTGCGGCGAAGGCCGCGGGCAAACTCGCGATCGATGCGGTTCACGTCGACATCGCCGACGTCGACGGACTGCGGGAAGAGGTGGCGGATGCCGCCGCGAGCGGCTTCGATGCCACGGCCTGCATCCACCCCTCCCAAGCAGCCGTCATCCGTGAGGGCTACGCGGCGACGCCCGGTGAGATCGCCTGGGCCGAGCGCGTCCTCACCGAGGCCGATCGGCAGCCGGGCGTCTTCCGCTTCGAGGGAAAGATGGTCGACGAGCCCGTGCTGCGCCAGGCCCGCGCCATCCTCGGCCGGTGACGGGCCGCCGCGTTCAACGCATGTGCACGGTGTAGCGCAGGTGCGTCGTCTTCGGCGAGGGCTCTGAGCCGACGAGCTGAAGGGTTATCCGTTCCGCGTCCACATCGTCGAACAGGCGCACGCCCGCGCCGAACAGCACGGGTGAGAGCGCGATGTGGAACTCGTCGATCAGTCCGGCGTTGAGGTACTGCAGGATGACATCGGCGCCGCCGGAGATGCGAACGTCCTTGTCGCCGGCCGCCTCGCGAGCTCGATCGAGTGCCGACCCGATGCCGTCATTCACGAAGTGGAAGGTGGTGCCGCCCGGCCGCTCCCATGGCTCGCGCCTCTCGTGGGTCACGACGAACACGGGCGTGTGGAACGGTGCCTCCTCGGGCCACATCCGCTCGCCCGCGTCGAACATGCGCTTGCCCATCACGCTCGCACCGGTGCGCTCGAACGTCTCTCGCACGATGTCGTTGTCTCGCCCCTCTTCGCCACCGGTGCCGATCTTGAGGTTCTCGCGGAAGTGCCGCTGCCGGAACACCCATTGTTGCAGTTCCATCCACTGCTGACCCATGAGTTCCTCGGAGGACTCCGGTGCGATGTACCCGTCGAGCGACATCGACACGCTGAAGAAGACGGTCCCGGCCATCAGTTCTGCTGCCCATCCCGAAGCGCCCGCTCCACGTAGGCGGCGAGGTTGCCCAGGGTCTGCCGGCCGCCCTCGATCGCTCCGTACGTCGACACGGCTTCGTCACGCAGCTCCGTGGTGGGAAAGAGCGTCCGCATCTCGATGCGAGTGCTGTCGCCCTCGGGCGCGAAGGTGAGGACCGACTCGAAGGCGTTCGGGTCATCGCGGTGCTCACCGTGAAGCATCGCAATGCGCTCGGGGACGACGATCTCGGTCCAGGTGATCCATTCGCTGTAGTCGGTGCCGTCGGGGCCGTGCATGACGAAGACCCACTCGCCGCCGAGACGGAACTCGAACGAACGCGTCGTTGTCGTGAATCCTTCGGGCCCCCACCACGCGGACAGATGCCGCACCTCGGTGAAGGCCTCGAACACGAGCTCGCGCGGGGCATCGATCACGCGCGAGATCACGATCTCCCGTTCTGCGGTGTCGGACTGCGCCTGTGGTCCGGTCGTCATCATCAGCTTTCTCCTTGCCGTTCCTGCTTGAGTTCCTGCACGTACGCATCCAGCCGGTCGAAGCTCTCGCTCCAGAACTGCTCGAAGCCGCCGGTCCATTCGTGGACGGCCCGCAGCCCCCGAGCGTCGAGACCGTAGACCCGTTGCTTGCCCGCCTTGCGGTCTCGCACCAGCCCGACCTCTCGCAGCACCCGAAGGTGCTTGGACACCCCGGGTTGGGGCATCGCCAATTCTTCGGCGACCTCTGCCACCGGACGCTCGCCGGCGCGCAGCAGCGTCAGGATCTCCCGACGCCGCGGCTCCGCGATCGCATTGAAGACATCGGAGGTCGTTGCTGCTCGTGCCATGTCGTTAACATATACCCATATGGGTAGATGTTACTAGCGGCGTCCTCGGCGAACTCCGCTGGACGAAACACGAAGTGGCGGCACCGGTATGGTGCCGCCACTTCGCTATTACCCAGAGGGCGGTACGCATCCTGGAGAGTGTCGCCCGTCAGGATGCGAGCTGTACGCTACTCCGCGGCGTGCACCTCGGCACGGCGTCGCGACGTGACGAACGCGCCAGCGCCGAGGGTTGCAAGCAGCACGCCGAGGAGAACCAGGCCGCCGGCGACCTGGCCGCCGGTGACAGCCAGCCCTCCGTCGGACGGTGCAGGGGGTGCAGGCGCTGGCGGCACGTTGTGCACCGTGCAGAGCGCCGAGCCGTCAACGCATTGCTCTGGCGGCAGTTCACCGCCAGGGACCACGAAGTTGCCCAGCGCGTTGTCACCACGCTCACCGTCGGCGTTCACCATCACCGAGTAGCTCACCGTGACGACCTGGCCGGCGGCCAAGGTGCCGTCGACCGAGAAACGGCCATCGACGATGCCCGAGACTGTCAGCGCCGCGTCCGAGGCGACCGGAGCGGCCGTGATCGTCGCGTCGTCGAGCACGCCCGAGATGACGTCGTCGCGGTCCACGTCGGCGCTCACGGCGCCGACGTTCTCGAACGTGATCGTGTACGTCACGACGTCGCCCGGGAGGACGGTCGAGCCGGACTCGGGGTCGGCCGATTTGTCGACGACGATCTCGGATACCGGGTGCTCGGTGCAGAGCACCGAGTCCTCGAGGCACTCCTCCGGCGGCAGCTCGCCACCAGGTACGACGAAGTTGCTCAGCACGTTGTCACCACGCTCACCGTTGGCGTTCACCATCACCGAGTAGCTCACCGTGACAACCTGGTCCGGGGCCAAGGTGCCATCGACCGAGAACCGGCCATCGGCGATGCCCGAGACTGTCAGCGCCGCATTCGAGGCGGTCGGAGCGGCCGTGATCGTGGCGTCGTCAAGGATACCCGTGATCACGTCGTCCCAGTCGACGAGTCCGCTCGCTGCGCCGATGTTCTCGAACGTGATGGTGTAGGTCACTACTTCGCCCGCGACGACGGTCGAGCCGGACTCGGGGTCGGCCGACTTGTCGACGACGATCTCGGGCACGTAGTGCTCGGTGCAGAGGGTCGAGCCCTCAACGCACTCCTCCGGCGGCAGCTCGCCACCAGGGACCACGAAGTTACTCAGCGCGTTGTCACCACGCTCACCATCCGCATTCACCATCACCGAATAGGTGACCGTGACGACCTGGGCCGCGGCCAAGGTGCCATCGACCGAGAACCGGCCATCAACGATGCCCGAGACGGTCAGCGCCGCATCCGAGGCAACCGGAGCTGCCGTGACCGTCGCGTCGTCGAGCACGCCGTCGATCACGTCGTCGTAGTCGACCACGCCATCGGCGTCACCGGTGTTCTGGAACGTCACGGTGTACTCCACCGTCTCCCCCGCGAGTACGGTCGACCCGGGCGCCGGGTTTGCGGACTTCGTCACGACGATCTCGGGTGCACGCGCGGCGACGGCGACCGTCTCGACCTCGGCGACCGTGCGGTACGTCCACTCCTGCACGATTCGCGTGTCGCCGTAGGAGCCGTTCAGGCCGTCGTTCCGGTTGGACAGCAGCATCGTCCCGCAGCCATCCCAGCCATGCACCCCACCGGAGGAGTCGACACCCTCGAGTGCGCTCGCGGCGTCCAGCGGTCCCGAGCAACGCGCAGCCTGCTGCGTGTTGATCACCGTGTCGTCCCAGTACAGGGTCGAGTTGCCCGCGTCGGGACCTCGCGTCGAGACGACCTCGATGCCACCCGTGCGCACCTCGACGTCGCTGTTCGTGAAGTGGATCTCGCCCGCGCGGTCGATGTCGGCGCGAACGGTGATCGGCTGGCTTGCAGGGATCGGATTGCCCAGGCCGTCGAGGCCGTCGAACGTGTAGGAACCGTCCGGTGTCACAGCCGCGTACGGGATCGTTCGATCCTCGGGGTCGTCGTAGCTGCCGTTGCCGTTCGCATCGATGGCGATGTTCAGCGTGCCGACGAAGTTGACGACGTCGAACGTCACCACGCCCGCCTGCTCCGTGCCCGACGTCGGCGTGAAGGTCAGGTTCGTGATGTCCGGCTCGACCACGGGCGGGAGGATCCAGTCCGTCGTACCGTCGAATCGCGTGGCGCTGGCGGGCAGGTCGGCGGCAGGCTCGTCGAAGAAGAGCTTGTACTGCGGGCCGCAGTCGGTGCCTGCGATCGTGTACGGGGTCGCGAACGGGCCCAAGTTCGCCTGCACGCTCTCGTAGATCGGTGCGCAGTTCGGCGCATCACGGACGCCGATCGCATTCGCCCGGAAGATCGAGTCCACGCCGTTGAAGCCGAAGTACGTCGCGCGGTACTGGTCACCGGTGACCGCCTGGTAGTGGAACGTGAAGTCGGCGGTTTCTTCCCCGGCCTGGAACATCGTGTACCCGTTCGTCCAGACGCGTCCCGGCACCTCGACACCAGCGTCGCGGACGGTGATGTCCCAGCTGACGACCCGTCCGCCCACGGCGGCGTCAGCCGCGATGTAGCTGATCGCCCAGATCCCATCCGACGCAGCGGTCAACCCGTCGAAGCCACACTCGAAGCCCTCCGTCGCCGTGGCCGGGATGACGCACGTGTCCGGGGTAGCCCCCGGCCGGCTGACGGTCACGGTGGCCTCACCGCCGAACTGCGTCAAGTGCGACTGGATGAAGCTCACATCGACCGTCTCGCCCGCCTCGACGTACGCGTGAAACGTGCCATTATTCCGGATGAACGTGTTGTCGGGAGACGACTCGGCGTGCGCAGCCGGCGCCGCGAACGGCACCACCAGTGCGACGAGTCCGAGCAGTACGGCCACGACGAGAGCGAAGGCGCGCTGCGGCCATGAATTCGATGTGATGTCGGCTGCGCGGCCGGACGGGAACGCGGGCATCAAGACCTACCTTGCGAAGGGGGCCCTGAGCGATGTCGCGCAGCGCCGACCGATCTGCGACCTCCCCGGGGGACGTCCATCCTCGCGACACGAAGATTCTTCATCCAACCACACCAGCGCGAACGACATACACCCGGCCGTGCCCCTTTCGCGGCGCGACGAAGATCAGGACGGCAGCAGCACCCGCAGCGACGCGGTGGTGAGGATCTCACGCACGTCGCCGGATTCGGCGATGTCGGCGTTGTGCGAGGTCGAGTTCAGCAGACCGAAGACGGCATGCATGACGATCTGCAGATGCGCGACCGGCACGTCAGGGCGGATGCGGCTGACGACGTCGACCCAGAGGTTGAGGTACTGCCGCTGCAGCATCCGCACTCGGCGGTTCGCGTCATTCGGGAGGGTACCCAGCTCGCGATCCTGCACGCGGATGACGTCGCGGTGGGCGAGAGCGAACTCGAGGTGGAAGTCGATGAAGTCCGCCAGAAGCGCATCGTCGGACTCGTGCGGCGTCTCGACGATGTCCTGCGCACCCTGCAGGAGGTACTCACTCGTGCCGAGGAGGATCTCCTCGAGCATCGCCTCTTTGCTCGGGAAGTGACGGTAGAGCGCCGGGCCGCTGACACCGATGGCTGCTCCGAGCTCGCCGATCGAGACGGCGTGGAACCCGCGCTCGGCGAACAGCCGCGCCGCCGCGTCGAGGAATCGCCGACGCGTCCGCGCTTTTCCTGTCGCTCGCGCCGTTGCCATCACGTCCCGATGCTATCGCTGTCTGGACATTCCGGTGAACGGTCGATAACCTGTATTTCAGTTATCGCCCATTCACCAAGTGGCGGGGCAATGTCGCCACGCGCACCCCCGAGGAAAGTGGGTCCCCATGTCAGAGTCGCTGCAGTCCGAGCTGCCCGACGAGTACCGCGAGCTGTCGGCGTCGGTGCGTGACTTCGCGAACCAGGTCGTCGCGCCGGTGTCGGCCGAGCACGATCGAGCGCACTCCTTCCCCTATGAGGTCGTCGCCGGCATGGCCGACATGGGCCTCTTCGGCCTGCCCTTCCCCGAGGAATACGGCGGGATGGGCGGCGACTACTTCGCGCTCTGCCTCGCTCTGGAAGAGATCGCCAAGGTCGACCAGAGCGTCGCGATCACCCTCGAGGCGGGAGTCTCGCTGGGGGCGATGCCGGTATACCGCTTCGGCACCGAGGAGCAGAAGCAGCAGTGGCTGCCGCAACTCGCCTCGGGCGAGAAGCTCGGCGCGTTCGGCCTCACCGAACCGGACGCCGGCAGTGACGCCAGCGGCACGCGCACCACGGCGCGCGAAGACGCAGACGCGTGGGTGATAAACGGCAGCAAGCAGTTCATCACCAACTCGGGAACCGACATCACCTCGCTCATCACGATCACTGCAGTCACCGGCGAGAACGCGAAGGGCAAGGAGATCTCCACCTTCCTGGTGCCCGCCGGCACCCCGGGCCTCACGGTCGCTCCGCCGTACGACAAGGTGGGCTGGAACGCCTCCGACACGCACGGTCTGTCGTTCGACGACCTGCGGATCCCCCGTGAGAACCTCCTCGGCGAGCGCGGCCGCGGCTATGCGAACTTCCTGCGGATCCTCGATGAGGGCCGCATCGCGATCGCCGCCCTCGCCGTCGGTGCGGCGCAGGGCTGCGTCGATGAGAGCGTGCGCTACGCGAAGGAGCGCCGCGCCTTCGGCACCAACATCGGCAGCCACCAGGCGATCGCCTTCAAGATCGCGCGGATGGAGGCTCGGACTCATGTGGCGCGTCGCGCCTACTATCAGGCGGCGGCCCTGCTGTTGGCGGGGAAGCCTTTCAAGCACGAGGCGGCCATCGCGAAGCTCATCGCGAGCGAGGCCGCGATGGACAACTCCCGCGATGCCACGCAGATCTTCGGCGGCAACGGCTTCATGAACGAATACGTCGTTGCCCGCCACTATCGCGACTCGAAGATCCTCGAGATCGGCGAGGGCACGAGCGAGGTGCAGCTGATGCTCATCGCCCGCGGCCTCGGGCTCTGAAGCGGCGGGTAGGCTCGCCCCATGAGCAGCAATGACGCCGTCATCGTCGCCGCCAAGCGCACGCCGGTCGGGGTCGGCAAGCCCGAGAAGGGCAGCCTCTCCGGCATCCACTCGGTCGATCTGTCGACCCACCCGATCCGCGCCGTGCTCGCCGAGACCGGTGTCGATCCGGCGCTGATCGAAGACGTCATCTGGGGCTGCGTCTCGCAGGTCGGGGAGCAGTCGTTCAACGTCGGGCGCAACGCCGCGCTCGCTGCGGGCCTTCCCGAATCGGTGCCGGGGCGAACCGTCGACCGGCAGTGCGGCTCCTCCCAGCAGGCGATCCAGGATGCCGCGGCATCCCTCATCGCCGGATACGCCGACGTCGTGATCGCGGGCGGCGTCGAGGTGATGTCGCGCACGCCGATGTTCTCGAGCACCGGCGGTCGCGACCCGTTCGGCCCGCTCATGCACGAGCGGTATCCCGACCTCGGCAACCAGGGAGTCGGTGCCGAACTCATCGCCGCCAAGTGGGGTCTCGGCCGCACCGAGCTCGATCGCCTCGCCGTCGAGTCGCATGCCAGGGCGGCGGATGCCGTGGAGCAGGGCCTGTTCGACGAAGAGATCGTTCCGGTACCGACCGAGGTCGGCGAGGTGACGACGGATCAGGGCATCCGGGCCGGCAGCACGGTCGAGAAGCTCGCCACGCTGCCGACGCCGTTCCGGGAGGACGGCGTGATCTCGGCCGGCAACGCCTCGCAGATCTCCGACGGTGCGGCGGCGGTGCTCATGATGACGAGCGCGAAGGCCGCGTCGCTCGGATTGCGTCCGATCGCCCGCGTGCACAGTGTGGCCGTGGTGGGATCCGACCCGATCCTCATGCTGACAGGGCCCATCCCTGCGACGGCGAAGGTGCTGGAGCGGGCAGGGCTCAGCATGTCCGACATCGGGGCGTTCGAGGTCAACGAGGCGTTCGCGTCCGTGCTCGGTGCGTGGCTTCACGAGACCGGCACCGACCCGGCGATCGTGAATCCGCGCGGCGGCGCGATCGCTCTCGGGCACCCGCTCGGTGCGTCCGGCGCACGACTGACGACGACCCTCCTGCACCACATGCGCGCGAACGGCATCCGCTACGGCCTGCAGACGATGTGCGAGGGCGGCGGCATGGCGAACGCGACGATCTACGAACTGCTCTGAGCCTGCGCTGGCCGCTCACGCCGCTCTCGCCGCTCTCGAGCAATCCGGTGTGAACCCGCCGGCATCGTCCGTGGCGGCCGCACAATGGACGCATGGGACTGTTCCAGCACCGGCCGGAAGAACATGAGAACGTCTGGGCGGGTCTACCCGCCGAGCCGCGCGGAACCGAGGACGCCGTCGACGACCTGGCCGTGACGGCCGTCGACCCGCTGACCGTGGGCCTCGGCGCCTCGTACACCTCGATCGTGTTCCCCGTCGCGCCGCCGACGCCGGAAGCCGTCGTCTTCGAGAACGCCGAGCCGGAGAATCCGGAGGAGCCGGCGCCGTCGGATGGCCCGGACCACTCGGAGGTCTAGAGTGGCGCGCCCGGTTGCGGGCCTGCCGCGAAGATCCGGGCGTAGATCTCGTCGATGACGGTGTTCTTCGCGAGGTTGTATCGATCCGGATCAGATCGGTGCATATCGCCGAGCTCGCGCTTCATCGTGGCGTACCGTTCGCGGTCTTCGGGGTGCGTTCGGAGCCAGTCGCGGAACAGCAGATGCCGGATGGGTTCGCCGGCGCCTGCAGGCCAGACGTGCACGTTGCAGTCCCCCGCCTCGTTCACGAACAGGCGGTGACCGTGCCACCACGGCTCGCGGATCAGAATCCACATCCCCAGGGATTCGAGAGCGGGAAGGTAGTCATCCTCCGCATCGGCATCCGCAACGGTGACGTCGATGTCGATGATGGGTTTCGCAGCCAACTGCTCCACGGACGTCGACCCGACGTGTTCGATGCTGAGCGCGACCGGTCCCAACGCGTTGCTGATCGCAGCGCTCAGGTCCGCGAACCGAGCGGCCCAGTCTGCGCTCCACTCCACCACGTCGACCTCTGCGCGAGAAGCAGGGATGCGGCCGACCACGGCTTCTGCCATCTGCTCGGGCGTGCTCTGCAGCCGACGGGTCACCGATTCCGGCCACGAGGCCGTGCCGGGGGTCGTGAAGTCAGCATCGTTCGTCATCTTTCCTTCTCTCATGGGGAAGCTCTCCGCGCGATCTCGAACGTAGCAGCGCGGCGTCGCGGGTTCGCGTGGGCCTGACCGAACACGGATCGGGCCGGCCCGGTTCGCGGCCACCGATACGGTGGAGGGATGACCATCATCGCCGCCGCAGACGGCTCGGCCCTGGGCAACCCCGGACCGAACGGCTGGGCCTGGTACATCGACGACGACACCTGGGCGGCCGGCGGGTCACCGCACGGCACCAACAATCAGGGCGAGTTGCAGGCGGTGCTCGAGCTGCTGCGGGCGACGGCGGGAATCGACGAGAAGCTGATCATCGAGTGCGACAGCCGTTACGTGATCGACTCGGTGACGAAGTGGATGCCGGGCTGGAAGCGTCGCGGCTGGCGCAAGGCCGATGGCGCGCCGGTCCTCAACCGCGAACTGCTCGAAGGCATCGATGAGGCGATCCGCGGGCGTGATGTCGAGTTCTCGTGGGTGAAGGGTCACGCCGGCCACCCCCTGAACGAGGCGGCCGACGAACGCGCGAACGCTGCGGCCAAGGCGTATCAGCAGAAGCAAGAGCCGCGCAGAGGTCCCGGATTCGTCAAGGCCGAGGGTGCGGGCGCCGCCGTCGCCGCGGCGGCTGCGGTCTCAGCCGGGGCAGAGACAGCACGACCGGATGCCGGCGGCTCGACCCCTTCCGGCATCTCCGATCAGCGCCCCGCGGCAACCACTCGTCAGGCCGCGCCGGCGCAGACTCTGTGGGCCGAGGCATCCGACCTGCTCGAGGGACTCGATGCGCCCGCGGCCGATCCGGTCGAGCTGCACCTCGTTCTCTCCGCAGAAGAGCACGCCCGTCTGCAGGACAGAGCCGCCGCTCAGGGCATCTCGCTCGAAGAGGCGCTGCGCCGGCTCATCTGACCGAGGCCGGTCGACCGGGTGCCGGTCCTCCGGGCAACGCTTTGTCCCCGCCGGAGCGACTCGACCCCGACCCGCTCCGGACGAACGCCCAGACCGACGAGCCTGCCGGTCGCTCGACTCAGCACACCGAATCTCCCGAGCAACCGCAGCGGCACCGGCATCCTGCGGGAGCCGGTCGACAGCAGCGGGCCCTGGATACGCCGCTGCACGAACTGCGTCACCCGCGTCGGCCAGCTCCGCCTGCGCTGCACCCGTCGGAGGTCCGACGGCCGGGGCGTCTCGCCGCGGACGAGAATCGGAGCGAGCAGCCGGGCTGCGGCGACGGCGTCCTGGATCGCCAGGTTGATACCGACGCCTCCGGCCGGCGACATCGCGTGGGCGGCATCGCCGATGAACAGCAGCCCGTCGGTGTACCACCGGCGCAGCCGTTCGAGACGTACGCGCAGCAGGTGCACGTCCTCGAGCACGAGCGCGTCGACGGCATCCGACACCGGTGGCGAGATGCGCGCCACGCGTTCCTTCATCCGGCTGAGCCGATCGTCACCCGCCCAGGTGCCCGCCCCGATCACGTGAGCGACCTGGAAGAAATCGCCGCGATCGATCGTGATGAGCAGGCCGTCTCCGGCCTGCACGAACGGATGCCGGTCGCCCGGCGTCTTCGGCAGCCGGAACCACAGCACGTCCATCGATGTCGCGATCACGATCGGATCCACCCCGGCGGCCTCGCGGAGGGTCGAGTCGCGCCCGTCTGCGCCGACGACGAGGCGCGCACGGATCTCGACGTCGCCGTCGGTGCCGGTGCCCGCGACTCCGACGATGCGGTCGCCCGACCGGATGACCCGCTCGATCTTCGTCGACCGGATCAGCAGGAAGTTCGGATGCCGGTCGGCGGCGTCGGCGAGCAGGTCGAGGAAGTCCCACTGCGGCATGAAGGAGAGCACTCTCGTGCGTCCGGGCAGGCGGGTGAAGTCGGCGAGGGTGATCTCGGTGCCGCGCCAGCTGAGCGTCACACGATCCGTATCGGCGTGCGGTCGCGCGTGAAAGTCGTCGAGAAGGCCGAGTTCGTCGAGGATGTTCTGCGTCGATGGGTGGATGGTGTCGCCGCGGAAGTCGCGGAGGAAGTCGGCGTGCTTCTCCACGACGACGACATCGACGCCGGCGCGGGCGAGCAGCAGTCCGAGCATGAGCCCTGCGGGGCCTCCGCCGGCGATCACGCAATCCGTCTCCAGGTGAATGCTCATGCGGCAACCATCGCGCGCCGCATGCCATGATGCGAGCATGGTCAATAGATCGGCAGGGCGGCCCGAGCGGGGATTCGATGCGCGGCAACGCCTGCTGAAGGTGGCGCAGGCTCACTGGGACGAGGGCGACCTCGCGGCTGTGTCGTCTCGTCGCCTCGCGGCTGAGGCGGGCGTGAGCCACACACTGGTCAATTACCATTTCGGCTCGAAGGATGCCTTGATCGCGGCGGCGTTGTCGTTGCGAGTGGCCCCGCACCATGTCGTCGACGCCGCGAGAAGCGCCGACGGGCGTCTCGACGTGCCGCGACTCGTTCAGGGCCTGGTGTCGATCTGGGAGCACCCCGAGCACGGTCCGCGTCTCGTCGCCTTCGCGCGCTCCCTGGCGTCGGGCGGCGAGCGCTCCCGCGCGCTGCTCGGATATCTGCAGCACACCGTCTTCGATGCATTGGTCACGGAGTTCGGCCGCGAGCGCGCACGCGTCATGGCGACCGCCATCATCGGCGTGATCTTCGCGCGCTACATTCTGGAGCTGCCGGCGATGAGGGCGCTCTCGCCGAACGAGGTCGGCCGACACCTTCTCGGAATGCTGCGCTGACGGTACCGGCACCCGTGTACCTGGGGCCGGCCCGCGCGTACACTCGCACCATGTCGTCATCCGCGCGCACGTTCGGCCGAGTGTTCCTTGGCGCTTCTCTCGTGTTCGCTGGCATCTCGCACCTCACCTTCTCTCGCCGTGAGTTCCAGGCGCAGGTACCGCAGTCGATCCCGATCGACGCCGACGTGACGGTGCTGGCCTCCGGCGTCGCCGAGATCGGTATCGGATCCTCCCTGCTCTTCGCTCATGGCCACCGGCGCCTCGCGGGCACGATCGCCGCCTTGTTCTTCGTCGCCGTGTTCCCCGGCAACATCGCGCAGTGGATGCACCACCGCGACGGATTCGGGCTCGACACCGACATGAAGCGCTTCGTCCGCCTTTTGTTCCAGCCGGTGCTCGTCGCGCTGGCGCTGTGGTCGACCCGCGGCGCACGGCGCTGATCCGCCGCCGCTCGGGTTCACAACTCCTGATCCGCTGCCGCTCGCGGTTCACAAGGCCTGATCCCCGCCGCTCGCGGTTCACAAGGCCTGATCCCCGCCGCTCGCGGTTCACAACTCCTGACCGCTGCCGCTCGCGGTTCACAACTCCTCAATATCCCCGGCCGACAAGCAGAAACCGGCCGGCCCCGAGGGGAGCCGGCCGATTTCTGAGGAGTTGTGAACGGTCAGACCGTGAGCAACTCCTGCTCGAGGCGGGCGTACGACGCCTCCATCCCGTCGGCCATGCCGGTGGCGAGGATCATGTCGCGGGTCTCCCTGTCGGGGTACTCGATGAGCGACGTGATGAGCGTCGCGCCGTCCTCCTCATAGAGGTTGAGGTCGTTGAGAACCGATGGCCCCTCCATGCCCTGCATCTTCTCGGTCGTCACCGCACGTCGAGGCGCATCGACGAGCAGCGCCTCGCCCTCGAATCCGAAGGCCTCCCCCACGGTGTCGCCCACTGGTGCCCAGCTGTAGCGGTAGGTCTGCCCCGGCTCCGTGGCGGTGATGCACTCCGTCATCTCCCAGCCGTCGGGTCCCAGCATCCACCGGCGCATCAGCTCCGGGTCGTGGTGCGCACGCCACACCAGATCGCGCGGACCCTCGACCAGACGGGTGATGCGCACGTGCGTGTCGTCGAGCTTCTCGACGCGCGTGCCCTTACCCTGTGCATATTCGCGAAGGTCCTGCAGCACGACGTCGAGCTGCGACATCGCCAGCTTGACGCCCTCGACTTGGCCCATCGACACGACCTGTTCGATGGCGTCGACCGAGGCGAAATGGCTTGTCGTCACCATGCGCGTGCCGGATTCGGTCGGCTCGAAGGTGAACGACATCCGCTGCGCAGGGAAGTCCTCGAGCGGCTTGCCGTCTTCGTCGACGAACGTGTCGAGCACCTCGAACCGGTGGGGCGCCTCGATCGCGAGGAACTCCCACGAGCCCGAGGAACGCTCTCCGCGCGGACCATTCATCGTGTACTGGGCGCGGCCGCCGACCGAGTGGTCCCACGCAGTGAAGCTCGCGGGCCATCCGGGAGGACCCCAGAAGCGCTCAAGCTGGCGCGGATCGCTGTAGGCGCTCCATACCCGCTCAACGGGGGCGTCGAAGTCGGCGACGACGGTCATGGTCAGGTTCTCGGTATCGGTGGTGACATCGGTGACAGGCATTTCAGTCTCCTTGTTCGGTTCGTTCGGATTGGGATGCCGGCGGTTCGGCCAGCAGGTCGTCGAGCCGGGCGATGCGGGATCGCCAGAGCTCTTCGTAGCGCGCGAGGAGCGCTTTGGCGCGGGCGATCATCTCGGGATTCGCGCGGACCAACCGCTCGCGTCCTTCGGCGCGCTTGATGATGAGATCCGCGGCTTCGAGCACCGAAACGTGCTTCTGCACTGCGGCGAATGACATGTCGTAGTCGGCCGCGAGCGCCGACACCGACTGCTCTCGCTCGATCGTCCGACGCAGAATGTCACGTCGGGTCGAGGCCGCCAATGCGTGGAACACACGGTCGATCTCCGCTTCGCTGAGTTCTCTTTGTACAACCATTTGGTTGTACGTTACGACGAAGTGGGTGCCCTGTCAAGGCATTCCTGTGTGTCGGCACCGCCTGGTCCAGGAACACAGAGGCGGCGCCACGCCGGCACGAAGGAGCTTAAGTGGCTAGGAGTCCGGACCTCCAGCGCGACGCCACACGTATGGCGTTGTGGTGGAGACCTTGACCAGGCCAGACCGTTCCAGGATCGGTCGTGAGTATTCGGTCGAGTCGCTGTGGATGAGGGTTTTGCCCAGGCGCAGTGCCGAGCGGGCCCGAGCAGCGGTCAGGGCGCGATAGATTCCCTGGCCGCGCCATTCGGGGCGCGTGGATCCGCCCCAGATGCCGGCGAAATCACTGCCAGGAACGGGGTGGAGTCGTCCCGAGCTGACGATCTCCCCTCCGGCTTCGGCGACCCAGATCTCCATACCGTCACCCGCTTCCAGGCGCTGCAACAGGGCGTTTGCTCGTGCCTCGGAGACGGGGCCACCGAAGACCTCATCGGCCATGGCGCTCATGGCCCTGACGTCCTTCTCGTGTTCGACCCTGCGCAACGTGACGCCCTCGGGTAACTGAACATCGGCGGCGAGAAGCTCAGCTACCCCGAGCATGATCGACTCGGGTTCCTCTGGTAGGAATCCGTGCGCGAGGAGTGCCTCGTGCAGCCCGGGGGCGTGATCGTGACCGCGGGTCTTCCACTCGACTTCCTCGATGGTCGGATCGGCCCGGAAGAACTCTCGCGCTGCCGCGACCAGCTGGCGGATCCGCGTCGGGTCAGCGTCGCCGAGGTTCCGGTAGGTGACGAAGCCGCGACCGGCGGTGAACTCGACCAGCCGCACCGGTCCCAGCGAAGTAGAGGCGACGCCGGGTGCCTCAGCGCCGGTTCGAAGCTGGTCATCGTAAGCGCTCAACAGCGCAGCGGGATCCATCCGGCTCACGCTCGAGAAAGCGGACGCTGCGGCCGCCGATGCGCTGTGCACCTGACCTTCGGGGCGAGATGATGTCACTGTTTCTGCTCCTTTGTGCGAGTACGAGCGCGCGTGAAGATCCGGGTAGCACCGGCGGCGAATACCAGTCCGAGAAGTAGGAACGATACCGCGGCGGGCAGCTGGGCGTCCTCAGGCAGGGAGAGGGCGATGAACCAGCCGGTGACGCCGCTGTCAGCCAGCAGATGGATGACCGCGACAAGCCCCTGGGGCACCGCCGCGAGGATGGCGGCGATGAACAGGGTCCAGAACCCGACGCTCTCGATGGGGCCCATGCTCTCGAATCCGGACACGCGTGGAGAGCGGTCCTTGGCTGCGGGGACGTCGTCGCTGCCGATCTGGCGAGCATGGGTGCCCGGGTCCGCTGCGCTGCCGGAGGAGCCGGACCGCATCTTGTGCATCAGTTCGGGGCCCCTCAGCGTGAGTCGGCGAATTGCCGCCGATCCGAGCACCCAAGGGGTGAGCACGGCGGTCGCGCCGGCTATCGCGATCGAGCCCCACCACAACGATTCGGCGTTCGTGAGGGTTGCAGCCGTGAGCAGTCCTGCGGTAGGGGCGGTCAGCGTGAGAGCCGCGGCGATCGCCACGAATGCTGGCCCGGTGAGGTCGCTGTGACCCGCCGGGGCGTGCCTGGTGGTGTGAGGGTCGGCGACCGGCACCAGGGCGTGCACCGAGAGGAGTACGGCCAGGCCCGAGCCGGCGCCGATCAGTGCGAGGAACGAGCACAGCGCCCAAGGGAGCAACGCAGGATCGGGAGAGAGAAGGCACCCGATCGCCGTGAAGACGGCCCCCAGGCCGCCGAAGACGATCAGCCATGCCACCTGCCGGGCACGTACATCCTCACGCAGTGCGCCCGGGCTCAGGAGCAGCATCCAGAGGGAGGTGCCGCTCGCGCCGTAGAGGTTGCAGGTGGTCGCCGCGCCGAGCAGCACCAGCGCCACGCCCGTGAACGGAAGCAGCCCTCCGAAACCGATGACCAGCGGCAGGGTGGTCGTCCCGATCGCATACGCCACCGGGAGTACGACGTCCTGCAAGCGGAGGGAGTCGCGTCTCCAGCCGAGAAGCTCCTTCCGGAGCCCGCTGACCGGTGGCGTGCTTTCATGCTTCGGGGCCCTGACGACCGAGGCGCGAAGAGGAGCGATGGTCACCACGCGTGTCCAGCAGAGGTAGAGCAGCGCAGCGAGGGCGGCCAGGGCGCCGATCCCCGTGAGGGCGAGGCCCCAGTCGCCATCGCCCGAAGCGTCGACAGCGAGCAGTCCCCAGCTGCTCGGCAGGGCGGCGAGCACGGTGGCGAGAGCTGCGGGAAGACCGGACTCGACGTGGATCATGATGGCGATCAGGAGGATCCAGCTGTGCTGAGCGAGCACGATGATGGCGGCGGTGACGATGGAGCTGATCACCGCCCCCACGCGCGACTTCGACACAGCGGCGAACCAGATCGCTGTGAGACGGGCAGCGACGATCAGGACCAGCACGCTCAGCAGGCTTGCCGGCACTGAGACCACGATCGCGGCCAGCCCCTGGGGGATGGCAGCGACGACGATCGTGGCGAAAGCGGCCAGCCCGACCATGGCAGGCAACCCGGTGCCGGCAGCGACGAGCAACCCTCGCGTCAGGATGCTGGGCCTGACGGGGTGGAGACGGAAGAACTGCCCTGTCAGCTCGGGTCCGCCGGTGAAACTCGGCGCTACCAGCCACCCGACCAGCCAGAGCCCCAGTGCCAGGCAGACGAGATCGCGTCGGGCCGCGGCAGGGATTTCCAACAGCGGAAGCAAGAGCGTGATGCCCGCGAGTGAAAAGCCGAGGGTCGCTCCCAGCGCCCGCTGCAGGGTCTTGCCGCTGGCGACGCGATTGTGCACGAGGGTGCGGTTCAGTTGCACGATCACGTCAGCCATGAGAGCTCCCGGTTCCCGTCGTCCTGCGTTCGGCCCGCCGCGCTGATGAACGCCTCTTCGAGAGTTCCCTCGCTGACGACATCGGCCATCGACGCGGTGCGCACGATGCGACCGGCGACCATGATCGCCACGGCATCGCAGAGGTGCTCCACCAGGAGCATGGAGTGACTGGACATCACCACCGACCCGCCGGCTGCGACGAACTGCTCGAGGATCCCGCGGATGGCAATCGCTGACAGCGGATCGACCGCTTCGAAGGGCTCATCCAGGACGAGAACGCGTGGGGCGTGGATGAGGGCGACCGCGATGCCGATCTTCTTGCGCATGCCGGTGGAGTAGTCCCGCACCAAGGTGCGAGAAACGGAGCCATCCAACTCCAGCAGCTGCAACAGGTCGTTCGCTCGCGCGTCGACGGTGTCGGGCGTCATGCCGTGCAAGCGTCCCCAGTAGCCCAGCAATTCGCTCCCGGACAGGTGTTCGGGCAGGGCGAGGTTGTCGGGCAGGACGCCCAGCAGTCGCCGCGCATCCAGCGGCTGGGTCCAGACGTCAAGGCCGAGCACCTTCGACGACCCGGCGTCAGGTCGGTCCAGGCCGACGGCGCAACCGATCAGCGTGGACTTCCCCGCCCCGTTCGGGCCCAGAAGCCCGGTGAACGACTCCGGCTCGACGACGAGGTCGACGCCGTCGACGGCGACCCTGTCTCGGAAGGCACGGCGCAGCCCGCTGACGGACAGCGCCGGGCTGGCGACGGTGGGAGCGGGTGGTGTGCGTGTCATCGGTGTTCGGCCTTGCGTCGAGGTGTTCAGACGTCGCGGCGGGCGACGTACTCTTCCACGACGACCCCCGACTCGAAGGGTCGCGCCGAGACAAGGTCGAACCGTCGCGGTGCGTACGGTGCATGACCGAACAGCGGGATGCCGGATCCGAAAGCGAACGGGTTGCGCTTGAGCACGAGGCGGTCGATCTGCTCGATGAGGGCTCCCGCGAGCTCACCGCCGCCGCAGAGCCAGATGTCCAGGCCGTCATCTTGCTTGAGTTCGCGCACTGTGGCGACGGGGTCGCGCATCAGCGTGATGCCCTCCGCGACCTGCTTGTCGCTGCGGCTTGCGACGTACTGACGCAGGTGCGGGTACGGGCTGTCGATCCCGATCTCCATGCCGGGCAGCAGGGTGTTCCAGCCCATCACGACGGTGTCGAACCGTGTCCCGGGCGCCTCGAGGCCGAGCGCTGCCAGAACGTGGCTGGGGATCGCGTCCCCCAGCTCCCCGAACATGACGGAGGAATGGTCCCCCTCCACGAGGAAGGCATCGAAACCGCCGTCGGGGGCGGCGATGTGGCCGTCCAGGGAGACGGCTACGTAGTAAACAAGTTCGCGCAATTCGCGCTCCAATCACGACATGAGTAGTGGTCCAACAGATACTACGACATCTGTTGTGGTTTGCGCTAGTCTCGGATCATGGCCAGAAACGACGACCGTCGAGCCGTCCTCGCGGACGCGGGCATCCGCGTACTCGCTCAGTCCGGTGCGCGCGGCCTCACCCACCGCGCCGTCGACGCCGAAGCCGGCACTCCACGCGGCACAGCGTCGAACTACTTTCCGACACGCGACGCGCTGATCGCCGAGCTGGTGAGCCGCATCGGGGAACGCCTCACCCCCGACCCGGAGCTGCTGGCGTCCCGCGCGACGCAGAAGCCCACCCGAGCGCTGTTCGCCACGTACATCCGTGACGTGATCGTCCGGCTCAGCACAGATCCGGACGTGTCGCTCGCCCTGTTCGAGCTGCGGCTGGAGGCGGCACGGCGCCCGTCCGTCGCCGAGTCGCTGGGAGCTTGGCGCCGCCAGGCGTTCGAAGGCGACGTGGACTTCACCTCCCAGGCCGGACTACCCGGCACGCGCAGAGAGATCGCGCTGTTCCACTACGCCATCGACGGGCTCATGCTGGACCGCCTCACTGTGCCGATCGACCCGGAGACCCCCACCGACGACATCGTCGAGGACCTCGTCACCCGACTGCTTGCGTGACCCCGCGGCCGACCCTCGACCCCGCGCAATCTGCGATCCAGGAGGAGCTCATGACGATCGCATCCACCGGCCCCATGCACGTCACCGGTGCGGAACCGTCTGGTGTGGCCGCCCAAGTCGAACGCAGTGCGCGGACCTCGCGCTTCACCGTGGGGGAGGTTGGCCGGGGTTCGTCCCTGGGCCCCGTCCCTCACGTGGTGACCGACTCACTCGCTGCGACCGTGCACCGGTCTGGCATTCTTCGGAGGCGGTCCGACCTCATCGACGGTGTGCTCGCCGCAGAGCACCTTGGTCACGACGGCCCGCTCAATCCGCGTAACAGTGAACCATCGCATCGCCTCACGCAGTCGGCACCAGCCAACGAGGTACCACAGGCCTCCGGTCGAGGCGAACAGCACGGGCTCGACGTCACGGGTCGTCGTGGCCCCGTCCCGCGAGACGTAGCGAATGCGAACGACTCGCTGCTCCGACATCGCCTCCTCCAGTGCCGACCTGATCGCGCGAGAAGCCGAGGGAGGGGCGTTGACCCAGACGCGGCCGGCAAGCTCGTCCGCGCGGGCCCTGGTCCGGGGGTCGAGGACGTCCAGGATCTTCCGAACACCTGCTGCAGCCAGATCGGCATAGGGGGCATCGGGTGCGGCGGATATGGCAGCCATGAGTGCCACGGCTTGCGGGGCCGACAAGCTCACCGGCGGCAACGACGCACCGACCGCGATCCCGTAGCCGCCTCCGGGGCCAGGACGTGACCAGATCGGTGCACCGCTGCGTTCCAACGAAGCGAGGTCCCGCTTGACGGTACGCACAGAGACCTCGAGTTCTCTCGCCAGCCGCTGCGCAGAGCACCCCCGCGAGCCGCTGCGGCGCAGCATCTCCGAGATCGCCTGGAGTCGCTCCACGCGCTTCACTGCTCACCACCTCCGCAAAATCAGAGACACAAATAGTGACATACACCTGCCCACATCATCCAAGAAAGTGATTCCATGACAACTACGACGACCAGCTCACCCATCGTCCTCATCGCCGGCCATTGGCTCGGTGCCTGGGCGTGGGATGAAGTTCTCGAACATCTGAACGCCGACAACACCAGGGCCACCGCGATCACCCTGCCGGGCCTCGATAGCGACGATCCTGCGCGTTCGACCAGGACCCTCGACGACCAGGTCGACGCCGTCAGCGACGTGCTCGCCCGGCTCGACGCGTCCGCGGAACAACCCGCGACGCTCGTCGCCCACAGCGGGGCCAACGCCCCGGTCAGCGTGGTCCTGGACCGCCATCCCGAGCTCGTTCGTCGCGTCGTCTGGGTCGACTCAGGTCCGGCGGCGCCAGGGATGGCCTTCGCCCCCGACTTCCCTCAGCAGCTCGAAGAGCTTCCCCTCCCACCCTTCGACGACCTCGCACAGCAGGCGAGTCTGGACGGCCTCAGCCCCGAGGTGCTCGAGCGCTTCCGCACCCGCGCAGTCCCGCAACCTGGGCCCGTGCTTCGTCAGCCCGTCGAGCTTGTCAACGACGCCCGCAACTCCGTCCCGACCACCCTGGTGTGCTGCTCGATCTCTAGCGCATCGGTGCTGGATATGGCCCGGGAGGGGCATCCCATGTTCGCTGAACTTGCGAACCTCGAAGCCCTCGAAGTCGTCGACCTCCCGACCGGCCATTGGCCGATGTGGAGCCGACCCGCAGACCTCGCAGAGGTCATCCGGTCAGCAGCGTCACGAACCGACTGACGTGCAGAGGCGCTTGGGGGTCAGCCGCGCAGGCAGGTCCTGGCGGATGACATCACTGAGGTGCGCCGGGTCGTCGTATCGATCGAGCCCGTACTCGGCCTCTCCTCGGGGGAGGTCTCCCTAGAATTGGGCTCGCGCACATCGTTCTTTCCGGCGGGCGCCGGATCACACGTCGAGAGAGTCTCGCTATGGCAGTCGGAGTGCCGTCCGAACACCTCGGGGAAGCCGCCGCCACCCTACGCGCGGGGCACAGGGACGACTTTCCCGCACTGGTACGCGTGTGGCGCAGCGCCGTCGACGCGACGCACCACTTCCTCCCCGAGGTGGACCGGGAGTCCATCCAAGCGCTTCTGGCGTCGGAGTACCTGCCGGCGGTCCGACTGACAGTTGCAGAGATCGACGGCCGGCCGGTCGGATTCGCCGGGACGAGCGACCGCAGGCTGGAGATGCTCTTCGTGCACGATTCCATGCGCGGACGCGGCGTCGGTTCGACGCTGATCGGACACGTGGTGCGCGAAGAGGGAGTCGTCGTGGTGGACGTCAACGAGCAGAATCCCGCCGCGGTGAACTTCTACACGTCCCGCGGGTTCGTCATCGTGGGGCGCAGTGATCACGACGAAGCCGGTCGCCCGTACCCCATCCTGCACATGTCCCGCGACGTCACACGCGCTCAGTGACCGGTCGACCCGGCGCGTATTTGAATCCCACATGCGAGGCGGCCATGCCCAGCCTCTCGTAGAACCGATGCGCATCCTCGCGGGCGGCGTCGGATGTCAGCTGCACCAGAGACGACCCGGTTGCCGGGGCGGCGACGTCCATCACCCAGCGCATCATCGCCGAACCGACCCCGCGTCCCCGCCACTCACGGCTGACCCGGACGGCTTCGATCTGCAGCCGAGTCGCACCTCGACGGGCGAGCCCCGGAATGCGCGTCAGCTGGAACGTCGCGACGACACGACCCTCAGCGTCGACGCCGACGACCAGCTCGTTGCTCGAATCGGAGAGGATCTCCTCCATCGCGTTGCGGTAGGCCGCATCGTCGTCGTCGCGGTCGCCTCGACGGCGAGCGACCGCATCATCGACGATCAGGTCCACCAGGGCGTCCACGTCGTCGTTGCCTGCCCGGCGAAGCGTGACCCGACCGGTTCGAACGGGCAGATCGACGGGGAGAATCAGGTCCGCGAGCACGCCCCCACTCTCCCATACCCGGATTCGATGATCGGTCAGGTGCCCTCTCCCCGGCCTGAGGCCCCGCAATCCTTACTGCTCGCTTCGGTGATCGGCGTCCGTCCTGACACGGGCGCGTTCGCCCTGGCGGCCGAACAGGCTCAGCACCTCGACCGGCATACCGTCAGCGCTCCCGAACCAATGGGGCACGTGCGTGTCGAACTCGGCGACCTCGCCGGGGCCCAATCTCACATCATGCCTGCCGAGCATGAGTCGCATGGTTCCGCTGAGCACGTAGAGCCATTCGTACCCCTCGTGCGTGCGCGGCTGCGATCTCACCTGGCTGCCCGGGATGAGGATCTTCCATGCCTGCACAGCGCCCGCGTGCGGCGTCAGCGGGATGACGACACGACCGCGGATCCGGCGCGGCTTCAACCGCACACGCGGGTCTGCGACCTCCGGCGCACCGACGAGTTCATCGAGCGGAACGCGGTGAGCCTGAGCGAGCGGGAACAGCAGCTTCAGACTGGGCTCGCGCTGGCCGGTCTCCAACCGCGAGAGCGTGCTCTTGGAGATTCCGGTCGCCTCCGCCAGGGCGGTCAGCGTCAGTCCCCGTTGCTGTCGCAACCACTTCAGGCGCGGACCCACCGCCTCCAACGCCACCTCGACATCCTCGTGTCCGCTCATGGTGCGAGTATGGGCTCGTTTCCCAGGATCAGCAACGGGGTTTGCCAACCGAAGAGCCGGGCAGGCAACCTTCACCCATGTCTCAAATGCCGCTCACCCCTGCCGAGGGCACCACCGCCCCCGTGCCGATCCCGCCACCGACGAAGCATGAACTCGCACTCATGATCTGGGTCGCGGTGCTTCCGACGCTCACTGTGCTCAATCTCCTTCTCGGCGAGCTCCTCGCGGGAATCCCCTCGGCCCTCCGCACCGTAATCCTGGTCACCATCGCCGTCCCTGTCGTCGTGTACGGCCTCATGCCCCAGCTGCACAGCATCCGCCGCACGCTCTACACACGCAGAGCGCGAGAGGTACACTGAACACTGTTCAGGAGACCGTGATCGCGTAGTCGGGACAGGAGCGAACGATGATGATCGTTCCCGTCGACGGCGGTACACCCGCCCTCCTTGACCGGCTGAAGACGATCCGATCGGCGGGCGACGTTCCCCTCGTGGGGGATGCACGCTGGCCGTCAGCCCTCTGGCAGGAGATCAGTGCCCGCGCCTCCGCTGCTGATGTCCCGTCGAGCACAGCGTGGGCGACTCTGACCTCAGGCAGCAGCGGTTCGCCGCTTATCGTTCTTCGCACCTCCGCCTCGTGGGCGGATTCCTTCGGCACGGTCGCCTCACTTCTGGAGGCGGGCACTGACGACGTGGTCGCGTTGCCGGCACCTCCGTCGGCGTCCTTGACCCTGTTCTCGCTGGCGCACGCCCTCGCGGACGGCCCCCGGCCGGCGCTCGGATCTGCCGTCCAGAGCGGCGTCACATGCCTGCACGGGACGCCGCAGGCGCTACGCGCCGTGCTGGACGCCGGTCCTCCCTCGGCATTGAAAGCCGCGCTGGTGGGTGGCTCTCATCTCGATGAGGCGCTCGCTGACCGCGCGCGGGCGGCGGGGATCCGCCTCACCGCGTACTACGGGGCAGCGGAGCTCTCGTTCGTCGCGGTCGATCAGGGGGACGGATTGCGGCCGTTCCCCGGTGTGGAACTGAGCATCCGTAAGGGCGTGCTGTGGGTGCAGTCACCGTTCGTCGCCTCAGGATACGTGGGCGCTGGCGGACCTCTGCGGCACGAGAACGGGTGGGCGACCGTCGGCGATCGCGCCGAATTCCGGGAAGGTCGGCTGCGATTGCTGGGGCGCGGCGATGACGCGATCCTGAGCGCCTCCGCGACCATCGTTCCGGAAGAGATCGAAGAAGTCCTGCGATCCATTCCGGCAGTTGTGGATGCCGTCGTGTTCGGCCTGCCGCAGGAACGCATCGGCTTCTTGGTCGGCGCCTTGGTCGAACTCGCAGACGACGCTGACCTCTCGCAGGTTCGCGAGTTCGCCCGCGGTAGGCTGTTGCCCGCGCACATGCCACGGCAGTGGTTCGCCGGGCGGCTCCCACGCACCTCCTCGGGAAAACCTGCACGGCAAGAGGCGGTGCGCCGGGTGATGGCGAAAGAGGTGCCGCGGATTGATGTCTGACGAGGATCCCGTGATCATCGCCGCCCGCCGCACCCCCATCGGCACTCGAGGACGAGCCCTGGCGCGGCTGCGGGTGGAAGAACTCGCTGCACCCACGATCGTCGCCGCTCTCGCCGACGCTGAATCGGCTGCCCGGTCACCGCTCGAAGTCGCGGATGTTCTCCTGGGCAACTGCATGGGCCCGGGGGGCAATCCGGCTCGAGTCGCCGCGCTGGCGAGCGGACTCGGTGTCGATGTACCGGGCGGGACGGTCGACCGCCAATGCGGAAGCGGGCTGGCTGCGGTCGTGGACGCCGTCGCCGCGATCCGTGCGGGAGACCGGCGCGTTCGGATCGCCGGGGGTGTGGAGAGCGCGTCCACAGCCCCGATACGCAGCGTGGGAGGGGTGGCGTACGATCGCGCCGCCTTCGCGCCGGATGGCTTTCCCGACCCCGACATGACGAGGGCCGCGGAGGACCTCGCGCGTCATGATGGAATCTCCAGGCGACGGCAGGACGATCATGCCGCACGCAGCCATGCTCGCGCCCGTGCTGCGCGCGACGCGGGTCGCTTCGATGCGGAACTGGTGGCACTTGCCGGGCTCCGAAGCGACGATGCCATCGGCGGCGCCCAACCGTTGCTGGCTCGCTTGCCTCCGCTGTTCCTCGGCGGCTCCGTGACCGCCGGTACCTCTACCCGTATCGGAGACGGTGCGGCGACGGTCGTCGTCGCTCCCCCGGGTGTCGCGCCGGGGCTCGCCGTACGCGCATCCGCCGTCATCGGCTGCGACCCCGCGCTCCCCGGAGTCGGAGCGGCGCCCGCCATCGACCAGGTTCTGCGCAGGCTGGGGGTTTCGGTGGCCGACGTCACAGCGTTCGAGATCGTTGAAGCTTTCGCTGCACAGAGCCTCGCCGTCCTGGATCGTCTCGGCATCGCCGAAGGCGACCCACGGGTCTGCGCGGACGGCGGTGCCCTGGCGCTCGGACATCCTTGGGGCGCCAGTGGCGCGATCGCTCTCGTGAGGCTGTACACCCGACTGGCGAGAAGCGGCGCGTCCGCCGGGTCACTCGGGGTCGCTGCGGCCTCCGTGGGCGGCGGTCTGGGAATCGCCGCCGTCGTTCAGGTGGTGCGATGAAGATCCGTCTCGGATCCGTGCGGAGAGTATCGGGCGACCCCGAACCGTGGGCGAACTCACTCGAAGATCGCGAGGCGACGCGTCGCGGTGGCGCTGTGCGCTGCCATCCCCTCGGAATCTGAGATCACCTGCACCGCGTGCGCGAGCTCGGGCGTGGCCTCGCGGGCGATGCGCTGGTAGGTGAGCGGCTTGAGAAAGCGCGAGACCGACAGCCCGGCGCTGTGCTTGGCGCCGCCCGCCGTCGGCAGCACGTGGTTGGTACCGGCCATGCCCTTGTCCGAGTACGCCACCGTGCTCCAGGGGCCGATGAACAGCGAGCCGTAGTTGCGGAGATTCTCGTGGTACCACGAGTCGTCTGCGGTGAGCAGTTCGAGGTGCTCGGGCGCCAGATCGTCCATGAGAGCGGCCGCCGTCTCACGGTCTGCGGCGACGGTGACCACGCCATAGTCGCGCCAGGCAGGACCGCAGATGTCGGCCGTCGCCAGCGTCTCGAGTTGCCGGTCCACGGCGGCGATCACCGCGCGGCCGTGCTCCTCTGACGTCGTCACGAGGGCGGCCGGGGAGTTGGGCCCGTGTTCCGCCTGGCCGAGCAGGTCGGCCGCGACGAGTTCGGGATCGGCGGTCTCGTCCGAGATCACGGCGACCTCGCTCGGGCCGGCCAGCAGATCGATGGCGACCGCTCCGAAGAGCTGGCGCTTCGCCTCGGCGACGAAGGCGTTGCCGGCGCCGACGAGCATGTCGACGGGGAGGTCTCCGAGCAGCCCGTACGCCATCGCGGCGAGCGCCTGAACTCCCCCGAGCACGAAGACGCGGTCGACACCGGAGAGGTGAGCGGCATAGACGACGGCATCATTCGCCCCGCCGCCGGGCTGCGGCGGGGTGCAGGCGATGACGGTCGGGACGCCTGCGGCCTTCGCCACGCCGACCGTCATGAATGCACTCGCCGTGAGCGGGAAACGCCCGGCGGGGAGGTATGCACCGACACGCGAGACCGGAATGTACCTCGCGCCGGTCACGAGTCCCGGGACGAGCTCCGTCTCGAAGTCGCTGAGGTGCGCACGCTGCTCGCGCGCGAACGCCTGCGTGCGCTCGGCACCCAGTTCGATGGCCTTGCGGAGCTCGGGGCTGAGGCGCTCGCCGCTCGTGGCGATCCGGTCGGCTGTGAGCTCGATGTCGCCGCCCTCGTACCGGTCGAGCTTGCGCGCATAGTCGAGCACGGCATCGATGCCTCGCGACTGAATGTCGCCCAGCATCGCGGTCACCGTCTCGATGACCGCGGGATCCCGCTGAGCGGCGGGAGCGTCGACGACTGGGGTCTTCAGGTGATGGAAGGAGCCTTCGAGGCGTTCGAGGACTGGTGTCGAGTAGCGCATGCAGGAAGGCTAGATCGGTTGCGGATATCCGACAAGCCTGATGATACGACGCGATCCATAGGGTTTACCATTGCTTGTGACCATCACCCAGCTGACCGCGTTCCTGGCCGCGCTCGAACACGGCTCCTTCACCGCGGCGGCGACGAACCTGAGGATGACGCAAGCGTCGGTGTCGGAGCTCGTCGGACGCCTGGAACGCGAACTCGGCGTCACCCTGTTCACGCGGGGCAGCAGGCGGCTCGTGCCGACGGCGGCGGCGCTCGAGCTTCGCCCCCACGCGAATCAGGCGGTGAGCGCTGTTCAGAACGGGATCGACACCATCAGCGCTCTGAACTCTCTCGATCGCGGTACCTGCACCTTCGGGGTGCTCCGCAACGCGGCCTATTACGCTCTGGCCGACCTCGCGGAGACGTTCCACCTTCGGTACCCGAATGTGCGGTTGCGGCTCGTCGGCATCAACTCCGCGCACGTGGCGCGCTCGATCGCGAGCGGAGAGCTCGAAGCGGGGTTGCTCGTGCTTCCCGTCGACGAGGACGGCCTCGAGGTTCGCCCGCTGTTCCGCGACGAGGTGCTGTACGCATCGGCGGCGCGACCCGCTGATGCGGGCCCCGTGACCATCGACGAGATCGCTGCGGCGAAGCTGGTGCTGTACGACGCGTTCGCCGGGTGGGACGATCCCACGCGTCGGCAGCTGCTCGAGCGCGCGCGCCTTCGCGGCCTCACGATCGATCCCGCGATCGAGGTCGAGAACGTCGAGACAGCACTCGACCTTGTCGCGGCCGGAACCGCCGACACCGTCGTATCGCGGTCGATCGCCGAATCCGAAGGCTTTCCCTCCGGCATCCGCACATTCTCTTTTGCCGAGCCGGTGCACGACACGATCGCGCTCGTTCGACGCGAGGGGATGCTGCTGTCGCCGGCGACGCACCGGCTCGCTGAGCTCGCGGAGCAGATGCTGCGCGAGCGCCTGCCCGAGCACCGGGGGCGCATCCCACTTCAGGAACGCCCGCCGTCGCCGAATCAGTAGATGTCCATCCGCCGGTCGTCGAAGAGGTGGTTGTGCGGGGGCAGGGACTTCTCGCGCGCGGATGCGAGAGAGAGCACGGCCGTGGCGCCCATCACCGCGCGGAAAGCGACGATCCAGCCCTGCTCGTCGACGATGGCCGTTCCGTCGGTCCAGTCCACACCTCGCTCGGACCCCCAGCGATCGGCGATCACCACCGGCAGCCGCGACGACCGCGCCGCGGCCATCGCCTGGATGAGCTCGGGGGCGTGCTCGCCCGCGGGACACGGCACCAGTGGCCAGTTGACCGGCAGTGCGAGCACATCCGCCCCGGCGAGCGCGAGCCGACGGGGCACCTCCGGGAACTCGTTGTCATAGCAGAGCGCCACGCCAAGGCGCCCGAATGAGGTGTCGACCACGATCCCGGCCTCGGTGCCCTGGTCGAAGACGAGCTTCTCGATCCCCCACAGGTGCGACTTGCGGTAGTCGGCGAGTCGGCCATCGCGGGTCAGCACCGCGGCGGTGTTGTAGAGCCTGCCGCCGGCGGTTTCGGCATAGCCCACCACGACGACCGCACGCTCGGGAATCGCGTCGCAGACCGCACCCCAGCGCGCATCGTCCGACGTGAGCGCGGCCTTCTCGGCCTCCGCGCGACCCGCGAACATGTACCCGCTGGTCGCGAGTTCCGGCAGCACCATCAGGCGCGTTCCACGAAGGGCTGCGGCCGAGATCGCGTCCCGGATGCGGCCGAGATTCCCATCGAGGTCGCCGATCAGGATCTCAGGCGACAGAGCTGCGACCCGCACCTCGTCGACATCTGCAGACGTCACTTTCTCATCTCCCCTCAGAGACGGCGAAGCGCGAGGAGCCGTCGGCTCCTCGCGCATCGTCGTTCTCAGTCGTCTTCGGTGGCCGTCACCATCACGCCGAGCGGGGCGAGGTAGCCGTTGGGGTCGATCGTCCAGTCAGCGGCGGCGGCCGCTTCGACGACCTCCGGCGCCCACTCCAGGTACACGCGATCATCACCGCCGTTGATGACGAGCACCGTGCCGCTGCCGGTTTCATCCCCCTCGACGCAGCGGTACGAGCGCCACGCGCCCTCGGGCACCGAGAAGGCGTCGCCGGGGCCGAGGTTCACGGCCGTCAACAAGTCGTCATTGAGCGTGACCTCCCAGCGACCGGTCTTGAACAGCAGCGCTTGCGTCTTGTCGTGGCGGTGCCGCAGCACGCCCTGCCCTGCTTCGGCCTTGACCCATGCGAGGTTGAACGAGTGGGGCTCGTGCACGTTCGGCACCTGGCGGCGGTTCTCGGACATGCCGTAGCCGATCACGGTGGCAAGCTCCACCCGCCCACCGTCGACCGCAGCGCACAGCAGCGCCGCGGAGGAATACCTGCGGTCCCCCGGCTGGATCACCCGTGAGCGCATGTCCTCGACCGTGTAGGCGGTGAGCTCGTCGATGTAGTGCTGCTTCATGGGCGTGATGAGCGCGACGTCGTCCGGAAGCTCATCGCCCGCGACGGTGTCGATCAGCCGGTTGTCGGCCGTCAGGTGCAAGCCGTAGGACTCCGCTTCGCGAAGCACCGACGGACCCCAGATGATGCCGCCGTTGTCGTCGCGCCCGAGCACCGTGTAGAGGATGCCGTCGTCCGGCCCCTCGTTGGTGAACCCCCGGAAGATCCAGGTCGGAATGGTGATGACGTCGCCGTCGTGGCTGACGTACTCGCCCTGCTTGCCGTCCACACCCCAGCGCAGGCGGAACTCGCCGCCGAGGTTGATGAAGACCTCCGCCGTGAAGTGCAGGTGCAGGTTGTTCGAGATGCCGTTGGGCATGCCCGCGGCACCGGTGTTGAACCCGTGCTTCTCCTCGAGGTTCACGTACTGGCTGGCGTTCTGCGAGACTCCGGCACCGATGAAGGCATAGTTCTCCTTCTGGTCCGACCCCGGCGTACGGCAGTCGATGAACGCCGAGTTGCAGGGAACCCAGTCTGTGCGGCGGATCGTGCGTCGCTCGATCTCGGTCGTGTCGACGATGACCTCGCGGTTGTCGACGATGACGTCACTCATTTCTTCTTCTCCTTGTCGATCTTTCGTTGATCAGTAGATGTTGGACGGGCCGACCGGCTCGTCTCCGCGTGACCCGGCGATCTGCGCGCGCAGGGCGATGTCGTCCCAGATGCGCACTTCCTTGACCAGCGCGCCCTGATGCAGCGTGAACTGCGAGATGCCGAGCACGTCGACCGGCTTGCCGGTGAGGGGTCCGTAGTTCGGCCTGCCGTTGTAGTCGCCGACGAATTTCCAGGTCACCGCGACCCGGAGGCCGGCGTAGCGCACGTCGTAGTTCGTCTGGATGTCGCGGATCTCGAACCGACCGCCCGGGAACGATTCGAGGAACCGCAGCAGCGCACGTCGGTAGCCCTCGGGGCGGATGATCGTGCGATTGCCGACGGTCTGCAGCACCAGGTCACGGTGGAAGAACTTCTCGACCTTCTGCAGGTCGCGCTCGTTCCAGACGGTCTGGATCATGTCGAGCACCGTCTCGACCTCGGACCGGTGCTCATCCGGGCGGGGCCCGGAGTCGCCGACAGCGATCGGGTCGGCCGGCGCCGACTCCGTCCACGAGCCGGTGTAGCCGCGGAAGGCCTGCGCGCGTGCCAGCTCATCGAGGTCATCCCCGTTTTCTAGTGCGCCGGCGAGCGTGTCACGAACGACCCACTCCTCGACCATGCGTCCGCGCCGGTACAGGCAGTTCGCGATCGTGCGGCTGTGCTGCGAGGTCAGCAGGCTTCCGGAGAGCACGAGGTGCGAACTCAGGAAGGCGTCGTCGCCGCGCGCCTCCCAGATGACGTCCTCCGCCTGACCGGTGCGGTCGGGCGTGGCCGAGATGCGCATCAGCGTGCCCTCGATGACCTCATCGCGCGTGGTGGAGGTTCCGTACGCGCCGTGGACGATCGAGTCGGGTTCGTAGTTCTCGCGGATGTAGCTGATCGACCGGTCGACCCAGATGAGGTCAGTGACCTCACGGATGAAGTCGTCGGGATCTTTGTATGGCTGGTAGGCGACCGGATCGAGAGGCACGCTGTTTCACTCCTTCAGACATCGTCGCCTGCGATCCTCGGTGGTCGCAGGGTGTCGTTGTTGGCAGTGTATGCGTATGCACAGCGGTATGCAAGAGCGTCAAGTGAGGCACACGGCTGTCCCGATGACGCGGCGCCTCGCACAGTGAGCGAATCGTCAGCGGACAGCGGGGGCGGCCAGCGTGCGCCGCAACCGGAACGATGAGGTAAACCGCTCCCGCTCCAGTTCTGCGTCCGGATCCTCGATCCGTCGCACGATCAGGTCGGCAGCGGCGCGTGCCATCCCGGCGATATCGAAGCCGACCGTCGCGAGGTCCACGATCGGCCAGGCGGCCTCGGGCAGATCGTCGAAACCGATCACCGACAGGTCTTCCGGCACGCGCAGTCCCGCGCGGTGTGCCGCGTTCAGCGCGCCGTATGCGATGACGTCGTTGCCGCAGAAGAACAGCGTCGGCACGCGGTTGCTCGCGAGCAGCTCCGCCGTCGCCGCCTCCCCGGCCTCGGCCGAATACGCGACCCTGCGTACGTCGGCCTCGTCGAGATTCAGGCCCTGCGCGGTGAGCGCCGCTCGGAGTGCCCGCTCACGGCTCTGCGCCGTGCTCGTGTTGCGCGGTCCGAGGACGGCCCCGACATGGCGATGCCCGAGACGCACGGAGTGCTCGACCGCGTCTCGATACCCCGGCGCAGGGTCGACGACGGCGGCATCCGCATCGATCAGCGAACTCGTGCGGTTGAAGTACACGAACGGGAGTCCACGATCCTTGAGCCTCAGCGGGACGACCGAGTCCATCATGGTGGTCGCGAGCACGACGCCGTCCAGGCCGTTGGCCACCAGACGCTCGGCGATCGTGTCGTTGTCGGCCGTCTCGGTGTGGAGCATGAGCTGATAACCCAGCTGCTCGAGCTCGCGATGCAGCGGCGCGATGATGTGCGAGTAGAACTGGCTGTCGAGTTCGGTGAGAAGCAGTCCGATCCGTCGGGTCCGCCCCGATGACAGTGCGCGACCCGCCTCGCTGGGCACATAGCCGAGCAGCCGCGCGGCGTCTCTGACGCGCACCTTCGTCGCCTCAGAGACCCGCGAGTCGTCGCGCAGAGCTCGCGACACGGTCGGCTGCGATACGCCGGCCAGCCGCGCGACATCCCGACTCGTCACCATCAGACACCTCCCTGGGCTCATCGGATTCTATCCCTTGACCCGCGAATGCATACGCGGTCATAATTGCGACATACGTATGCAACGAAAGGACCGGACATGCCTCAGTACCTGAAGAGCGCACCGACGAAGACCTTCGCGGACACCGCGCAGAGGGATGTCGCCGAGCGCGTGCACGCCATCATCGACGACATCCGGCAAGACGGCGACGTGGCCGTGCGCCGGTATGCGGAGCAGTTCGACAACTGGAGCCCGGAGTCGTACCGCCTCTCCGATGAGGAGGTCGAGCGCATCATGGGCACGCTCGATGCGCAGGTGATCGCCGACATCGAGTTCGTCCAGGCTCAGGTGCGCCGCTTCGCTCAGGCGCAGCGCGACTCGCTGACCGACATCGAGATCGAGACGCTTCCGGGCGTACGGCTCGGCCAGAAGCATGTGCCGGTGCGGGCGGCCGGTGCCTACATCCCGGGCGGCAAGTATCCCCTCACGGCATCCGCCCATATGACGATCATCACCGCGAAGGTCGCGGGAGTCCCGCGCGTCGTCGCGTGCACCCCGCCGATCCGCGGCGAGATCCCTGCGGCGACCATCGCCGCAATGAAGCTGGCCGGCGCGGACGAGATCTACGTGCTCGGTGGCGTGCAGGCGGTTGCGGCGATGGCCGTCGGCACCGACACCATCGCCCCGGTCAACCTCATCGCCGGTCCCGGCAACGCGTATGTCGCCGAAGCCAAGCGTCAGCTCTTCGGCGAGGTCGGCATCGACCTCTTCGCAGGCCCCACCGAGATCCTCATCGTCGCCGATGAGAGCGCCGATCCGTTCTTCACCGCTGTCGACCTGCTTTCACAGGCCGAGCATGGTCCCGAGTCCCCGGCCGTGCTGGTGACGACGTCGCGCGCACTGGGTGAGCAGGTCATCGACTGGATCGAGCGGCTGCTGCCGAACCTCCCCACCCGCGACTACGCAGAGCCTGCGTGGCGGGACTGGGGTCAGGTGATCGTGGCCGATGACCTCGACGAGGCCTACCGGATCGCCGACGAGTTCGCCTTCGAGCATGTGCAGATCTTCACGGCGAACCCCCGTGAGGCCCTCACCCGTATGCACGACTACGGCGCGCTGTTCCTCGGTGAGGACACATGTGTCTCGTACGGCGACAAGGTGATCGGCACCAATCACGTGCTGCCGACGCTGGGCGCCGCCCGCTACACCGGCGGCCTCTGGGTCGGCAAATACCTGCGCACGGTGACCTATCAGGAGATCACCGACGACGCATCCTCCGCAAAGCTGGGCGAGATCTGCGGCCGCGCCGCCAGGGTGGAGTTCTTCGAGGGCCACGCTCGCTCCGGCGACGCGCGCGCCTGGCGTCACACCGGGAAGACGTTCGGCTGGATCGACGACGCGCACGCTGTCGAGGCGAGCGCGCGATGACCGACCTGACCGGTCGCAACGCCGTCATCACCGGCGGCGGCAGCGGCCTCGGCGCCGCGATCGCCCGGTCAGTGCACGCGCGCGGAGCCTCGGTGATCCTCGTCGGCCGGGATGAGCGCAAGCTCGCCGCCGTGGCCGACGCACTCGGCGACCGCGCACGCTGGCTGTCCTGCGATGTCGCCGACGCGGCATCCGTCGATCGACTGCGAGATGCGCTCGTCGGCACCGACGTGTCGATCCTCGTCAACAACGCCGGCATCCCGGGTCCGGTCGCGGCCCTCACCGATGTCTCGGTCGAGGATTGGGACGAGGTGTTCGCCGTGAATGTGCGGGGAACGTACCTGATGTGCCGTGCGCTTCTCCCCGGGATGATCGAGCGGGGCGACGGCGACGTGATCAATGTCGCCTCGGTGTCGGGTAAGCGTCCGCTGGCGCACCGCACGCCCTATTGCGCATCGAAGATGGCGGTGATCGGCCTCACATCGACGCTCGCCTTCGAGGTCGGCCCGGCCGGCGTCCGCGTCAACACCCTCTCGCCCGGCCCGGTCGCCGGTCCTCGGATGGAGCGCAATTTCCGTCTCGAGGCGGAGCGCTCAGGATCCAGCGTCGACGACGCGGAACAGGCGTTCGTCTCGCGCGCCGCGCTCGGTCGCATGGTGACGGAAGACGAGGTGGGTGCCGCGGTCGTGGCGATGCTCGGGATGCCGGGCATGTGCGGCGCCGACATCGATCTCTCGGCCGGAATGGTCGCGTGATGGATTCGCTTCGCACCCGCGCCCGCCGCGGCGAGCGACTCATCGGCGCACTGTTGCGGATGCCGTCGGAGGAGCTCGTCGAGATGGTCGCCGTCGCGGGTCACGACTACGTGCTGATCGACTGCGAGCACGGACCCGCCGATGTGATCGCCCTGCGCCATCACATCGCCCTGGCGTCGCTGCACGGTGTTCCCGTCGTCGTGCGGGTGGGCGAGAACGACCCGGGACAGATCCTGCGTGTGCTGGATCAGGGCGCCGAGGGGATTCTCGCCCCGCACCTGGACACCGCGGCTGACGCCGAGCGCGTCGTCGATGCCGCGCTCTACCCGCCCCTCGGCCATCGGGGCTTCGCGACCTACAGCCGAGCCGGCCGTTTCGGCGAGATCGATGCCGAAACGCACCGGGAGCGATACCTCGAGAACACGCTCGTGCTGGGCATGATCGAGTCGCCGTCGGGTGTCGAGAACGCCGCCGACATCATCGGGGTTCCCCGTCTCGACGGGATCATGGTCGGCCCGGCCGACCTCGCCGCATCCTCACGCGCGAACGACCGACCGGTTCCCGCGGCGATCGCCGCCGTCAACGCCGAGCTCGCCCGGGCGCGGTCGCTGCGCATGGACATCGTGGGAAGTCGCGAAGCCGCCGAAGCGGCGTTCGAAGCCGGTGCGGGCCTCGTCGTCTACAACCTCGCCCACTCCCTCATGGGACACCTGCGCGATCTGTCAGGCGCTCGGCGCTGAGGCCCGCTCAGTCCCGCAACCGCGCGTGCCACGCGCGGATCAGCCGGCCGAACTCATGCGGCCGCTCGATCGGAAGCAGATGCCCGGCGTCGTACGAGACCAGTCGCGCGCCTTCGATCTCGTCGACGATCTCGGTGTGGAAGCGCGGCGGGCAGATCACGTCGTCTATGCCTGAGACCACCAGCGCCGGCATCCGCAGCGACGACAGCCTTCCCAGGAGATCCACCCGGGTCGCCTGCATCCGAAGCTGCGCTCGCAGCGTCGCTGCTCCCGTCGCGTCTCCCATCGCGAGCACCCGCTCGACGAGGTCCGGCCGATGATGCGCGCCGGGCGAGAGCAGCGATGGCAGGATGCTGTGCTGCAGCGAGCGCGGATCCTCTCCGGCGTCGAGTCTGTCCGTCCAGGCTTGCCAGCCCTCGAGTTGGCCGGGCGTCGGTGCCTTCGCGTTCGTCGAGATCAGGCACAGCCCGGCGACTCGTCCGGGCATCGCGAGTGCCAGCTCCATCGCGACGATTCCGCCGAGCGAGAGCCCGGCGATCGCGAAGCGCTCCGGCAGGGCGTCACCCAGCGCCGCCACCTGCTCGTCCATCGTCTCGCACTCGAGCTCTGGGCGGATGGCCTCGTCCAGACCGGCATCCGCCCAAAGTTCGTGGGTGCAGTTCATGCCGGCCAGCAGCACGAGCGGAAGCATGTCAGCCCTTCACGGCGCCGTCGCTGAGTCCTGCCACGAGGTACTTCTGCGCGATGAACGCGATGACGAACACCGGGATGGTGAGCAGCATCGACGCGGCACCCGCCTGCTGCAGCATCGGCAGCGTCTGCCCGAGCTGCGTGGCGATGAACACCGGAACGGTCTTCGACGACGTGTCGGTGAGCACGAGCGCGGTCAGGTACTCCTGGAAGGCGAAGAGGAACACGAAGATGCCCGCCGTCAGGATGCCTGGACCCATGAGCGGGATCATCACCCGACGCAGCATTCCGATCCTGGTGCAGCCGTCGATCATCGCGGCCTCATCGAGCTCTCGCGGAATCTCGGCGAAGAAGTTGCGCAGCAGCCAGATGGTGAACGGCTGGTTGATGGCGACCAGGGCGATCGCCAGAGCGAACGTCGTGTCATAGATTCCCATGGCCCGGCTGATGTCATACATCGGCAGCACGACCGCGAAGCGGGGCAGCGCTCGGAAGATCAGCGCCAGCACCAGCAGGATCGCCGACACGTAACTCGGGAACCGCGACAGCGCATAGGCGGCGGGGATGCCGATCACCAGCGCGACGACGGTCGAGACCACCGCGACCACCAGCGTGTTGACGAGGTAGTCGGCGAAATAGGTCGTCTCCCACAGGTCGACGAATGCCTGGAAGGTGGCCTCGTAGCCGAAGAGCACCGGGGGGTTGGCGAACGCGACATCGGTCGGCTTGGTGACCGAGAGCGTCATCCAGATGAACGGGCTCAGCATCACCAGGCACAGGATGCCGAGGAGCAGGCCCGTGATGACCGGCGGACGGCGACCCGCGCGCCTGCGCGTGGACGCACCGCCGGTGACGATGGCCCTCGTGGAGAGCTCGGCGGAGGTGAGACTCATCGTTCGGCCTTCGCTTCCTTGAAGATGCCCCGGATGAACGGGATCAGCATGATGAGGATCAGCAGGATGGTGAGCACGTTGATCGCGCTGCCCAGGCCCAGCCGCTCCGCGCCGTCCGCGAAGGCGACCGAGTAGACGTACAGCATGATCGACTCGTTGCCGATGGACTGCGCCTGCGGAGACAGCGGGATGAGGTTGTCGAACATGCGGAGCACATCCATGATCGTGATCAGGGTGACGAACCCGAGCACACCGCGGATCGTAGGGATGATCACGTGGAGATGCGTCTGCAGTCCGCTCGCTCCGTCGATCTTCGCGGCCTCCTTCAGCTCGGCCGGCACGCCCTGGAGGCCGGCGAGGATGATGAGCATGGCGAACGGCAGCATGTGCCACACCGTGTTCGCGGTGACGAGGATGGCGTTGGGCACCTGGTCGGTGAACCACAGCACCTGCGTGCCGCCGAAGAACCCGATCAGCCGGTTCACCACCCCGCCGAAGTTGTCGTCGAAGAGCCACGAGAAGGCGACGGCACCGACGAGGTTCGGCAGCACGTACGACACCAGCATGATGCCGAGGACGAGCGGGCGAGATGTCGTGATCCGGTTGATCCCCGTCGCGATGATGTATCCCGCGACGAGCAGGATGACGGTGGTCACCACGGTGACGGTGACGGTGAACATCACCGCCCGGTGGAACCGCGGATCGGTGAGGGCTTCGGCGAAGTTGCCGAGGCCGACGAACAGGCCGGGGGTGCCGTAGCGGACCTCTTCGAAGCTCCATTGCACCGTGCGCACCAGCGGGAGCACGAGGAGCGCACCCATCACCAGCAGGCTCGGGAAGAAGAGCAGCCAGAACTCACGTGCCTTCATGTGCGTCCTTCCTTGGACGGGACTGTGGCCTGAACAGCGCGTTCAGGCCACAGTCGTCGGCTGATCGGGTCAGCCGGCGAACTTCTCGCCGGCGGCCTGCATCTGCGCGAGACCCTCGTCGACGGGGATGTTGCCGTTGAGGATCTCGACCAGGATCGGGCGGATCTCGTTGGTGACGTCCGCGAGGATGGGCGAG
>NZ_JAPSHY010000051.1 GCF_031179285.1 Microbacterium sp. | reverse complement strand
GGCCAAGGCCGCGAAGTTCCGCGAGCCGGTGATCGCCGCGCTCGGCATCGCCTTCAAGGCCGACGTCGACGACCTGCGCGAATCGCCCTCGAAGTCGATCGTCGAGCGGCTCTCGGCTGAGATCGAGCACGCGCAGGTGCTCGTGGTCGAGCCGAACGTCGAGGCGCTGCCGGCGTCGCTCGCCGACCGCGCGAACGTCGAGCACGCAGAGGTCGGGGACGCGATCGAGCGCGCCGACATCGTGCTCGTGCTCGTCGACCACCACCAGTTCAAGACGCTCGACCGCGAGCTCCTCACCGAGAAGATCGTCGTCGACACGAAGGGACTGTGGCGATGAAAACGCACCGTCGAGTCGCGCCCTTGCCGACATGTGGCGGGACTGACGTGGCGGTCCGGTCCGCGACGCGCGTCCTAGTCATCGCGAACGCCTACCCGTCTGATCGTGCGCTTTACCGGAACGGCTTCATTCACCGTCGAGTCAAGGCGTACCAGGAAGCGGGGCTCGAGGTAGAGGTGTTCTATCACCACCAGCCTGTGGCGGAATTGCAGCACTACGTCTACGACGACGTACCCGTAACCGTAGGCCGTTCCGAGCATTTAGAGGCGCTTGCTAAGAGCGCGAGGTACGACGCGTACTTGGTCCACTTCGCAGAGCCCGGTCGCCTCGTGCCTCTCATGAACGCTGCGGTGTCTGCGCCCGTAATCGTGTGGATACACGGTTTTGAGGCGGAAGCATGGCACCGACGCTGGTTCAATTTCGTGCTCGGATCGACGGAGATTGCTGACGCAATAGCTAAGAAGAGCAACTACTACGAAACGCAGAACCGATTTCTGCGCGACCTCGTGGTTGAGCGACCGTTGAGGCTTCGATTCGTGAACGTTTCAGCATGGTTCCAGCACATGATCGTTGAACCGGACATCGACGCGGAGATCACCGACGGCGTGGTCATCCCCAACCTCATCGATGAAGAATTGTTTCAGTACAGAGCGAAGAGTCCCGCGCTCCGCCTTCGTATTCTTTCTGTGCGACCGTACGCTTCGCGCAAATATGCCAATGACGTCATGGTCGCCGCCATCCTCGAGTTGTCCAAGCGGCCTTACTTCGACGAACTGCTTTTCACCATCTGTGGCGAGGGAGTGCTCTTCGAGAAGATCACAGCCCCGCTCCACGCGTTCCCCAACGTTGAGTTGCACAACCGGTTCTTCTCGCAGGAGGAGATAGTAGAGTTGCATGCGGATCACGGCGTCTTTCTCGCTCCTACGCGGTTCGATTCCCAGGGAGTTTCCATGTGCGAGGCCGCTAGTTCTGGGTTAGTTGCGGTCGCGACCGATGTCACGGCAGTACCCGAGTTTGTGAAGAATCGTGTCTCTGGTCTCCTCGTTCCTCCCGAGTCACCAGTGGCGCTCGCCGATGCGATCGAGGAACTCTACTTCGATGAGGAGTTGTTCCTCACGCTTTCGGAGGAGGGGAGTCGCTCCATGACGGCGCGCTGTGGCCGCCGAGCGACCGTAGACAAGGAGATCGCTCTCATACGGCAGGAGGTGGCGCGATGAAGGACATTGCGGGCCTGTGGCGCGATCGTTACCGGGAGTTAGAGCGACAGATGGAGTTCATGCTGGTGCAGGCGGCAAGTGAATGGCCGAAAGCATCGAAGCCTGCTCTCCTACGTATTCGGAAGCTGTTCCTCGAGTCGGAGGCACCAAGACGGGTGGTATGTGTAGCTGACGGTGTCAACCTCGACTATCGGTTCACAGTCACTGTTGACGGCGCCGTCGTACAACGCACCGCCTTCCAGCGCGTGAACGCGACCGATATACCTGTGGGTGTCAGCTCTGCCCTTGTTCGAGTCGAGGTCCGCTCCCATGAGGCTAAGGGCACGACCGAGCGGCGCGAACTGAGCGTGAAGCTGTGACGACGCTGATCGAAGTGAAGCCTTTCAGAGTTCTAGTAGCAGGGTATATCAACCTGAACGTCATCGACGGGTCTGCGTTCTTCGTCGCCGGCATGGCTGCCATGTTGTCGCGACACGTTGGAGTCGAGGTGGCTGTGCTCACAGCTAATCCGATTCTGAAGAGCGACGTTTTGTCCGAAGTCGTGCATTTTCCGAACGTTCGCGTGATTGACCCCTACAGGGAGCCCCGACGAACGCGATTGGGTCTGGACGCCGCCAAGCCCACGCGAACTGGTTACGCCGCGGCGATCGTTGCGGAGGCTGAGCACTACGATGCGGTGTTAGTACGCGACAACGAGACGGCCGTCGAAGTGCTTCGTATACGACCAAGCCTTGCAGATAAGCTCTGCGTGTACGTGACGGGCGTAAGCAGCGTGTCCTCTGAGCTGTCGGCGCCCGTGCGCGAGCAGCTGACAACACTCTCTACATATCCTGTTCGTGTCGCCTGTCAGACCCCGGACATGAAAGCGGTCTTAGAGCAGGCGGGCTTCGACGAAATGGCACGACGTGCGTTCATTCTACCCCCGCACGTACCTGATCCGGACGCGGATTTCGAGGAGCTGTTTCATTACTCGGCCTCGCCGAATCGACTGTCGTATGCGGGGAAGTTCTTCCCCGACTGGATTCCCGACTTGATCCTCGCGGGATTTAAGGCTGGTCAGAAGCAGCGGCCGGATCTACGACTCGACGTGGCGGGCGATCACTTCCAAGCCAGCTCTGATCGTCCGAATTTCACGGCTACTGTGAGGTACCTGCTAACCGAGACGCCGGGCGTTGCGTGGCACGGCAGGCTGCCGCGCGCGCGAGCGCGGGAGGTTATTGTTGCGTCCGATGTAGGCATAGGGTGGCGGAGCCCGAATCTGCAGTCGTCGGCCGAGCTGTCGACGAAGATTCTTGAGTACGGCGCTCTCGCTCGGCCAGCAATCCTGAACAGGACTCCGGCTCATGAAAGGCTCCTCGGCGCCGACTACCCTCTGTTTGCAGACTCTCTAACGGAGTTCAAGCGCCTCCTGATGTCGATCGCTGATGGTGCCATGGTCGAAGCGGCAGCGAGACGATGTTTCGAAGCATCACGTCCGTATTGGTACTCGGCGGTATCGCCCAGTGTCTTGGAGTGGATCGGGTGCGTGCCCTCGGCCGCGCCGACCGAGACGTGGGCGCGGCTGCACGCCGACGGCAGGACGATATGGTGCGTTGAAGGGGGCGATGATGTTAGTCCAGTACTCTGGGGGAACTTGCTGATCGCCGGCGGGCAAACGCACACCATGCCGCTGTCGAGCGCGCTGCTTCGCGTCGCGGAGATGGCGAGTGTGCGGCGGGAGGTGGAACGATCTGTCATCGAGATGGGGTCGGCTGATACTGAGCTGCACACGAGCGGCTCGCTGGAGACTCCAGACGAAGTACGAGTGCTTCGCACGGAAGCAGGGCGACTTCGGCGTCAGCTGGAAGAACTTGCAGGCGAGGCCGCATATGCCCGCTCGCGCTTGGAAGCCTTGCAGAAGTCGCGACTTGGTCGGCTCCAGCGGCGTGTCTGGCGATTGAAGAGGCGTCGAGGTGCCGAGAACGAGCAGTTCGGAAAATAGCCGGTGCGCGCGCTACTTATCTCTCACTATTTCGAGCCGGAGAACGGCGCCCCGCAACGCCGCTGGGGCAGCCTGGGCCGAGAGCTATCCGATTTGGGCGTCGAGTTGCATGTTTTTTGCCCCCCGCCGCATTATCCTACGGGACGGCTCGCCTTACGTGACCGAGAACGCTATCGACCGGGGTCTCGGGAATGGTTGACGCCGTCACTGATCATCCACCGCGTCGGATTCATTCCCCATCGAGGTGACGTCGCGAGTCGAACGGCGGATCATGTATGGACGGCTATCAGCACCTACGGGGCAGTATGCCGCCACATCTCACGTTACGGTCGGCCGGAGTTGATCATAGCCACAGCGCCGGCTCTTGAATCTGTTGTAGTGGCTAGCAGGCTGGCTCGAAGGTTTCATCTGCCGCTTATAGTCGAAATGCGTGACGCGTGGCCAGATCTTGTGTCGCATATCGTGCCCGCAAGACAAGACTCGCGTCAACGTCCTCATGCTGCCTGGCTGAAGGTCGCTATCCATCGATACGTGACGCACCTCCAGCGAGCCGCCGATCATGTCGTGACTACGACGGCTTCTTTCGCAGAGGTTCTGCAAGCGCGAGGCGTGGCGCACGTGTCCGTGATTCGAAACGGCACTATCCCTGAGCGTTATGAAGTGCTCAGTACCGCGGTCCGACAGGGATCAGGGCTTCGCGCACTGTACATGGGGACGGTCGGTAGAAGTCAGGGGCTAGAAGTGGTCGTGAAGGCGGCGCTCTCGTTGAGGGAGGAGGGCGTGCCGATCGAGCTCCGGATAGTGGGCCACGGGAAGGACGTGAGTCGTCTGCGGCAGATGGCGACTGGCTCAGGCGTCGAGGTCATCCCTGCCGTGGCCAAGAACGAAGTGGCTCAGCACTATGACTGGGCGGATACGACGATCGTCTCTTTGCGCGACTGGGCCCCTTTTACGTGGACGGTTCCATCTAAGCTCTATGAGCTTCTGGCTGTTGGTAAACACATCACGGCCATTGTGGCGGGCGAGGCCAAAGGCATCGTCGAACTCACCCAGGCTGGAGTGGTGGTACCGCCGGGGAACGTCACAGCACTGATGAATGAGTGGCGGCGGCTCGCACGCACCCGCTCGGACCTCGAGATCAGCCGCAAGGGACGTGCGTGGATCAGGGAGAACGCTGACTACCCGGCCCTCGCAAGAAGCTATCGCACGATTTTTCGATCGCTCACAGATCGGCCTCGGTCATAGGACTGTCGGGACCGCGAACTCTAAACTAATTTCGTCGGCCAATCGCTTCCCGAGAACTTCATGCCCCGTCTCGTTAAGATGCAGCTCGTCATAAAAAAGTTCGGGAAGTCCGGAAAGCCAGTCGGCAGCCGCGATGTGGCGCAGTCCGGTCTCGCGCGCGATGATCGCCGTATCTTCGATCAGCGCCAGCCTGAAACTCAAGTATTTCTCGTATCGACTCCGGTTGCGCGCGTATTGGTTGCGCAAAGTGGCATCCCAAGCAAAGTTGCCCTGCCGAAATGGCGTGCTCGCGACGACCACGTGAAGTTCGAGTGCTCGTGCTGCTGCTGCAATCAGCCGCAACGCTTTTCGAGTTTCAAGCCGAGGATCCGCCACACTGCCCTGGGAAGTGCCGCGAGGCGGGAGCAGTGTCGCGTAGCGCGCGGACCCGCCCCAGTAGCCTCCGTGGTCTAGTGCTGCAGCAGCGTCGCTCTGGGACGGAAATATAAGGATGACGTCACCGGGCCGTGTTAGCGGCGCAATCTTGTTGACCATCGTATTGAAGGTCTGAAGCGTCGTAGCGCCGGAATAGCCAGCGTTGCGCACGTCAACACGATGGCCGCGAGCTCGAACTTGACTCTCAAGCACAGCCGCGAACCGAGTGGTCGGCTGGGCGAACATCGACTCCACGAAAGAGTCGCCCATCAGGAACAGTTGCCGACCTCCGGTGCTGGAGGAGCCTGTCTCGAGGAATCCGAACTCGTCTGTACTCCAAATGAATGGCCCGCTCTTCAAAGAGCCATCTGTCAGCGCAAGGTATGCACTGTCGGGTATGTGCGCTCCTCGAGACAGAGGCCGCAGTTCTTTGAGACGGATGTAGCGCTTTGCACTCATTGAGCAGCCGTCGATGCAGGCAATGTCGTCTCGGGGTGAAAGTCTGGCAGCCGCGCGCCGGAGCCAAGCAACTCAGCGATTGCGGCGATCGATCGCGCGGAGGCCTGTCCGTCGCCATACGGGTTCACTGCGTTAGCCATCATGGCGTACGCGGCCGAGTCTTCCAGTAGATGGTTCGCCTCGAAGACGATGCGGTCATAGTCGGTGCCGACGAGCCGGACGGTGCCTGCGTCAACTGCCTCGGGGCGCTCGGTGTTCTCGCGCATCACGAGCACGGGCTTGCCGAGGCTCGGTGCCTCCTCCTGCACGCCGCCCGAGTCCGTGAGCACGATGCGAGCCGCGGCCATGACCTTCGTGAACTCGGCGTAGGGGAGCGGCTCGGTTACGATGATGTTGTCCTTGCCCTCGAGGTGAGGTAGGACAGCCTCGCGTACGATGGGATTGCGGTGCACCGGCAGGATCACGATGTGATCCTTATGCTTCTTCGCGATCTTGGCGAGGGCGCGGCCGATCGCGTCCATGCTGTCGCCGAGGTTCTCCCGCCGGTGTGTCGTCGCGAGGACGATAGGACGACCGCTCTCGAGCGCTGCGGCGACTGCGGGATCGCCCGGGACCGTATCCCACGTCGCAGCCTCGAGCAGCGCGTCGATGACGGTGTTGCCGGTCACGACGATCGTCGAGGGCTCGACGGATTCGTGGAACAGGTTGTCCCGTGACCCGCGCGTGGGCGCGAGGTGCAGCTTCGCGACCTGGCTGATGAGCTTGCGGTTGGCCTCCTCAGGGAACGGCGAATCGATGTCACCCGTCCTGAGCCCGGCTTCAAGGTGCACGACGGTCACCTGACGGTTGAACGCGGCGATCGCGGCGGCCATGGCCGTCGACGTGTCGCCCTGAACGATGACGACGTCGGGCTGCTCCACGACGATGAGCTCGTCGATGCCGGCGATGGCGCGGGAGACGATGCCGTTCAATGCCTGGCCGGGCTTCATGAGGTCGAGGTCGTGCTTCGGCGTGATGCCGAACATGATGTTCACCTGGTCGAGCATCTCGCGGTGCTGGCCGGTGACGACAGCGATCGATTCGAAGCGCTCGTCGCGCTCGAGGGCCTCGATGACCGTCGCCACTTTGATCGCTTCGGGCCGCGTGCCGTAGATCGTCATGACCTTGTGCTGTCGCATAGATGCTCCGGTTTCGTCAGGTGTTTGAGAACAGAGGAGGGTGTGCAGACGTCGCGCTGACCAGTGCCTTCTTGGCTGCGTCGTCCTTGCCGAGTGCGATGCTGTGCGCGTAGTACCGATACATCGTGGCGACCTCGTCCGCCGGCCCGTCGGCGATGAGGGTGCCGTTGTCGAGCCAGAGCGCGCGCGTGCACATGTCCTCGATCGTCTGGGCGGCATGGCTGACGAGGAAGACCGTGCCGGCTCGGGCGATGAGCCCCTGCATAGCCTCCTTCGCCCGCTCGGCGAAGGATGCGTCGCCGGTCGACAGCGCTTCGTCGATCATGAGGATCTCGGGGTCGGCGGCGACCGAGATCGCGAAGCGCAGCCGCGCGGCCATGCCGGACGAGTACGTGCGCATCGGCTGCTTGATCGCCTCGCCGAGACGAGCGAGCTCCTCGATGCGCTCCTTGGCGAAGTACGCGTCGTCGGGGGTCATCCCCATCGCGAGGGTGCCGAGCCAGATGTTCTCCTCGCCCGAGAGGTCGGGCACCAGCGCGGCGCTGACGCCGAGGAGCTGCGGCTGCGCGGACGCGACGACGGTGCCGGAGGTCGCCGGCTGCAGCCCCGCCAGCACGCGAAGGAGCGAGCTCTTGCCCGATCCATTCAGGCCGACGAGCCCGACCATCTCACCCTCGCGGGCGGCGAGCGTCACGCCGCGCAGGACGGGCCCGGTCACGGCCTTGCGGCTCGCGAACGAGCGGAGCGTCGGCCTCTCGGTGCGCTGCACGCGATAGCGGAGGCGCACGTTCTCGGCGGCGATCGTGACCTTGGGGTCGTCGCTGAGGCGCCATCCCGGCTCGAGCTCAGTCACGTCCGTACCGCTCCTCGTCGCGCCAGAAGAGCGCGAAGCCGACGAGCAGCAGCCCTGCTGCCCATGCGCCGAGGGTCAGCAGCTCGCCGGTCGCGGGCACACCGCCGCCGATGAGCACCGTTCGGTAGAGGTCGAGCACGATGTAGATGGGGTTCGCCTCGACGATGGCGAGCGCCGTCGGGTGGGTGATGAACCGGTCGACGGGGAAGATCACGGCGGACCCGTACATGAGCAGGCGGGAGACGAAGCTCATGGCTTGGGCGAGATCCGGCAGGATCGCGCCGAGCCAGCCGAACAGCAGTGCGAAGCCGAGGTTCAGCATGGTGTGCAGCGCGAAGATCACGGGGAAGAACGACCATGTGACCGAAGGCACCTCGTGCGGAGGGATCGCGATGATCGCGATGATCATCACGCCGATGGCCGGCGCGCTGATGAAGATGTCGCGGAGCACGATCGACACCGCGAGCGACGCCCGAGGGAACGCGAACGCGCGGATCATGGGCTTCGATCCGCGGATGAGGGTCGTGCCGCCCGTGATCGCTCTGCTCGAGAGCTGGAACATGAAGACGCCCACGAGGATGAAGGCGACGTAGTTGTCGACGCTCCCGCCGATGTTCAGCACGAGGCCGAAGATCACCCAGTAGAAGGCGGCGTCCAGCATCGGCCTGAGGATGTACCAGAGCGCACCGAGCCGCTCGTTCGCGTAGCGGGTGAGCGCCTCGCCGCGCGCGCCTGCCCAGATGAAGTGGCGGCGGTCCCACAGCTCGGTGAAGTACTCGCGCAGCGGCGGGCGGCTGCCGACCCGTCGCAGATGGCTGACGTTGCCGTAGCGCTCCTGCAGCTCGTGCCGCAGCGGAGCCGAGAGCAGCTGCGCCCCCGACTGACGGGTCGACCATGCCCTGCGCCACTGCGTCCGGAGCCCACGAGGCTCAGAGCGCTGTGACGGGCGAGCCATGCGGGATCCTGAGCAATCTGTTCGAGGTGTCGAGTCGAGGCCCGGAGGGCATCGACTCCATGCTTGCA
>NZ_JAPSHY010000033.1 GCF_031179285.1 Microbacterium sp. | reverse complement strand
CAAGATCGACGCGTATGCGGCATCCATGTTCACCCTGCTCGCACTCGCCTTCTGCTTCCTTCTGCTCCTCGTCATCGGCCGCGCAGCCCGCGGCACCGGAAAGGCCATGTCATGACCCTGGAACACGTTCTGCCCCGCACGCAGGACAATCTGCTGCTCGCCGAGGCCGGCGAAGGCACCCGGGTGCAGTTCCAGGGTGTCGAGAAGAGCTACGGGGCGAACCGGGTGCTGCACGGCGTCGACCTCGACATCGCGCCCGGCGAGTTCGTGTCATTGCTGGGGCCGTCCGGCTGCGGCAAGACGACCGCGCTGCGGGTGCTCGCCGGCCTTGAGAAATCCGACGGCGGGGCTGTGCTGCTCGGAGGCCGCGACGTCTCGCGGGTGCCGACGAACAAACGGGACATCGGCATGGTGTTCCAGTCGTACTCGCTCTTCCCGCACCTTCGGGTCGTCGACAACACCGCATTCGGGCTGCGGCGGCGCGGTGCCGGACGAGCGGATGCCGCCACGCGCGCCCTGGACGCGCTGGCCCTCGTCGGGCTCGAGGCCTTCGCCGATCGCTTCCCGCACCAGCTCTCCGGCGGTCAGCAGCAGCGCGTCGCGCTGGCCAGGGCGCTGGTCACGGAGCCGAAGGTCCTGCTGCTGGACGAACCGCTCTCCGCGCTCGACGCGAAGGTGCGCGAGCAGCTGCGCGACGAGATCCGTCGCATCCAGCTGCGCCTCGGCATCACCACGGTGTTCGTGACGCACGACCAGGAGGAGGCTCTGGCGGTCTCGGACCGAATCGCGGTGATGAGCTCCGGGCGCATCGAGCAGATCGGCTCGCCGGAGCAGCTGTACACGACACCGGCGACAGCGGGCGTCGCGGCGTTCGTCGGGCTTTCCAGTGTGGTGTCGGGCGTCGCCGAGGGCGACCACGTCCGGGTGTGGGGACAGCGCCTGCCGCTGCAGTCACCCGCCGACGGACCGGTCGATGTCTACCTGCGGCCGGAGAACGTGCACTTCGCCTCCGAGGCGGATGCCGCCACCGACGCGCTCGTCGAGGAGAGCACCTTCCTCGGCAGCATGCGCCGCACGCTCGTCCGCACCGAATCGGGAGAGCTGGTGCGGGTGCAGCACTCCCCCGGCATCCACCCCGCCTTCGGCGACCGGGTGCGCATCGCCATCGCTCCCGAGCCGGTCGCGGTGAACCCCCGCGGCTGACGCTGACCGCCCGGATCCGGCGCCGAAAGGGCTACAGCACGCGCGAGAGGAAGTCCTGTGTGCGCTGATGCTGCGGATTTGCGAGCACTTCACGGGGGTCGCCTTCTTCGACGATGACGCCGCCATCCATGAAGATCAGCCGCGATCCCACCTCACGGGCGAAGCCCATCTCGTGCGTGACGACGAGCATCGTCATCCCCTCGTCCGCGAGCGTGCGCATGACCTGCAGCACCTCACCGACCAGCTCAGGATCGAGCGCCGATGTCGGCTCGTCGAAGAGCATCATGTCGGGATTCATGCACAGCGCCCTGGCGATCGCCACACGCTGCTGCTGACCGCCGGAGAGGTGCCCGGGGAAGGCATCGGCCTTCTCGGACAGGCCCACCCGCTCCAGCATCTCGTGTGCGACCCGCTCCGACTCGGCCTTCGAGCGCTTCTTCACGCGCTGCTGCGCGATGGTGAGATTGCCCAGCACGTTGAGGTGCGGGAACAGGTTGAAGCTCTGGAACACCATGCCGATGCGGGTGCGCACCCGGTCGATGTCGACTTCGGGGTCGGTGATGTCGATGCCCTCGATGAAGATCTGACCGCCGGTGGGCTCCTCGAGCAGATTCACCGAGCGCAGCAGTGTCGACTTTCCGGAGCCCGAGGGCCCGATCACGCAGACGACCTCGCCCGCGGTGACGGTGAGGTCGATGCCCTTGAGCACCTCGTTGTCGCCGAAGCTCTTGCGGAGGCCCCGCGCCTCGATGGCGGGCGCATGGACGTTGATCAGGTCGGTGCTCATCGTTGCTTCGCCAACTTTCGCTCGAGCCACGCGGCCACCCGGGTGAGCGGGATGGTCACGAGCAAGTAGAGGATCGCAGCCATCACGAGCGGCGTGGCGTTCGCGTTCACCGTCGATGCGTCACGGGCGAAGTTCGTCAGCTCCTTGGTCTGGATCGTCACGCCCGCGATGAACAGCAGCGAGGTGTCTTTCAGCAGGAGGACGAACTCGTTCGTCATCGGCGGAATGATGATGCGGAACCCCTGCGGGAGGATGATCCAGAAGGTCGTCTTCATCGGCGACATCCCGAGCGAGCGCGCAGCCTCGGTCTGGCCCTTCGGCACGGCCTGGATGCCGGCGCGGATGACTTCGGCCATGTAGGCCGATGCCACCAGGATCAGCCCCAGCAGTCCCGCGCCGACGGTGCCGCCCGGCACCCGGATGCCGAGCGCGATCGGAAGCATGAACGCCACCGCGAAGATCGTGAGGATCGCCGGGAGCCCGCGGAACAGCTCGATCCAGCCCGTGGCAAACCACCGGAAAGGAGCGATGCTCGACAGCTTCATGAGGGCGAGCAGGATGCCGAGCAGCAGCCCTCCGACGAAGCCGACGAGCGTGAACCACAGCGTGTTCACGAGCGCGGTCGTGATGATCCCGGGGAACATCTCCGCCGCGACCTCGGGGTTGAAGAACTGCTTCCCGATCCGTGCCCAGTCCGCCTGCAACGCGACCCACGCGATGAACGCGACGAAGATCGCGTACATCGAATAGCGATACAGTTTGCTTTTTGTCGTACGCCTCAACGCCATCGTCAAGGATCCCCGATCTACCCGCGCCGCCGATTACTTCGCGGTGAAGTACTCGTCGTAGATCGTCTGGTACTCGCCGCTGTCCTTCAGCTCGGCGAGCGCACCGTTGACGGCCTCGAGCAGAGCGTCCTTCTCATCCTTGGCGAACGCGAAGCCGTAGGACTCGTCGGTCTCATATTCCTCGACGATCTTGTAGGCGGAGTCCGCCTTCTCGTGCTCGAGGTTGACCGGCTGGTCCTGCAGGATGGCGTCGATCTGACCGGCCTGCATCGCCGGCCACAGTTCGCCGTCGGAGGGGTACTGCACGAGCTGCGCGCCGGGAGCGTTCTCGGTGGCGTAGCTCTCGCCCGTGGTGCCCTGCTGCACACCAACGTTCTTGCCGTCGAGGTCGTCGATCGACTCGATGCCGGAGTCGGTGCGCACGAGAAGCGACTGCAGCGAGTCGTAGTACGGGTCGGAGAAGTCGATGTTCGCCTTACGCTCTTCGGTGATGGTCATCGCAGAGGCGCCGATGTCGCACTGGCCGGCCACGAGGATGGTGCCGGACTGGAGCGCGTCGAAGTTGACGTCCTCGACCTTGAGGCTCAGATCGAGCTTCTTCGCGATGGCGTCGAGCAGGTCGATGTCGAACCCGGAGTATCCGCTTTCCGCGCTCGTGTCCTCGACCTCGAACGGCGGGTAGGGCACGTCGGAGCAGACCGTGAGCGTGCCGGCCTCGACGAGATCGAACTCGTCGCCACCCGCACCCGGCTCCTGGTTGCCACCGCCGCCGGACGCGCAGCCGGCGAGCGCCAGCGATGCCGTGGCCGCGATGGTGAGTCCGAGAATGAGATGGCGACGTCGCTGCATGACCGCTCCAGGGTGGTGAGGGGGGCTGACGGGGTAGGAATTCATCTTGACACGACCGGGCGACGGATTTCTGCGATACCGTCGCCGCGCAGATTACGTTTGCGTTGCGAGTGCGGGCCCCGGCGCGCTCACTCGGTCGCGATGCGAGCCAGGAAACTCCGCCGGGTCTCACTGATGTCCGCGTCCACCCTCGAAGGGTGCACGCGGTTCACGAGCAGCACTCCGTATCCGCCCGACGCGGGACAGACGGCGAAGCAGGTGCCGGTGAACCCGGTGTGCCCAATCGCGTCCAGCCGCCCCATCCACGCCGCGTCCCGCACCCGAAGCCCGACCGCCTGGCCGTAGCCCGCCTCCGCCTGCGCGACCGGCGTCGACATGAGACGCACGCTCTCCTCGGACAGCACCCGCGTCGACGGTCCGGCACCGCGGTCGCGGATCATGCGTGCCAGAGCCCCGATGTCGTCCGCCGTGCCGAAGAGGCCGGCGTGACCCGCCGGCCTGCCGAGCGCCGCCGCCAGTTCATCGTGAACCTCCCCGCGGATCGGACCTCGGCCCGGCTGCGTCTCGGTCGCAACGGCGAGCTCTGGGTCGGGCCTCCACGTCAGGTCATCGGCGCCGAGGGCAGCGGCGACGTCGCCGATCAGCGAGTCGAGCGACCTGGCGGTGATGCGCTCGAGCAGCACACCCACGGCGATGAAGCCGACGTCGGAATAGCAGTGCGAACTGCCGGGCGCCGCGATGAGTTCGCTCTGCAGCACTCCGGCCCGGAGTGCCTCCCCTGTGAGGCCGCGGCGCCACAGGGCGCCTTCCGCCGGCAGGCCGGACGTGTGGGTGAGCAGGTGGCGGAGGGTGATGGCGGCTGCCGCGGCCCCGCGACCGACACGGACGGTATCGGAGACGGGAGCGTCGAGGTCGACCCGCCCTTCGTCGACCAGGCGGAGTGCCGCGACCGTCGTGAACATCTTCGTCAGCGAGGCCAGGTCGAACAGGTGGTCGGCTCGGAGCGGGGTCTCGTCGCCGAAGGCCGGCGTTCCGCGCAGCATCCGCTCCTCGGCCTGTCCCGTCGCCGTGACCCGCAGCGACGACCAGGCCGAGCCCGGAGCGCCGTTCACCATGACGGTTGTGCGGGGCTCACTTGCTCATGCCCGAGGTCAGCCCGCTGATGATCTGCTTGGTGGCGAGCAGGAACAGCACCACGAGCGGGATCGTCGCGATGGTGAGGCCGGCGAACAGCTGCGGCCAGTCGGTGGAGTACTCCCCGAAGAACCGCGTGAGACCGACCGGCAGGGTGTAGGAGTCGCGGTCGCGGAGCAGGATCAGCGGGTAGAAGAAGTCGTTCCAGACGGGCACGAAACGGAAGACGATCACTGTCGCCAATGCGGGTCGCACGAGCGGCAGCAGGATCATGAGGAACGTGCGCAGCGGCCCCGCACCGTCGATGCGCGCCGCCTCCTCGAGCTCGATCGGCAGCGCCCGGAAGAACACCGTCAGCACGAAGGTCGTGAACGGGATGCCGAGGGCGCCGTAGACGAGGATCAGGCTGAAGACGTTGCTGGTCATCTTCAGGGAGTCGAGCAGATAGAACAGCGGCAGGATGGCCAGGTGCACCGGAAGCATGAGTCCGGACAGGAACACCGCCTCGATCCCCCGGAAGAACTTCGCCCGTGCCCTCGCGAACGCATATGCGGCGAGCACCGAGACGACCGTCGTGACGATGACGGAACCGACCGTCACGGTGATCGAGTTGATGAAATACGTGTCGAACGACGCGGTGATCCACGCCTTCTGGAAGCTCGTGAAGGTCGGGGGAATCGGCAGCCCGAGCGGCTCCGACGCGATCTGCTGCTGCGTGCGCAACGAGTTGTTGACCATGAGCAGAAGCGGCCCGATCGCGATGATCGCATAGCCCCACAGGAAGATGTTGGCGAACAACCGCCCGACGAAGGGCGTCTCGGATGCGCGCCCGCGACGCCTCGGTGCAGACGAGCGTCGGGACACGATCGCCTCGGTGGTCGGCTCGGCGACGGTACTCGTGGCGGTGACCATCAGAACAGCTTCCGTTCGGCTCGGCGCATGGTGGAGGTGATGACGACCGAGATCACCATGATGAAGATGAACAGCACCGTCGCGAGCGCCGATGAGACGCCGATGGAGTTCGGATTGCCGGACTCGAACGCAGTGCGATAGAACAGCAGCATCATCACATCGGTCGACCCGGCGGGTGCTCCGTTGGAGCCGGCGAGCGCGAACGGGATCGCCATCGCCTCCATGCTGCCGATGAAGGTCAGTACGGTGATGATCCCGATGGTCGGGGTCAGCATGGGCAGCGTGATGTAGCGGAACCGCTTGCCTGCCGTCGCCCCGTCGAGCGCCGCGGCCTCCTCGATCTCCTCCGGGATGCCGCCGAGCGCTGCGCCGTAGAGCAGGATCGGGAAGCCGATCCACTGCCAGGCGCTGACGAGCACGATCACCCAGATGGCGAGATGGGGATCCCCCAGCCACGGCAGAGCGAGGCCTTCCAGCCCGACACCTCGGAGGATCGCATTGATGGGGCCGAACAGCGGCGAGAGCATGAGCGACCACAGGTAGCCGATCACCATGGGGCTCACGAGGTAGGGCAGGGCGAAGATCGTCTGGAAGAAGCGCTTGGTGCGCTTGCGCCGGTGCAGCAGCGTGGCGATGCCGAGACCCAGCGAGTTCTGGAAGACCAGGGCACCGGCGAAGAGCAGCAGGTTGTGGCCGAAGGCGTTCCACAGCTCCGTCGCGTACGGCTCCTTCGTCAACAGGGTGAGGTAGTTGCCGATGCCCGCGAAGCCCCCCTGCTTGGTGCCCTGCCAGTCGAAGAACGAATAGCTCAGCGCCGCGAGCATCGGGTAGAGGATGAGCACGGCGAACAGCGCGGCAGCGGGCAGGACGAACAGCAGCGCCGTCGGGGTGGTGAGTGCGATCCCGGTGCGGGAACGGCTCGCCTTCTCCCGGCGGACGGGAAGTGTCAGGGCCATGGGTTCTCTTTCGATCCGCTGCGGGGGTGGCAGAGCACCCCCGCAGCGACACAGTCAGGATCCGGGAGTGAACCAGGTCGAGATACCGGCCTGAAGATCCGCGCCGAGCTGCTCGGGAGTCTTGCTGCCGAGGAACATCGCCTGGATGTCCGGCCCGAGCACGGCGGTGCCGGTCGGGTCGCCGTAGCGGAAGTCGACCAGCAGCAGGTACGGAGCGGGGTTCTCGGTGTACTGCTCGTTCATCTCCTGCATCAGCGGGTCGGAGTACTCCACACCGGGGAGCGCCGAGAACTGGTCGACCTCGTCCGCGACGAGCTGGCCGAACTCCTTCGTCGTCATCCAGTTGAGCAGTTCGGTGGCGGCATCCTGCTGGTCGCTCGAGGCGTTGATGCCGAAGCTGCCGTCCGCGTACCCCGGGGTGACCGCATGATCGAGGGCGCTGCCCGGCGCGGGCGGCACCTCGTACACCCCCCACTCGGTGTCGGGAGCGGAATCCTGGAACGTCGGCAGGTCGAACGATCCGCCCGGCCACTGAGCCGCCTGTCCGGAGGTGAACTGCAGCACCGCATCGGCGACCGCGATGGCGTTCACGTTCTTGTCGAGGTACTTCTGCATGTCCTTCACGATCTGCAGCGACGACACGTACGCCGGGTCGGTGAAGTCGACTTCGCCGCTGAGCACCTTCTCCTCGAACTCGGCGCCACCGTAGTTCGCCGCGCCGACGATGTCGTGGAACATCGGAAGCACCCAGTCCTCGCGCGCCCCGAGAGCCATGGGCGTCACGCCCTCCTTCAGGAGGGTCTCCTGCAGGTCGATGAACTCGTCCCAGTCCTTCGGCTCGTCGAGTCCCATCTCGTCGAACATGGTCTTGTTGTAGAACATCTGCATCGTCTGGTAGGCGAAGGGCACGCCGTAGGTCGCGCCGTCCTCGAGCCCCTGCGCTGCGCGCAGGACGGTGGGATCGAACTGGTCGAGTCCGTCGACGATGTCATCGATGGGCACGATCTGCTCCGACTGGATCGCCGACTGGATGCCGCCGTACGCGCGGAGCATGGCGATGTCCGGTCCGTCGCTGCCCTCGAGCCCCGTGGCGAGGATCTGGTTGTACTCGGTGGGCTGGAAACCTTCGAACTCGATGGTCACGCCCGGGTGGGACTCTTCGTAGACATCGAAGACGGCCTCCCACTTGGGTGACGACGATGCCTGCCACGACCAGATCGTGAGCGTGACGTCTTCGTCGCCGCCCTCGCCGCCCTCGCCGCTGGAGGCGGCCGGGGCACAGCCGGCGACGGCGAGTCCCGTGACAAGAAGGCCGGCGGTGAACACGAGGCGATTGGGTCGGTGTCGCATGAGGGTTCCTCTCGGGTTGTGAGTGCCGCCGCTGGCAAGGGGCGATGGCTTCTCTGCTGCGCATTCACCACTTTGGGCAATGATTTCCGAAATAGCAACCATTTCCGAAAATTGATTACATTCTGGAAACACGTCTGTCATCATGGGCACGTGCCCACCAGTGCAATGACGGCCATCCATCAGCGACACTCGGCGCTGACGCCGACCGAGCAGCGCATCGCCTCCCACGTGCTCGATGATCCGCAGAGCGCCGTCGAGAACTCGATAACGCAGTTGGCGGCGGCCAGCGGAACATCGGTGGCGAGCATCGCCCGCTTCACGCAGAGCATCGGGTTCTCGGGCTACCCGGACTTCCGTCGCGCACTCGCCGCCGAACTCGACCGCTCTGAGTCCGACCGCGAGCGGTTCCAGGTGTCTGCCGGAGATGTCAGCCGTGAGGACGACGCGATCACCACCATCCGGAAGATCGCGTTCGCCGAGGCGTCCGCGATCGAGCGCACCGCTCGTCAGATCGACATCGCCGAACTCGAACGCGCCGTCAATGCGGTCAGGACGGCCCGGCGCATCGACATCTACGGCGCAGCGTCGAGCGGACTCGCCGCACAGGATCTGGAGCAGAAGCTGCACCGGGCAGGCCTCGTCGCGCAGGCCCGGACGGATCTGCACCTGGCTCTCACCGGAGCGGCCCTGCTGGACACCCGCGACGTGGCCATCGCCATCTCGCACTCGGGTCGGACACTCGAGATCGTGCAGTCGGCGGAGGTCGCGGGCGCCGCCGGTGCCACGACGATCGCCATCACGAACAATCCGCGCTCACCGCTGGCACGCGTGTGCGACCTGGTCCTCGTGACCGCCGTGTCCGAGTCGAGCTTCCGATCAGGGGCGATGTCGAGCCGTATGGCGCAGCTGGCCGTACTCGACTTCCTCTACACCCGCATCGCGCAAGCCGACTACGACACCATCGCCGAAAACCTTCAGCGCACCTACAACGCTGTGACCGCACACAGAATCGACTGACGAATGCTCCTCGGAATCGACCGCCTCATTCATCGCGACGTTCACCCCGACCTCCTCTCGCACCTGGAGAGCGGCCGCATCGGGATGCTGACGAACGACCTCGCCCTCACCTCGGACCTCGTCCGGGGACGCGAACCCCTGGCCGCCGCCGGGTGGCGGTTCTCGATGTTCTTCGGACCCGAGCACGGCCTCAGCGGCAGAGCCCGCGAGGGAGAACACGTCGGCGATGCATCCGACCCGGTGACGGGCGCGCCGGTGCGCAGCCTCTACGGCGCGGATGTCCGCCCTCGCTCCGAGGATCTCGCCGAACTCGACGTCGTCGTCATCGACCTCCCCGACGTCGGGGCCCGGTTCTACACCTACATCTGGACGATGAGCCACATGCTCGAGGCATGCGCCGACGCGGGTGTCGCCGTGGTCGTCCTCGACCGGCCCAATCCGCTCGGAGGCGAACTCGAGAAGGCCGAGGGGCCGATGCTCGACGAACGTGCGCACTCTCTGGTCGGTCGCTGGCCCATGCCGATCCGGCACGGGCTGACGATCGGCGAGATCGCGCGGCACTGGGTGCGCACCCGCGGAATCGATCTCGATCTGACCGTCATCGAGGTCCACGGGTGGAACCGCGCCGACACCGCCCTCGGTCGCCGAGAGCTCACCTGGATGCCGCCCTCACCCAACCTGCCGAGCGCGGCGACCGCCCTGCTGTACCCCGGCACGTGCCTCGCGGAGGGGGTGAACGTGTCGGAGGGGCGCAGCACGGCGGTGCCGTTCCGTGTGATCGCAGCGCCCTTCATCGACGGCGAGCGCTTTGCCGCCGCGATCGGCGCGGCCGCCATTCCCGGCATCGCGGCCGTGCCCTACGGCTTCACGCCGCTGGTCCGCGACCACGCCGGCGAGGCGTGCGAGGGTGTCATCCTCCACGTCACCGACCCGCATGCACTCCGCCCGGTGCGGTCGGGCGTGCGCCTGCTGTCGCTGATCGAGAGCATCCACCCAGGGGAACTCGAGGAGCGCTCGCTGGTGCCGATGCCCGGCGAGTCGGACTGGTCGCCTCTGGAGAAGCTCTTCGGCGTCGAAGGCGCGTTCGCTCAGATCATCGCCGGCGAGTGGGACGACCCGACGCGCCTCGCGGTACCCGAGTGGCGGGATTCGGTCACTCCAGACCTGCTCTACACCTGAGCAGTCAGAGGACGAAGTCGACGGCGACGCGCGAGGCGACGACCGAGCGGACGTACGCGACGACCTCTTCGTGCGCCGGATGGACCTGGTACTTCTCGAGATCCTCGATCGAGGCGAAGTCCGCCACGAGGGTGACGTCCCAGTTGGCACCGGGGTAGGCCATGTTCGCACCCGCTGTGATCGACTGGAGCTGCGGAACCACGCCGCGCAGCGCGTTGAGCCGCCGGGCGACCTCCTCGGCCTGAGCTCGACGCTCCCCCGCATCGTCGCTCGCGAGCTTCCACGAGACGACATGACGAACCGTCACGCGGCCGCCTCCTCGAGCGCCTGCCGTAGGCGGTCTGCCGAGACCCGCCAATGTGCGTGAAGCGCGCCGTCGATGAGGACGACAGGGATCTTCTCCCACCAGCGCTCGTAGAGCGCCGGGTCATCCTGGATGGACGCGGCCTCGATCTCGATCCGCTCGGCGACGGGGTCAGGCAGCTCTGCGACGACGGTGTCGATGATCTCTGACGCCACGTCGCACAGGTGGCAGTCGGGCTTTCCGATGAGCGTGATCGTGGTCACGCCGATGGCACCTCGACGGGCCTGCCCTGGGCGACCCATTCGCCGGTGCCACCCTCGACGTTGGTCACGTCGTAACCGCGAGCCTCGAGCGCTTCGGCGACTCTCGCGGAGCGGCCGCCCACCTGGCAGATCACGTCGAACGCCTCCGATGGGAGCTCGTCCAGGCGTTCGCCGATCTCGGACATGGGGATGTTCACGGCCCCGGGCACATGCCCGGCTGCGTACTCGTCCTTCTCCCGCACATCGATGAGGGGCGTTCCGGAACGTTCGGCGAGATCGGCGACGGTGATCGACTTCATGACATCCTCACGGTGTAGCAGGTCGCTGGTGGGCGAGGCGGGTACAGACACAAAGCGCCCGTCCGGAGACAGGCGCTCGTGTGTTGGCCGCTTACTTCTTGTTGCGGCGCTGGTGGCGAGTCTTGCGAAGCAGCTTGCGGTGCTTCTTCTTCGCCATGCGCTTGCGGCGCTTCTTGATGACAGAACCCACGGAAACCTCACTAAGTCAGCGGCTGGGTGTCGGACGACGTCGGACACCCGGGTACGGGCACGGAAAAATGCCTCGGATCAGTCTAGCAAACCGCAGGACCCGCCCGTCACCGGTCGCGCGCGTCAGCGCTTCGGGGCCGCGGCCCGGTGTCAGCCGACGTCCGCGATGGGGCGCTGCAGGGCATCGGCCACCGCCGACTCCGGCACGCGATAGCTGCGACCGAACCGGATGGCGGGCAGCTCGCCGGCATGCACGAGCCGATAGACGGTCATCTTCGACACGCGCATGATCTCGGCGACCTCGGCCACCGTCAGGAATCGGACGTCAGGAACTTCGGGCATCCCACGTACCCCTTTCTCGATGTGCACACTCTATGGGGAAGGTGCGACACCTGTAAACCCATGTGGCTCCTGTGATCTCGGAAGACGGATCACCGCGCTCCCGCGATCGTCGCGAACGCGCGCACCGGGAAGGTTCCGAATCCTCGGACGGCGGGCGGCGCTGCGGTGAATCGTGCGCCCCGCGCCGGGAGAGCATCGAGATTGGTCAGGTGCTCCACCACGTGCACGCCCGCAGCGAGCAGCACCGAGTGCGCAGGCCAGGTTCCGCCGCTCTCGGTGTCGTCGATGTTCAGCGAGTCGATGCCGACGAGCCGTACACCCGCATCGACGAGGAAGCGGGCTGCATCCTCGGTCAGGAACGGCGCGCCCGACCCATACGCTGGCGTCCCGAAATGCCGACTCCATCCCGTGTCGAGGAGGACGGCTGCGCCGCGCAGCTCGCGGTCGGCGAGCATCGCGGCATCGATGCCCCGGCGCTCGGCGGTCCATGAATCGCGCAGGTGGAACACCTCCGCCGGCAGACCCACCAGAGTACTGAGATCGAGGGAGGCGAGGTCTCCCCCGTCGGCATAACGGTGGTACGGGGCATCCAGGTAGGTGCCGGTGTTGCCGATCATGGTGATGATATCCATCGCGAACTCCGTGCCGGGTGCGTAGCGCGTGCGAGAGTCCTCCCGCGTGAGGTGCGGCTGTATGGTCGGTGCCGGAAGGCCGGGGTATGTCACCAGGCCCGCTTCGATCGGGTGGCTGCAGTCGATGACGCGGTCGGCGACGCCGGCACCCGCGGCCGGCTCGATTCCTCGACTTCCGCGATGCGGTTCCGCCACGATCCGGAGGCGACGCAGTTCCACCCGACTCACCAGAGCGAGCCCGAGATGGTGAACGAGCAGACGGCCGATCTCAGTCTCCGTCATGTCCTGACGCGGAAGGTCCAGGCGGAAGCCCTCCCCATCGAGGCCGCCGCCATTGGCGAACGAGATCGAGAAGTCGAAATGCGCTCGGTACTCGGCGCTGTTCACTGTCGTCATCCCTTCATCATGGCAAGCGCGTGCCGGTTCCGGGTGACGGGATCAGGCCTTCTTCGCCTTCGCCAGTCGCTCCGCCGCCTCACGCATCGACTGACGCTCGAGCTTGCGTGCGGCGCGCAGTGCCTTCTCGGCATCCCGCACCGCCTTCAACGCGTCCCGGTACCGCTTGTCGCCGGCGAGCTCCGCGGGGTCGGCGCCGACCCAGTCCGGCTGACTCACGTGCGCCTCACCGCGGTCGAGCCCGGCGATGTAGGCCTGAACCCCGTCGAGGATCCGCTCGAGGGCGAAGCGGAAGGGGTCGGAGGTCGACAGGAACACCCCATCGTCGATCGCCCGGCGCAGGGCCGGATACTCGTCGGCGGTGATCACCCGATCGAAGAGCGCCGCCTCCTGCGCGGTGACTTCGTCGGCGGTGAGACCGCTGGTGCGCGCGGCGTCGGTGTATCCGGCGAGCACGGACCCATACCAGCGGGCGTGGCCGGTCACCGACAGCGCGACCGCGACCCGCTCCTCCGCCGTCAGCGGCGTCTGCTCGAGAGCGGCGAGTCCGGCATCCAGCCAGGCTGAGCTGTTGGGGGTGATCGGTGAACCCGAGATCGGCAGGGACAGCAACCACGGATGCCGGAGGTAGACCAGCACCTGCGCTTCGAAGAGCGCCCGGACCCGCTCCTGCCAGCTGTCGAGCACGAGATGATCTTCGGGCGGAAGCCCAGTCGCCTCCTCCTGCATGAGCAACAGCAGATCGTCCTTCGCGCTGACGTAGCGGTACAGCGACATGGGGGTGAACCCGAGTTTCGCAGCGACCGCGGCCATCGAGACGGCACCGATCCCGTCGGCGTCGGCCAGCTCGACGGCGGCCTCGACGATCCGCTCGACGCTCATCTCCCGCTTGGGCCCGCGCTGCGGATTCGCGGCGACTCCCCACGCGAGGGCGATGCCGCGAGGAAGCTCCGGCGGTTCGAGGTCTGTCATGCGAACATCGTACTTCTGTTTATTAAATAAACAGTGTGTTATGGTCATACACAGTTAGCTATACGGCCTACACAGTTTCGTGCATACACAGAAGGGAAAGCCATCATGACGACAGCGATCGACGTACGGGGGCTGCGCCAGGGGTTCGGCGGGCGAACCGTGATCGACGACCTCGACTTCACGGTCGCCCGCGGCGAGGTGTTCGCCCTGCTCGGACCGAACGGCGCGGGAAAGACGACCACCATCAACATCCTCACGACCCTCACGAAGGCCGACGCCGGCACGGCACGCGTCGCCGGTTTCGACGTCCGCGCGCAGCCGGTCGAGGTGCAGAAACGGATCAGCCTCACCGGCCAGTCCGCCGCCGTCGACGACGCCCTCACGGCGACGGAGAACGTCGTGATGTTCGCCCGGCTCGCCGGGCTCGGCCGGGCGGCTGCACGACGCCGGGCGGTCGACCTCATCGCGCAGTTCGATCTGCGCGATGCGGCCTCGCGCCGCGTCCGCACCTTCTCGGGCGGCATGCGGCGCCGACTCGACCTCGCGCTCAGCTTCGTCGTCACGCCGGAGGTGCTCTTCCTCGATGAACCGACCACCGGGCTCGACACCCGCAGCCGCCGCGACCTCTGGGACATCATCCGCGCACTCGCGGCGGCCGGCACCACCGTCTTCCTCACGACGCAGTACCTCGAGGAGGCCGACCAGCTGGCCGACCGGATCGCGGTGCTGCACGACGGCCGGATCGCCGCGCTGGGCACCGCGGCCGAGTTGAAGGCCCGTGTCGGTGGCGACACGGTCGAAGTGCATGACGACCGAGGCGAACTCCGCCGGGAGATCGCCACCGACGGCACCGTCGCGGGCCTTCGCCGAGCGCTCGACCTGCTCGACCAGGAGGGTGCGGACGGCGTCGTCACCCTTCGTCGCCCCTCACTCGATGATGTCTTCCTCGCCGTGACCGCCCGCTCAGAGAAGGAACTCGCATGAACACCGCCATCGCCCCGTCCGCGCCTCGTGTCTCCAGCGCCACCGTGCCCGCCCGTTCACATCTGCGCGGGGTCACCGCTGAGGCGGTGTTCGTCGGCCGGAGCCTTCGCCATTCGCTGCGTGACGGCGAATCGCTGCTGATGGCGATCATGCTGCCGGTGATGCTCATGCTCATGTTCACCTGGGTGTTCGGCGGCGCCATCGATCCCTCCGGCGCGTACGTCGACTACGTGGTGCCGGGGATCATCCTCACGTGCGCCGGATTCGGTGCATCGTCGACTGCGGTGTACGTGGCCAACGACATGCGCACCGGCATCATCGACCGATTCCGCACCATGCCGCTGCGCTCCGGCGCCGTGCTCACCGGTCATGTCGTCGCGAGCGTCCTGCGCAACCTCGTCGCGACGGCGATCGTGGTCGGCGTCGGCGTGCTCGTCGGGTTCCGCCCGACGGCGACGCTGCTCGAATGGGTGGCGATGGCTGGACTGATCGCCCTGTACATCCTCGCGATCACGTATCTGTTCGCCGCCATCGGCCTCGCGGCGGGCAGCCCGGAGGGCGCCAACGGATACGGGTTCGTGCTGCTGTTCCTGCCGTACCTCTCCAGCGCGTTCGTGCCCGTGGCGAGCATGCCCGAGTGGTTGCAGCCGGTCGCAGCAAACCAGCCGATCACCCCCATCGTCGAGACGATCAGAGGGCTGTTGATGGACGCGCCGCTGGATTCCGAGCCCTGGTGGGCGGTGGGCTGGTGCATCGCAATCCTCGCCGTGGCTGTCGCCTGGGGCGCCTGGCTGTTCCGCCGCAAGGCCGCCCGGCGCTGAGACCGGGTCCCACCCGTAGCCCGCTCGAGTCCCAGCTGAGGCATAGGCATTGCGCCTGGTTCACTCAGGATGCACTGCCACTCTGAGCGCACGACTCGAGGCCGGCACCGCACCGAGTCCACGCGGGTCTGGGGCCCGTGCATCGCCCCCGACGACATGCCCCCCCTGTCGTCGGGGGCGACGTCCGTCCGCGTTCCGCTGCCGCGCTCAGGCCCCGAGGCGCTTCAGTGCGGTCGCGACAACGTGCTTGGCCGAGGCAGCGGCACGGCCGACGACCTCTGCCGCGTGGGCCGCACCGTCGGGCAGCGGGCTCTGCGGGTAGTCGATGTCGGGTGCTTCGTCGCCGTACGCGTCGACGAGAAAGGGCACCAGCCAGTCGTCCACGACCTCCAGCGGCTCGACGGCGAGGCTGTAGAACCGGCGCTGGCCGTCCTCGCGGACGGTGACGAGTTCGGCATCGCGAAGCACCTTCAGGTGCTTGGAGACGGTGGGCTGGCTGATGCCGAGATCGGCGACGATCTGGCTGACGCTGGTGCCCGCATCCCCTTCGGTCGTACGCCGCAGCAGGAGTTGGAGGATGTCGCGCCTCGTACCGTCTGCGATCACGTCGAAGATGTCCGTCATGGTGATCAGGGTAGTCTCCCCCGGCACGGAGTACCATGACGAAGGCTCGGCGGGACTGCCGCGCGACCGTCGAGCGGCGGTCACGGAAACGAGAAGGGGGACGCGATGTCGACCATCGTGTCTGACTCGTTGCATGGAGAGCGCCTCAAGAGCGCTGGCGCCTGGTTCAAGCACCTCATCACCTCCTCGCCATCACGCTTTGCGATCGTCGTGTTCGCGCTGCTGATCATGGTCTTCACCGTGCTGCTGTCGCTGCCGATTGCGTCGGCCAGGGGCACAGTCACACCGCTCAGCGATGCGTTGTTCACGGCGATGTCCACGATCTGCGTCACCGGCCTCGTCACCGTCGACATGGCGACGCACTGGTCTGCGTTCGGGAATGTCGTGATCTTCATCGGAATGAACATCGGCGGCATGGGCGTGCTCACGCTCGCTTCCCTGATGGGCATGGCGATCTCGAAGCGACTCGGTCTGCGCGCGAAGCTGATGGCCGCCGGCGACACCAACCCGCTGCGTGCGCACGGTGGCGTCGTCAACGAGAGCCAGACGGTGCGACTCGGTGAAGTGGGTCAGCTGCTGACCACCGTCGCGCTGTCGACTCTCGTGATCGAAGGCACAGTGGCAGTGCTGCTCTACCCGGGGCTCGTCATGGCCGGCTTCGACCCGCTCACGGCTCTCTGGGAGGCGCCGTACTACGCCGCGTCGTCCTTCACGAACACGGGATTCACGCCCAACGTGGGCGGTGTCACGGTCTTCGCGGACGACTACTTCGTGCTGACCGTGCTGATGATCAGCGTGTTCCTGGGCAGCATCGGATTCCCCGTCATCTATACGCTCGCCAAACATGTGTGGCATGTGAAGCGGTGGTCGCTGCACACCAGGCTCACGCTCGTCACGACAGTGCTGCTGTTCGTGCTCGGAGCCGCGGTCTTCCTGATTCTGGAGTACGAGAATCCGCGAACCTTCGGGTCGATGGATGCCGTCGACACCACCTTCCAGGCCTTCTTCCTCTCGGCGATGACACGCTCCGGCGGCTTCTCCGTCGTTGACATCGGCGGCCTGAACGGCTCATCGCTCGTCGCCGGATCGATGCTGATGTTCGTCGGCGGCGGATCGGCATCGACCGCCGGCGGCATCAAGGTCACCACCCTTGCCGTGCTCGCGATCGCGGTGTGGTCAGAGGCCAAGGGCCGCCAGTCGGTCGAGGTGTTCGGTCGCCGCATCCCGAGCGACGTGCAGCGCGTCGCGCTCAGCGTCGTCGCATGGGGTGCGACGATCGTCGCACTGTCGACGATCGTCATCGCGCAGATCACGAAGGCGCCCATCGCCGAGGTGCTGTTCGACGTGATATCCGCGTTCGGCACGGTGGGCTTGTCGACCGGGCTGACCGAAGGCCTCCCCGATTCAGCGACCTATGTGATGGCCGCCACCATCTTCATGGGGCGCATTGGTACAGTGACTCTCGCCGCGGCAGTCGCCGCGACATCGCGATCGCAGCTCTACTCGCTGCCCGTGGAAAGGCCGATCGTTGGTTGAAGTCCTCCGGGGCGATGCTCCCGTCCTCGTCATCGGACTCGGCCGGTTCGGCGCCGCGTGCGCCGGCGAACTCGACCGGCTCGGCCGCGAGGTGCTCGCGATCGACGGCAACCTCGAACTCGTTCAGAAGTGGTCCGACCGCGTCACGCACACCGTGCAGACCGACGCTCGTAACTTCGACGCCCTGCGCCAGATCGGCGCGGCGGACTTCCAGGTCGCCGTCGTGGCGGTCGGCTCGTCGATCGAGGCATCCGTGCTGATCACCGCGAACCTCGTCGACCTGAAGGTCCCCCAGATCTGGGCGAAGGCGGTGTCGCAGTCGCACGGCAAGATCCTCGCTCGCGTCGGCGCCAATCACGTCATCTACCCCGAGCGCGAAGCCGGCGAGCGTGTCGCGCACCTCGTGAGCGGCCGGATGCTGGACTTCATCCGCTTCGACGACGACTTCGTGCTCGCGAAGATGTATCCGCCGAAGTTCATCCGCGGGGTTCCCCTGAACGAATCCGGTGTGAGGACGAAGTACAAGGTCACCGTGGTGGGTGTGAAGAGCCCGGGCAAGCCGTTCCGCTATGCGGAGGCGACCACGGTCGTCACGAACCACGACCTCATCATCGTCTCCGGAACCAACAGCGACATCGAGCGCTTCGCCGCCCTCGACCGCTGAGCCGAGCGAGTCAGGCGTCGATGTCGAGCACGATCTCGACGACGTCATCCACCGTCACGCTCTCGCGGTCCTGCAGCACCTTCTTGATCGGCACGATGTACCCGCCGTCCTTCGGCCACAACGCCGTCGTCACGGTGGTGCCCCCGATCGTGACCGATGCGGGGATCATGCCCCAGCCGTAGGTGACCTGCGACGACACCTCGTGGATGAGCTCGCTCTCAAGGGGCGGTACCGTGACGAAATGGAACGGCGCAGGTCCGCGCCAGTGCCAGATCAGTCCCTCGAACCGCATTCGCACAGGTCAGGCGCCCGCCGCGAGTTCCCTGGAGCGCGCCAGGGCTGCGGCCGCCGCGTCTGAGAAGGTCCGATCGAGGTGCGCGTCCTGCAGGACGGCGATGGCGCGCTCGGTGGTTCCCTTGGGGCTCGTGACGCGGCGGCGGAGTTCGGCGGGATCCTCCCCGGAGGCGTCGAGCAGTGCGGTCGCGCCGATGAACGTCTGCTCGGCCATGAGGCGTGCATCCGCGTCGCTGAAGCCCAGACCGACCGCGGCCCTTGTGAACTCCTCGATGAGCAGGTACACGTACGCGGGACCGGAGCCCGAGATCGTCCCGAGCGCATCGATCTGCGATTCGGGAACCTCGACGACCGCGCCGACGGTCTCGAAGAGGCGCCGGACGAGAGCCAGGTCTTCGCCGGTCGCCGAAGCGCCTGCGGCGAGCCCGGTCACACCCTTGCCCACGGTCGATGGCGTGTTCGGCATGGAGCGGATGACCTTGGCGTCGTCACCGAGGACCTCGGCGAAGGTCTGCAGTGTCACGCCGGCCGCGAGGCTCACCACGATCGCGTCGCCGCCGAGGTGCGGCGCGATCTCGCGCAGGAGATCGGGAACCATCGCCGGCTTCACGCCCACCAACACGATGCGCGCACCGGCGACGGCGTCCGCATTGCCGTTCGGCTGCTCGGCCAGGGCGATGCTCGTGATTCCGCCGACGTCTGAGAAAGACGCGGCCTTCTCGGTGCTGCGGTTCGTGGCCGTGATGCCGCCGTCGATCCGGATGCCGGATGCGACCACGCCACGCAGGATCGCACCGCCCATGGAACCGGCACCGAGGAACGCGAGAGAGGGGAGGGAGTCAGCCATGCGGACATCCTACGGCGGCGCTCTGCGCATCGAGGAGGCGCGGAATTAGACTCATCGCATGAGTGCATCCGGAGGCAACAAGGCCATCGTCGCGGCGTTCCTGGCGAACATGGGGATCGCCATCGCGAAGTTCATCGCGTGGGCGCTCTCCGGCTCCGCGTCGATGCTCGCCGAAGCCGTGCACTCCGTCGCGGACTCCGGCAATCAGCTGCTCCTGCTGCTCGGCGGGCGCAAGGCGAAACGCGGGGCCGACCGGGCTCACCCCTTCGGCTACGGACGGGAACGCTATGTGTACGCATTCGTGGTGTCGATCATCCTGTTCTCGGTCGGCGGCCTGTTCGCCATCTACGAGGGAATCGACAAGCTGACCAATCCGCACGAGCTCGACCGCGCCTGGTGGTGGTTGCCCGTCGCAGTGCTCGTCATCGCGATCGGACTCGAGTCGTTCTCGCTGCGCACCGCGATCAGGGAGAGCAATCTCGTCCGCGAGAAGGGGCAGTCGTGGGTGTCGTTCGTGCGCCGCTCCAAGGCTCCGGAGCTTCCCGTCGTGCTGCTGGAGGACATCGGTGCGCTGACGGGACTCACGTTCGCCCTGCTCGGGGTCGGACTCACCCTCATCACCCACAACCCCGTCTTCGACGCCGTCGGAACGCTGATGATCGGTGCCCTCCTGGTGCTCATCGCCATCGTGCTCGGCATCGAGACGAAGAGCCTCCTCGTGGGCGAAGGAGCCAACCAGGCCGACATCGACCGGATCGTCGACGCGATCAACGACGGACCCGAGGTCGAGAAGCTCATCCACATGAAGACGCTCTACCTCGGCCCCGACGAGCTGCTGGTCGCGGCGAAGATCGCACTGTCCGCCGACAAGTCAGTGCGCGAGGCCGCTGACGACATCAACGAGATCGAGGCCCGCATCCGCGTAGCCGTGCCGGTGGCGCGATCGGTGTACCTCGAGCCCGACATCTACCGGCCGGCGATCGATCCGGAGCCCTCGACGGACGTCTTCGTACTGAAGTCGTCGGACTGATCAGCGGCGCCGCTCGAAGAACTCCCGGAGCAGACGCGTGGCGGCATCCGCTTCGACGCCCCCGACGACCTCGGCGTGGTACGGCAGCCGTCGATCGCGCAGCACGTCGTACATCGACCCCGCGGCGCCCGCCTTCTCGTCCCATGCGCCGAACACGACCCTGCCGATCCGTGCCTGCAGGATCGCCCCGGCGCACATGATGCAGGGCTCCAGGGTGACGACGAGGGTGTGCCCGTCGAGATTCCAGGAGCCGATGGATGCCGCGGCGCGGCGCAGCGCCTCGACTTCGGCATGACCGGTCGGATCATGGGTCTGCTCGCGGGTGTTTCGCCCCTCCGCGATGATCTGCCCCGCCCGGTCGAGGACGACCGCTCCGACCGGGATCTCCTCGGCCGACGCCGCCTCGGCTGCGAGGGCGAGCGCGCGGCGCATGGCCTCGGTGTCGGCGGCGGTCATGGGTCGAGCCTACGACAGCGAGTCTCGACTTCCGCCCGGTGGACGCCGGCCGATGTCGTGCCGGGGAGCCCTGCGCACTAGCCTGTATCCATGCGTGTTCACGTCGCCGATCACCCCCTCATCACCCACAAGCTCTCGGTGCTGCGTGACCGGCGCACCCCGTCTCCGGTGTTCCGTCAACTGACCGAAGAGCTGGTGACGCTGCTCGCGTACGAGGCGACCCGCAACGTGAAGGTGAGCCCGGTCGAGATCACCACGCCCGTGACCACGACGATGGGTGTGAAGATCTCGGAGCCGCGCCCGATCGTCGTGCCGATCCTCCGGGCCGGGCTCGGAATGCTGGAAGGCATGGTGAAGCTGCTTCCGACCGCTGAAGTCGGCTTCCTCGGCATGGTCCGTGACGAGACCACCTTCGAGCCGACGACCTACGCCGAGCGTCTTCCCGACGACCTGAGCGACAGGCAGTGCTTCGCGATCGACCCGATGCTCGCCACCGGCGGATCGCTGGGCGCCGCGATCGAGTTCCTGTTCAAGCGGGGAGCGCAGGACGTCACCGCGATCTGCCTGCTCGGCACCCCCGAGGGTGTTGCCGCGATCGAGAAGATGGTCGGCGACCGCGATGTCACCCTCGTCCTCGGTGCGCTCGACGAGCGCTTGAACGAGAAGGGCTACATCGTGCCCGGGCTCGGCGACGCCGGCGACCGTCTGTACGGCACCGTCTGACGTCGGTCGTCGTCGCCCCTCGGCGTCGCCGGAACTACCCGACCGTGAGGCGATAGGCGCGTTCGTCGCCGTGGTGGATGAATCCCGCACGCACCAGGATCGGCGCGGACGTGGCGATCCTGCCCTTCACGAGCACGGTGATCGCTCCGAGCTCCGCGCCGACTCGCAGCCGTTCCGCCAGTACGGCACGGTAGGCGCCGCGGCCGCGCGCGCTCTCGAGCGTCGCCGCGCCCCAGAGCCGCACGAATCCGTCGACTACCGTGCAGCCGCCGGTGCTCACCGCCGCACCGTCGAGACGGCCGATGACGCGCGCGCCGCGACCAGCCGCGAACTCGGCGGTCACCTCATCGAGCTCGACCCGCAGCCCTTCCTCGTCGAGCGGATCCTGTTGCCAGACCGGCACGTTGATCGCGTCGACCTCGCGCACCTGGTCGAGGGCCTGCACGATCTCGGCCGTGGCCGTCGGCGGCACAGCGATCGGCGGACCGGCGACGGGGCGGGCGAGCACCGAGACGGTGTCGACGTGTTCAGCACCGCGCCGTCGGAGTTCGTCCTCGAGATCGGGCCGGTCGGCGGCGTTCGTCCAGAACGTCAGGCTGGTTTCGTTCCATGACTGCGTCCGCGCGACGGCCCGATCGAGCACGGCCGCCGGATCGGCGGAGGAATCGACCTGCGATGCGCGGACGCCACCACCGAACCGTGCCGGGTACCGCACCAGCTGCAGGTCGGACTTCTCCTGTTCCGAATCGCGGGGAAACCACACCCATGCCGCCGAGGCACGGTGGATGTCGGCGACGGCGTGACGCGGTGTGCTCACTGCGCCGCTCCGACCAGCCGGGCGAAGGCGCTCAATCGCGCCACCCCCTCCGGGGTGCGCGGCAGGTCGTCGAGCAGCGCCGGCGAGTGGATGAGGTACGCCACGCACTGCGCCCGTGAGATCGCCACGTTCAGCCGGTTCTGCAGAAGCAGGAACTCGGGTCCTCGCGGTGCGTCCCGGCCACTGGACGCTGCCAGCGACGTGATCGAGACCACTGCTTCCTTGCCCTGGAAATTGTCCACCGTGCCGACCGGCACGCGCGGGAATCCGGCGGCGGCGAGCGCTTCGTGCACGAGCTGCTTCTGCGCGTTGTACGGCGTCACGACGATGATGTCGTTCTCGGCGATCGGACGAGCGGGGAGTCCTGCCATATCGTCGGTGAAGCGGCGGCCGACCAGGTCGCGCACGAGGCGGACCACCTCCGCCGCCTCCTCCGGCGATTGCGTCGCATTGCCCCTATGGCGCAGCGACACGACGTGCAAGCCTGCATCGACGCCGTCGATCGAGCGCCGCTCGGTGCCGGGGGCCGATGCCAGCTTTCCGGCGTATGCGAGCGTCGAGACCGGCGCGGCGACCAGTGGATGCATCCGCCACGACCTCGCCAGGAAGTACCCGTACTCGGGGCGGACCACGGCATCGCCGTCCATGACCCAGCCGAGGGCCGACGTGTCAACGGGTTCGGGATGGGCGCCCTGACTCACCTGCGGCAGCTGCTGCGGGTCTCCGAGGAGAAGGAGGCTGCGCGCACCGGCCGCCACCGCGATCGTGGAGGCCAGCGAGAACTGCCCCGCCTCATCGATGACGAGGAGGTCGAGTTCACCCCTTTCGACGCGGGCGGTGTTGCTGAAGTCCCACGCGGTGCCGCCGACGACGACGCCCCCGCCCTCATGCTCGGCGAGGAACGAGGCCATGCCCGTCTTCGGGATCACCGTGTACGACGGGTCGGAGTCGGGGCCCTTCGGGCACTTGGCGACCTGGGCGGGCGAGACGCCGTCAGCGACGACGCGCTCGAGCAGCGTCTCGATGATGGCGTGCGACTGCGCCACGACGCCGATCTTGAACCCGTGCTCGTTCACGAGCCGGGCGATCACCTGCGAACCGGTGTAGGTCTTGCCCGTTCCGGGAGGGCCCTGAACGGCCAGATAGCTGCGATCGAGGTCGAGCACTCCGCGCACGATCGCGTCGATGACGTCATCGCCGGCGGCGGGCAGTGCTGCCCCCGAGCGGGTTCGAGGCGGGATCCGGCGGAGGATGTCGGTCGAGGCATCCTCGGGGAAGCCGGGGGCGGCGAGGTGCATGGCATCGGCCCACTCGTCGATCGCCCCCTGCAGCGACACCACCCTGGGAGGGGCTGCCGGAGTGAGAGCAAGCGGGAACTCGTCCCACGTCTGCCCCTGAACGGCGGACTCCGTGATGACGTAGCCGTCGTCGAGCACCTCTGTGATGGTCACCGTGTGCGGCACGTGCACCGCCCGAGACGGCACTTCGGTGTCGAACGGCGCGGGCACCCCGTACAGCGCGAACGGCTGGGCTCCCTCGCCGAGGGTGGTGCCCGGCGACACCTCGCCACGGATCTCGATCTCTCTCGATGTGACCCGCCGGCCCTCGGCCACGCTCCAGTCGCGGCGCAGCACACAGGAGGCCGGGTCGACCCGTACGACGTCGCGCGTCCCCTCCCACATCGTGACGGGCTCCCGGAGACGCTGGAAATGCCCGACCCAGAAGCTCTTCGCCTCACGCGGGAAGTAGTCGATCGCGGCCGCGGCGATGCGGTGGACCTGGCCGTCGGCACCGGCCGCTGCAGCGCGCTCGGCGTCGGCGAGCAGCGCCACGGACCGCGGCGACGGCTCGTAGATCACCTCGTCCGCCTCGTCAGGCGGGGCAGGATGGACCCCTTCGCGCCGGGCGATCTCGATCAGCCAGTTGCGCAGCATGCGGGTGGAGACGCAGTCGTAGCGGTTGTAATCGGCGAGATCGGCGAGCACCGCATCCGCCTCGGCCCGCTCGCCCGCCGCTGCCAGTTCGCGAGCGGCCACGTACTGCACGATCGAGTCGTCGCCCTTCTGCACGTCGCTGGTGCGGACGTCTTCGCCCATGTAGAGCGGCTCGAGCTTCTTGATCGAGTACGACCTCGAACCCACGCGCACGGTGCGCAGGACCAGCGGGTAGAGGTCGACGAAGACGCCCTCGCGAAGCAGACGGTCGACTTCGGCCTCGCGCACGCCGTGGCGCGCCGCCATGGCGACCAGGTGCGCGGTCTCGTACGGGGCGTAGTGATAGATGTGCATGCCGGGATGGGCTGCCCGACGTGCGTTGACGAAGTCGAGGAATGTCTCGAGCGCCCGTCGCTCCTCGGCGAACGTGTGGGCCCACAGCGGCGTGTACCGGTCGTCGTTGTCGACCCAGCCGAACAGGTAGTCGATCCCCCACTGCGCCTCGCCGTCCGCTGCGGGTTCGGTGTAGAGCGGGTCTCCTTCGAAGTCGAAGAAGATGTCTCCGTGGCTGGGCACCGGCAGGGTGTGGATCGCGGCGGCATAGTGGACGTCGTAGGTGGGGACGCCCTCGGCATCGGCTCGGAGCTGCAGCGCCGCCTGGGCCCGCAGCGTCTCGAAGGTGTCGGCGTTCATGCCGGCGGGAGGGGCGGATGCCGTCGCCAGCGCATCGATCGTGTCGATGCCGGCGGCGCGTAGCCGGGCGCGCTGCACGGGACGCATCCGCGCGACCATGAGGAGGTCGCGATGCGCGATCACCTGCTCTTCGCACGTCGCGCATCGACCGCAGGCGACAACCTCGAGATCGCCTCGGTCATCGCCCCATTCCAGCGGCATGGCGTCGGCGGCATCCTCGATCCGCCGGTCGGCGATGAGGGCGCGCAACCGCGCACGGCGAACCTGGAACAGCGGCAGCAGGTCGTCGACGGCGTGCGTGCTCAGTGTGCCGTCACCGAGGATCAGGTCGACCTCGTCAGATCGCGGGATGCCGAGACGGTCGAGCTGATCGACGTATGCCGCGAGTTGCATGAGTGCCGTTACCCGGGCCTTGCGGGCGAGCTTGGAGTCCTGCACCCGCCACCGGCCGTCCGCATCGCGCCGGAGGAAGTCCGCGAAGCCGACGAACTCGGGTGTGGAGAACGCCGCCTGGAAGACGACGAGCGCATCCGATCGCAGCGCCTCTGCGGTCTCGGCGACGGCTGCGGCGAGCGCGACGGCATCGACCGAGGAGACCTTCTCGATCTGCCGGACCCTGCCGGGTCCCAGTTCGTCGATGTAGCGCTCGAGGACGTTCTGTTCGTGCACGTCTCCGAGCCGGGCCGCTCGCGCGAGCGTAGCGTCTTCCGGCTCTTCGACCGCGGCCACCCGTCCGAGCTTCGCATCGATCGCCCGGCACCACGCGAACTCGCACTCCGCAGCGGCTTTGAGATCGCTCGCGCTCCAGATGACGCGCTGCGCCTCCCTGTCAATCCGCACCTTGATTCCATTCCCTCGGATGCTTCGACACTAGCCGCGGCATCCGACACCCTCGTTTCCCGTCGAGATCGCTCGCCGTTCGAGAAGGCGGGTCCGGGAGAGGAGGGTCAGCGCCACCACGTGTCGGCGGGAGTCACCGGCAGGTGCCGCTTGTGCTGCGACGCCAGGTACTTCGCCTCGATGCGACCCGCGACCTCCGGGTCCACGGGGCGCCCCTCGAGGAAGTCATCGATCTGCTCGTAGCTGAGCCCGAGCTCGTCCTCATCGGAGCGCCCTGGCTGATCGTCGAGGAGGTCGGCCGTCGGCACCTTGAGGGCGAGCCGGTCAGGGGCCCCGAGCGACTGCAGCAGCGCTCGGCCCTGACGCTTGGTCAGCCCGGCGAGAGGCAGCAGATCGGCCGCGCCGTCGCCGAACTTCGTGTAGAAACCGGTGACCGCCTCTGCGGCGTGATCGGTACCGAGCACCAGCAGCCCTTCGTGACCGGCCAGAGCGTACTGGGTGACCATGCGCAGTCGCGCCTTGAGGTTCCCCCGATTGAAGTCGGAGATGTCGGCGGTGACGGCGAACTCGATGTCGGCTTCGACACCGTCGACCCCGTTCTGGATGTTCACCTCGACCGAGTCGTCGGCTGCGATGAATTCGAGTGCCGCCTGGGCGTCGTCGGCATCCTTCTGCACACGGTATGGCAGGCGCACGGCGAGGAAGCGGGCGTCGCCGCCCTCGGCGCGCACCCGCTCGACCGCGAGCTGGGCAAGGCGCCCGGCGAGGGTGGAGTCCTGGCCGCCGGAGATGCCGAGCACGAAGCCCCTGGCGCCGGTCGCGCGAAGGTATTCCGCCAGGAACCGCACGCGGTTCTCGACCTCGGCCGCCGGATCGATCTCGGCCTTCACGCCGAGCGTCTCAGAGATCTGCTGCTGCAGGGTCACGGGTTCCTCCACTCCGTTTCGAATCAGTATCGCCCCTCCAGGTTACGCACGCATGTCGCAGCGGCATCTCGCACTGTCCTGACAGGTGCGAACTGGCAGGATGGCGAGGTGAAACTTCTCGTCGCCGCGCTGACCTCGGAACTGGCCGCCTTCCCCGAGACCCTGCCGGGATTCGATCGACTTGTGACCGGGCCGGGCAAGCTCCAAGCCACGCACGCCCTCACGCGAGCGCTGGACGCCCGCACGTACGACGAGGTCGTGGTCGTCGGCACGGCCGGCGCCATCGACCCGTCGCTGGAGGCGAGGGTGCACGAGGTGGGAACGGCGTTCCAGCACGACGTCACCGACCTCGACGGCATCGCGGGTCAGCATGTGTCGATGCCGGCGAGGGTGACCACCGGACGTGAGGGCGTGCTCATCGCGACCGGCGATCACTTCGTGGACGACGCAGAGGTCACGGCCGTGATCCGGCCGTCGGGGGCTGCCCTCGTCGACATGGAGACTTACGCGTACATCTGGGTGGCCGAGCAGTTCCGGGTGCCGATCAGGGTCTTCCGCGCCGTCTCGGATCGCGCCGAAGACGGCGCGCTCACCGACTGGCGTGAAGCGGTCGCCCGCTGCAGCGCTCAACTGCGCGAGTTCATCCGCGGCGAGTACGGCGTCTGACACTCGCGCCGGGCGTTCAGCGCATCTCGATGATGCTCGGGCCGCTGGGAGTGGCCCGCACCAGCAACTGAGCCGGGATCTGCTCCTGCATGGCCTCGACGTGACTGATGACGCCGACGGTGCGTCCGCCCTGACGGAGCTCGTCGAGCGTGCGCATGGCGGTGTCGAGCGTGTCGCCGTCGAGGGATCCGAATCCCTCGTCGATGAACAGCGTGTCGAGACGGATGCCGCCGGCGCGGGCAGTGACGACCTCGGCGAGACCGAGCGCGAGCGCGAGCGAGCCGAGGAAGGTCTCACCCCCGGAGAGGGACTGTGCGGGGCGGGTCTGACCGGTGAAGGCGTCGAAGACGACGATGCCGAGCCCGGAGGCCGCACCTCTCGCGGCCAGAGCGTCGGAATGCCGCAGCTGATATCGCCCGGTCGACATGTCGCTGAGGCGCCGGTTCGCCGCGCTCACGATCTCTTCGAGCTCGGCAGCGAGCACGAAGGTCTCGAGCGTCATCTTCCGCGTGTTCGCACCGCGTCCTGCGATGGTGTCGGCGAGGTTCTGGAGCACATCGTGTTCGGCGGCCTGCTCCGCCGTGCGCGCATGCTCGGCGGCTGCCGAAGTGACGAGGTCCTGCAATCGCTCGACGGCGGTGGCGGCTCGACCTGCGCTTTCGACCGCGTCCTTCCAGGCAGTGCGCGCCGCCGTGGCCGCCTGTTCGACGGGGGCGATGTCGAGGGGCTCCTCGGGAAGCGCGCGCATCTCCAGGGGCAGCAGGACCGCCTTCTCCTTCTCCCGCTGCACGACGTGCGCGGTGATGCGCTCCTCCATCGTGGCGATCTCGGCCGCCGGCCGCAGCGCCTCGGTCACCGCGGCGACGTCGTCGAAGAGTGACTCTCGCAGCGCGGCGTCCAGTTCCGCCGCCGCGTTCTCGGCGGCGCCCGCCTGCCGTGAATGTTCGAGCAGTGCGGTGGCAAGGGCCGTGGCCGCCTCGATCTGTGCCCTCGCCGCCTCGAGTCGCGCTGCCACCGATGCCGAGTCGCCGCGCGCCTCAGCGATGAGCGCGTCGGCATCCGCCGCCGCCTGCTCCCTCACGGCAAGGGTCTCGCGCGCGTCGGCGAGGGCGCGGGCGGCCGCAGCGCGCTCCTGCTCCAGTTCTTCGGTGCGGCGCATGAGGTGGTCGAGCGTCGCCCCGAGCTCGTTGAGACGCTGTGCCTCGGCGAGAGATGCGGCCAGCGCAGCCGTCGCAGCCTGCAGCTCGCTCTCGGCCTGCGCGACAGAGCTCTCACCCGCCCTGGCGGAGGCTGCCGCGACATCGGCCCGCAGGGCGGAGACACGCTCGGCAGCGCCGCGCTCGGAGTCGGCGGCGAGGTCGCGCGCGGCTTCGGCCTCGTCCACATCGTCGGCCGATACGGGATCGGCGTGCTCGGCGGGCGATGGATGCTCCATCGCGCCGCACACGGGGCAGGGCGCTCCATCCGTCAGCGCCGATGCCAGTTCGCCCGCGAATCCGTCGAGCCGTCGCTGTCGGAGTCCGGCGAGCTGCGTCTGTGCCGTCGCGAGCGCAGCGCTGTCGGCGGCGAGCTCTCGCTCCGCCGCGGCCAGCGCCGTCGTCAGTCGCTCGACGTCGCTCGCGGCATCCCGCCTCGCCATCGCCTCATCGCGGCGCCGCGTCAGCTCGTCGGAGCGGTCCGCCCTGCGTCGGGCGTCGTCGCGCGACCGCGTCAGCTCGGCGATCTGCCCCGGCAGCGCCTCCCGCTCCCGATCGATCTCGTCAGTGACCCGTGTCGCCTGCGCCACCGCATCTCGTGCGGCGAGCAGCTGTGATTCCCGGGTGGCAGCGGTCCGCTCGAGGTCGGCCGCGAGCTGCCAGGCGCCGCTCTCGCGAGTGCGCTCTGCCGCCCAGGCCTGCAGTGCGTCGGCGGATTCGTCCGCCAGGTCGATCGCGGTGAGACGCCAGTCGGCGAGCGCTCTCTGCTTCTCACGCTCCGCCTTCTCGACCGCGGCGACGGCACGCTCGAACGCGACGATGAACGACCGCATCCCTTCCGCTGCGCGGGCGCGCGCGAGGACCCGCCGAGTGTCGTCGATCGTCGCCTCCTGCGCATCGAGCAACTCCAGCGCTGCCCTCGCCCGGTCGCGCTCCGTCTGAGCGGCGCGCTGCTCCCGGGCATCTGTCAGCGCGGCATCCGTCTCGGTGAGGCCGCGTTCCGCGTCGTCGCGCTCAGCCGCGCGGCGCTCGGCCCGGTACTCGGCGCGCGCGAGCGCACGACGCAGCTGGTCGATCCGCTCCCCCGGCCCCCGGCCGGCGGGATTCGGTTGCTCGAGGCGCCCCGCGCTCGGGTCGTCGGTGTCGGCGACACCCCAGAGATCCTCGTTCGTGACGAGCCGCTCACCCTCCTCGATGCGGGCGATGACGCTCGCCAGCCTCGACCCGAGCGCCTGCTCCGACCTTCGCCGGCGCTCATCGAAGCGCGCCTGCACATCTTCGAAACGCTCGGTTCCGAAAAGTCGGCGCAGCAGCGCCTGGCGGTCCTTGCTGTTGGCCAGCAGGAACTCGGAGAACCTGTTCTGTGCCAGCAGGATCACTTGCAGGAACTGCTCACGGCTGAGCTGGAGAATCGCGTCGAGTTCGATGCCGACATCGACCGCCCGGGCGGCTCGGCCCACCCAGCCGGCATCGGTCCACTCGTCGAGGGAGACGGTCTGCGTCTGCTTCGTCATGCCGCCGCCGCGCTTCGCCGGTCGCAGATACTCCGGCGACCGCGTGACGCGGAAGCGCCCCGCGGTCGTACTGAACTCCACCACCACCTCGGAGACGTCGTCCGGCTCGCAGTGGTCGCTGCGCAACCGTTTGTCGCCCGTCTCATAGCGCGGCACGCCGCCGTAGAGGCCGAAGCAGACGGCGTCGAGGATGCTCGTCTTCCCCGCGCCCGTGCGTCCGGCGATGAGGAAGATCCCGTCGTCGGTGAAAGCATCGAAGTCGACGACCTGACGAGTTCGGAAGGGGCCGAATCCCTCGACCTCGAGCCGATGCAGCCTCACTAGACCAGCGCCTCTGCCCGCACCCGGTCGTCGAGGACTTCGCGAATGAGCTCACGCTCGTGTTCGGTCGCTCCGTGACCCGCGCGCACGTGCTCGAGGAACGCCTCGATGCGGTCGGCGTCACTGACCGCATCGCGCAGCCTGCGTGCGTAGGAGCGCTCTTCGGCCGCCGCGGTCACTGTCGGCTGGTGCTGCACCATCGCGCAATACGGGAATTTCTCACGCAGGCGACGCATCGGCTCGCTCTGCGGCATCGCATCGGTGTACACGGCAGCCACCCAGTCGTTCGCGTGCGCGGCGACGCGCTCTGCCGAGAGGATCTCGTCGATGGTGCCGGTCAGCGTGACCAGACGGCGCGGAACCGGCAGGCAGAGCCACTCGACGCCGGCGAGGCCGGTCCCGTCGAGGTCGACGAGCCAGGATCCTCGTTCCTTGTGCTGCTCCCCGAAGCTGTAGTGCAGTGGCGCGCCGGCGTACCGCACACGATCGCTGAGCTGCTGCCGCCCGTGGATGTGACCGAGAGCCACGTAGTCGGGCCCGTCGAACACGCTCAGTGGCACCACGTCGAGTCCGCCCTGGCGTACCTCGCGTTCGAGGCCCGCCGTGGCATCGACGCCGTCGGCGAAGCAGTGCGCGATCGCGACCGTGCGGCCCTGCCGAGCGCGCATGCCTTCGCGGACCAGCTGCATCGCGTGCGCCATCGTCTGCGCCTGGGTGCGCAGCTGGCGACCGTCGGAGTCGCCGTCGGGCCAGTGCTGACGCACGATCGCGGGCTCGAGGTACGGGATGCCGAAGAAGTGCACAGGACCGTCGGCGTCGGCGACCGTCACCGGGGTGCCGATGGCGAGCGGGTCTGTCAGCACGTGGATGCCGTCGCGCAGCAGCCTCGCCTGGAAGCCCAGCCGCGCGGCCGAGTCGTGGTTGCCGCTGGTGACGATGACCCGTGCGCCCGTCTCGTGCAGCGACACCAGCGCGTCGCCGAGGAGCGTGTACGCCGCGGCGGAGGGTGTGGCGGAGTCGAAGACGTCGCCGGCGACGATGACGACGTCGACCGAATGCTCGCGCACCTGCCTCGTGAGCGCAGCGAGCACCTCGGCCAGCGCGTCCATGGTGGAGGTGCCATGGAACGTGCGGCCGATGTGCCAGTCGCTCGTGTGCAGGATTCGCATACTCACACGCTACGAAGGGTCACCGACATTGCCGCTCAGGCGTGCCGCGGGGAGCGTCATCCCGGCACCCCGCGGCAGCGCTCCGATCGTCCTGGGGCTTCGACACCGCCGTAACACGGCGTCACACTCGCGGGCGTTCAGCGACGGCGCAGGAGCGCTGCGTGCTCAGGGTGCTGTGCGAACCACTCGGCGACATACCAGCACACGGCGTCGACCTTGCGGTCTCCGCGGGCCTCGATGTCGGCGACGGCGCCCCGGACGACCGTGCCGGCATAGCCGTGCCCGCGGAAAGTCGGGACGGTGAAGGCTCTGGTGAGGGCGACGGTGTGCCCGTCGTCGCGGTAGTCGAGGACGCTGACGAGCACGCCGTCCCTGGTGAGGGTGTAGCGCGAGGCGTCCTTCTCATCGGTCAGGATGAAGCCGTCGACGGTCGTTGAAGTGCTCACCCGGATCAGGTTACGCCCGCCTGCGAGCGGGGGGCGCGTTTTGACACGCGGGGACATTCTCAGACATAATCCCCCCATGACCACCAACGCACGCCCTTTGTCCGCCCAGGAGGCGAACGGGACTGCCGGGATG
>NZ_JAPSHY010000032.1 GCF_031179285.1 Microbacterium sp. | reverse complement strand
GCGCCTCCGGCTACCGCGGTCAGCGTTCGCGCCTCTACCGCAAGGCCAAGGAGCAGGTCATCCACTCCCTGGTCTACTCGTACCGGGACCGTCGCAAGCGCAAGGGCGACTTCCGCCGTCTCTGGATTCAGCGCATCAACGCCGCTGCACGCCAGAACGGCATGACCTACAACCGTTTCATCCAGGGCCTCGGCCTCGCGGGCGTCACGGTCGACCGTCGCATGCTCGCCGACCTCGCGGTCAACGATGCAGCCACGTTCGCCTCGCTCATCGAGACGGCCAAGAAGGCTCTGCCTTCCGACGTCAACGCACCGAAATCGGCCGCATAAGCTGCTTCACTCAGAGGGCGCTCTCCTTCGGGAGGGCGCCCTCTTGCGTGTCGGCCCGCGGAGACACCTGCCGCCACTGTGCAGAGATCGCCCCGTGAACCAGCACGGCGACCAGGATCGCCAGGGCGTACACGACCAGATCCCTGGCATCGAAGCCCGTGCCCAGAACCAGGGCGGCCGGCGGAAGCGCCGCCGCCAAGAGCGCGGGAAGCCCCGTCAGCTGCAGCAGTTCCACTCCCACGCACACGGCGACCGCGAGCGCCCCCAGCCGGGTCGCGCGAAGACCGGGGAACACGATCGCCAGCAGCAGATAGATCAGGCAGGCATAGAGGGCGTCGCCGACGATGTCGCCGATGGCGCCGGCGACGAACCGGTGAACGGCGAGCCCGGCGGCGATGACCACGAGGGCAAGACCCGACAGCAGCAGGCGAGTCGCTCGCCCTCCGGCGGTGCCGGCGCGGTGTCGGGGTGATCGTCCGGACGCTTCACTCGTCATCCCCGCACCCTAGCGAGCGAACCTGCGCCCGGTGGATCGCGCGATGGCCTGCTGAGAATCACGCTGCGCGAGCGCACGCCGACGCGGTGCCACTCTCTAGACTGAAGGCGTGCTGGAGAACCCCCGGTCCCCCCGAGTCCGTGCCGTCGCGAAGCTGACCAAGCGCAGCGCGCGAACGGAGACCGGTCTGTACCTCCTCGAGGGGCCGCAAGCCGTCCGCGAGGCGCTGACCTATCGCCCGGATGCCATCGTCGAACTGTTCGCCACACCGACCGGCTGGGAGCGGCATCCCGACATCCGCTCATCGGCGGCCGAGAACGATGTCGAGGTCGAATACGTCACCGAGTACGTGCTCAACGCGATGGCCGACACCGTCACTCCGCAGGGGCTCGTCGCCGTCGTGCGTCAGACGCCCACATCGGTGCGCGACATCTTCGCCGCGTCACCGCGCCTCGTCGCGATCTGCGAGGAGGTGCGCGACCCCGGAAATCTCGGGACGATCATCAGGGCGGCGGATGCTGCGGGCGCCGACGCGGTGGTTCTGACCGGCCGCACCGTCGATCCGTACAACCCCAAGGTGGTCCGCGCCACCACCGGCTCGCTGTTCCACCTGCCCTTCTCGGTCGCCGGCGAACTCTCCGATGTCGTCGAGCGTGCGCACGCCGCCGGGCTGCAGGTGCTCGCCGCCGACGTCAAGGGCGACGACCTGCTTCAGGCGCGTGCGGAGGGGGTGCTCGCGCGTCCCACCGCCTGGCTCTTCGGGAACGAGGCGCGCGGGCTGGAGGATGCCGCGCTGTCCCTCGCCGATCGCGTGCTGAAGCTGCCGATCTTCGGGCGTGCGGAGTCGTTGAACCTGGCGACAGCGGCGAGTGTGTGCCTGTACGAGAGCGCGTTCTCGCAGCGGGCCGAAGCCGGGATCTGACCGCTTCGACCATCGTCGAAGCCGCGATTCTCCCGGTTACAAGTGTGTAACACCGGGGGTCGATCTCGCTCAGGTCGGCGTCTGCTCCTAATGTAAGGGGCATGGCACAAAGCGATAGCGCAGGGCGCGTCGGCACGCCCCTCGTGGTGGTCGACAACGTTCAGAAGCACTACGGCGACTTCCAGGCGCTCACCGACATCGACCTGACGGTCGACTCCGGCGAGGTCGTGGTCGTGATCGGACCGTCGGGATCCGGCAAGTCGACGCTCTGCCGCACGATCAACCGGCTCGAGACGATCACCAGCGGCACGATCAGCATCGACGGCAAGGAGCTGCCGGCCGAGGGCAAGGGGCTCGCACAGCTGCGTGCCGATGTCGGCATGGTGTTCCAGTCGTTCAACCTCTTCGCGCACCTCACCATCCTCGAGAACGTGACCCTCGGTCCCATCAAGGTGCGGGGCCTGAAGAAGGCCGACGCCGAGAAGGAGGCGATGACACTCCTCGAGCGCGTGGGGGTCGCGCAGCAGGCGCAGAAGCTGCCGGCACAGCTCTCGGGTGGCCAGCAGCAGCGCGTCGCGATCGCCAGAGCACTGGCGATGCGGCCGAAGGTGATGCTGTTCGATGAGCCCACCAGCGCGCTCGATCCCGAGATGATCAACGAGGTCCTCGACGTCATGGTCGGACTCGCCGCAGAGGGGATGACGATGATCGTCGTCACCCACGAGATGGGCTTCGCCCGAAAGGCCGCCGATCGCGTCGTCTTCATGGCGGACGGCCGCATCGTCGAGGAGGCGACGCCCGAGGAGTTCTTCACGAACCCCAAGAGCGATCGCGCCAAGGACTTCCTCTCGAAGCTCCTGACGCACTGATACAAGCTTCACAGACCCTGCATCCACAGCACACGAAGGAGACGCACATGCGACGCACACGGACACTGGCAGGAATCGGTATCGCCGCAGCAGCGCTGCTGGCACTCACCGCCTGCAACAGCGGCAGCCCGACCCCGGGCGGCGGCACCGGCACCGGCGGTGGAGATGAGGGCGGCGAGGACAGCACCTGGTTCGAGGTCGCCGAGGACGTCACGCTCGAAGGCAGCCCGACGTTCGACGCGATCACCGAGCGTGACAAGGTCGTCGTCGGCGTCAAGGAGGACCAGCCGGGACTCGGCTACCTCGACGTCACCTCGGGCGAGCGCACCGGTTTCGACATCGACATCGCCCGCTGGATCGCCGCCTCGCTCGGCTACGACGAGGACAAGATCGAGTTCAAGCCGATCGCTTCGGCGAACCGCGAGCAGGCGATCGTGAACGGTGACATCGATTATTACGTCGGCACCTACTCCATCAACGACAAGCGCAAAGAGCAGATCGACTTCGCCGGCCCTTACTTCATCACCGGTCAGGGTCTGCTCGTCGCCGCCGACGCCGAAGAGGCAGAGGCGCTCGAGGACTTCAACGGCAAGACCGTCTGCTCTGCGACCGGCTCCACGCCCATCCAGAACATCAAGGCGAACTTCCCCGAGATCACGACCAAGGAGTACGACCTGTACTCCGCCTGCGTCGAGGACCTCCTCAACGGCACTGTCGACGCGGTCACCACCGACCAGGCCATCCTCATCGGCTACGCCGCGCAGTACCCGGACGAGCTGAAGGTCACCGGCGGTCTGTTCACCGAGGAGCGCTACGGTGTCGGTCTCGCCAAGGGCGACGACGCGCTGCGCACGCACATCAACGAGCTGTTCACCGACGGCGGCGACATCTGGCAGGCGATCTTCGACGCCAACCTGGGTGAGTCCGGCATCGAGGTCGAGCAGCCCGAGGTCGACGCGTACTGATCGAACGGGGTGGCCTCCGTCCGCGGAGGCCACCCTGCACTCTTTGAAGAAGGGGAGGGTGGCGTGGACGTCATCTTCGGAAACCTCGACCTCTGGAGCGAGGCGATCGGCAACACGCTGCTCGTCTTCCTCGGCGGCGGGCTCATCGCGCTCGTGCTCGGCGTCATCGTCGGCGCGATGCGGGTGTCTCCCATCCCGATCGCGCGCGCCGTCGGCACCGTCTACGTGAACCTGGTGCGCAACACGCCGCTCACCCTCGTCTTCTTCATCTTCGTCTTCGGCTACCCGGCGCTCGGGCTGCCGAAGCTGTCAGCCCTGGTGCTCGGCATCCTCGCGATCGGCATCTACACGGCCACGTACGTCGCCGAAGTGCTGCGCGCCGGCATCAACACCGTGCCGGTCGGCCAGGCCGAGGCTGCCCGCGCCATCGGACTTCCGTTCGGGCAGGTGATGACCCTCATCGTGCTTCCACAGGCCTTCCGTTCGGTCGTGCCACCGATGATGAGCGTGTTCATCGCACTGCTCAAGAACACCACGGTCGCCGCAGGATTCTCGATCGCCGAGCTGGCGGCGCTCCGCGCCACCGTGAATGATGCGCCGGATCGGCCGGGCAACCCGATGGAGGTCCTGCTCTGGGTTGCCGTCGTGTTCGTGGTGCTGGTGCTGCTGATGAGCGCCGTGCAGCGCCATCTCGAGAACCGATGGAGGATCGCGCGATGACTTCCGTGCTCTACGACGTGCCCGGCCCCCGGGCCATCGCCCGCAACCGCATCCTCGCCGTCATCACCATCCTCGTGGTGCTCGCCGCGATCGGTTTCGTGGTGTACCGGATGCTCGTCACCGGTCAGTTCACCGAGCAGAAGTGGTACGTCTTCACGTTCTCGAACGTGTGGGTCGGCATCGGCAAGGCCCTGGGCAACACTCTCGCCGCTTTCGCTCTCGCTGCGGTGCTCAGTCTCGTTCTGGGCTTCGTCCTCGCCATCGGGCGGCTTTCCGACCACGCGTGGGTGAGGATCCCGGTCACGGTGATAACCGAGCTGTTCCGCGCCGTGCCGGTGCTCGTCTTCATGATGCTGCTGTACTACGGCCTGCCTGTCATCGGCGTGAAGATGGAGCCGTACTGGGCGGTCGTGCTCGCACTCATGGTCTACAACGGGTCGGTGCTCGCCGAGGTGCTCCGCGCCGGCGTCGAGTCCCTCCCGCGCGGACAGAAGGAGGCCGGGTATGCGATCGGCCTGCGCAAGAGCGGCGTGATGCGGCTCATCCTGTTCCCGCAGGCGATCCGGGCGATGCTGCCCGTGATCGTGGCGCAACTCGTCGTGACGATGAAGGACACCGCGCTCGGGTTCATCATCACCTACCCCGAACTGCTGTACTACGCCAAGCAGCTCACCTCGCAGCAGGGTCGGCCGATCCTGCAGTCGGCGATCGTCATCGGTGGCATCTACATCCTCATGTGCCTCATCCTCTCGGGGATCGCCAGGTGGGTCGAGATCCGTACGCGCCACTCGCCGAAGGTGCGCGGAATGGTGGCGGACCCGGGGCCCGATCCTCGGGTGCATGAGGGCGGCACGAACACCGAACTCATCGCGATGCAGCGCGGCGCCGGCAAGTTCGACGGCACGAGCACGGGCGGATGAGTCCTCACGCCATCGGCATCGAACCCGATTCTTCCTCTCCGTCCGCGACGGGTCGGACGCTCGAGCAGTGGCTCGATCCGTCGTCGCCAGCAAAGGCCCCACCTGAGCTCGGAACGAGGCTGCGAGAGATCGCGGATGCTCGGGCGCTGCGCGCCGGGATGTGGGCGGCATTTCTGAGCATCGGCCTTTCCGCCGTGTTCCTCACCTTCGTCGTGTTCGCCCTGACCGGCATTCCGAGGATCCTCCCGGCGGCGATCGTCGGTGCCCTCGTCGCTCTCATCGCACTGCTCGCGCTGCGCCGGGAGCGCTTCCGCATCCCGAGATCCGGTGTGATCCTCTCGGCACGAGGACCGGGCATCGCACGCGCCGGTCTCGTCGCAGCCGCCGGGATCTTCCTGGTCGTCAACGCCGTTCTGGTTTCGATGGTGCTCCTCAGCGGGAACTTCCGCTCGGTCCTGGTCATCGACGTGCCTCTGCTCCTGCTGCTCGTATCGGTGCTCGTCGTGCCGTCGGCGGTGATCGGACGCGCCCGGATCTCGCTGCGCCGCGCCGCGAGCCGCCATCCGCGCCTCACGGCCGCGCTCGAGCAGGAACGGCTCGGCTGGTCGCCCACCGCAGCCACCGGCAGGTTCGGCCCGCTCTGAGGAGCGAGCCCTCGCGCGACGGAGGCGCCTGCCGCCCCCGGTAGACTCAGGTCTCGTGTCTGACGTACCTGAGATCACCCCCGAAGCGGTCGAATCCGCCGTTGCCGCAGCACTCGCGGCGATCGGCGCATCGGCCGACACCGCCGAGCTGAAGGCCACCCGCGCGGCGCACGTCGCCGAAGGATCGCCGCTGGCGATCCTCAATGCGTCGATGAGGCAGGTCGCGCCGGAGAACAAGGCGGCGTTCGGAAAGCTCATCGGTCAGGGCCGCGGTCAGGTCGCCAAAGCATTGGCCGCGAAGGAGGCGGAGCTCGCCGAGGCGGAGGTCGCTGCCCGCCTCGAGGCGGAACGCGTCGACATCACGGCTGTGCCGTCGCGCACGCGCGTCGGGGCGCGGCATCCGCTCTCCCTGCTTCAGGACCAGGTCTGCGACGTGTTCGTCGGCATGGGATGGGAGATCGCGGAAGGACCCGAACTCGAGCACGAGTGGTTCAACTTCGACGCGCTGAACTTCGACGTCGACCACCCCGCCCGTCAGGAGCAGGACACGTTCTACGTGGACCCTGCCTCCCGCCACCTGGTCATGCGCACCCATACGAGCCCCGTTCAGGTGCGCTCGATGCTCGAGCGCGACCTCCCGATCTACGTGCTCTGCCCGGGGCGCACCTACCGCACCGACGAGTTCGACGCGACGCACCTGCCGGTGTTCAGCCAGTTCGAGGGGCTCGTCATCGACAAGGGCATCACGATGGCGCACCTCAAGGGCACCCTCGATCACTTCGCGCGACAGATGTTCGGCCCCGAGGCGAAGACGCGCTTCCGGACGAACTACTTCCCCTTCACCGAGCCGTCGGCCGAGCTCGACCTCTGGCACCCGACCTTCAAGGGCGGTGCCCGCTGGATCGAGTGGGGCGGCTCCGGCATGGTGAACCCCAACGTGCTGCGCGCGGCCGGGATCGATCCCGAGGTCTACAGCGGGTTCGCCTTCGGGATGGGGATCGAGCGGACTCTGATGTTCCGCAGCGATGTGAAGGACATGCGCGACATGGCCGAGGGCGATGTGCGCTTCAGCGAGCAGTTCGGGATGGTGGTGTGATGCGCGTCCCGCTTTCGTGGTTGCGTGAGTACGTGGATGTGGCAACGGACGCCACGGCCGAGAGCGTTCTCGAGGCATTGGTGAGGGTCGGGTTCGAAGAGGAGGACATCCACCGCTTCGAGATCACCGGCCCCGTCGTCGTCGGCCGGGTGGTGTCATTCGAGGATGAGCCGCAGTCCAACGGCAAGACGATCCGCTGGTGTCAGGTCGACGTCGGCGAAGCCGAGCCTCGAGGCATCGTGTGCGGTGCGAGCAACTTCGCCGTCGACGACAAGGTCGTCGTCACCCTGCCGGGCGCCGTGCTGCCCGGACCCTTCCCGATCGCGGCCCGCAAGACCTACGGTCACGTGTCGGACGGCATGATCGCCTCGGCCCGCGAGCTCGGCCTCGGCGACGAGCACAACGGCATCCTGGTGCTCGCCGACCTCGGCGTCGACGCACCGGTCGGCACCGACGCGATCGCGCTGCTCGGGCTCGACGACGTCGCCGTCGAGATCAACGTCACGCCCGATCGTGGCTACGCGTTCTCGCTGCGTGGGGTGGCGCGTGAGTACTCGCACGCGACGGGCGCCGCATTCCGCGACCCGGCGGAGCGGGACTTCGCCGACCTCGCGCCGGGAGAGGGCTTCTCGATCGTCGTGGACGACCAGGCGCCGATCCGCGGTCGTCAGGGCGCCAGCGAATTCGTCGCGCGCGTCGTCAGGAACGTCGATCCGTCGCGTCCGACGCCGCCGTGGATGGTCGCACGCCTGGCGCTCGCGGGCATGCGCTCGCTCGGCATCCTCATCGATATCACCAACTACGTCATGCTCGAGCTCGGCAACCCCATCCACGGGTACGACCTCGACAAGCTTGCCGGTGGCATCACCGTGCGCCGCGCGCACGCCGGCGAGAAGCTGACGACACTCGACGGTCAGGAACGAGCCCTTCACACCGAAGACCTTCTCATCACCGACGACTCCGGCCCGATCGGCCTCGCCGGCGTCATGGGCGGCGGCGCCACCGAGATGAGTGGCACCACCCGCAACGTGCTCATCGAGGCCGCCATCTTCGACCCGATCACGATCGCGCGGGTTGCGCGCCGGCACAAGCTGCCCAGCGAAGCGTCCAAGCGCTTCGAGCGCGGTGTCGACCCGCTGCTCCCGTTCGTCGCCGCGCGCCGCGTCGCCGACCTCATGGTCGAGCTCGCCGGGGGAACGCTCACCGACGAGGGGGGAGCGCTGTTCGCCGAGATCCTCATCGAGGGCATCGAGCTGCCAAGTGGCTTCGTGGACGGCGTCATCGGCGTCGAGTACTCGGATGCCGAGGTCGTCGGAGCCCTGACGACGATCGGCGCCGAGGTCACCGAGGTGCCGGCGACCGGCGCGGGAGCGGCAGGCTGGCAGGTCATCCCGCCGACGTGGCGCCCCGATCTCACCGACAAGTGGACGCTCGCGGAGGAGGTCGCTCGCATCCACGGACTGGACCGCATCCCCTCCGTGCTGCCCACGCCACCGTCCGGGCGCGGGCTCACGTCGCTGCAGCGCGGCCGCCGTCGCGTGGCCGACGCCCTCGCTGCGGCCGGGTTCGTCGAGACGCCCGCGTTCCCGTTCACGACCGAGGAGCAGAACGATCTGCACGGATCCGCCTCGGGAGCGCACCTGCCCAGCATCCGTCTCGCCAACCCTCTCGACGGCCAGGTGCCGTACCTGCGGCGATCGCTGATCCCCGGGCTTCTGCAGATCGCGCACCGCAACATCTCGCGCGGTCTCACCGATCTCGCGCTGTTCGAGACCGGCGTCGTGTTCCTCCCGGAGCCCGGTGAGACGTACGGCACCGACGCCGTCCCGCCGCTCGCGGTGCGGCCTTCGGACGAGACGCTCGCCGAGCTCAACGCGTCGATCCCACCGCAGCACCGCCACGTCGCGGTGCTGCTGACGGGCAACGTCGCGGCGCGGCAGCCCGGCCGTGCACCGGAGGCGGCGGGGCTCGCCGAGGCGCTGGATGCGGTCCGTGTGATCTCGGCCGCCGCCGGCGTCGAGATCACCGTCGCCCAGGCGGAACGCGCAGCTCTTCACCCGGGGCGCACCGGCGCGCTGCTCGTCGGCGGCGACGAGGTCGGATACGTCGGCGAACTGCACCCGTCGGTCGCCGAGGGCGCTGACCTGCCGGGGCGCGCGACCGTGCTCGAACTCGACCTCGACCGCATCCTGTCCCTCGCGGGCGACCTCGTCGTCGCCGAGTCGCTGTCGACGTTCCCGGCGGCGACGCAGGATGTCTCGTTGGTCGTGCCGGTCACGCTGGCCGCCGGCGACGTTCGCGCTGCCCTCGTCGAGGGTGCGGGTCACCTGCTCGAATCCCTGCGGCTCGTCGATGACTACCGCGGAGACGGCATCGCCGACGGGACGAAGAGCTTGACCTTCACGCTGCGCTTCCGAGCGGAGGATCGCACCTTGACAGCGGCAGAAGCGACCGAGGCGAAGCTCGCCGGTGTCGCCGTGGCCGCCGAGCGGTTCGGGGCGACCCTGCGGGAGTGAACGTGGCTCGCTGACGCCCTCCCGAGATGGAGCCTTCATTCGGCGATCTGGAAGTGAAACGATAAAATTGGGGGTTGCGCTCGTCCGATCGGTGGGCGGAGGATAGCGGGAAAGCGGTTGCCCAACGGAGGGCTGCCGCGCTCATCGAGGAGAATCTCAGTGCGACTTTCACTGCGCAGGCTGGTCCCGATACCTCTCGCGATCGTGGTGGGAGCGTCGCTCCTCACCTTCAGCGCCCCGGCGGCGGGCGCGGTTCCCGAACGCGCTCCGCGCCCGGTCGAGCAGCTCACCCGCGGTCTCGTCGCCGCAGAGGTCCCGGGTGGCGTGTTCCTGAGCTGGCGCTTCCTCGGTGACGAACCGGACGGCATCTCCTGGAACGTCTACCGGCAGGACGGCGGCGGCGAATTCGTCAAGATCGCCACCGTCGCCCCGGCGGACGTGCAGCCCGAGAGCGACTACGCCTCGAATCCCGGGATCGTGAAGGAGAACGTCACCCCGTCGAACTTCACCGACCCCGACGGCTCGGTGACATCGGTGTACGAGATCGCGCCGGTCATCGACGGAGTGGAGGGAACACGGCAGGGGATGAGCGTTCCGATGCTCTCCGCTCTCGCCGGTCAGCCGGGGCAGGAGGGCCGCGGTGCGGCGCACTACATCCCGCTGAAGCCGGCGCCGGCGCCGGTTCCCCTCGCCCATTTCACGTATCGCGGACAACGCTTCGGGCCGGGGACCAACATCAACCCGGCGACCATGGTCATCCCCGAGACCGGCGGTCAGCACTGGCATGTCGTCGACATGGATCTGCTGCGGGCGTTCCGTGAGCCGCACAGCAGCAAGACGCCGGTCAGCGCGGCGGACCTGGACGCATGGATCGGCACGCTCAACGCGTACAACCAGGAGACCTGGCAGCCCACTGCCGAGCTCGGCGCGGATGGTGTCATCGGAGACGCTCTGTACGCGGAGCTCGAGGCGAAGTTCATCCGCTACGTCGAACAACTCGACAGCGGCACGTCGCTGCCGTACGCGAAGACCGCCGGTGGTGCGATCCACACGTCGCAGAGCGCCCCGTACTCCACCCACGACATGACGGTCGGTGACTTCGATGGCGACGGCGAGTACGAGATCGTCGTGAAGTGGCGCAGCACCCAGCAGGACCCGATGTACTCGGAACCGATCTTCGGCGGCGGGAACACCACGACCGCCCCTGAGTACGTCGACGTGTACAAGCTTGACGGCACCCTGCTGTTCCGCGTCGACATGGGCTACAACGTGCGCGCGGCCAACGACCATGAGACGACGCTGTTCGCCGAGGACTTCGACGGCGACGGCAAGTCCGAACTGATGCTCAAGACCGCTCTCGGCACCCGCATCGGGAACTGGGATGAGGCATCGGGGTCGGTCGTGTATCCCGATTCCGGCGTCGTCGGCGGCGAGGACGGCCTGCGAGCCACGACCGACAGGTTCAAGGAGTACTTCGCCACGGGAGACGAGGAGTCGCTCGACACCTATTGGTCGCTGCTGAACAGCTTCACCATCTCGTACCGCAGCCCGACGGTCGGCGGTGGCAACGATGGGCCGAACGACCCCGCGCTGAAGCGGTGGATCAAGACGTATCACGTCGGTCCGATCGGGCCCGCGAAGGACGACCAGGAGTTCTTCTCGGCGTTCGAGTGGGACGCCGAGAAGGGCCAGGGCACGCTGGTCGACAGCGAGCTGTACCCCCACACCTATGAGGCGAGCGTGGACGGTGAGAACTGGGCGATGACGCCTGCCACCCAGCGCGGCAATTACTCCTACCTCGCGTTCCCCGGACCGGGAGCGGGGAGTTCGGCGAGCGACTACAAAGCACAGATCATGGCCGAGAAGGAGGCCTACTGGCTGGAGAACCCCTGGAAGGCGGCGTCGTTCGGCGATGCGCAGGGCAACCGCGCGAACCGCTACGTCGGAGTGGTCGCGGCGCTGGACGGAGTGAACAAGTACGCGGTCTCGCAGCGCGGCTACTATCACCGCACGACGCTCGCCGCATTCACGATGGTGCACGGCGAGGTCAGACTTCAGGCGAGCTTCGATTCGGCCGACCCGCAGTACTGGTCGCTGGGCGGTGACGCGTACGACTACCAGAACCGAGGAAACCACGACACGAAATCCGCCGATCTCGACGGTGACGGGTGGGACGAGGTGGTGCTGAAAGCGATGGTCCTCGGACTCAGTGCCGACAAGACCAAGATCCTCCCGAAGGTGCTCAACGGTGACATCATGCCGACGATCGAGGGGCTGGACGGCGTGCCGCCGGTGGCGGGGCAGTTCCAGTTCGCCACGGACGAGGTGCGCAGCAATTCGCAGAACGTCTGGGCACCGCTGCGCCACGGAGACCGCGGCGCGCTGCTGCCGGTCGACAAGGACGACAACATCCGGGAGTGGTCCGGCATGGAGGAGCATCTTCTCGACGACATGCGCACCGGTCATCACCTCGGCTGGATCCCGGGGCCTGCCGGATACGACCCAATGAAGGGGAAGCGGCTGAGCGCTGACGGCGAGATCGTCTACGAGAACTCCCTCCTCTACGGCGTCTACGCGGGCAGCGACGACGAAGGGAGCGTCGCCGGGAACTTCTCGAACCGGTGGCCGGGGGCGCAGGCGGGCTCGGCAGGCGCGACGACCGAGGTCAGGAGCATGGTCACCGGCGAAGTGCTGACGACGAACTCCATTTCCCGTGGCATCGCTCAGGGCCAGAACGCCATCTGGTTCGGCGCGGGACTCACGCACATGACCGTCAACGGCGCGACGATAAACAGCATCGACGACCTGACCTTCGCGACCGCGCCGTACCTCGCGACCGGCCTGACCTCTACGGGCAACAAGAGCACGCCGACGCTCAAGGGAGACCTCCTGGGTGACTGGCGGGAGGAACTGGTCCTGCGGGCGAGTGAGAACCGCCTGGCGATCGTGTCGACGCTGGCGCCGACGGCGTACGGCATCCGCACGCTCATGCACGACCCCATGTACCGTAACGGAGTCGCCAACAAGAACAACGGCTACGACCAGGTGGGCTTCGCGAGTTTCTATCTGGGCGACGAGGCGGAACTGCCATCGATGCGCACCGACATCGCCGTTCCGGTCATCCCGGACCGGACCGCGCCGACGATCAGCATCCGCCCGCAGTCCAAGGGTGACGACGGCATCTACAGCACAGCCTTCTTCGAGTTCCGCGATGCCAGCGGTATCGACAGGGTGACCGTGAACGGAGTCGAGAAGGACAAGAACGACGGACCACGCGCGTTCCTGAACGCCGTGAAACCCGGCAAGTACGGGGCCGTCGTCGGCGCCAACGAACTGAAGGTGTACGACGCCGCGGGCAACGTCGCCACGCTCACCTTCGAACTCACCGGCAAGAAGAAGTAGCGGCCGACCTGGACGTGCGGGGGAGGGAGCGACCGCTCTGAGCGGAGATCCTTCCCCTGCGCGTACGTGTCTGGTGTCATGGCCCTATGACGACGCAGGTACTCATCCTCGGCGGCACGGGCTGGCTGTCCGGGCGCATCGCGCGGGAATGGCTGAACCGTGGGGCGGCGGTGACGTGTCTCGCGCGGGGAGCGAGGCCCGTGCCCGAAGGTGCGACGCTCGTCCGGGCGGACCGTGACGACCCGCGGGCGTACGACCAGCTGGCGGGCAGGCACTGGGACGAGGTGGTCGACGTCTCCTCGCAGTCCCGGCATGTACGGCGGGCAGTGGAGGCCGTGGGGGCGGATGCCGACCACTGGACCTACGTCTCATCGATGTCGGTGTATGCCGACGACACGACGATCGGCGCCGACGAACGTGCGGCATTGCTTGCGCCGTCGGAGGAGGGCGAAGAGGCGGACTACGGACGCGAGAAGGTGGCCGCGGAGGACGCGGTGCGGACGCTTCAGGCGCGCGCGCTCATCGTCCGCCCCGGGCTGATCGTCGGACCCGGCGATCCCAGCGATCGGTTCGGGTACTGGGCCGCTGCTTTCGATCGAGCAGCAGAAGGCGCCGTGCTGTCGCCGCCGCTGTCCCAGCGGTCCGCGCAGGTGATCGACGTCGACGATCTCGCGGCCTTCGTCGTCGGCGGCACCGGCAGCGGCGAGGTGAATGCCATCGGCGACACCATGCCGTTGGGAGAGATGCTGCAGCGCATCCGCTCAGCGACAGCGCACACCGGCGAGCTCATCGAAGCCTCCGAGGACTGGCTCATGGCGAACGATGTCGCCCACTGGGCGGGCGAGCGATCGCTGCCGCTGTGGCTGCCCGCCGACATGCCGGGGTTCATGACGCGCGACAATTCGGCGTTCACCTCCCGCGGTGGCGCGCTGTCTGCTCTCGACGAGACGATCCGCCGCGTGGTCGAGGACGAGCGGATGCGGGGAGTCGATCGCGAGCGGCGCGCCGGGCTGACGCGCGACGACGAACTCGCCTTGCTGGCCGCATTGGGATGAGTCGACTCACCGGTCGCTAGACTGCGATCAGTGACACGGGGTGCCGCATCCGCGGCTGAGAACAGACCCGTCGAACCTGATCTAGTTCGTACTAGCGAAGGGATGTCGCAATGAGCGATCGTCTGCGTCCGTCGTCCGATTCCGCGCTGCCGGAGAATACTGCCGCATTGCTGCATGCACTGCGCGATGCACCTCCGCTGACGCAGTGCATCACCAACGCCGTCGTCACCGGCTTCACCGCCAATGTGCTGCTCGCGATCGGCGCGGCACCCGCGATGGTCGACATCGTCGGCGAATCGGGGATGTTCGCCGGAGTCGCGTCTGGCCTTCTCGCGAACCTCGGGACTCCGACGCCGGAGCAGCGTGAGGCCACCCGCGAGGCCGTCGCGGGTGCGACCGATGCGGGGACCCCGTGGGTGCTCGACCCGGTCGCCATCGGCGTGCTTCCGGTGCGCACCGCTCTCGCGCATGAGCTGGTCGCTCTGCGGCCGACCGCGATCCGCGGCAACGCCTCGGAAATTCTCGCGCTCGCCGGTCTGAGCGGGGGAGGCAGGGGCGTGGACGCGACCGATACCACGGATGCCGCCACGGATGCGGCTCGCGCACTCGCCCGCGAATATGGCAGCGTCGTCGCCGTCTCGGGTCCGGCCGATCTGATCACCGATGGCACGCGCTGCATCCGCATCGCCAACGGAGATGTGCAGCTGACCAGAGTGACCGGGGGTGGCTGTGCGCTGGGAGCCGTGATGGCGGCCTTCCTCGGAACCGCGCGGGTGACCGGCGTCGCACCGCTGACTGCCGTCGCGGCGGCCACCCTCGTCTACACGATCGCCGCAGAGCGGGCTGCCTCCCGCGCGTCCGGACCCGGCAGTTTCGCGGTAGCGCTGCTCGACGCACTTGCAGCCGTCGACGCGCCGGGCATCGCTCGCGCCGCGCGCATCGAGGACGGTGCGCTGTGAGCATCGATCTCTCGCTCTACCTCGTCACCGACCGCTCGCAGTGCGGCGCGAGGGGAGTCACGGAAACCGTCCGCCAGGCCGTTGAGGGCGGCGTGCGGGTCGTGCAGCTCCGAGACAAGACCGCCACGGATGCCGAGACCGTGGCGCAGCTCATCGAGTTGTCGCGCGTCATCGACGGCCGAGCGCAGCTTGTCGTGAACGACAGACTGGATGCCGCGTTCGAGGCTCGCAGACGCGGCGCACGCGTCGACGGGGTGCATCTCGGCCAAGACGATGGCTCTGTGCTGCGGGCGCGTGAACTCCTGGGGGCGGACGCCCTCATCGGGCTCACGGCGAACACGCCTGCCCATCTCGATGCGGTGCGCTCCCTGCCCCCGGGCACCGTCGACTACCTCGGGGTGGGCGTCATCCGCCCGACCGACACCAAGCCCGATCACCCGCCGGCGCTCGGAATCGACGGCTTCCGCGCCTTCGCCGCGGCGAGCCCGCTGCCGTGCGTCGCGATCGGGGGAGTGAGCATCGACGACGTCGCTGCCCTGCGCGACGCCGGAGCCGCAGGCATCGCGGTCGTCTCGGCGCTCTGCGCTGCGGACGATCCCAGAGCGACGGCCCGGGATCTGCGCAGGCGCTGGAGTGGTGCGGCTGCGCCTCGGGTGCTCAGCATCGCGGGCAGCGACCCTTCCGGCGGTGCGGGCATCCAGGCCGATCTGAAGTCGATCGCAGCGAACGGCGGATACGGAATGGCCGCTCTCACCGCCCTCACCGCGCAGAACACCCGAGGGGTGCGGGCTGTGCACGTGCCGCCGGCAGCGTTCCTGCGCGAACAACTCGACGCCATCTCGGATGACGTCGAGATCGACGCTGTGAAGATCGGGATGCTGGCGAACGCCGACGTCATCCGCGCCGGGCTGGAGTGGCTCGCAGCAGTGCGTCCTCCGGTCGTGGTCGTGGATCCCGTGATGGTCGCCACCAGCGGCGACCGCCTCCTCGACGCTGAAGCGGAAGCGGCGCTGCGAACGCTGCTGCGCAGCGCTCACCTGGTCACACCGAACATGGTCGAGCTCGGCGTTCTCACCGAGCGCAGGATCCATACGTGGAGTGAGGCGCTTGCCGCAGCGGAGGCTCTCGCTGTCGAGACCGGCGCCGCTGTCCTGGTGAAGGGAGGTCATCTCGAAGGCGACGAGACGCCCGACGCCCTCGTCGAGGTGGACGGGACGGTGACCGAGTTTCCCGGGGCTCGCATCGCGACCTCGAACACGCACGGTACGGGGTGCTCGCTCTCCTCGGCGCTGGCAACGCGGCGGGCGCACGGTGACACCTGGACGGAAGCCATCGTCGCGTCCCGTGCGTGGCTTCGCGAGTCGCTGCGCGAAGGCGCGACACTCGCGGTGGGAAGCGGTCACGGCCCGGTCAGCCACTTCGCCGGTCTCTGGCGCCGCGGCGGAATCGAGACGAGCCCGGCGCCGGGCGATATCGCCGCCGACTGGTGGCAGCGCATCGCAGGAACCAGAGCCGACATCGATGCGCTGCCGTTCATCCGCGCTCTCGCCGACGGCACGCTGCCCCGCGAACGGTTCCTGTTCTATCTCGCGCAGGACGCGCTGTACCTACGCGACTACGCTCGAGTGCTCGCCGAGGCCGCACGCCTCGCACCGACATCGGAAGAGCAAGCCTTCTGGGCGCAGTCGGCCTACGGCTCGATGGTGGGCGAGCTGGAACTGCACGCCTCGTGGCTCTCGCCGGGCGAGGGAGTGGGCGCATCGACGTTCGCCGCGGACACGGCACCTGCGACGACCGCCTATCTCGATCACCTGCGATCCGTCGCGTTCGGCGGCGACTACGCCGAACTCATCGCCGCGGTCCTGCCCTGTTTCTGGCTGTACACCGATCTCGGGGAGCGTCTGAATGCCGGTGCGTTCGGCGACGCCGCCCGCGACGCCGGTCATCCATACGCTTCCTGGCTCACCACCTATGCCGATCCCTCGTTCGAGGAGGCAACGCGGCGCGCCATCGGATTCGTCTCGGAATGGGCGGCGGCGGCAGCCCCCGGTCTGCGCTCGCGGATGTTCCAGGCGTTCCGCGCGTCGTCACAGCACGAGCGGGAGTTTTTCGCCGCCCCGATGCGGTGAGGGAGAGACTGTGTAGGGCGTGATTTGCGGATGTCGTCGAGAGCGCGCTAGGGTCGCGGCATGCCTTCGGCTGCATCCGCCTCTCTGACGCTCGTTCCGAGCGTCATGCCGGCGCGCCGACGCGGCACGGACCGCCGACTCTAGGCGACCCCGCGCTCCTGCCTCCTTGGGCGGTCGAGTGCCGGTGTCGCCGCCCCGGCTCATCCGACCCCGACCGTTAAGGTAGAACCATGACGTATTCCGTCGCCGTCTCCGGCGCTTCCGGCTACGCGGGCGGCGAGATCCTGCGGCTCCTCGCCGGCCACCCCGACGTCGAGATCCGCACCGTCACCGCGCACTCCAACGCCGGCCAGCCGCTGTCAGAGCACCAACCGCACCTGCGCTCGCTCGCCCATCTCACCCTGCAGGACACCACCCCCGAGATTCTGTCGGGCCACGACATCGTGTTCCTCGCGCTGCCGCACGGGCAGTCCGGTCAGTACACCGACGCCCTCGGCGACACCCCTCTCGTCATCGACGCGGGCGCCGACCATCGCCTGACATCCGCCGTCGAATGGGACTCCTTCTACGGCGGCGACTTCCACGAGCCATGGGCGTACGGCGTGCCAGAGCTTCCGGTCGGCGTCGGCAAGCAGCGCGAGAACCTCCGCGGTGCGACGCGCATCGCGGCCCCGGGCTGCAACGCGTCGACCGTCAGTCTCAGTCTTGCTCCGGGCGTCGCCGCCGGTGTCATCGACCCGGGCGACATCGTCTCGGTGCTCGCCGTCGGCCCGTCCGGCGCGGGCAAGAGCCTGAAGACCAATCTGCTGGCGAGCGAGATCCTCGGTTCCGCCAACCCTTACGCCGTCGGCGGCTCGCATCGGCACATCCCCGAGATTCGTCAGGCGCTCGCCGCCGCCGGTGGCGGGGATGCCGACAGCATCCGCGTGTCCTTCACACCGGTGATCGTGCCGATGTCGCGCGGCATCCTCGCCACATCGAGCGCACGGATCGCGCCCGGGGTCTCCGACGCCGACATCCGCGGGGCCTGGGAGCGCGCGTACGGCGACGAGACCTTCGTGCAGCTCCTTCCCGCAGGTCACTTCCCGCGCACCGCCGACGTGCTGGGCGCGAACACCGCCCTCATCGGCCTCGCCATCGACCGGGCCGCGAACCGCGTGACGGTCGTCACCGCCGTCGACAACCTCGTCAAGGGCACCGCGGGCGCCGCCATCCAATCCATGAACATCGCGCTCGGTCTCTCCGAGGACCGCGCCCTCTCAGTCAACGGAGTCGCACCATGATCGTCGAGGCAGCGCTGTGAGCGTCACCGCCCCCGCAGGATTCGAGGCGGCCGGCGTCGCCGCCGGACTCAAGTCCACCGGCAAGCCCGACGTCGCGGTCGTCGTCAACCGCGGGCCGCGCAAGGTCGGTGCCGCCGTGTTCACCAGCAACCGCGCGAAGGCCAATCCGATCATCTGGTCGCAGCAGGCGGTCGCCGACCGGGTCGTCGAGGCCGTGGTGCTCAACTCCGGCGGCGCCAACTGCTTCACGGGCACCTTCGGCTTCCAGACCACGCATCAGACCGCCGAGCGGGCAGCAGAGCTGCTCGACATCAGCGCCGGCGACGTGCTCGTGTGCTCCACCGGACTCATCGGCACCGGCGACGAGGTGTTCCGCGAGCGGGTGCTCGCCGGCACCACGCAGGCGATCGCTGAGCTCTCCGCCGACGGCGGCGAGGCGGCGGCTCAGGCGATCATGACCACCGACACCGTGGCCAAGACGGCAGTGGTGAGCCGGGACGGCTGGACGATCGGCGGCATGGCGAAGGGCGCCGGGATGCTGGCACCGGGACTCGCGACGATGCTCGTCGTCATCACCACCGATGCCGTGCTCGAACCGCTCGAGGCCGATGCGGCGCTCCGTCAGGCCACCGGGCAGACGTTCGATCGACTCGACTCCGACGGCTGCATGTCCACCAACGACCAGGTGACTCTGCTCGCCAACGGCGCGAGCGACGTCGTGCCCGACATCCAGGATTTCGCCGCAGCGCTGACCGAGCTGTGTCAGGATCTCTCGGTCAAGCTGCAGGGCGATGCCGAGGGCGCGAGCCATGACATCACCATCGAGGTGCGGTCGGCGGCATCCGAATCCGAGGCGGTCGAGGTCGGACGCTCCGTCGCGCGGAACAACCTCTTCAAGGCCGCCGTCTTCGGCAACGACCCGAACTGGGGGCGGGTGCTCGCCGCGATCGGCACGACGACCGCCCAGTTCGATCCCTACGACGTCGACGTCTGGATGAACGGGGTCCGTGTGTGCTCGGGCGGCGCCCCCGACCGTCCCCGCGAGGAGGTCGACCTCACCCCGCGTGCGACGCACGTCGTGATCGACCTCAAGGTGGGCGAGGCCACGGCCACGATCCTCACCAACGACCTGACGCACGACTACGTCCACGAGAACAGCGCGTACGCCTCATGACGGACATCCAGGACACCCCGCCCGATGTCGCCGCCGTCAAGGCGACGACCCTCATCGATTCGCTGCCGTGGCTGAAGACGTTCCGCGACCAGATCGTCGTCATCAAGTACGGCGGCAACGCCATGGTCTCGGATGAGCTGCAGGAGGCTTTCGCGCAGGACATCGCCTACCTGCGCTATGTGGGGGTGCAACCGGTCGTCGTCCACGGCGGCGGGCCGCAGATCTCCGACATGCTGCAGCGACTGGACATCCCCAGCGAGTTCAAGGGCGGGTATCGCGTCACGAGCACCGAGGCGATCAGCGTGGTGCGCATGGTGCTCACCGGGCAGGTCAACCCGCAGCTGGTCGCACGGATCAACTCGCACGGACCCATCGCCGCCGGCCTCAGCGGTGAGGATGCGGGACTCTTCGGCGGGCGCCGTCGTGGCGCCGTCGTCGACGGCGAAGAGATCGATCTGGGACGCGTCGGCGACGTCGTCGAGGTCGACCCGACGCCGGTGCTCGATCACCTGGCTGCCGGGCGGGTCCCGGTGGTGTCCAGCATCGCCCCAGACCTGGACCACCCTGGGCACTCCCTCAACGTGAACGCGGATGCCGCGGCATCCGCCCTGGCTGTCGCGCTCGGCGCCCGCAAGCTCGTCATCCTCACCGACGTACCCGGCCTCTACGCCGACTGGCCCGATCGGGACTCGCTCGTCTCGCACCTCACCTCGACAGAACTCGTCGAGATGCTGCCGTCGCTGGAGTCGGGGATGATCCCGAAGATGCAAGCGTGCTTGGAGGCCGTGCAGGGCGGAGTGGATGCCGCCGCCATCATCGACGGACGCGTGCCTCACTCCGTGCTCGTCGAGTTGTTCACGAGCGAGGGAATCGGCACCGAAGTGGTGGCAGCGAAAACGGAGGTGACGGCATGACCGTCTGGCAGGACGACGTGGCACGCGATCTGGTCAACAACGCGGGGGACAGGCTGGCGCTGCTCACCCGCGGCGAGGGTTCCTACCTGTGGGACTCTGAGGGCCGACGCCACCTCGACTTCCTCGCGGGGATCGCCGTGACCTCGCTCGGACACTCCCACCCGGCTTTCGTCGCGGCGATCTCGAAGCAGGCCGCCACCCTCGCGCACGTCTCGAACTACTTCGCCACTCCGCCACAGCTTGCCCTGGCCGCGCGCCTGAAGCGGCTGGCGGGCGCCGGTATCGACGGACGGGTGTTCTTCTCGAACTCGGGGGCCGAAGCGAACGAGGCCGCATTCAAGCTCGCCCGCCTGCATGGCGGCCCCGAGCGGCCGCGCATCATCGCGCTCGAGAACGGCTTCCACGGTCGCACGATGGGATCGCTGGCGTTGACGGCGAAGGCGTCGATGCGCGCTCCGTTCCAGCCGATGCCGGGGGGCGTCGAGCACATCGAGGCGACCGTCGAGGCGCTGGAAGCGGCCATCGACGACCGCGTCGCAGCGGTCATCGTCGAGCCGATCCAGGGCGAGGCGGGCGTCGTCGAGCTTCCGGAGGGATACCTCGCTGCCGCGCGATCCCTCACCCTCAAGCACGGCGCGCTGCTCATCGTCGACGAGATCCAGACCGGCGCCGGACGCACCGGCGCGTGGTTCGGCTTCAGCCACGAGGGGATCACGCCCGACGCCATCACCCTCGCCAAGGGCATCGGCGGAGGCTTCCCGATCGGGGCTCTGGTCACCTACGGCTCGGCGAGTGCGCTGTTCACCCCGGGCTCTCACGGCTCCACCTTCGGCGGCAATCCGCTGGCGACCGCGGTCGCCGACGCCGTGCTGGCCGAGATCGAGCACGGCGGCCTCGTGGACAACGCCGCACGTCGCGGTGAGGAACTCCGCGAGCTCATCACCGGGCTCGACTCGCCGCTGATCGAGGGTGTGCGCGGTCGCGGACTGCTCATCGGCGTCGCCCTCACCAGCCCCGTCGCCGGTGCCGTCGTCGCTGCTGCCCAGCAGCGCGGTCTCATCGTCAACGCGGCCAACCCCGACACCGTGCGGATAGCGCCGGCTCTGAACATCGGCGACGCCGAGATCGCGGAGTTCCGCGAACTGTTCACCGCCGTGCTCGCCGACGTCGAGGCATCCCTCGTGGCAGCCCCCGAATCCGGAAAGGTATCCGTATGACCCGCCACCTGCTGCGCGACGACGACCTGACGCCCGCTGAGCAGGCCGAGATCCTCGACCTCGCCCTCGAGCTGAAGAAGGACCGCTGGGCCGACAAGAGCCTCGCCGGCCCGCAGACGGTCGCGGTGATCTTCGACAAGTCCTCGACGCGCACTCGCGTCTCGTTCGCCGTCGGCATCGCCGACCTCGGCGGGTCGCCTCTGATCATCTCCACGGCGAACAGTCAACTCGGCGGCAAGGAGACGCCGTCGGACACCGCACGCGTACTGGAGCGTCAGGTGGCCGCCATCGTCTGGCGCACGTACGCGCAGGCCGGACTCGAGGAGATGGCCAGGGGCACCCGGGTGCCCGTCATCAACGCGCTCTCCGACGACTTCCATCCCTGCCAGCTGCTCGCCGACCTCCTCACGATCCGCGAGCACAAAGGCGAGCTCAAAGGCCTCACGCTGAGCTTCTTCGGCGACGGTCAGAGCAACATGTCGCACTCCTACATCCTCGCCGGGGTCACCGCGGGCATGCACGTCCGCGTCGTCGCTCCGACGGGCTACGCGCCGCGGGAGGACGTCGTGGCCGCGGCCGAGCGGCGAGCCGCCGAGTCGGGCGGATCCATCACCCTGCTCACCGACCCCGCCGCGGCCGCGGCCGGCGCCGACGTCGTCGTCACCGACACTTGGGTGTCGATGGGCAAGGAAGAGGAGAAGCTCGCGCGCATCCGCGATCTCGGTGCTTACAAGGTCACGGCCGAGACGATGGCGCTCGCCGATCCCGAGGCGATCTTCATCCACTGCCTTCCCGCCGACCGCGGCTACGAAGTCGACCCGGAGGTCATCGACGGGCCGCAGAGCGTGGTCTGGGACGAGGCCGAGAACCGGCTGCACGCGCAGAAGGCGCTGCTGGTGTGGCTGCTCGGCAAGAAGGACGCATGATGAGCGACGAGAAGCACGGGGGAACCAACCAGGGGGCACTCTGGGGTGCGCGGTTCGCGTCAGGACCCTCACCGGAACTGGTGGAGCTCAGCCGCTCGACCCACTTCGACTGGGTGCTCGCGCCCTATGACATCGCAGGCTCGCACGCGCACGCGAAGGCGCTCGCGGCCGCCGGCTACCTCGAGAAGTCCGAGGAGCAGCGCATGCATGAGGGGCTGGATGCCGTCGCCCGCCGTGTGGCGGACGGCACGCTTGTCCCCGCACCGACCGATGAGGATGTGCACGGGGCGCTGGAGCAGGCTCTGATCGCAGAGCTCGGCCCTGAGCTCGGGGGCCGTCTTCGCGCCGGTCGCAGCCGCAACGACCAGATCGCCACGCTGGTGCGGATGTACCTCATCGATCATGCGCGCGTCATCGCGCGCGACCTGCTGCGGGTCATCGATGCGCTCGTCGCGCAGGCCGAAGCGCATCCCGACGCCATCCTCCCGGGACGCACGCATCTGCAGCACGCGCAGCCCGTACTGCTCGCCCACCATCTGCTCGCGCATGGCTGGCCGTTGGTGCGCGAATTGGAGCGGATCGTCGACTGGCGCCGTCGCGCCGGCGCCTCGCCGTACGGCGGGGGAGCGCTCGCCGGGTCGACCCTCGGGCTCGACCCCACGTTGGTCGCCTCGGAACTCGGGCTCGACCGTCCTGCCGAGAACTCGCTCGATGGCACGGCGGCGCGTGATGTGGTGGCGGAGTTCGCTTTCATCGCGGCGATGACGGGTGTGGATCTTTCTCGGCTGTCCGAGGAGATCATCCTCTGGAACACGCGGGAATTCGGTTTCGTCACTCTCGACGACGGATACTCGACCGGTTCGAGCATCATGCCGCAGAAGAAGAACCCCGACATCGCCGAACTCGCGCGCGGCAAGTCAGGGCGCCTCATCGGCAACCTCTCCGGGCTCCTGGCGACGCTCAAGGGGCTCCCGCTGGCGTACAACCGCGATCTGCAGGAGGACAAGGAGCCGGTCTTCGATTCGGTGCAGACGCTCGAGGTCGTTCTTCCCGCGTTCGCCGGGATGATCGCGACGCTGCGCTTCGACACGCAACGGATGGCCCAGCTCGCCCCTCAGGGCTTCTCGCTGGCGACCGATGTCGCGGAGTGGCTGGTCAAGCGCCGGGTGCCGTTCCGCGACGCCCACGAGATCTCGGGCGCTCTCGTGCGTGCCTGCGAGGAGCAGGGGATCGGCCTCGAGGATGCCTCGGACGAACTGCTGCTGTCGGTATCGCCGCATCTCGTGCCGGAGGTGCGCGACGTGCTGACGATCGAAGGTTCGGTGTCGTCCCGAACCGGCGTGGGCGGGACGGCCCCGGTGCGCGTCGCCGAACAGCGCGCCGAACTCGTCGCACGGGCCCAGGCGGCCGCGCACGCTCTCGGGCTGTAGCTGCGGCTGCGGCTGCGGAACCGGCCGTCGGGTCGCTGCCGGTGACGATTTCGAGGTGAAGGCGACGATTCGCGGTGGGTATGCCGCAGATTTCACGGCGAATCGTCACTTCCACCTCGGATCGTCAGCCCTGCGCGCGCAGGCGATGAAGAGCACCGATGACCGCCGCCTGTACGTGCGGCCAATCGTGGACGATCTGGGCGTAGTCGAAGCGGAGCGTTTCGTAACCGAGGCGGGATGCCGCGGCATCCCTCACCCTGTCGCGGTGACGCGTGGCGGACGAACCGTGGTGCTCATCGCCGTCCGCCTCGAGGATGAGTCGTCCGGCGATCACGAAGTCGACCCTCCCCACCTCGGCGATGAGCACCTGGCAGTCCAGTCGGATTCCGAGCAGGTGCAGGCGCAGCCGGAGTATCGACTCGAGGCCGCTGTCGGCATCCTTCCGTGCGAGGTCGACCAACCACTGCGCGGTCCGGGGCAGCGCGGCCCTGATTCTCGTCCGCGCATCGCGGGAGAGCAGCCCCAACAGCCACGCCGATTCATAGGCGGCGAAGACTGCCTCGTCTCCGCCGCAACGCCTCAGGTGCAGCAGGGCGGTCTCGACGGTGGCTGAGCCCAGCGGCGGTCGCCCGCCGTAGTAGTGGGACACGCACACGCATGCCGGATGCTACAGCCGGTGCTGTTTCTGGCCGAGCCAGACGTGCGGCGCATCGGTGCCCGGCGCGAGGACCCAGACTCCTCGCGATCTCAGCAGACTGACGCAGGTGAGGGCACCACCGTGTGCGACGGCAGCCCTCACTGCGAGCTGGATCGTCCCCGCTGCGAACACGCCGTGGCGGATGCGCTCGATGGAGCCGCGGTCGACCTGCGCCGCGAGCGACTGGCGTGTGAAGCCGAGTGCGCGCAGCCGGGTTCCGCGCGCGATACCGCCGAGCTGCATGATGGTGTCCTTCGCGGAGAGCATGCGCTCCACGGTGCCGGACGATGCGACGGCTCGGGGACGGGGGTGCCCCTTTGGGGACCGTCTCGCCCGATTCGGATTTCGTGCAGGAGCAGTGCCCGGCGACGATTCGAGGTGGTGGCGACGATCCGCGGTGGGTATGCCGCAGATTCCACCTCGAATCGTCGTCCGTACCTCGAATCGTCCGCGGCGGAGGCGGCATCAGTCCGGGCCGCCGCCGGAAGCGCTCAGTGCAGCGCGGTGTCGGCTGCCGAGCGCGTCCAGCGGGTGAAGTCCACGGTGAACCCTGAGCGGGTGGGGGCTGCGAGGTACGGGCCGGCGGATGCCGCGGCTTCCGCGTCGAACGGGGCGACGCGTACGAGTCGCCATTCGCCGTCGTCGGCACGGGCTCGCACGATGAGTGCATCCGCCCAGCGACTGACCCGAACGGTGATCTCGGACGCCATCCACTCGTCGACATAGCCCACCGACCAGTCCGAGCGTCCGTCGGTGACGACCGCACCGAGCCCGAGGTGACCGTCGGCGAACTCGATCCCCGCCTTCATCCATCGCTCGGCGTCGATGCGCACGAAGAGTCCGGCCTGATCGAACTCGCCGGTCCACGGCGCCCGGAACGTCACCTCCATGGCCTCGCCGACGGGAAGAGAAGCGAGCAGAGCATGCTCGGTGTCGTGCACGAAGCCGTAGGCGGTGCGAAGCCACGCATCGCTTCCCTCCACCGCGGTGACGGTCAGGTGCTCGGCTGCGACGACCGAGTGGGGAGGGTTCGTCCAGGAGCCATCGTTCCAGCGGATGCCCGATTCAGGCATTTCTTCTCGTTATAACTGTAGTGCGCATATTCCTGAGTTATTCGTGTTATGGTTATGTCGTGGTCATCGCTGTTCTCGCCGACATCGTCGGCTCCCGCGCACTTCGCGATCGGACGGATGCGCAACGGGTGCTCGACGAGACGATCGCGCGCGCCGACGCCGACATGCCCCTCGCGCTGCAACGACTGACGCCCACAGTAGGGGACGAGCAACAGGGCGTCTATCGGACACTCGGGGACGCCCTGACGTCGCTGCTCATGATCCAGCTCGCCCTGCCCGACGGCATCGCGTTCCGCTTCGGCATCGGCGTGGGCGAGATCCGCTCGGTCGCATCGGTGCACGGTGAACTTTCCGACGGACCCGGCTGGTACGCGGCGCGCGCCGCGATCGAGACCGTGCACGCCCGTGAGCAGCGCGCCGTGCCGAGGGCGCGCAGCTGGATCGTCGGTGCCCCCGGGCAGGATGAAGTCATGGAGAGCACGATCGCAGCATCCAATGCATACCTGCTCGCGCGCGATGAACTCGTCGGCGCGATGAGCGAACGCGAACGCCGCCTCACCTACGGGCGCCTGATGGGCGCATCCCAGCAGGACCTCGCCGCGCGGGAGGGCATCTCGCAGCCGAGCGTCTCGAAGTCCCTGCGCAGCGCCGGAGCGGCCGCCCTCATCGAGGGCGCAAACGCCGTCCGCGGAGTGACCTCGTGATCATCACGGGGTTCATCCTGCTGGCCGTCGGCGCCGCCGACCTCGTCCGCCAGTTCGCGCCGCGCCGCTGGATCGGCTATCTCACAGCCGTGGTGATCCTGCTGCTTCTGGGCAGCGTCAGCGACGCGCTGCTGCCGATGCTCGCCGCCCTCGCCGCCGGAGCGCTCTGGCTCTGGTGCATGCCGGACGACCGTCCGGCACCGGCGGGATTCTGGCCTGCGGTGCTGCTCGGGGTGATCGGCATCGGCGGCGTCATCTGGTTCGGTGAGCGGACCGATGCCGGACTGATCGGCGAGGTGTGGATGCTGCGGTCCCCGTTCGGACCCATCTCGTTCGACCTGGCGGTGCTGGTGATGGGCACGGGAGTCTTCCTCCTCGAATCGGCGAATCTCGTCGTGCGAGCGGCTCTCGATGGCGAGCACACCTGGCGGCCCGTCGATCCAGCGTCCGGCACGGCTGTGCCTGAACCCGCCGTCGCGCCTGCAGCCGGCACGACACCCGCCGTCGCGATACCCGCCGTCGCGCCCGCATCCGCGACGACCCCCGATCCGCGCGGCGGATTCAAGGGAGGTCGCCTGATCGGACCGCTGGAACGGGTCATCGTCTTCCTGCTGACGCTCGCCGGTGCCTACCCGGTGCTCGCGGCGATGCTCGCGGCGAAGGGGATCGTCCGCTTTCCCGAGATCTCACGCGACGGCGAGACAGGCGCGCGGGCGGAGTACTTCCTCGTCGGCAGCCTCGTCAGCTGGGTGATCGCCCTGGGCGCGGCTTTCCTCGTCTGGTGGTCGGCGCACAGCTAAGCCGGCGTCAGTCAGCGAGCTGACCGCGATACCAGTCCAGCTTCTCCTGCAGCCGCCGCTGCTGTGCCAGCACCTCGGCGAGCTGCTGCTCGACGGTCTCGGCGTGCTCCTCCAGCAGCGCGATGCGCTCGGGGATCGTGTCATCGCTGCGACACAGCTGTCCGTAGCGGCGGAGGCGTTCGACCGGCATGCCGGTCTCACGCAGGCACTTGAGGAACTCGAGCAGGCCGAGTTCGGCATCCGTGTAGGCGCGATGACCGCCGGCCGTGCGGGGAACCGCGGGCAGGATCCCTTCGCGCTCGTAGTAGCGGAGCGTGTCGATGGAGAAGCCGGTGCGCGCTGCCGTCTCCGCCGGGGTGTATGTCGTCATGCGACCGAGCATAGGCCTTGACCTGGAGCGCGCTCCAGGTTGCACAGTGGGCTCATGACTCACGAACACATCAAGAGATCCCCCATCGTCCTCGGGGCGATGTCATTCGGCACGGTCGTCGACGAGGACACGTCGTTCGCCTTGCTCGACCGCTTCGTGGAGCGGGGCGGTATCTGGATCGACACCGCCGACTGCTACAGCTTCTGGGCGAGCGAAACCGGCCACGGCGGGGCATCCGAGCAGGTTCTCGGTCGCTGGCTCGCCGCCCGGCCGGGAGTGCGCGACCGGGTGCGCATCGCGACCAAGGTCGGCGCCGAGCCGCTCTGGCCGGGATCGTGGCCGCAACACCGGGCCGGTCTCTCGCCGCGAGCGATCCGCGAGGCGCTGTCCGGAAGCCTCGACCGGCTCGGCGTCGACACCGTCGATCTGCTGTGGTTGCACCAGGAGGATCGGGCGGTCCCGATCGAGGAGACCGTCGACGGGCTCGCGGAACTCACGCGCGAAGGAACGGTGCGCCGAGTCGGAGCGTCGAACCACCCTGCCTGGCGCATCGAGAGGGCGCGCGCACATGCGCGTGCGATCGGCAGCGTGCCGATTGACGCATTCCAGCTCAACAGCACTTACCTGCGCGTGCGGCCGGGCACTCTGCCCCCGGGTGTCATCCACCCGTTCGGTGTGCTCAGCGACGAGCAGCGGGACTTCGCCGCCGAGAACGGCATCGAGACCTGGGCGTACACGCCGCTGCTCTCGGGCGCCTACGACAATGAGGCCAAACCCATCCCGGAGGTCTACGACCATCCCGGCAACGCCCGCCGTCTGCAGATCCTCTCAGAGACGGCGACGCAGCACGGAGTCGGACGCGGACAGATCGTCCTGGCGTGGCAGCTCGCCCACGGCATCCGCCCCATCCTCGGCGGCAGCAAGCTCCATCAGCTCGACGCGGCGCTGGATGCCGCCTCGATCGAGTTGACGGCGGAAGAGCTCGCGCGTCTCGACAAACCGGCGTGACCTCCGCGGGCTCGGCGGACGACGCCCGGCGACGCGCGGACCACGCACGGCCAGGCGCGGGCGGCGTTTCGGGCGCTGATAGCCTGGAGCGCGTGTCAACTCCCGCTCTGACGACCGCCGAGCCCGCGATCGACCCCACGTTCGAGAACGTGTGGGACGAACTCGTGTGGCGGGGCCTCGTTCACGTGTCCACCGACCAGGAGGCGCTTCGCGCCCTGCTCGCGGGAGACCCGATCACGTATTACTGCGGCTTCGATCCGACGGCTCCGAGCCTGCACCTGGGAAACCTCGTGCAGCTGCTGACGCTGCGTCGCATCCAGCTCGCCGGTCATAAGCCACTCGGTCTGGTCGGCGGCTCCACCGGGCTCATCGGAGACCCGCGCCCGACGGCCGAACGCACCCTCAACACGCGCGAGACCGTCGCGGAATGGGTCGATCGGCTGCGCGGGCAGGTCGAGCGATACCTGAGCTTCGAGGGCGACAACGCCGCACGCATCGTCAACAACCTCGACTGGACGGCGCCGATGTCGGCGATCGACTTCCTGCGCGAGATCGGCAAGCACTACCGGGTCGGCACGATGCTGAAGAAGGATGCGGTCGCGGCACGGCTGAATTCCGATGAGGGCATCAGCTACACCGAGTTCAGCTACCAGATCCTGCAGGGGATGGACTACCTGGAGCTGTACCGCCAGTACGACTGCGTGCTGCAGACGGGTGGTTCGGATCAGTGGGGAAACCTCACCAGCGGCACCGACCTCATCCGCCGTGCCGAGGGGTTCTCGGCACATGCGATCGGCACGCCCCTGATCACCAACAGCGACGGGACGAAGTTCGGCAAGAGCGAGGGCAACGCGATCTGGCTGGATGCCGAGATGTGCAGCCCCTACCGCATGTACCAGTTCTGGTTGGGCACGGCCGACAGCGATGTCATCGATCGGCTGAAGGTGTTCACGTTCCTGAGCCGCGCCGAGATCGAGGCATACGAGCGGCTCGTGGAGACCGAGCCGTTCCGCCGGGCAGCGCAGAAGCGTCTCGCCCTCGAAGTGTGCGCCACGGTGCACGGGATCGACGCCACCGCGGCAGTGATCGCGGCATCCGAGGCCCTCTTCGGGCAAGGAGATCTCACGGTGCTGGACGCGGCGACGCTGCGGACGGCACTCGAGGAACTCCCGCACGCGACCGTGCCGACCGGCACACCCGTGATCGACGCCCTGGTCGAAACGGGGCTCGTGTCGAGCCTCTCCGAGGCGCGCCGGGCGATCGCGCAGGGCGGGGTCTCGATCGACGGCGAGCGAGTGGCCGACGAGTCGGCGACCGTGACCGGGAGCCTCCCGGGCGGGGTCTCGGTGCTCCGCCGCGGCAAGAAGACGCTCGCCGGCCTGTTCGTCGGCTGAGACCGACCCGCCGATCGGATCAGGAGAGGCATGCCGTTCACGCCGAGCCACGCCGTCATCGCGTTGCCCTTCATCCGCACGCCCCTCGTGCCGGCGGCGATCGCCATCGGCGCGATGACGCCGGACCTTCCGCTGTTCCTGCGCGGCATCGGCATCGGCTACGCGTTCACGCACACCGTCGGCAACGTCGTCTGGACGACCCTCGTGGCCTTCGCACTGTTCCTGCTGTGGCGTGCGGTGCTGCGTCCGGCGGTTCCCGAGTTGCTGCCGGCGACGCTGGCGCGGAAGCTCCCTCGTGACTGGTCTGATGCGCGGACGACCGCCCTGCGCCGCGCGGTCGGCGTGGGGGAGCAGCGGTGGTTCCTCGCCCTGCTCGCCGCCTCCCTGATGCTCGGAGTGCTCTCGCACATCGGGTGGGACATGTTCACGCACGAGGGGCGCGGGGGAGTCCAGCTCATCCCCGCGCTCGAGGCGATGTGGGGCCCGCTTCCCGGCTACAAGTGGCTGCAGCACGGCTCGAGCGTGGTGGGACTCGCGATCATCGCGGTGTGGGCATGGGCGTGGCTGGGCGGGCGCGCCGCCGGAGAGCCTCTGACGAGAACTCTCCCGTCGTGGGCACGGATCGCGTGGTGGGCGTCACTTCCCGTCGTGCTCGTCGGAGCGCTCGTGCTGGGACTCGCCCTCCACGGGCCTGTCGACGCCGAGTTCACCGTGCAGCATCTCGCCTATCGCATGCTGCCGCCGGCGTGCGCGATCTGGGGCGCGCTGACGTTGCTCCTCGCTGCAGCGTTGCCGCTCATGCGGAGCTCTCACCAGCGCGGCTGATCTTCTCCGAACGCGCGCGGGGCATCGAACTCGTACCAGGGAAAGGCCGGGCGCACCGTGTCGACGGTTCGGCCGCCGACCCGGAATGTCGCGGTGTGCGGCGTGACGTCGATCTCCGCCGCCGGCGCCGGCCGTGCGGTCCGTGGCATCCCGAGAAGCTCGGCGGCGATGCGACGAAGCGACGTGCGCGCCACCCAGCTTCCGCCTTCACGTTCCCGCCGATCGAGCAGGATCATGGCGGTGGCCGCGAGCAGGTAACCCGCACTGTGGTCGAGCGCCTGCGCCGGAAGCGCTCCGGGGCGGATGCCGTCAGCCGACTCGATCATCGCGATGCCGGATTCGGCCTGGACGAGGCTGTCGAAACCCCGCCGGTCCGGATGCTCCGCGCCCCACGCGCTCAACTGCAGCACGATGAGCCCGGGGTGACGTGCGGTCAACTCTTCCGGATCGAGTCCGAGGCGGCTGAGGCCTGCCGGCCGGTACCCGAGCACGACCACGTCTGCCATCGACACCAGGTCGCGCATCGTGCCGGATCCGGCGTCCAGCAGCGCGGAGCGCTTGCCGTGCCCGGTGTCGTAGTGCTGCCAATCGGGCTCAGGCAGGTTCGGCGGATCGATTCTCAGGACGTCGGCGCCCAGCAACGCGAGCGTGCGCGTCGCGACCGGGCCGGCGATGACCCGCGTGAGATCGAGGACTCGGATGCCGGCCAGCGATCTGCCCGTGCCGGAGGTGCGTTCCCGGCTGCCCGCATAATCGTTCGCGCGACGAACGTCGACGAGCGGGGTCGCGCGAAGCCGTTCATCGAGAGCGCCGCGCTCGGACCCGACGACCACGGCGAGGCCTCCTGCGCCGGTGATGAGCCGAACGGCTTCGTCCGGCTCCAGAGCGGCGAGGGCAGCGGATACACCGTCGGCCGTGGGGGATCCGCCGAGGTCGAGGGCTGCGCCGAGAGCCGCCGCGTGATGCGGGTAGTTGCCGTGCGTGCGGATCCAGCCGTTCCCGCACTGCCAGAACGCGGAGTACGGCGACCACACCGAGGGGGCCTGGCCATCGAGGCGCAGAACTCGGTCGCTCCGAAAGGCCAGGGCGATGCGCGAGGGATCGAGATCGTCGAGATCGGCGGGTGCGCGCCCCGACGCGAGAGCGGCGGCCGCGACGCTGCCCCAGGCGAGGTCTCCGACCGCGAGCCTCGACGGGAGGGGGACGGAGACGCGCGGTGCCCGAACCCGCTCGAGCCGTCGCGGATCAGCCCCCAGATCGTGCCAGGCACGTGCCAGCAGGCGTAGTCCGCCGCCCGCCACGGGGTCGCCATCGAACATGTCGAAAGACATGCTGCGATGCTACGCCGCAGCGGCCGCCCGACCGAAACCGACCCTGACCCGGCTGAAACCGCCGACCGGGCGCAAACGACACGCCCGGGGGTGCCGGCCCGATTTGCCAGGATGCCCGAATCCACGTAACTTATTACTTGTTCGCCCCACAGGGAAGCGGAGGAGCCCAGCGCTTCACCCCCCTCAAGCGGAGAACCACTCCCGATCCGCTCTCTTGAGAGTTCAGGCGCTTGCGTCTAGGATGGGAGATCCCACCTCTTCGGCGGCCGATCGGCCGCGCTGCGGATCCTCGAGCCTCACGGCTCGTCGGTTTGACAGGCGAGATCAGGTGGGTAAGATTGAGAAGTTGCCCTGCGGGCCTGGTTGTGATGGCTGGGTCGTGGGTGCGTCCGATCCTTGAGAACTCAACAGCGTGCACTTGTCAAATGCCAAATTATCCTCGTTCCCGTTTTGGCGGGAGTGAGAATTCCTTTGGATCAAAGACCAGCTCCTTTTTGGGGTTGGCATTCGGATGAAGTCAGCAATGATGTCATCTCTTTGGTCAGTTTCAAACTCGCTGCTTTCACTGTTTTCCCGGTGGGGGTATGCATTTCTTTTTTACGGAGAGTTTGATCCTGGCTCAG
>NZ_JAPSHY010000031.1 GCF_031179285.1 Microbacterium sp. | reverse complement strand
CTGCTGCTCGGCCTCGGAGCCGTCCCCGCGCTCCGGGAGTCGACGCCGGAGACCGGCGGCCTCCGCTCCATCGACATCTGGGCGCCGACCGCGCTGGTGTTCGGGATGGTGATGATCGCCGTGCAGCACGTGCCGGCAGTGATCGCGACGTATCGCGAGCGCGGCATCCTGCGAAGGCTCTCGACTACGCCCGTGCATCCGCGAAGCGTTCTGCTGGCGCAGATGATCGTGGCATTCGCCTCGGTGGTCGTCTCGGCGGCGCTTCTGATCCTCTGCGCGTGGGCCGTGCTGGGCATCGCGCCGCCCGAGCGCCCTGCGGAGTTCATCGTCGCCTTCATCGTCGGCTACGCGGCACTGCTCGGCCTCGGCCTGATCGCTGCGGCCGTGGTCCGCACGAGCAGCGCCGCCAACCAGGTCGGCACCCTCCTGTTCGTCGCCCTGATGTTCGTCGGTGGGGCATTCCTCCCTCGCGTCGTCATGCCCGACGTGCTGCGGGAGGTCGGAGAATTCGTGCCGCCGGGGCTGCAGGCGCTGACCGCGGCGTGGTCCGTCGAAGCGGGCGAGATCACCGCGACCGCGGGCGGTCTGCCCTTCTGGTTGCAGATCGCCGTGATGGCGGGTATCGCCGTGGCCGCGAGTGCGATCGCGGCTAAGCTCTTCCGCTGGGAGTAGGTGTCGATGATGCGAAATTCCGGGGCCGGTGAGACTCCGAGCTCCGGGATGCCCGGATCCGCCCTCGCAGAAGAGACGGACGACGCGAACAGCTCCCGGCTGGCCTGGAAAGAGGAACAGCTGCGGATCTGGGATCTGCTGCAGCTGGTCGCTCCGTGGCTGCTGCTGACGATCTCGACGGTCATCTACTTCTCGTGGGTGCTTCCCGGCTCCGGCGAACGGTTCTGGCCCGAGGGTGCATCCGTGCTCGGGCTGGTCGCCGTGTCGGTGCTCTGGGTGCTGTTCGGTCACACGCTTCCCATCCGCAGAAGGATGCTGCGGCCCGTGCCGTCCGGCATCTTCTTCCTCGGCCTGCTGGGGCTGTGCGTCGCCCTCATGTCGTACTCCGACATCTTTCTCGTCTTCACCGTCGCGGGGTTCTTCCACGCGTACCTGCTGAGACCGTGGCCACTGGGCGTCATCGGAGTGCTGGCCACGTCCGTGGCCCTGAACGGCGCCGCGATGCGTCTGTGGACGGATCCGAAGCCGGCCGGGCTCGCGGAGTTCGTCCTGATCGTCGCCGTGCAGACGGCCGCGATCGGAGTCGGCATTCTGCTGACGGCACGCAGCGAGCCCGAGGAGCGCAAGCGGGAGGAACTCGTCGCGCGACTCGAGGCGGCGCTGCATGAGAACGCGGGACTTCACGCGCAGCTGATCGCCCAGGCACGGGAATCCGGGGTGCAGGATGAACGGCAACGGCTGGCAGGTGAGATCCACGACACGCTCGCCCAGGGTCTCGCCGGGATCATCACCCAGCTCCAGGCGGCGGAGCGCTCCGGAGATGTCGACGGCGAGACGGAAGAGCACGTCACCCGTGCGCTTCGGCTCGCGCGCAGCAGCCTTGCGGAAGCGAGACGGTCGGTTCAGGCGCTCGTTCCGCAGGAGCTCGGGCAGGCGCACCTTCCCGACGCACTGCGCACGCTGACAGAGCGCTGGGCGGAGGATGAGGGGGTCGCCGCGAAGGTGGAGGTGACCGGCACTCGCGAGCCGCTGAGTCCCGCGATCGAGGTGTCGCTCTTCCGCGTCGTGCAGGAGTCGCTCACCAACGTCGCCAAGCATGCCGGGGCCTCGCGGGTCGGCGTCACGTTGTCGTACGCGGGAGCGGAGGTGCTGCTGGACGTACGAGATGACGGACGTGGTTTCACGAACGGTGTCGGCACGGGATTCGGACTGACGAGCATGCGCCAGCGCATCAGAGGGGTCGGCGGTCACCTGGAAGTGCAGAGTGCTCCGGGTGAGGGAACGTCCATCAGTGCGCGCGTTCCGGCGATCGCGCCGGGTGCCGCCAGAGCAGAGGGAGACGCTGAACGATGATTCGGCTCGTGATCGTCGACGACCACCCGATCGTGAGGGGCGGGCTCCGCGACACCTTCGCGCAAGCCGACGACATCGTCGTCGTCGGGGAGGCGGGTGACGGCGCGGAGGGGGTCGAGCGCGCGATGAGCCTGGCAGCGGACGTCGTGCTCATGGACATCCGGATGCCGGGAATGGACGGTGTCGCGGCGACGGCTGCCCTCAGCGAGCGATCCCCGAGTGCTCGTGTGCTGATCCTGACGACGTTCGACAGCGAGAGCGATGTTCTTCCCGCCATCGAGGCGGGCGCGATCGGGTATCTCCTGAAGGACGCGCTGCCCGACGAACTGATGCGCGCGGTTCGCGCCGCCGCACGCGGCGAGTCGGTGCTCGCGCCGTCGGCGACGCAGCACCTCATGGGGCAGGTGCGGAAGTCCGGCAACGGCGCGCTCACCGACCGTGAGAAGGAGGTGCTGCAGCACGTCGCGAACGGCAGCTCGAACCGAGAGGTCGCGGCAGCACTGTTCATCGGCGAAGCGAGTATCAAGACCCACCTGCAGCACATCTATGACAAGCTCGGCGTTCGCGATCGCGCTTCGGCGGTCGCCGAGGGCTATCGTCGTCGGCTGCTCATCTGACGAGCGCCGGGTCAGCGCCGGCGATCGTCGTCGTCCCAGGGGCCTTCCCACCACCCGGCGCGGCCGTCGCCGTCACCCGGTCCGCGTCGGCGCGAGCGCACCAGCTGCACGATGAAGATCGTCAGCGAGCTGACGCCGATCGCGATCAACACGATGAAGAGCATGTCGTTCTGGCTCATGGGCGCTTCCCCGCTGCGGCATCCGCCACGATCCTCGCGATGCGAGCGCTCCGCGTCTCGGGCCGCTTCGCCATCGCGATGAGGGTCAACCCGAGCTTCTTCACCGACTTCGGGAACGCGTCCCAGTTCGCGCGTGCGTCGGCGTTCGCGTCGAGCGCCGCGGTGAGTTCGGCGGGCTCGGTCCCGGCCTCCGGCCCGTCGAGCATTTCCCAGGAGCCGTTCGCCTTCGCGACCTCCAACGCGCGGATGCCGGCCGGCGCGAGCAGGCCAGCAGCTTCGAGCTCGGCGATGCGCGCCTTGTTCGTCGCCGCCCAGCCGCTCGACGGTCGTCGCGGCGAGAACCATTGCCCGACGGTCTGATCGCCGAACGTGCGCACCGGGCCGTCGATCCAGCCGAAGCACAGCGCCTCGCGGACGGCGTCTTCATAGCCGACGCCGTCGGCGTCGCGTCCCCGTACGCTGAGCAGCCACACTCCCGCAGCGTCGGCGTGATTCTGCTCGAGCCAGGAACGCCATGCCGCGGCATCCGGCGCACGGAGGCGCTCGCCCTCGTCGAGCACGCCCATGTTCAGCTCCCGAGCGATTCGACGGTGTCGCCGGGCAGCAGATCGGCGACCGAGTCGACGATCTCATCGGGGCGGAACGGGTACTTCTCGATCTCGGCCTGATCGCTGATGCCGGTGAGCACGAGGATCGTGTGCAGTCCCGCCTCGATGCCGGCGACGACGTCGGTGTCCATGCGGTCGCCGATCATGCCGGTGCGCTTGGAGTGCGCGCCGATCTTGTTCAGCGCCGAGCGGAACATCATCGGGTTCGGCTTGCCGACGACGTACGGCTCCTTGCCCGTCGCCTTCGTGATCAGCGCGGCGATCGCACCCGTCGCGGGGAGCGGGCCGTCGGCGCTCGGCCCGGTGGCGTCGGGGTTCGTGACGATGAAGCGCGCGCCCCGGTTGATGAGACGGATGGCCTTCGTGATCGCCTCGAACGAGTAGTTGCGCGTCTCGCCGACCACCACGTAGTCGGGGTTGCTCTCGGTCATCACGAATCCGGCCTCGTGCAGGGCGGTGAGGATGCCGGCCTCGCCGATCACGAACGCCGAGCCGCCCGGCAGCTGCTGCTGCAGGAACGAGGCGGTGGCGAGAGCCGACGTCCAGATCCGGTCTTCCGGCACGATCAGTCCACTCGAGCGGAGTCGGGCGGACAGGTCGCGCGCGGTGAAGATCGAGTTGTTGGTGAGCACGAGATAAGGGATGCCGGCCTTCTCCCAGCCGGCGAGCAGCTCGGACGCTCCGGGGATGGCGTCGTTCTCATGGACGAGCACGCCGTCCATGTCGGTGAGCCAGCATTCGATGTCGTCGCGATGGGCCATGTGCACAGCCTAGAGGGCGCGACTGACGCACGTCAGCGGGCGTCGTGGAGCAGCATCAGGCGCTCAGCCACACCACATCGCGCGCGCCGTCCGGGAGCTCGATCGAGGTGCCGTCCAGTTCCACGCCGGACGGCGTGACCCGCATCGTCGACGCCACAGCCAGTCCGAGCGACTCGAGCGCGCGCAGAAGCTGCGGATCGCGATCGTCGACGCGCAGCACGCGCCCGGTGTGCCCGACCGCGGCATCCGCCAGCAGCACGAACGGCTCGCGCTCGATCGTGCCAGCGGCATCCGGGATGGCGTCGCCGTGCGGGTCGAACCGTGGCCGGCCCAGCCGCTCGTCGATCCCCTCGAGCAGCCGGTCGCTGATGGTGTGCTCCAGCACCTCGGCCTCGTCGTGCACCTCGTCCCAGGCGTAGCCGAACTCCTGCACCAGCCACGTCTCGATCAGCCGATGCCGTCGCAGCATCGCCAGGGCGCGCCGGGTTCCGGCATCCGTCAGGCGCACGGCGCCGTACGGCACGTGCGAGACGAGGCCCGCGGCGGCGAGCTTCTTGACCATCTCGGTCACGCTCGAAGGGGCGATGCCGAGCTTCGCCGCCAGCACGGAGGGGGTGATCGGCGCGTCCTGCCATTCGGTGTGCGCGTACACCGTCTTGAGGTAGTCGTCTGCTGCGGGGGATGCCACACGACCAGCTTAGGTCGGGGAGCGTCTGCGCCTCAGGCTCCGGTGCCCGGAGCCGTCAGCAGGATGAAGGCGACCTGCCCGGCGAAGAACACCACGATGAACCCGAGGATGGCCGCCGCGAGCGACAGCCGACCGTCGAAATCGGGCACGGCGGCGATACCGGTCCTGCGGGCACGGAACGCGAGTACGAGCGTCGCGACACCGAGGGTGAGCTGCACCCACGGACCGCCGAACGGCAGCACCTGCGGGAAGGCGATGAGGAGGGCCCCGATCGCTCCGGTCGCGAACCCGGCCCAGGTGAGGATCCGGACGGTGCGGCGGGCGGTCTCGGCGGTCATGCCGTCGAGCCTATCCGCCGCTCACGCTCCGCTGAGCACGAGCCAGAGCAGGGCGGCGTTGAGGGCGATGAGGAGGATCGACGCAACGATACCCGCGGCAGTGGTCCAGACGCGGTTCGTCCAGATGCCGAGGGTGCGGCGCTGAGCGGTGAGCACCACGAGCGGGATCAGCGCGAACGGGATGCCGAACGAGAGGACGACCTGGCTCAGCACCAGGGCGAGGGTCGGGTCGATGCCGACTCCCAGGATGACGAGGGCGGGGATCAGGGTCACGAGCCGACGCGCCAGCAGCGGGATGCGCACGTGCAGCAGACCGTGCATGATCTCGGCTCCCGCGTAGGCGCCGACCGAGGTGGAGGCGAGGCCGGAGGCAAGAAGGCCCACGGCGAAGAAGGTCGCGACCACGGGGCCGAGGCCGGCGGCGAGGGCCGCGTGCGCGCCCTCCAGCGAATCCGTGCCCTCGACGCCCGCGAGGTTGGCCGCGGCGAGCAACAGGATGCCGAGGTTCACCGAACCCGCGATGATCATCGCGATCGTCACGTCCCACCGGGTCGCGGCGAGGAGCGTCCGGATGCGGCCGGGATCCGTGCGCGCGGCCTCGGCGTCGGCATCCGCGTGACCTCCGAGGGTCCGCGAGTCGATCCCGCCGCGAGCCGCACCGAAGCGATCGCGGCTGAGGGCGGAGTGGGCGTAGATCGCGTGCGGCATGATCGTCGCGCCCAGAATGGATGCCGCCAGCAGCACCGATCCGGTGCCCTCGAAGCGCGGCACGATGCCGCCGAGCACGCCGGCGGGATCGGGCGGCGCGACGAAGACGCCGGCGACGAACCCGACGGTGATGACGATCATCAGCCCGATGATGACGAACTCGAACGGGCGGGCGCCGCGGCGGCTCTGCACGGCGAGCAGGATCATGGAGACCGCGCCGGTGATGAAGCCGCCCAGCAGCAGCGGAACTCCGAAGAGAAGGTTGAGCGCGACGGCGCCACCGATGACTTCGGCGAGGTCCGTGGCCATCGCGACGAGCTCTGCCTGCAGCCAATACGAGCGGCGCGCCCAGCGATTGCGCAACCGCGACCCGAGCACCTCGGGGAGGCTCTGCCCTGTGACGACCCCGAGCTTCGCCGACAGGTACTGGATGAGCCAGGCCATCACGTTTCCGGCCAGCACGACCCAGACGAGCAGGTACCCGAACTGCGCGCCCGCGGTCATGTTGCTGGCGACGTTGCCGGGGTCGAGGTAGGCGACGCCCGCGACGAGGGCTGGTCCGAGCAGCCACAGCCCGCGCGGCAGCGTCGCCGCGGCAGACGGCCGATCGATCAGTTCAGGCAAACTTTTAGGCACACCGAAATCATAGCTCGTTTTCGGTGGGCCGAAAGTGCTGATCACAACCCGAGGGCGTCGAGCAGCCGGTCGATGAGGGCGGTGACGGTGGCCGGCTCGTAGTGGCCGGCGATCATCCCCTGGACGAGCCCGGCGGCGGTGGCGAGGATCAGTTCGGCGTCGAGGTGCCGGTCTCGCGCGCCATGGCGCGACCCGGGATCCTGCGGAATCTGCGCGGCGATGATGTCGACCAGCGCTTGGGGCGCCGTCGGAAGAGCGGGGCCGTCGACCGGCGTTGTCAACGACGCCGCGTGGAACGCCGCGAGCACGATCGCATCCGAACGGCGTCGATCATCGATCGGAACCATCTCCGTGAGAATCGCCGAAATGCGCTCGCGCGCGGGTGCGCTTTCATCCAGCGCGGACAGCGCATCACCGAAGCGAGCTGCTGCATCCGCCGCGACCGCGCGGCGGGTGGCGGCGAGGAACTCGCCCTTGCTGCCGAAGTAGTACTGCACGAGCCGGATCGAGATGCCCGCCTCCTGGGCCACGGCTTGGAAGGTGGCGGCTTCCAGACCCGACCGCGCGATCACGCGCCGGGTGGCATCGGTGATCTGACCTCGCCTGCTCTCGTGATCGATCGAACGTGGCACCGTCGGCCTCCCTGTCACCCTCCGCCGCTCACAATGATACGCTCATACCATAATGGTACGTTCATACCACGAGGAGCAGTGATGGACAGGATCGGCGGTTTCACGGATCCGCGCGCACAGCAGTCGTTTGAGCACGCCTACGCGGCACTCGAACGCCTCTGGCCCGTCGAGTCGACCGTGACCGATGTCGCGACGCGATTCGGGCCGACGCGCGTCCGGCGATCGGGCGCCGCCGGCGGACTGCCGCTCGTGCTGCTGCATCCGCTCGCAGGCAACGGCCTGGGCTGGCATCCCTTCGTGGCCGACCTCGCGGCCGATCGAGCCGTGTATGCGCTCGACACGATCGGGACCGCCGGCGGCAGCGTGCAGACTGCACCTGTTCGCACGGGGGAGGACTACGCGGCGTGGGTCGACGAGGTGATCGCGGGCCTCGGCATCGAGCGGACCCATCTGCTCGGGTACTCCGAAGGCGCGTGGCATGCCGCGCTGACGGCAGCCCACCGGCCGGACCGCATCGCGAGCCTCGTGCTAGGGGAGCCCGGTTCGGCTCTCGCACGCCCGCCGCTCAGCGTGCTGGCGCGGATGATCTGGGTCGGCATCCGCCCGACCGCGGCGAACTTCGCGCGCTTCGAGGAATGGATGACGCCCGGGGTGACCCTGAGCGAAGAAGAGAAGGCGTGCGCCACGGCATCGTTCGGCTACCGTCGTCGCATCCCCTGGGTCACGCCTCTCTCCGACGATGAACTGCGGCGAATCACGACGCCGACGCTGGCGCTGTTCGGATCAGCGACGGTGATGGGTGACCCGCGTGCGGCCGCCGAGCGGCTCCGGGTGCTGCCGGATCTCGAGGTGGAGACCTACGAGGGGGCTGGCCACGGCCTGCTCTGGCAGCGGCGCGACGAGGTGCTCGACCGCATCAGGGAGTTCCTCCGCGCCCGCGACTGAGGATGACATGCGCTGCGCGGCTACGCTGGCGGGATGGATGAGCGGATGCCGGAACCTGCGGCGAGCAGCACCCCCGAGCACACCACCCATGGCGTCGGCCCGTGGCCGTCTCCCCGCGCGGAGTGGCCGGCGGGGGAGCAGTATGATCCCGAGCTGCTCGCGAGCGGCGACACCCGCAACGTCATCGATCGCTACCGCTACTGGCGCATGGAGGCCATCGTCGCCGATCTCGACACCCGGCGGCATCCGTTCCATGTCGCCATCGAGAACTGGCAGCACGACATGAACATCGGCTCGATCGTGCGCAGCGCGAACGCCTTCCTGGCCGACACCGTCCACATCATCGGACGCCGGCGCTGGAACAAGCGCGGTGCCATGGTGACCGACCGATACCAGCACGTCGTCCATCACGAGACCGTCGATCAGTTCGCCGTGTGGGCATCGGATGCCGGCATCCCGATCATCGCGGTCGACAACGTCGAGGGGTCGGTCCCGGTGGACCGATCAGAGCTTCCGCAGCGCTGCGTCCTGCTGTTCGGTCAGGAAGGCCCCGGCCTCAGCGCCGAGGCGCTCGCCGCGGCATCCGCCCATATCGAGATCACTCAGTACGGGTCGACGCGCTCGATCAACGCGAGTGCGGCCGCCGCCGTGATCATGTACGAGTGGTGCCGGAGGCACGCCGGCTGATCCCGGCTGCGGAATCACCCGAGCGGGCGATCCGCGCGCGCATGCTGCGTGAGAGCATGATGACGGTGAAGCAGGAAACGGATGCCGTCAGGACGGCGCGAGCGTGGTACACGTGGTTGCGCGCCGACGTCATCGTGGCGCTGGTGGTGCTGGTGGTCCTGCTTCCGGCGAGCATCGCGACCATCACGCGCGCCGACCTCCGACCCGACGGGGCGACGATTGCGCTCGCGATCCCCCTGTTCGCCGGGCTGCACGCCATGTCGCTGCTGGCCACCCGCATTCCCGTCGCCGCCTTCGCCGGCGCGAGTGCGATCATGGCCGCGCTGGCGCTGGTGCCGTCGATCCAGCAGATCTCGGGAGTGCTGTTCCCCTCGAGCGTCGCCTACCTGCTCGTGCTCGGTCAGGTCGCGCTGCAGTGCCAGCCGATCCGGGGGCTCCTGGCACTCGGAAGCGGGGTCTTCGGTGCCGCGCTCATCGCCTTCACCGAACCCGGCTTCGACGGGCCGCTTCGCTGGGGAGCCTTCCTCGGCCTCATCGGGGCGGTCAGCGCGGCGTGGGCGGTGGGTGCTCTGCTGCGGCTTCGACGCATGCAGACCGAGGAGCGGATGCAGGCGAGCGTCGAACGGGCGATCGTCGACGAGCGGATGCGGATCAACCGCGACCTGCACGACATCGTCGCCCATTCGATGACGGTGATGATCGCCCAGGCCGAGGTCGCGCGCGCGCTGCTTCGTGATGACGTCGAGCGCAGCGACCACGCGCTGGGCATCGTCATCGAATCCGGACGGGACGCCCTGCGGGGGATGCGATCGGCCGTCGCCGTCGGCGATGCGCCGCTCGGGCCGCTGCCGACGATCTCATCGATCGCAGAACTGGTCGAGGCCGTGCGCCGGCCGGGCAGCGAGGTCACCCTCGAGGAAGACGGAGACCGCACGCCGTTGCGCCCCGACGTGATGCTGGCGCTGCACCACGCCGTTCGCGAAGCTCTCACCAACGCCGTGCGCCACACGTCGCCGCCGGTGCGCATCGATGTCAGCCTGGTGTGGACCGGGACGGGTGTCACGGCGACCGTGACGGACGACGGCGGCGCCGGTCCCATACGCGCGGATGCCGGACGGGAGCTCGGCACCGGCACCGGACTCATCGGAGTCTCCGAGCGCGTGCGTCAGGCCGGCGGCATCCTCTCTGCCCGGGAGCGCACGCCTCGCGGCTGGACCGTGCGGGTCGAGCTGCCGGGCGCGGATGCGGCACGGGGGAGTGCGTCGTGACCATCCGGGTGCTGATCGTCGACGATCAGGAACTGTTCCGCGAGGCCGTGGCCGTGATGCTCGCCCGCGACCCCCGGATCGCCGATGTCAGGGCTGTCGCCTCCGGCGAGGAGGCCATCGAGCACGTGCGGGCGCACGCCGTCGATGTGGTGTTGATGGACATCAGGATGCCGGGACTCGACGGTATCGCCGCCACACGCGAGATCCTGCGGATCCGCGACGGCATCCGGGTGCTCGTGCTCACCACGTTCGATCTCGACGAGTACGTGTACGCCGCGATCCGCGAAGGGGCGAGTGGCTTCCTCACCAAGGACGCGAGCCCGGCGGAACTCGCCGACGCCGCGGCGGCTGTCGCGGCCGGCGAGCAGGTGCTGTCGCCGCGCGCGACAGCCGCGCTGATCGGCTTCGTGCGAGACGGAGGTCCGCCCGCTGATCCCGGCGAAGCGCTCGCGGCGCTCAGCGCGCGCGAGCAGGAGGTCGCCCGTCTCCTCGCCACCGGGGCGTCGAACGAGCAGATCGCAGCGGCGCTCTTCCTCTCGCCCAACACAGTGAAGACCCACGTCAAGGCGGTGCTCGCGAAGCTGGCGGTACCCGACCGCGTGCACGTGGTGATCTGGGCGTACGAGAACGGCGTGCTCCGCCCCCGCGCCTGACGCGGCCGGCGGAACTCACCCGCCCGGGTGAGGAAGAAGGCTCCCGTGGGCGATGCCCCGCACCCCGGCGATTCCTAGCGTGGAAGCATGTCACATCGCACTCGCGCTCTCTCGCTCATCGCTGCTGCTGCAGCGGCTCTGACGGTGGCGGTCATCGCTCTGCTGAGGATGCTCGTACCCGGGTTCCTCGACGACCTGCCGACGAGCATCATCGGCAGGTTCGGCACCGGCGTCGAACTCGCCGTCGCGCTCAGCGGTGCTCTCGGCGTTCTCCTCGTCGTGGGGATCGCCCTCGCCTCACAGCGCAGCGACCGCGCAACCGCGGTTCCGCTGCGTGCCGTGCGCGCCGGTGGACTCGTCGCCGCGACCCTGCTCGCCGCGACGACGCCGGGCGGCGTGATCCCGGCGGCCGGTTACACCTTCGCCCTCACGGTCGTCGTCGGCATCACCGTGTTCGTCACCCTCACCGTGCTGCGAAGGCCTTGGCTGGGCATCGTGCTCGCCGCGGTGCTCGCCGCGCTGGTGACGGTCGCGATCGTCCAGATGGGGGCCGCCGTGCTGATCCCGCGTATCGTCGGCGCATTCGGAGGCGTGCTGCCGCAGGCCACTCTCGCCCTCGCTCATGTGATCGCGGCGGCCGGTCTCGTCGTGTGGATGATCACCGGAGGCGAGACGCGGGGCGGATCCGCGCGATTCGTGCTGCGGCACCGCGTCGCGATCACCGTCATCGGCGCTGCCTGCGCACTGCCGTACGCGTTCGCCCGAGCAACATGGCTCACCCCGTGGCCGCTCTTCGGCGGCAGCGCCGAGATGTTCGCCGAGGCGCCCGAGATGCGCCTCACCGGGCTGCTGCTCGGGCTCGGAATGCTCATCGGCGGTGTGCTCACCCTCGGCCTGATCATGCCGTGGGGGGAGCGGTTCCCCCGGTTCCTCGCTTGGATCGGCGGACGTGCAGTGCCCCCGGGGCTCGCTGTGATCCCGGCGACCGTGGTCAGCGTGCTGTTCACCGCGGCCGGCATCGAGTTCGCGCTCGAAGGCGTGGGCGCAGCGAAGGAGACATTGTTCGTGCTGCTGATGTTCCCGTTCTGGCTGTGGGGCCCGATGCTCGGTCTCGCGGCGTGGGCGTACGCGATGCGGCGTCGTGAGCGGGTCGCGGAGTCAGGCCAGGCGAGCGGAGATCGTGAGCCGCTTAGCCGCGACCACCCGCACGTCGCTCAGGCGAGGACCGCCGGCTGAGGCGAACTCGTCGTTCAGGTCGAAGCTGCGGCCCACCTGTTCGCGGATCGACCGCCGAGCAGCGCGCAGCGCGATCGCCACCAGCGGGTTGCGGCTGCCGACGCGCAGTTCGCGCAGCGTGACGATTCCGGCGCGTGAGACACCGACGCGGGCGGTGCCGGTGGCGGATGCCCTCAGCATCCGCCACCCGATGCCGGCGCGACCCTGGATGCGGATGCCGTCGGCGCCGTCCTGCGAGACGTCGACCTTCAGGCGGCGCAGGCGGATGCCGGTGGTGTCGAGGGCCGGGTGCAGCACTGCCGCGAGAAGAGGTGTCAGGTCGGCCGCCCGAAGCGACGCGGTGAACGCACCCCGCATGCCGGTGCCGTCGTGAGCGAGCTCGAGGCCGTGGATGGACTCCGGCCGGTCGGCGATCATCGGCCGCTCGTACACGAGCCATTCCACGCGGGCGTCGTAGAGCTGGAAGTCGATCGTCACCGGGATGCGCTCGATCCGGACCGGGTCGGCGGTGACGCGGACGGTCCGCAGCACCCCGGGGGTGCGATGCACGACGGGGGGTTCCTCCGCCGCGACGTGCGGTGTCGTCGCTGCCGGTGTCGGCGGCGGGTCGAGGCTGAGCTCGACGCCGCTCGCATCGATGGTGAGGGTCGTGAGATCCGTGCCGGATAGCTCCGCCGAAATGTGCACGTCCTCGAGACCGCGCACCGCCGGTGCATCCACGGGCTGGATGCTCGCTCGCACCCAGCCGATGACGGTCTCGGCGTCGCCCGGCCAGTTCGCGTCGCTCATCACGATATCCACCTCCCGGACTTCACGCGCAGGCCGAGTGTCGCCAGCCGAGCCAGCAGATACACCCCGAAGAACGCCACCGAGAGCCAGATCAGGCCCACGCCGCCGTCGACTCCGGAGGCGGCGATGATCCAGAGGGCAGGGAGGAACGGCACGAGGTTGGCACCGCCGGCGAGTGCGAGGTAGCGGGCATCGTTCGCCCCCATGAGCACGCCGTCGAGCACGAACACCACTCCGGCGATGGGCTGGGCCACCGCGAGCACCAGGAGGGCCGGTTGCACCATCGCTGCCACCTGGGCGTCACCTGTGAACACGATGCCGAGAACCCCGGACAGAGCCGCGATCAGCGCGCCGACGATGACACCGAACCACGCGCCCCACGCCACGGTGCGCCGCAGCACACGATGCACCTGCCGCTCGTCGCCGGCACCGAGCTCTTTGCCGATGAGGGCCTGCGCGGCGATGGCGAGCGCATCGAGGGCGAATGCCGCCGCCGAGAAGATGGTGAAGACGATCTGCCAGCCAGCAAGCTCGGTGGTGCCGATTCCCGTCGCGACCGCGACTGTCGCGAGGAGCGCGACGCGCAGGCTGACGGTGCGCAGGAACAGCCAGCCGCCCGAGCGGGCACTGCTGCGGATGCCGCCGCCGTGCGCTCGCATCGAGGCGTTGTGCTTCGTCGCCAAGCGCCGGATGACGACGACGTACGCGGCGACCATGCCCCACTGCGCGACCACCGTGCCGAACGCGGATCCGGCGATGCCCCAGCCCAATCCGTAGATGAACACGACGTTGAGCAGTGCGTTGGCGCCGAATCCGAGACCGGCGATCCACAGCGGAGTTACCGTGTCCTGCATCCCGCGCAGCAGCCCGGTGGCGGCGAACACGATCAGCATCGCGGGCAGACCCCACATCGACACGACGAGGTAGGCGTACGCCTGATCGGCGACGGCCTCGCTCGCACCGAACAGCGAGACGAGCCACGGCGAGGAGACCGCGCCGACGACCGCCAGCACGGCCCCGAGCCCGAGCGCCAGCCACATACCGTCGACGCCCGCCGAGACCGCGTCGCCCGGGCGCCCCGCGCCGAAGCGCCTCGCCACCGCCGGCGTGGTCGAGTACGCGAGGAACACCATGAGTCCGACGATCGTCTGAAGGACGGCACCCGCGATGCCGAGCCCGGCCAGCGGAACCGTGCCGAGGTGACCGACGAGGGCTGCGTCCACGATGAGGAACGCGGGTTCGGCGACCAGCGCGCCGAGCGCGGGGACGGCGAGGCGCAGGATGTCTCTGTTGAGGGAGGCGCGCACGGTCACCCGTCGAGCCTATGGGCTGGCGCCGACCCCCAGCCGTCGCCCTATCCTGGAATGACACCGGACGCGACCCGGAGGTGACCGATGTCAGACGCCATGGAGAACGCCGCGCGCTACCTCGCGAAGCGCCAGGCCGGCGAGGACCCGTCACAGGAAGCTGCTGACGAGCAGGAGCCGTCCGTCACCTTGAACGCCGAGAACAGGGCGGCGTTCGTCGAGACCGCGATCCAGCTCGCGATCCGCCGCGGCGAGTTCGACAACCTGCCCGGGGCAGGCAAGCCGCTCGAGGGTCTGGGCGAACACCATGACCCGGACTGGTGGATCCGCCGCAAGATCGAGCGCGAGAACCTCACCGGACTCGGACCCCCGGCGATCCTGCTGCGCACCGAAGACCGAGAGCTCGACGCTCAGCTCGACCTCCTCGGGCGGGAGTCGGATGTGCGGGACGTGCTCGAGGACTTCAACCGGCGCGTGATCGAAGCGCGCCGCCAGCTTCAGGGCGGTCCGCCCGTCGTCACCTCGCCTCGCGATGTCGATGCCGAAGTGGAGGCATGGCGGGAGCGGCGCGCGGCTCGGTCGGCGGCGGCGCCGCCGTCGGAGCCGCCCCCGCGACGCCGCCGTTTCAGCATCCGCCGCCGTTGACGCGCCGAGAACGCACGAACCGCCCTTCCCGGTCGCGCGGAAGGGCGGTTTGCGCGTTCTCGACGTCCGGACGCGTCCAGGCCGCCATAGGGTGGGATGCATGACCGACGTGCTTCCCTCGGGCCTCGCCCTCGAAGAGTTCAGCTCCGACATCCGTCCTCAGGACGACCTGTACCGGTATGTGAACGGCGAATGGCTCGCTCGCACCGAGATCCCCGGCGACAAGGCTCGCTGGGGCTCGTTCCATCTGCTGGCCGAGCAGGCCGAGAAGGACGTGCGCGCGATCATCGAGGAATCCCAGGGTGCGCAGCCCGGCACACTGGCGCAGAAGATCGGCGATCTGTTCGCCAGCTTCATGGACACCGAGCGCATCGCGGCGGCCGGCACCGCGCCGCTCGCGGACACGCTCGCCGAGATCGACGCGATCGACGGCATCCCCTCGTTCCTGCGCACCGTCGGCGCCTACGACCGCGACGGTCGCGCGCACCTGATCGCGTTCTACGTCGACGGGGACCCCGGAAACCCGGAACGCTATGTGCCGGTCATCATGCAGTCGGGCCTGTCGCTGCCGGACGAGAGCTACTTCCGCCTCGACACGTTCGCCGAGACCCGTGCGGCCTACCGTGCACACCTCGAGCGCCTTCTCACCCTCGCCGGCATCGCCGACCCCGCCGGCGACACCGACCGTGCGATCACGCTCGAGACCGAACTCGCCGGCCACCACTGGGACAACGTCAAGAGCCGTGATGCGGTGGCCACCTACAACCTGAAAACGTGGGACGAGATCCAGCAGCTCGCGGGCGTCGACCTCGCACCCTGGCGGGACGCGGTCGCCCCGACGAACCCCGACGCGTTCGCGGAGGTCGTGGTCTCGCAGCCGAGCTTCATCGAGGGTCTCGGCTCGCTTCTCGTGCCGGAGCGACTGGATGACTGGAAGTCCTGGTTGCGCTCCAAGGTCGTGCATGCGGCGGCTCCGTACCTGACGGACGACATCGTCGAGGAGAACTTCTCGTTCTACGGCACCGAGCTCACCGGCGTGCCGACGCTCCGCGAGCGCTGGAAGCGCGGCGTCTCGGTGACCGAGGGTGCGCTCAGCGAGGCGATCGGCAAGATCTACGTCGAACGCCACTACCCGCCGACGGCGAAGGCGGCGATGGACGAACTCGTGGCGAACCTCATCGAGGCCTATCGGCAGAGCATCACCGAGCTCGAGTGGATGACCGCCGAGACCCGCGAGCGGGCTCTCGCCAAGCTCGACGCGTTCACCCCGAAGATCGGTCACCCTGACGTCTGGCGCGACTACTCGAGTCTCGAGATCGACCGCGCAGACCTCTTCGGCAACATCCGTCGCGCGGCGATCTTCGAGCACGATCGCAATGTCGACAAGGTCGGCAAGCCCATCGATCGCGACGAGTGGCACATGCCGCCGCAGATGGTGAACGCCTATTACAACCCGTCGATGAACGAGATCGTCTTCCCCGCCGCCATCCTGCAGTACCCGTTCTTCGACGCCGGTCGTGACGCGGCGGCGAACTACGGCGGGATCGGTGCGGTCATCGGCCACGAGATCGGACACGGGTTCGACGACCAGGGCAGCCGCTACGACGGCCAGGGCAAGCTCGAGGACTGGTGGACGGATGCCGACCGGGCGGCGTTCGAGGAACGCACCAAGGCGCTCATCGAACAGTATGACGCGCTCGTCCCGCAAGGGCTGGACGGCGAGCACCATGTCAACGGTGCTCTGACGATTGGCGAGAACATCGGCGACCTGGGCGGTCTCGGCATCGCGCTGAAGGCGTACGAACTGTCGCTCGGAGGCGCCCAGGCGCCGGTCATCGACGGGCTCACCGGGGTGCAGCGGCTGCTGCTGTCGTGGGCGCAGGTGTGGCAGCAGAAGAGCCGCGACGCCGAGACGCTGCGTCTTCTCACTATCGACCCGCACTCGCCCAACGAGTTCCGCTGCAACCAGATCGTGCGCAACATCGACGCGTTCTACGAGGCGTTCGATGTCACCGAGAGCGATGCGCTGTGGCTCCCGGAGGACTCGCGGGTGACCATCTGGTGACCATCCTGGGAGTTCATGACGAGGCTTCACGGGTGGGGTTACGATAGCCCTTGCCGCTGGGGAACGAGCCTTGGTGGCATCCCGCCATCCCGCCCCCTAAGGATCACGCGTGGGCTTCCCCAAACCCTCGGTCCCCGAGCCGTTCGAAGGCTCGCAAGCCATGCTGCGGCGCTCCCAGCGCAACAGCCGGCGCCTGCCGCGCCGCGCGGCGATCGGGCGAAGATCCTTCACCTCCGCGCTCCGAGCGCTCGAGACGCTGGTGGATGCCGGGGCGCAGGTGTCGGTGCACGTGGTCGATCTCGACAGTGGCGAGCGGGTGCTCTCGGGTGATGATCACGTCACGATGCCCGTCGCCGGGCTCGGGGTCGTTCCGCTGCTGATCGAGGTGGCCGCCGGCTTCGACACCGGCGCGCTCGACCCCCTGGAGATCGTCGATCGTTCGGCGGTCGAGACGGTGTCGACGGCGGGCGTCTGGCGTCACCTGCACGCACCGGCGCTGCCGCTCGCCGACCTCGCCGTGATCGCCGCGACCGCGGGAGACCCGATCGCCGTGAACGCCCTGCTCCAGCGCGTCGGACACGACAGCGTTCGTCGGCGCATCGAATCCCTCGGGCTCGCCAGCACCGCCCTGCTCGACCGTTTCCGCGACGAGCGGGGTCCCGACGACGCTCCCCATGTCGCCGTCGGCTCGACCCGCGAACTCGCCGGACTCTTCGCCGCGCTGGTGAACTCCGCCGTCGTCGATGCCGCCGTCAGCGCGCAGGTGTCGGAGTGGCTGAGCCTGAATCAGGATCTCAGTCTCGTCGCTTCGTCGACGGGGCTTGACCCGTTCGCGCACGACCACGATGCCCACGGCCTGCTCTTCATCAACAAGACCGGACGCGACCGCGGCGTGCGCGCCGAGGCGGGCGTGCTCGCCGGTCCCCGTGCCGGTGTCGCTTACTCGCTCATCGTCTGCTTCGACGACCTGTCGATCACGCACCGGCTGCGAGCACACGATGCCTTCCGCGTACTCGGCGTCGAGCTCATGGAGTACACGCACTGATGGTGTCGCCCGACTGGACCCCGCACCGCCGCGACGACGGCGAACTGCTCGGATGGATCCACCCGGAGGGTGACAGCTGGGTCGCGGTCGACGTGCTCGGCCGCACCGCGTCGGCGCCGACCGAGTGGCTCGATGCCGAGGCGGCGCTGGAGGCGCACGGGATCGCCTGGCTCGCCGACCCGTGGATGCTGGAGGGTGAAGGCGATCGGCCGCTGCGGGTGCGCATCCTCGAGGTGACTCCCGATGAGGATGCCGCCCCCGGCCGGATCGTGGTGAAGATCGACGACTTCGGAGACATGACCCGGCCCACGACCCTGCAGTTCGTGCTGGGATGGCCCCTCCCCGACCGGTTGCGGCCGTTGCGGGACGGAGATCCCGACCCGCGGACGATCTCCGTATGACCTCAGCCGGGCAGTGAAGGATGCTGCTCGGAGCTGCGCTCCTTCGGGATCAGGAACGACAGGATGACCGCGATGAGGCCGGCGGCGATCGCCAGCCAGAAGCACACGTCGAAGGCGGCCCGCGTCGGCACGGCGACCCCGTCGACATCGACGCTCATCGCGGCGAGGATGCCGCCCATCACCGCCGAGGCGCTGGACGTGCCGACGGAGCGGAACAGGGCGTTGAGGCCGTTCGAGGCGCCCGTCTCGTTCGCCGGGACCGAGCGCATGATGATCATCGGCATGGCGGCGAAGCTGAAACCGATGCCGACGCCGATGAGCAGGTTCCCCACGAAGATGTGCCACACCTCGCTCGACCAGAGCAGCACGAACACATAGGCGAGCACGATCGCGGTCGCACCGACCGTGAACAGCGGGCGCGGGCCGACGGTGCGCTCGAGCCAGCCGGACAGCGGCGAGATGACCATCATCACCAGCCCCGCCGGCATGATCACGAGGGCGGCTCCGACCATGTCGAGCCCGAATCCGTGCTCGGTTCCCGCAGGCATCTCCAGCAGCTGCGGGAACGTCACGTTCGATGCGAAAAGCGCGAACCCCATGCCGATGGCGGCGACGTTCGTGAAGAGCACGGCAGGGCGTGCGGCGACGCGCAGGTCGAGCAGCGGGTCCTTCGCTCGCAGCTGATACCAGCCCCACGCCAGCAGCACGACGACGCCGCCGATGATGCAGGTCAGGGTGAGGGGCGACGTCCACCCCCATTCAGCACCGCGCGAGACGAAGAGCAGGATTCCGGTCAGGCCGATGGCGAGCCCGATGGCGCCGATGACGTCGAGCCGGCCGGGGAAGCGCAGCACGTCTTCGGGGACGACGGCGAAGACGAGGGCGAGGCCGGCGACGCCGAGCGCGGCCGCGAGCCAGAACAGCATGTGCCAGTCGGCGTGCTCGGCCAGCAGCGCGGCGACCGGCAGGCCGATCGCGCCGCCCACGCCCATGGTCGCGCTCATCAGAGCGACCGCGGTGCCCAGGCGCTCTGACGGCAGCACGTCGCGCATGATCGCGATGCCGAGCGGCACCACTCCCGTCACCGCACCTTGCAGTGCGCGGCCGATGATGACGCCGATGATCGACCCTGACAGCGCGGCGATCATCGAGCCGATCACGAGGAGGAGCAACAGCACGACCACGACCCGCCGCTTGCCGTACATGTCGCCGAGGCGCCCGGAGATCGGAGTGGCGACCGCGGCGACGAGCAGGGTGATGGTGACCACCCATGTGGTGTCTTCGCGTGAGGCGTTCAGCAGCTGCGGCAGCTCGGCCTGCAGCGGCACGACGAGTGTGAACATGAACGAGGAGCACAGGCCCGCGAAGGCGAGCACGGCGACGACGGCCCACTTCGGCGGGGTTCGGGAGAGACGTTTCCTGGCCCTGTCGTCATTCGCACCCACCGATCAAGGCTATCGGCGCGCGCGACACCCCGGCATCTGGATCTCGAATCACGGCGGCCGCCTGATCGATCGGGCAGTGCCGACGCTCGCCGTCCTGCCCGAGATCCCGGCGCGGGTGGCGGGCCGCGTGCCGATCGTCTTCGACTCGGGCGTGCGTAGCGGGTGCTGCTGGTGGTCACCGTTCTCTACTTCGACGCGGGGAGCGGGCGCGCGCGCCAGCGCAGCGATTTGCCCCAACCCCTCAAGGTGTTGCGGGCGCGGAATCCCGTCATTCTTTGGCACCTCGTATCAGGGTTAAACGATCACGAGTGAGCAATATTGAGTCGTCGACGAGGGAGAGATAATCGCCGGTGGTCGTGGCCATATCGATCAGTCCAGCGATTCCGGCGACGAGGAGTCGGGAGTGCACAGCAACGTCGGTGGAGACCGGGACTTGCCCGTTCCGTTTCGCCTCCTCGAGATAGTCAGCGGTGCGCGCAAGCCAGCCGCTATACCTCGCAGGTATCCCCTGTTGACGGATATCACGACGATGATGAAGTTTGATCGCGACGCGAGCGATTTGGTGGTGGGCGACACAGGTTGCTATGTGCTCGGCTGCTTGAAGAATCGCATCGAGCGGGTCACTGGCCTCACGTTCCCTGCCCATGAATACTCCGTTTGGGTGAGCCAGAGCGAGAATGCTAGTTGCCAGGGAGGACTTCGTCGGAAAGTAGTAGGTCACTAGGGACTTCGACGTCCCGGCTCGGTTCGCGATCTGACCTACGCTGGCCTCCGCGAAGCCGCACTCATCGAACTCTTCGATCGCGGCCTGCAGTATCCCCGATGCGGTGCTCGACGACGGTTCATCGATTCCCGCTTGATACCTGGTACGTGTCATGACCATCTGTTCTGCTCGCACCCCCCGGTGGCTTGGCGGGCGGTCTCGCGACCGCCTGACCATACGATCCCAACCCTCGCTTCAGCGCGGTTGTTGGACGATCGTCCCTCCCTAACGCAGGGCGGCAGCATCAAACAGGCGTTGCGAGCCCTCGATACCGGAGAGGTGTGAGTATGAAAATTCGGAAGAAGGGCGGCCTTGCCGCCCTTGCCATCGCAGCACTGTTGCTGTCCGGCGCGGCGCCAGCAGCCGCAGCAGAAACCGTGGCACCGACCAAGGCGCGATCAACCGGGACAGTCGCAGCGACCCCAGCGATTCAGCCGATGAGCAGCTCCCCCACCGGGCAGTACGAGTGGATCTGCATTCTGACGTCCGGCCACTCGCACTCCCTCGCGAATGGAGAGCCGTTGACAAACTGTAAGGGAAGCTACCTGCACAGGTATATCAACGGGCGTCACGTCGCGACCTATCGCCTCGCCTATGGAGGGGGTGCCGTGGACTACAAGGCGGAAGGCTGCCTCTTCGCTATCATCGGCGGCGTTCTCGGTGTGATGTCGCCGGCTCTGACGATCCGGTGGGTGCTGTCGACCGCTGTAGGCGGAATCGGCGCCTATCAAGCCTGCGCGGCCTAGGGGCTGTCGAGCGTTCCGGTTCGGGTGCTCTGTTAGCGCCCGAACCGGAAGGCTCAAGATTTGGTCAACCGACGCAGCGCTTGGACGTGGGCTTCATAGGCCAGTCGGCCTTCCTTGGTTAGCGCCACCCACGTCCGACTGTGCCCCCCGTCTGCGAGTTTGAAAAGCTGCACATACCCTGCATCTCTGAGGGTCGACAGGTGCTTGCTGAGCGACGAATCACTGATCCGTAGAGAATCTCGCACAGCAGCAAACTCCGCTTCCACCACCTCGGACAAATATGCGCAGATAGCAAGTCGACGGGTCGGATGGATGGTCTCGTTGAGCTGAGCTGTTCCTGCCTGAGATGACCTCATCGGCGTGTCGTGGAGGTTAGGAGCGCGCGTTCAAAAACCCATCCGCCTACGGCCACTAGGACGAAGATGATCGCGCCGGCTGCCCATCCCACCCAACTGACATTCTGCTCCTTGACGAAGAACCAGCTCCCCGCCAAGGTTGCGAGACCCAACGCCCCGAAAACCATCGCGTAGACCGTCGCTCGGCCCCGCCCAAACTCCGACGTTCGCGTCCCCGTCACATGTCGACGAGCGAACTCCAAGACTGCCATCGAGACAGACATCAGGATCACCGCGATGCCTATGCCGATGCCTTGCGCGAGCAAAACGGCAACAACTGCCGCTCCCAGAACAGCGCCGCTCGCAGGAAAGTACCACCAGGGTGACCGCGACTGTTGCAAGGCTGCGCGACGGGACTCCTGAGCGATCGCCAACGCTTCCGCAGCTGAAGGTTCGTTTTCCATACTGGAAAGTAGACCCCGCGAGGTCAGGAGTGTCAAGCCCTTTGAGAAATCTCCCTGCGGAACCGCCCGGGGGAAGTCCTCAGGGTCGAGCCCCACGACCCCCAGACCGTGGGTACGCTCACAGCCATGTGTGGACGATTCGCAATGGGTGATCGCGCAATGCGGAGATCTCCAAGTTCGTGACGAAGACCGGTCGGCGCCCGTATGAGTGGCAGCCACATTGGGCGGCGACGTACAACATCGCGCCTACCGAGAGCATCCCCATGCTGCAGGGCTCAGCGAAGACGGGGGGAGCTCTGATATGAGCAGGCGCGGTGGTCGCTCGTTCCGCCGTGGTCGCCCACCCTCAAGCTGAAGTACCCGACGTTCAACGCGCGAGCTGCGGGCATGGCCGAGAAGAGCACCTGGCGCGAGCCGCTACAGCGGTAGCGCGCGATCGTGCTACGCCTACGAGGGCTATCGCTTCCTCTGCAACTTCGATGATGATTCCATCTCGACCAGTGTCGCTGGCCGGACGACAACGAAGCTCCGTGGATTTAGGTAGCGGGCGTCACCGAGATCAGGCGGAACTCATCGACTGGGGTCGAATATGAGTGAGCAACCCCGTGAGCGCCATCGATAACTGCCTCGCAAGCGATCTCAGGGCGATCGCGCTGGTGCGCGAGGACCCTGAAATCGTGCCCAACGGCCTCCACCCCTCGAGGCACGAACATGTCATAAGGTCGACTCCACGCGGTAGGTTCACGAGAGCGAGCAAGGCTACTTCGTCCGGCACCTCGCCGTCTGGTCCACCCTCTCGAAGGATGCCGCCCTCCGAGACGGACCATCGGCCGCATTCGTGGTCGAAGAGCACGAGTAGCGTGCGCTCACCCGTGTCGTTGGTGACGGGCACTTCGGCGCGACGCTTCTCGAACTTCGGGGCGCTCTATCAGCAGCTGTAGGACCGTCACGAAGTCGCGTCGGAAGCAGCTCCATGCGCCGTAATTTACAGCGCTGCGTCCCCAAGCTGACCGGTGCCCCGGCAGCACCCACCGGCGGAGATCCCCACACGAGGACCTCGACGCGAAATCCTGGGACTGTTGTTGCGTATTCACGACTCGCAACATCGTCATCCTTCACCCGCTGACGTGATCGCCCTCGCACTAGGTGCGAGCGTCGTCGCTCTCGGCCGTCCCTTACGCCTACGGTCTCGGCATCGCGGGCGAAGCGGGCGTGCGCGAAGTGGTGCGGAACGTGCTCGCCGAGCTCGACATCTCACTGGGACTCGCGGGCCTGACCGCGGTGTCGCAGCGCGACCGTGACGCGTTGCGTGATTGCATGGCTGGATGAGCGACGACACCACCTTGGAACAGCACCCTGCCGACACGGCGTGGCATCGATGGGCTCCCATCGGCCAGACGCTCGACACGAGCGGCGTGCCCGGCAGCGGTCCCGCTCCCAGCATCGCAGCGTTCGACCTGCTGCCGCTCGAGACGATGCTCGTGCCGGAAAGACCGCGCCGCGGTGAGAACGACCCGTCGGAGTGCGGCCACTGCAAGCCGTCGGAGTACACGATCTGGCATGACGACGACTGGCGTGTGAACTCCGGCTTCGAAGGCGGCCTGGGTCTGCCGTTCGTCGGCGCGATCTCCCCTCGCCGTCACGTGAAGCTCGAAGACGCCCCGATCGAGCTGCTCGCAGGTCTCGGGCCGGTCCTGCAGCGCCTGTCGGAGGCGACGAAGCAGATCCCCGCCGTCGCGCGGTGCCACTTCTCGCGGTGGAACGACGGCTCCGCGCACCTGCACCTGTGGGCGTACGCGCGTCCGGCCGGGATGATGCAGGGGCGCGGCGCGATCCTGCCGTACTGGGAGCAGGTCATGCCCGCCATGCCGGAGGAGATGACGCAGGACCATCTGCGCATCGTGGCCGAGGCGCTGGCGGCAGGGGGAGGAGAGGCATTCCCCACCCGCTGACCCTTTGGCTGGCAGACTGGACGGGTGCGAACCATCCGCGATCTGGACACCGTTGAACTGATCATCGACGCCCAGGGGCTGCTCGACTCCATTCGAGGGCCCGAGCGCGTCATCGACGCCGGCACGCTCCGCGCGCTGCAGCAGGCCGGCAACTACGTCGTCGGCCTGTTCGACAGCGAAGACGGTGAGGAGCGCATGGTCGGCGCGTCCATCGCCTTCTTCGGCGAACCGGGGCGCCGCACGATGCACTCGCACATCACGGCGCTCATTCCCGAGTACCGTGGCCGCGGCTGGGGGCGTGAGCTCAAGGAGCACCAGCGCCAATGGGCGTTCTCCCGCGATGTCGGCCGTGTCACGTGGACCTTCGACCCGCTCGTCGCCCGCAACGCGCACTTCTTCCTCTCGGTGCTCGGTGCCCGCGTCACGGGATACTCCGTGAACCGATACGGGCTCTTCGGCGGCGGGGACGCCGGAGATGAGAGCGATCGCCTCGATGTGGAATGGGCGCTCGCCGACATCGCGAAGCCACCGGCTGCGGATGCCGTCGTCGCGACTCTGCAGATCCCCACGGACATCGAGGCGATGCGTGTCTCCGATCCGGATGCCGCGCACGAATGGCGTCTGCGCCTCCGCGACGAGATGGAGGAGCTGCTCGGACGCTCGCTGCGCATCGCGGGCTTCGATGTCGAGCGCGGCTACCTCTTCACCACCTGACGCCTGCCTTCGCGGCTCATTCGGGCCGCCGGCGCGCGGATAGAATGAGCGGGCCCGTCATCACCGGCATCCCCCCGCATCCGACCATTGGAGCCACCGTGGCCGAACAGTCCCGCCTCGACAAGGTCATCGCCCTCGCCCGCCACCGCGGGTTCGTGTTCCAAGCGGGTGAGATCTACGGCGGCTCGCGCTCGGCCTGGGACTACGGCCCCCTCGGTACCGAACTCAAGGAGAACATCCGCCGCCAGTGGTGGCAGACGTTCGTCCGCGGCCGTGGTGACATGGTCGGCCTCGATTCCTCGATCATCCTGCCCAAGCGCGTGTGGGAGGCGTCCGGCCACGTCGCCACATTCACCGACCCGCTCGTGGAGTGCCTCAGCTGCCACAAGCGTTTCCGTGCCGACAATCTCATCGAGGATTTCGAGGCGCGTAAAGGCCGGAAGGCGCAGAACGGCCTTGCCGACGTCCCTTGCCCCAACTGCGGCAACAAGGGCCAGTACACCGAGCCGAAGTCGTTCTCGGGGCTGGTCAAGACATATCTCGGCGTCGTCGACGACGAGTCCGGACTGCACTTCCTGCGCCCGGAGACCGCACAGGGCATCTTCGTGAACTTCACCAACGTGCTCACCGCGAGCCGCAAGAAGCCGCCGTTCGGTATCGGCCAGATCGGCAAGGCCTTCCGCAACGAGATCACGCCGGGCAACTTCATCTTCCGCACCCGCGAGTTCGAGCAGATGGAGATCGAGTTCTTCACGCCGCCCGCCGAGGCGCAGCAGTGGTTCGAGCACTGGGTCGAGGCCTGCTGGGCGTGGTTCATCGACCTCGGCCTGGATCCCGAGAACATGCGGCAGTTCGACGTGCCGGAGGACGAGCGCGCGCACTACTCGGCCGGCACGATCGACTTCGAGTACCGCTTCGGGTTCCCCGGCAAGGAGTGGGGCGAGCTGATGGGTGTCGCCAACCGCACCGACTTCGATCTCTCCAGCCACTCCGAGGCGTCGGGCCAGAGCCTGACGTACTTCGACCAGGCCTCGGGCGAGCGCTATACCCCGTACGTGATCGAGCCGTCCTTCGGCCTCACCCGGTCGATGATGGCCTTCCTCGTCGATGCGTACGTCGAGGAGGAGGTGCCCAACGCCAAGGGCGGCACCGACGTCCGCACCGTGCTGAAGCTCGACCCGCGTCTGGCTCCGGTGAAGGTCGCCGTGCTGCCGCTGTCGCGCAACGAGCGGCTGTCTCCGCTGGCCCGCGAGGTGGCGGACGGACTCCGCGGTCGCTGGTCCGTCGACTTCGATGATGCCGGCGCGATCGGGCGTCGCTACCGCCGCCAGGATGAGATCGGCACGCCGTTCTGCGTCACGGTCGACTTCGACTCGCTCGACGACTACGCGGTCACCGTCCGCGACCGAGACAGCATGGCGCAGGAGCGCATCTCCATCGACGGCCTGCACGAGTACCTCGCCGAGCGCCTCAAGGGCGCGTGATGCAGGCGACGACCTTCGCCGCGACCGAGGGCTTCCCGCATCCTGCGCTCCTCGGTGTCACCGGCCCGGATGAGACGCTCGCCGTGCAGGGGGACTCGCGGACGGTCCTGCCGCTGGCATCCGTGACCAAGCCGCTCACCGCATGGGGCGTGCTCGTCGCGGTCGAACGCGGAATCGTGGATCTGGACGAGCCGGCTGGGCCCACCGGAGCGACGGTGCTCAACCTGCTCGATCACACCAGCGGGCTTCCGATGGAGGGCGCCGAGCCGCTGCGACCGGTCGGGGAGCGACGGATCTACTCGAATGCCGGCTTCGACACGCTGGCCGCACACGTCGCGGATGCCTCCGGCATGGCGTTCGCTGACTGGATGGAACGCGAAGTCGTCCTTCCGCTCGGAATGGCGCAGACCGACGTCACCGGGCGACCGTCTGCCGGTGCGACGTCGTCGATCGATGACCTGCTGATCTTCGGACGGGAGGTGCTTCGGCCCGTGCTGATCCCCGTCGAGCTGCGCGACCTCGCACTCACGGTGTCGCAGGCGGGCCTTCGCGGCATCGTGCCCGGCTATGGGGCGTTCGCAGACAACCAGTGGGGGCTCGGTTTCGAGCTCAAGGGCACCAAGAGCCCGCACTGGCTGAGCGACACGCTGCCACCGGAGACGGCGGGACATTTCGGAGCACAGGGCAGCTTCCTGTTCATCGACCGATCACGAGACCTCGCTGCCGCGTTCCTCTCGGGAACCCCGTTCGGCGAGGATCACAAGCGGATCTGGCCGCCGCTCACCGCGGAGATCGTCTCGCGCTACGGTTGAGAGCGAGCAGCTGCTGGCGTTCGCCATCCCTGCTCTGCTATCGTCTCGGGCGATGGGTACTCTGATCCGCTAGATCTGGACGCTGCGTCGAGTCTTCTCCGCAGCGGGTCCTGAGCGAACGCGCCGTCTGACCGGCGTGCTCGAGATCCATGATCGGACGCGTCTGCTGACGCGCATCCCTGCGGCGCCACTGCACCGCGGAGAGGACTCTCCATGTTCCCTGTACATCCCTCCCCGACCACCGCTCGCGTTCACCGCGTCTGCGAGCTGCGATCAGCGACCGTCCGCTTCGCCGATCGAATCGTGCTCGATCGCGTCGATCTCGTCGTCCGACCGGGCGATCGGCTCGCCGTCATCGGAGACAACGGCGCCGGCAAGTCGACCCTGCTCGAACTCCTCGCGGGATCGCTCGCGCCCACGGCGGGAGAGTCGCGCGTCTCGATCCCCGGCGGGATCGCGTTCGCGTCGCAGGACCCGCGGTTGCCTGAACGTGCGACTGTGACGGAGGCGATCGATGTCCTCCTCGCCGATCTGCGAAACCTGGAGCGGAGCATGAGCGAGGCGTATGACCGTCTCGCCACGATCGAGGGTGAGGAGCAGGACCTGCTCCTCACCGAGATCGCCGCGTTGCAGGACCGCTTCGAGGCACGCGACGGCTATGCCGTCGACCGACGCGTCGATGCGGCTCTCGACCAGCTCGGACTGGGGGCGCTCGAGCGCGACCGGACGGTCGCGGCGCTCTCCGGTGGTGAGCGAGCGCGGCTGGCGCTCGCCGTCGCCGTCTCTGCACACGCCGAGCTACTGCTGCTGGACGAGCCGACCAACGATCTCGACAGCGCAGCGCTCTCGTGGCTGGAGGAGCGGATCGCCGCCCACCGGGGCGCACTCGTCGTGGTCACACATGATCGGGCCTTCCTCGAGCGCTTCGCCGTCGACGTGATCCAGGTGCAGGACGGGCGTCTGCGCCGATACGGCGACGGGTACGCCGGATTCCTGGCAGCGCGCGCAGCGGAGCGTCAGCGCATGGCAGAGCGCCACATCGCGTGGAGGGCGGATCTTGCGCGCAACGAAGCCCTCGTTCAAGCCAATGCGTTCCGGCTCGATTCGATCCCGCGCAAACTCGAGCTCGACGGGTTCGGGCACGGAGCGTTCCGCGCGCGGAGCCGCGATCACGGCGCGATGGGACGTATCCGGATGGCCAAGGAGCGGGTATCGCGCCTGCGCGCCGCGCCGTGTCCGCCGCCGCCCGAGCCGCTTCGGTTCGCCCTCGGCGCGTCGGGCGAGGAGCACCCGGACGTCGAACTGGTCAGGTTCGACGCTGTCGAACGGTCGGCGGGTGCGGTGCTGCGGATGGACCAGTGGACGGTGCGAGCCGGAGAACGCTGGCTGATCACCGGAGCCAACGGTGCGGGTAAGACCACGTTGCTGCGTCTACTCGCCGGAGAGATCACGCCTGACGCGGGGACCGTCGAGCGCGGCGACGACGTGCGAATGGGCTGGCTGCGGCAAGAGGTGGGCGCGACCGAGTCGGGCACAGTGGTGGCGTCGTTCGCGCGGTCGACCGGACTGGCCGAGACGGACGCGATGCAATCCCTGCTGCGGTTCGGCCTGCTTCGCGAGTCGGACCTCGAGCGAGAGGTGAGCACCCTGTCCGTCGGACAGCGACGCCGCTTGGACCTGGCGATCGCGCTCGCCGCACCGGCCGAGGTGCTCCTGCTGGATGAGCCGACCAACCATCTCGACCCGGAGCTCGTGGACCAGCTCGAGGAGGCGCTCGACGGCCACCCCGGCGCAGTGATCACCGTCACGCACGACCGGCACTGGATGCGCCGTGCGGAGAGCCGATCCGGATACGGTCGAGTCGTCGTCGACGCGGGGCTGGCCGTGGCCTGCTGATGAGCGCTCAGGAGCCGGCCACGGCGCGGGCGTACCGGTCCGAGAGCGTCTGCAATCGCGGAAGCAGCTCGGGGGGAGATTCGACCGTGAAGTCCATCATCAGCATGCCGATGTACGCGGCGACCGTGTCGAGGCTGTCGGCGCCGGTCACGAGCACGCAGTGCGTCTCGTCGATCGGCTCGACGACGCCGACCGCGGGGTTGATGCGGTTGAGCACGTCCTCCGCGGAGGCATCGATCAGCAGGCGAGCATGCACGTTCCAGCCGCTCGCGGCGATCGTGCGCATCGCGAACGCGGTGTAGTCACCGCCGGGGAGCGGCTGCGGATCGAACCGGCGCCGCGTCGGCATCCGCAGCCGCATCCAGTCGACGCGATACGTGGTCCAGGTGCCGTCCTGCGGATCGCGGGCGACCAGGTACCAACGGCGCTGCCAGCTCAGCAGACGGTACGGCTCGACGAGCCGCGGTTCGTCGTCGTAGTCGAATCGCAGCCATTCGACGTCGCTGATGGCGCTCGCGATGGCCTGGAGAGCGGCCGAGTCGATCTCCGGGTCAGGGGCATCGGTGCCGGTGTTCTCCGGTGCCCGGTCGATCGACGAGCGCAGGGCATCGACGGTCGGGCGCAGCCGCGACGGCAGCACCTGTTCGAGCTTCGCGAGCGCTCGCGCGCCGGCCTCCTCGACCCCGGTGATGCCGGCGGCGACGCGGAGTCCGACCGTGACGGCGACGGCCTCCTCGTCGTCGAGCAGCAGCGGAGGCAGCGTGCCGCCGGCACCCAGCCGGTATCCGCCGATGGCGCCGCGCGTGGCGTCGACCGGATAGCCGAGGCCGCGAAGGCGATCGATGTCGTGTCGCAGCGTGCGCGCCGAGACGCCGAGCCGCTCGGCGAGCTCGCGTCCGGAGCGCGCCGAGCCGGTCTGCAACAGTGCCAAGAGGGCGAGTAATCGGGCGGTCGGATCGGCCATCGGAATCTCCTCGAAAGAGGTTCTCATTAGGAACGGATCCAGCCTAATGGCTTTCTACTGTGGAGACATGGAAAACAACAACCTCACCTTCAGCCCCTTCACCGTCTCCGTCGCGGCCGCGGAGGTCGCCGATCTGCAGGACCGTCTCGCCCGCACTCGACTGCCGCAGCCGTCGCCCACCGACGACTGGGATGCCGGCACGCCGAACTCCTATCTGCGGGAGGCCATCGCGGCGTGGCGTGAATTCGATTGGACCGCCGCGGAGGCCGCGATCAACGCCGTGCCGCACTTCACGACCGACATCGAGGGCCAGACGATCCGCTTCATCCACGTCCGCTCCGCTCACGAGGGTGCGACCCCGCTGCTCCTCGCGCACACCTACCCCGGTTCCGCCGTCGACTACCTCGACATGATCGATCAGCTCACCGATCCGGTGGCGCACGGCGGACGCGCGGAGGACGCGTTCGACGTCGTGATCCCCGACGCGCCGGGCTACGGATTCTCGCAGCCGCTCGCTTCGCCCGGCTGGACCGTCGGCAAGGTCGCCGCCGCGTACGACCAGCTGATGCGCGGACTCGGATACGACAGCTACGGCATCCACGGTTCCGACAATGGAGCCATGGTCGCGCGCGAGCTCGGTCTGCTGAACCCCGAGGGGTTCCTCGGCCTTCACGTGATGCAGTTGTTCTCGTTCCCCTCCGGTGACCCGTCCGAGTTCGAGAGGCTCGAGCCGGCCGACTATGCGGCGCTCGAGCACATGCAGTGGTTCCAGTCTGTCGGGGGCTACAACACGATGAACTCCTCGCGCCCGCAGACGGTGGCGGTCGGGCTCAGCGACTCGCCCATCGGTCTTCTCGCTTACAGCGAGCTGTTCAACAACTTCGGCAACGGCACCTCCCTCGTGCCGCTGGAGAAGATCCTTCTCGAGGTGAGCGTCAACTGGTTCGCGAACGCCGCTTCCGGCATGAGCCGCAGCTACCTCGAGAACGCCCGCGTCGAAGCAGAGCAGCAGGTGAACGCGGCGCCCACCGGAGTGGCGGTGTTCAAGGACGACTTCCAGACGGTCAGGGTGTTCGCCGAGCGCGACAACTCCAACATCGTGCACTGGAGCCGGTTCGACGAGGGCGGTCATTTCGCGGCTCTGGAGCGGCCGGACCTCCTCGTCGGCGACATCCGCGCCTTCTTCGCCGGCCTTCGCTGAGGCCGGTCGTCGCGCCGAAGCCCCCGGTTCGCGCCGAGACCCCCTCGTACCGACGTCGGTACGAGGGGGTCTCTGCGATATGGGGTTTTCGGCGTCAGCCGGCCTGCTTCGCCGCGGCCTTCATCGCCTTCTTGTACTCACGCACCTTCGTCAGCGACTCGGGCGAGACGATGTCGGCGACGCTGCGGAACGCGCCTTCCTCGCCGTACGGAGCGGATGCCTCGCGCCAGCCCTCACCGGTGAAGCCGTACTGCTTGCCGAGCAGAGCGAGGAAGATCTTCGCCTTCTGCTCACCGAACCCGGGAAGGCTCTTCAGGCGCTTGAGGACTTCGGGCCCGTCCGGGTCGCCGTCGGTCCAGAGGGCCGCGGCGTCCCCGCCCCACTCGTCGACCAGCGTCTGGCAGAGCGTCTGCACCCGAGTGGCCATCGACCCCGGAAAGCGATGCACCGACGGGGTCTGCTTGAACGCTTCGAGGAAGGCGTCCGGATCCATCCCGGCGATCGCGGCGGCATCCGTCGCTCCCGTGCGCTGCTCGATCTTCAGCGGACCGGCGAAGGCGGTCTCCATCGGCACCTGCTGGTCGAGGAGCATCCCGACCAGAAGAGCGAGCGGATTGTCGGTCAGTAGAGCGTCGGCGGCGGTGTCTCCGGTGATGTGAAGGGCCATGCCTCCAGTGTCGCACTCGCCGGCGGCAGATCCGAGGTCAGGCGGTGGCGGACTCCTCGGTCTCGTCGGCGACCGGCGTCAACCCGTACAGCGTCTCCAGCGCGGCGGCGAACTCGTCGGCGCGGCCGCTCGCGGCGAGCTCGTGCGCGCGTGAGGTCGGCGTGTGCAGGAGCACACCGGTGAGGTGGCGCAGCGCCTGCTCGATGCGTCCGTCCTCGTCGCCGCGCGCTCTGGCGCGGCCGATCTCGGCTTCGAGGAGCCCGAAGATGTGTGAGCGGAGCGCGACAATCGACGGCGTCACGCTCTGCCGCGCGCCGACGACGTGGAAGGTGTCGGCTGCTTCGCGGACCACGCTGCGCGCAGCATCCGTCGCCTGCAGCTCCTCGAGCGGGGCATGCAGTCGGATCGTCTCGAGGTCAAGCAGGGCGACGCCCTCGAGCGCGGCAACCGCCGGGTCGACGTTGCGCGGCATGCCGAGGTCGACGACCAGCTGATTATGCGCGGCGACGGGGCAGCCGACAGTTGCAAACCCGGATGCCGCCCGGAGATGCTCGGGGCCGAGGACCGGCTCCGCGGAGCTGGTGCAGGTGATCAACAGGCTCGAGTGCGAGGCGACGCGAGAGTAGTCGTCGGCGGATACGGCCCGGATGTCGTGCTTCGCGGCGAACGCCTCGGCCCTGCCCGACGGCGAGTACACCGAGATGTCGACGGCTCCGCGCTCGCGCAGTGTCGCAAGGGTGACTGCGGCGTACGCGCCCGTGCCGACGAGCAGGACCCGCTCCGCCGACCAGTCGGCGATGCGGCTGTCGGCGAGCTCGAGAGCGAGACGCACGAGGGAGCGGCCGGCGCGGCCGAGGGCGGTGACGTTCTTCACCTTGCGCTGCGCCTGGCTCGCGCGCTGGAAGAGCCGTTCGAGTTCGGGGGAGGTGGTGCCGTCCTTGCGGGCGGACTTCAGCGCGCGGCGCACCTGGCCGGCGATCTCGCCCTCGCCCGAGACGACCGATTCGAGCCCGGAGGCGACGGAGAACAGGTGCTCGGCGACCCGCCGGCCGGAATGCACCTCGTATGCACCGTCGAGGTCCTGCGCCGAGACACCGGTGGCGGCCTCGACGGCCTCGAGCACGGCCTCGACGCCGATGGCGCCCGCGGCGGTGACCGGCTCGTCCATCTCGAGGTACGCCTCGAAACGGTTGCAGGTCGCCAAGACGACCGCACCCTGGA